>NZ_AUJC01000008.1:0-215419 GCF_000424025.1 Clostridium paraputrificum AGR2156
TTAGGAAAGATAAATATTCTAAAGGTAGATAGTGCTGATGAAAATATTAAGTTACCAGGAGCAGTGTTTGAAGTTAAGGATTTCCAAGGAACTGTAGTAGATACAATAACTACTGATGAAAACGGAGTAGGAACGTCAAAAGAACTTCCATACGGAAGCTACACAGTAGCAGAAGTAAGTGCACCATCAGGATATGAATTATCAGAAGAATCTAAGAATGTAACAATAGATTCAAATGGACAAATAATAGAGTTAACATTTGAAAATACAAAGATTCTAGGTAAGATAAATATTCTAAAGGTAGATAGTATTGATGAAAGTATTAAGCTATCAGGAGCAGAATTTGAAATAAGAGATTTAGAAGGTAATACTTTAGATACTATTATTACAAATGAAGAAGGAGTAGCTAATTCTATACAACTACCTTATGGTAGCTATATTGTTATAGAAACAAAGGCACCAGAAGGATATGTTTTAAGTGATTTTTCTGAAAATGTTACTATAAATAATGAAAATCTTGAGATATTATTGAAGGTAGAAAATATAAAAGAAGAATTATTACCAGAAGACCCTAAAGAACCAGAAGTACCTTCAAAGGAAGATAATGAAAAAGAACCTGTAAATACTGGTGACGAAAGTGGTAATATTGGAGGCTTAGGCTTAATGTCACTACTTTCCTTAATAGCTATGTTGTTAATGCATAAGAAAAAATAAATAATTAAATTTAAGTCATGAAGGATATAAAATTCTTCATGACTTTCTTTGTTAATTGTATAAAAATATATTCTTTACACAAAATATAAGTAAACAATAGTATAATTTAATATCTTGCAAAGGAATGAGATTAATTATATTATAAAGTAAGAGATTATAAACGATTTTAAATAATATTAAAATAAAGCAATAAATTATAGAAAAGGATAGGAGAATAAATTTGCAAAAGTATAAGAGCATAAAAATTATCCCTTTAGGGGGACTTGGAGAAATAGGAAAGAATATAACTGCATTTCAATATGATGATGAAATTATAGTTGTTGATTGCGGGTTAGCTTTCCCAGATGAAGATTTATATGGAATAGATTTGGTTATTCCAGATATAACATTCCTTAAAAGAAATAAGGACAAGGTTAAAGGTATATTTATAACACATGGACATGAAGACCATATAGGAGCCTTACCTTATATATTAAAGGAATTAAATGTACCAGTGTACGGAACTAGATTAACTTTAGGATTAATTGAAACTAAGCTGACAGAGCACAAAATGTTAAATGATTGTACTTTAAATGTTGTTGAACAAGGAGAAACTGTAAAACTAAACAACTTTAAAATAGAATTCATAAGAACAAATCATAGTATAGCTGATAGTTGTGCTTTAGCTTTACATACTCCAATAGGAGTAATTATTCACACTGGTGATATAAAGGTTGATTATACACCTATAGATGGAAAGGTTATCGATTTAGGTAGATTTGCTGAATTAGGTAAAAAGGGAGTTTTACTTTTAATGGCAGATAGTACAAATGTAACTCATCCAGGTCATACTATGTCAGAAAGTTCTTTAGGTGAAACCTTAAACAGGTACTTTACTAAGGCATCAGGAAGAATAATAATTGCAACCTTTGCGTCAAATATTCATAGGTTACAACAAATAATTAATGCTTGTGAACTTACAAAGAGAAAGATTGCATTTAGTGGGCGTAGTATGGAGAAAATATCTGAAGTTGCTATAAAGCTTGGATATTTAAATATACCAGAAGGTATGTTAGTTGGTTTAGATGAAGTTAAAAATTATGCAAATGATAGGATTACTATTGTAACTACTGGTAGCCAAGGAGAACCTATGTCTGCCTTAACAAGAATAGCTGCTGGAAATCATAGAAGTATTCAAGTTGAAAAAGGTGATATGGTAATAATATCAGCTACACCAATACCTGGAAATGAAAAGTCTGTTTCCAATATAATTAATGAATTAAGTAAAAGGGGAGCAGATGTAATTTATAGTTCGATGGAAGCTATACACGTTTCAGGGCATGCTTGTGAAGATGAATTAAAGCTAATCCATGCTTTAGTTAAACCTAAATTTTTCTTACCAGTCCATGGTGAGTATAAGCATTTAAAGAAACATGCTCAACTTTCAGAAATAATGGGAGTTAGACCAAACAATATAGCTATTCTAGAAAATGGTGATGTGTTTGAATTAACTAGAAGATGGGGTAAAGTTGTAGGAAAAGTACCATCGGGAAGAATATTAATTGATGGTAGTGGTGTTGGAGATGTAGGTAACATAGTTTTAAGAGATAGAAAATCTCTTTCTCAAGATGGAATTATTACAGTTGTAGTTGCTATAAATAAAGAAAGTAAAAGCATTACATCTGGACCTGACATAATTACAAGAGGATTTGTTTACGTAAGAGATTCTGAGGAACTAATGAAGGAACTTAGGAATATTGCAACAGATTCAGTAGAGAAATGTCTTGATAATGATATTACAGAATGGGCAGAAATAAAGAAAAATATAAGAACTGATATAAATAGTTATGTTTATGAAAAGATAAAAAGAAGACCTATGGTTGTGCCTGTAATTGTAGAAATCTAATATTAAAAGGAGTTTAGCTTTAATGTTAAACTCCTTTTAATATATAATAAATTTTGATATAATTAATAAAAAATATGTGAGGTTAGAAATGGATTATATATATAACATGGATATTACTATTTTAGATTGGATTCAAAGTGTTTTTAAGTGTACTTTTTTAGATTGGTTTATGCCTATTGTAACTTCTTTAGGGAATGCAGGTATAGTTTGGATAATTATTTGTGTATTACTTCTTATTTATAAAAAAACTAGAAAATATGGAGTTATGATGGGATGTGCATTGATTCTATGTTTATTAATAGGTAACTTATTTTTGAAACCAGTAGTTGCTAGAGTAAGGCCTTTTGATATTAATACAGCCATAGATATTTTAATTAAGAAGCCTTTAGATTTTTCTTTTCCATCAGGACATACAATGTCTTCATTTGCAGCTGCTACAGTTTTAATTTATATGGATAAAAAAATTGGAGCAATTTCATTAATTTTAGCTACTATAATTGGATTTTCTAGATTATATTTATATGTGCATTATCCATCAGATGTAGTTATAGGATTATTAATAGGTGTTTTATTAGGAATAATAAGTATTAAATTATGTTCTATAATAAAGTATCAAAAAAATAACGTTTAAACTTAAAGATTGATAAAAATACATAGAAATGCCTAAGAATATATTTACTTTTTTCTTATAACAGAGTATATTATAGAAAAAAGAATAAAGAAAGGATAGAGTATATGGGTAGGCAAGATAGAATAAGCAATGGAGCTTATAATGGAATGTACCGTCCTGAGTTTGAGCACGATAATTGTGGGATTGGTGCTATAGTAAATATCAAGGGCTTAAAAACACATGATACTGTTGAAAAAGCCTTGAAGATAGTTGAGAATTTAGAGCATAGAGCTGGCAAAGATGCCGAAGGTAAGACTGGTGATGGAGTAGGAATATTACTTCAAATATCACATGACTTCTTTAAAGAAGCAGTTAAACCTTTCGGCATCTTTTTGCGTTCTGAGAGAAGTTATGGAATAGGTATGTTCTTCTTCCCTCAAGATGAGCTTAAGAAAAATCGTGCAAAGAAGATGTTTGAGGTTATTGTAGAAAAGGAGGGGTTAGAATTTTTAGGTTGGAGAGAAGTTCCTACAGTACCAGATGTTTTAGGAAGTAAGGCAAGAGAGTGTATGCCTTGCATTATACAAGGATTTATACAGAAACCTAAAGATATTAATGAAGGATTAGATTTTGATAGAAAACTTTATATTGTAAGAAGGGTATTTGAGCAAAGTAATGATGACACTTATGTTGTTTCTTTATCAAGTAGAACTATTGTTTATAAAGGAATGTTTTTAGTTGGGCAATTACGCTCATTCTTTTTAGATTTACAAAATCCTTTATATAAGTCTGCAATAGCTTTAGTCCATTCTAGGTTTAGTACAAATACAAATCCAAGTTGGGATAGAGCTCATCCAAATAGATTTATGGTTCATAATGGGGAGATAAATACGATTAGAGGTAATGTGGATAAAATGCTTGCTAGAGAGGAAAACATGGAATCTACATACTTAAAGGATGTGATGGACAAGATACTGCCTGTAGTAAATAGAGGTGGTTCTGATTCTGCAATGCTAGATAATACATTAGAATTTTTAGTAATGAGTGGCATGCCATTACCTTTAGCAGTTATGATAGCAATTCCAGAACCCTGGGAAAAAAATAATACAATAAGCAAATCCAAGAGAGATTTTTATCAGTATTATGCAACAATGATGGAGCCTTGGGATGGTCCTGCATCAATATTATTTAGTGATGGGGATATAATGGGAGCAGTTCTTGATAGAAATGGACTTAGACCTTCTCGTTACTATATAACAGAAGATGATTACTTAATTCTTTCATCAGAGGTTGGAGTATTAGACTTAGATCAATCCAAGATAGTTTTAAAGGATAGATTAAGACCAGGAAAAATGCTTTTGGTGAATACAAAAGAAGGTAAACTTATAGATGATGATACATTAAAGGAATATTACGCATCAAGAAAGCCTTATGGTGAATGGATAGATAAAAATCTTGTAAGTCTTAAAAAGTTACAAATACCTAATAAAGGTGTTTTGGAATATTCAAAGGATGAAATAGCAAGGCTTCAAAAAGCTTTTGGTTATAGTTATGAAGATATAAAGACATCTATATTACCTATGGCTAAAAATGGTAGTGAACCTACAGCTGCTATGGGAATAGATAGTCCATTAGCTGTTCTTTCTAAAAAACATCAACCACTATTTAACTATTTTAAGCAACTCTTTGCTCAAGTTACCAATCCACCTATAGATGCAATTAGAGAAGAAATTGTAACTTCAGCATCAGTTTATTTAGGGGAAGATGGAAATCTCCTAGAAGAAAAAGGAGAAAACTGTAGAGTATTAAAAATCCACAATCCAATATTAACTTCTACAGATTTATTAAAGATTAAAAATATAAATGCTCCTGGATTTAAGGTGAAGGTAGTACCATTAATTTATTATAAAAATACATCCCTTAAAAAAGCTATAGAACATTTATTTATAATGGCAGATAGGGCTTATAGTGAAGGAGCTAATATACTAATACTTTCAGATAGAGGGGTGGATGAAAATCATGTTGCAATACCTTCATTATTAGCAGTTTCTTCACTTCAGCAACACTTAGTAAAAACAAAAAAGAGAACATCTTTAGCTATGATTCTTGAAAGCGCAGAGCCAAGAGAGGTTCATCATTTTGCAACATTATTAGGTTATGGTGCAAGTGCTATTAATCCTTATTTAGCTCAAGATAGTATTAAGGAACTTATAGAAGACAAGCTTCTAGATAAAGACTTTTATGCAGCAGTTAATGATTATAATGAGGGAATTTTAAAGGGAATAGTAAAAATAGCATCTAAAATGGGTATTTCAACTATTCAGTCATATCAAGGGTCACAGATTTTTGAAGCTATTGGTATAAATGAAGATGTTATAGAAAAGTACTTTACAGGTACTGTAAGTAGAATTGGTGGAATATCTTTAAAAGATATAGAAGAAGATATTGATGCATTACATTCTAAAGCTTTTGATCCATTAGGGCTTAAAGTAGATTTAACATTAGATAGTTTTGGAAGTCATAAATTTAGAAGTGATAAAGAAGAACATTTATATAATCCTAAAACAATACATCTTTTACAAGAAGCTACTAGAAAAGGTGACTATAGTTTATTTAAAGAATATACTCATTTAATAGATAATGAAATGAGTGAAGTAAATTTAAGAGGGCTATTTGACTTTAAATATCCATCTAATGGGATTCCTATAGAAGAAGTAGAAAGTGTAAGCTCAATTGTTAAGAGATTTAAGACAGGAGCTATGTCTTATGGATCAATTTCAAGAGAGGCACATGAAACTTTAGCTATTGCTATGAACAAGCTTGGAGGTAAGTCTAATTCAGGTGAAGGTGGAGAAGATTTATATAGACTTAATATTTGTGAAGATGGATTAAATAGATGTTCTGCTATAAAGCAAGTTGCATCTGGAAGATTTGGTGTTACATCTAGATATTTAGTGAGCGCTAAAGAAATTCAAATTAAGATGGCACAAGGGGCAAAACCAGGTGAAGGTGGTCATCTTCCTGGTGGAAAGGTATATCCATGGATTGCTAAAACAAGACACTCTACAACAGGAGTTGGACTGATTTCACCACCACCACATCATGATATTTATTCAATTGAAGACTTAGCGCAATTAATATATGACTGTAAGAATTCTAATAGAGATGCTAGAATATCAGTTAAATTAGTATCAGAAGCTGGGGTGGGTACTATAGCTGCCGGTGTAGCAAAAGCAGGGGCACAGGTAATACTTGTATCAGGTTATGATGGAGGGACAGGAGCAGCACCTAGAAGCTCAATTTATAATGCTGGACTTCCATGGGAACTTGGACTAGCTGAAACTCATCAAACTCTTATAATGAATGGATTAAGAGACAAAGTAATACTTGAAACAGATGGTAAGTTAATGAGTGGTAAAGATGTTCTTGTTGCAGCACTTCTTGGGGCAGAAGAATTTGGGTTTGCAACAGCACCACTTGTAACTATGGGATGTGTAATGATGAGAGTATGTAATTTAGATACTTGTCCTGTAGGTATTGCAACTCAAAATCCTGAACTAAGAAAGAGATTTAGAGGTAAACCAGAGTACGTTATTAACTTTATGGAGTTTATAGCAAAAGAGTTAAGAGAATATATGGCTAAACTTGGGGTTAGAACAGTAGATGAATTAGTTGGAAGAACAGATTTATTAAAGGAAAAATCAGTAATATTAAAAGAAAAGGGTAAAAATATAGATTTAACTAGAGTATTAAACAATCCTTATACATCGGAGAAGATTGAATATTGTAAAAAGAGTGTTTATGACTTTGGATTAGAGAAAACAGTAGATGAAAGTGTTTTATTAAAGGAATTTAAGGATGCTATAAAGAGCGGGAAAAAGAAAACAGTAACTCTAAATATAACTAATATAGACAGAACATTAGGTACAATTTTAGGTTCTGAAATTACAAAAAATAATGAAGATGGACTAGAAGAAGATTCGTTAAAGGTTAAATGTAATGGAAGCGGTGGGCAAAGTTTTGGTGCATTTATACCTAAAGGATTAACATTAGAGATTGAAGGGGATAGTAATGATTACTTTGGTAAAGGGTTATCAGGTGGTAAGCTTATTATTTATCCTCCAAGAGAAGCTAAATTTAAGAGTGAAGATAATATTATAATAGGAAATGTTTCTTTATATGGTGCAACTAGTGGTAAGGCATTCATTAATGGTGTTGCAGGGGAAAGGTTCTGTGTAAGAAATTCAGGAGCAATTGCTGTAGTTGAAGGCGTAGGAGAGCATGGCTGTGAATATATGACAGGAGGACGTGTTGCTATACTTGGAAAGACAGGTAAGAATTTTGCAGCTGGTATGAGTGGCGGAATAGCCTATGTATTAGATGAAGATAGAGATTTATATATGAAGCTTAACAAGGAGCTTATTGTATCTGAAGAGATTACTTCTAAGTCTGATGCTCAAGAGTTAAAAACTATGATAGAAGAGCATGTTAATGCTACTAACTCACCTAAGGGTAAGGAAATTTTAGAAAGCTTTGAAGAATACTTACCAAAGTTTAAGAAGATTTTACCTAAAGATTATGATAGAATGCTAAAATCTATAGCCTCATTCCAAGCTAAAGGCTTAAGCTATGAGGAAGCACAAATAGAAGCTTTCTATGAGAATAAATGTAAATAGGGAGGTATTGTCTATGGGTAAGTCAACAGGTTTTTTAGAATATAATCGTGAAACAAGTGAGGAAATTTCAACTTTAGAGAGAATCAAAAACTTTAATGAATTTCATATCTCACTTTCTAATGAAAAACAACAACTTCAAGGTGCTAGATGTATGGAATGTGGAGTTCCCTTTTGTCAATCTGGTATTTTAATAAAGGGGGCAGTTACTGGCTGCCCACTTCATAATCTTATTCCAGAGTGGAATGACTTGATTTTTAGTGGAAACTTTGATAAGGCCTATGAAAGATTATTAAAAACTAATAACTTTCCCGAATTCACATCAAGAGTATGCCCAGCACCCTGTGAAGTAGGTTGTACATGTGGACTTAATGGAGAGTCTATATCTATTAAGGAAAACGAAAGGTGCATAATTGAGAATGCTTATTTAAGTGGATTAGCAAATTCCAAACCACCAACTATAAGAACAGGTAAGAAGATTGCTATAATAGGTTCTGGTCCTTCTGGTCTTGCAGCAGCAGATCAATTAAATAGAAGAGGGCATAGTGTAACTGTTTTTGAAAGAGAAGATAGAATTGGTGGACTTTTAACGTATGGAATACCTAACATGAAGCTTGATAAGAGTGTAATTGATAGAAAAGTTAAGGTTATGGAAGAAGAAGGAGTAATATTTATAACTAATACTAATATTGATACTAAAGCTAAGGCTTCTAAGATTTTAAAAGAATATGATAGTGTGGTTTTAGCTTGTGGTGCATCAAACCCTAGAGATATTAAAGTTCCTGGTAGAGAAGCTAAGGGTATATATTTTGCAGTAGATTTTTTAAAGTCTACAACTAAGAGCCTTTTAAACTCAAACTTACAGGATGGAAATTACATTTCAGCAAAGGGAAAAAAGGTTGTAGTTATAGGTGGTGGAGATACAGGAAATGATTGTGTAGGAACATCTATAAGACATGGAGCAGTATCAATACTTCAGTTGGAGATGATGCCGAAACTTCCAGATGAGAGAACAGAGGATAATCCATGGCCAGAGTGGCCTAGAATTTTAAAGACTGATTATGGACAAGAAGAAGCCATAGCTGTCTTTGGAGAAGATCCAAGGGTTTATCAAACAACAATTAAAGAATTTATAAAAAATGAAAAAGGTGAGCTTTGTAGATTAAAGGTTGTTAAACTAGAAGCTAAGAAGGATGAAAAGTCTGGTAGATTAAGTATGGTGGAGATTCCTTCATCAGAATATGAAGTTGAAGCTGATATGGTTTTAATTGCAGCAGGATTCTTAGGTTGTGAAGAAAAGGTAACTAAAGCATTTGGTGTTGAATTAAATGAACGTACTAATGTTTTAACGGCTAAGGATTCTTATAAGACAACATTAAAAAATGTATTTGCAGCTGGTGATATGCATAGAGGACAGTCTTTAGTTGTATGGGCTATTAGAGAAGGTAGAGAAGTTGCAAGAGAAGTGGACTTTAATCTTATGGGATACACTAACTTATAATAAAAAATATAAATAGTGCTGAAGTAATAACAGAAGAAGTATTTATAGGTAAGATAATTAAAATTATAAATATTAGCTAGAGTTGACCTTAGCGTAGTTAAAAAAGCCAATGATCTATTGATTATTGGCTTTTATTTCTTTTTTAAGTATAAAAGTATGTAATAACTTGGCTATAATAAATATAAGAGGTGTTAGTATGAGAGGAAATCTAAGAAGAGTTATCTTAATGATATTTATTGTGATTATGAATATGGGAATTATAGCATGTAATATAACAAAGGAAGAAGTTGGTTTTAGTGATAATGAAATCAATGAGGGGTTAGATGTTATTAAAAATTCATTTAAATATGAGAATGATAGAAATGAAGAAGAGTTTAAAAAATGTTACACAGAAGTTTATAAAGATACAAATTTTATGTTAACCAATATTAATAGTGCAGAAATTAAAGAGGTTGCTTTATTAAAAGATAAGAGAAACTACCATAATTATTTAAATGATGGTAGAGGAAATATGAGGAATATTGATATAAACAATGTGATAATTTTTAGGGTGAAATATGATAAAAAGTATGTAGATGACTCTATTATGCCAATTGATAGTGGTATTGACGAAAAAGGATTTATTTTAATAAGAGAGAGTAGTAATTCTCCTTGGAAAATAGATGGAACTGGAGAACCATATTTCTGTGAAGATGAAGAAATATTACTGTAAAGTTTATGCTGTTTCTTAACGAGAATATATTATACTTACAAGTGAGGAGAGGTAATATGACTAGTGATATTTTATTAGAATCAGGTACTGGAGAAGTAGAAGTAATCGAATTTAGAGCTAACGACGTTAATTATGCAATAAATGTAATAAAGGTTAAGGAAATTATTGATATGCCAGCAAGTGGTGTAACTAAAATGCCTGAAAGCAAAAAAGAAATAGCTGGATTAATTTTATGTAGAGATGAAATACTTCCAGTAATTGATTTGAAATATATTTTAAATAGAGAAAAGTCTAGCGAATTAGGACAAAGATTAATAGTATGTGAATTTAATAAGGTTAAGGTATCATTTAATATTGATGATATTATAGGAGTTCATCGTATTAAGTGGAGCGAGATAAGAAAGCCAAATAATATGTTTGATGAGTCATTAGCAGTTGGAAATATTGTTTTAAATGGAAAAATTATAGTTATGTTAGATTTCGAAAAGATAGTAACAGATATTAGTCCTAAGTCTGGTATTAGTGAAGATAGACTTGTTTCTGTAGAATATAAGGATAGATCTGACCTTAAGTTAGTTTTAGCTGACGATTCCCCATTAATTAGGAAGCTGTTAAAGGAAACTTTAACTAAAGCAGGATTTACAAATATGAAGATATTTGATGATGGAGAACAAGCTTTAGACTATCTTGAAGGATTAAAGAAAGACTTAGGAAAATCCTTTGTTAAAGAAGTTCAACTTCTTATTACAGATATTGAGATGCCACAAATGGATGGATTAACTTTAACTAGAAAGGTTAAAGAAGATGAAGTGTTAAAGAGATTACCAGTAATTATATTCTCATCATTAATTACTGATGATTTAAGGCACAAAGGAGAATCTGTTGGAGCTGATGCTCAATTAAGTAAGCCAGAGATAGAAGAACTTATAGGAGTTGTAGATCAACTTTTAGGTATATAAATTAAATAACTAGCAGTTTAGAAGAGAAATAAAAATTATATTTCTCTTCTTTCAATTATATAAGGATTAACAAATGTTTTATTGAATAAAATATTAGTATAATATAAAGTGGAGATGATATTATGGTGGGATTTATTGTATCAGCTATATTAATTATAGGTGGAGTTATCATGTATCTTTTTCCTTCAAAAAATTCTAATTGGGTATATGGGTATCGTACAAGGTTATCAATGAAGAACCAAGATACATGGAAGGTATCACAGAAAATTGGTGGATTTAGTATGATAGTTTTTGGTATTATATTTCTAATTATCACTTTGGTATTGGAATTATTTTTAGAAAATTTATTTGATGAATTTTTAGTTATTATATTATTAATAGGATCTATATTAATGTTAATATTTGATGAAATGTATTTAAGAAAAATATTTAATAGGGATGGAAGTAGGAAGTAATACAAAAAAATAAAAATTATAGTGTCATCACAGAACACAAAAATGTGGTATGGCTGAAAAAAGTGACCTCTTGGCTAAAGCGTTCAAGGTCACTTTTTTATTTTAAATTAATTTGTAATGCTTAAGTGCATTAAAGATTCCATCATTATTAATATGAGTTGTAACATAAGATACTAATGGAAGTAGTGCTTCATTACTATTCCCCATTGCAATACTAGTATGTGCGTATTCTAGCATTGATAAATCATTGGTACTATCGCCAATAGCAAAAGTGTTTTTATGAGGAATATTTAAATGATTAATTAAAAACTCAATTCCTGTTGCTTTAGAAAAACCTTTAGGTACAACTTCGTAGAAATCATCACTTCTTTTTATAAAGTCAAGCTTATCTTTATGTTTATTATAGAAGCCTTCAAAATTACTGTCTTGGTTTAAGAAAATCACAAATTTATCAAAATAAAGTTCATCTAATTGAGAAAGTGATTTGAAAGAAAAACCTTCTTCAGCTAAATCAACAGTAAGTTTTAAAACTTCTTTATGTTTTATAGTAGATTTTTCTGGAAAGTATATAAAGTCCCTTCCTTCACCTATTGCATCTAATTTAAACTCTTTAAAGTCTAATGCAATTTCTTTTGAAAGGGCATGTCCAAGTTCGTTGTCTAATAAAACTTGTCCATCGCATTCTATATAAGTTCCGCAACCACAAATATACCCATTAAAGCCTGAGTTCTTAATTAATTCAGGTAGTATAACTTTGGTTCTCCCAGTATTAATAATAGCTAAATGACCATTTTCTTTAAGTTTTCCTATTGCTTCTAGTGCACTCCCTGGTATTTTATTTGTTTCCTCATCTAAAATTGTTCCATCAATATCAAAAAATATTATTTTTCTATCCATAGTTTTCTCCTATCTTTTGTTATATATAAACTAATTATAAATAAAAAAAATGAAATTTTCTATTATTTATTTGAAACAAAATTGGATTAATATACACTAATAATATGAGAGGGGGATAAGATGGAGGATTTTAATAAGCTTTATAAACTTTACAATAAAAAAATTTATAGTTATCTTCTCTATTTATGTAAGGATTCACTTGTAGCAGAGGAGTTGTTACAGGAAACCTTCTATCTTGCTATTAAAAATATAGAAAAGTTTAGAGGAGAATCTATGGTATCTACTTGGATATACTCTATTAGCAAAAATGTTTACCTTTCATGGCTTAGGGATAAAAATAAGAGAAATCATATACATGATTATGATTTTAATAATAAATTAGTACAGCAGGATAAAAGTGATGAAAGAATTATACAGGAGGAAGATCTTAGAGATTTATTTAAGCTTATAGACAGGATAGAAGAACCATATAGAGAAGTAATTTTAATGAGGTCAGTAAACAAGTTATCTTATAAGGAGATAAGTGAAATAATGAAAAGAAAAGAATCTTGGGTTAGGGTTGTTTTTCATAGAGGAAAAGTAAAACTTAAAGCTTTAATTGAGAATAAAGGGGAGATATAGTATGAGTATGGTTGACTGCAAAGTTATTAGGGATTTAATGACTTTATATATAGATGGATTATCTTCTGAAGAGAGTAATGAAATAATAGAACATCACATAAAAAAATGCAGTGAATGTAATGATTATTTAAATAGTTTATCAGATGAGTGTTTTTTAGATAAAAATGTAGTTGATAATTATGAGGTTGACGATAAGGTAGAACAGAAAATAGTACAGGATATTAAGAGGAGCAATACTAGTAAGCTATTAATTTATTCTATAGTTGGAGGAGTATTAGCAACCTTATTAACCTCTGGAAGTTTAATATTTAATGGATTTTTCTTGTTACCTCTATTTGGAGCAGTTATATATTTAAAGTTTAAGAATAAACTTATAGCACCAATTTCAATATATATTATTCAATTTCTAAACCTATCAATTGAGATGGTGATTGATTTAAGCATTCAAGATGAGAATATAGGGGTTACTCTTTGGGATTATATAAGTTATACCTATGGCAATGCTATATTTGCACTATTTTTTATGGGATTCACCTTTATAGGTGTTGTTATAGGAATATTAATAGAAAAAATTTTTTTAGATAAATAGGAGGTAAAATGAAAGTAAAATTTAATCTTAAAAAGATAATTTATTTTGTTATTTTAGTTGGAATATTAGCTTTACTATTTTCTATATATAATGCTTTTAATAGTAATCCCATAAGTAAGGGAATTGCTAAAAATAAGCTAAATAAATATATAGAAGAGAATTATAGTGACAGGGATTTTATAATAAAAGATGTAAGATATAATTTTAAGTTTAGTGAGTATTACGGAAGGGTTATATCAACAGAGGAAGGATTAGATTACAATATAACCTTAAGTAAGAATGGAAATATTATAGACTTATACAAAGAAAATGGATTTATAGAGGATGTTGAACTTAATAATAGGTTTAATAAAAAGATTGAAGAGGATTTTAAAGAATGGTTTAAGGATAAAGTTTCTTTTAATAAAGATGGAAATAAGAATGATTATTTATTTGCATATTTCAATATAATCCAAGGAAAATACAAGGATAGAGATATCCAATATTCTAAGGAGCTAGATGATAAATTCTTGATACAATTAAATATACATGATGAAAAGGATGGAGATTATAGAGATAGGTTTGTGGATTTAGCCTCAGAAATTATTAAGTATGCAGAGAGTAATGGATATAAAGGTCTTAGTGCAATATCAATAAGTACGTATATAAATGATGTTGAATATTCAATTTTAGTTAAAAGAGATGAATTTTCTAAAGATATGGAAGAACTTTACAATAACATAGTAAAGGGTGGCTATGAGGTTAATAGAAATTCAAAGGGTGAGCTACAATTTAAGTATATTGAAAAAGAAGAAAAGAAATAAAAGACTAATTATATTAATTGTATATTGTTTTGTGTAAATGGTATAATTTATTTGGGTAAATAAAGATTTTGGAGGGGATAATATGGATTCTGGTATTTTTTTGATGGTGATTATATTGGGGGTTGCACTAAATGTTGCAGTTTTATATTATGTATTAAGTTATATACCAAATAAGCTAAAGGAAATTGAGTTTAAGCAAAAGGCGTATTTTGAAGAAATGAAAATAAGATTAGATAGGCTTGAGGATATTATAAAAGAAAATAAAAACTAGGATAAAAGAAGGAGATAATTAACTCCTTCTATTTTTATTTGGAGTATAAAAAGTAGACACATAGTATATAAGATATAGAATTTATGTGTGTAGGAAGGACTATAATCATATAAATTAGGAGAAAGTAGTATAGAAAATATTTTTATTATTGAACAGGAGATGAGAATATGAAAAACTTCGATTTAGGAGCTACATACAATGAATATTTGAGCTTAGCAGATGAGGAGCAAAGAGGAATAATTGATAGACTTAATGAACAAAGCCAATTAATTAATAAAGATTTACATAAGGTAAGAAATATTAAAAATAAACTTAATATACTAGTTTTTGGAGAACCATGCTGTAAAGATGCTGCAACAGAAATACCTTTTTTACTTAAATTAAGTGAACTAAACAAAAATATAGAAGTTAAGTTCTTAAGAAGGGAAGGAAATGAGGAATTATTAGAGGAACTTTCAGGGGAGAGAAAAGTTCCAACATTTTTAATACTTGATGAAAAAGGTAATACTGTAAGAAAATATATTGAGTTTCCTATTGGGGTTAAAGAAATTCTTTTAAATACCGAGAAGGAAAAAGTTCAAGATATTATAGATAATATGAGAAAAGGTAAATACGATGACCTTATTCAAGAGGATATTATTAGATTTCTAACAGGAGAAAATTATAGATATATTAACTTTACTAAATAAATTTAAAAAAATAATTTATTGACTATTGACTTTAACGTTACGTCATAGCTTATTCTATTTTTAGGAGGTGATTTTATGGAGTATACCGTAAAAAGTTTAGCGAAGTTAGCCGGCATTAGCAGCAGAACTTTAAGGTACTATGATGAAATTAATTTATTAAAACCCTGCAGGGTTAATTCTTCAGGTTATAGAATTTATGGTGAAGAAGAGGTAGATACTCTTCAGCAAATTATGTTCTATAAAGAAATGGGGTTGCCTCTAGAAAAGATTAAGGAAATAATTTCGAACAAGGATTTTAATCAAAAGAATGCTCTTATAGCCCATAGAAATAAGCTTAAAGAGGAGCAGCTTAGAATAGAAGCCTTATTAAGAAATGTAGAAAAAACAATAAAGTCAATGGAAGGTGATTTAGTAATGTCTGATAAAGAAAAGTTTGAAGGATTTAAAAGAAATCTTATAGAAAAAAATGAAAAACAATATGGTAAAGAAATTAGAGAAAAGTATGGTAATAAGGCTGTAGATGAAAGCAATAGAAGAATATCAAAGTTAAGTGAAAGTGAATGGAATGACTTAGAGAGTCTTTCCAAGAAAGTTAATGAAAGCATAAAAAAAGCAATGATATTAGGAGATTCTAATAGTGAAGAAGCAAGAGAAGCAGTTAAGCTTCATAAAGCATGGCTTGATCATTATGGAAATTATTCCAAGGAAGCTCATATTGGGCTAGGTGAAATGTATGTCTATGATGATAGATTTAAAAAGTATTATGATGATAATGTTGGGGAAGGTGCAGCAGAATTCTTAAGAGATGCTATAAAAAATTATTATAACCAATAATATAAAGGTGGTTTATAATGCTGCCTTTTATATAAACAAAAGAGGCATAGATAAAATCTATGCCTTAAAAAATAGGGTAATGAGGTAATTTTAATATGTATTAAAATGTTTCATTTAAATTATTGACTCATTATTAAATTTCTAAACATAAAAAAATAAAATTTTATGCATTAGTCGGTGGAGTATAAACCCTGCTAGCTAGTTCATCATCCATTAAGTATAATGCAGCAGGATTTCCTTCAGATCTTCTTACTTTCTTAAGTAAAGCATTAAAGCTATTTTCTTCTTCAACTTGCTCATCTATAAACCATTTTAGTAAGCTCATAGTAGCATGTTCTTTTTCATCATGAGCAATATCAGCTAGGTTATATATTTTCTTAGTTACGAGTTGTTCATGCTCGTAGCCCTTTTGGAATACATCAATAACACCATCATATTTAGCTGTTGGCATAGGAATTTGTTTTAATTCTACAACACCATTCTTTTGGAAAATATAATCATAAAGCTTCATTGCATGAGCTAATTCTTCTTGAGCTTGAACTCTAAAGAAGTTAGCAAATCCACTTAGATCAATAGATTCACAGTATCCTGCCATTGCAAGATAAGTATAAGAAGAATAGAATTCAAAATTTACTTGTTCATTAAGTTCATTTAATAACTTTTCACTTAGCATATGTTCATCTCCTTTAATCTTATGTTATACACAAGATTATTCTATATACATAATGGAGAAATATCAATTATTTTATGGAAATAAAATTAATATATGAAGAAATTATAGTATAATGTATACTATAAAAAAATTTTGGAGGAGTAAAATGAAGCACGATTTCCTTTTAGATAAATTTGAAGGCTTTAGTAAAGCATTAGCTAAAACATTATTTGATGTTAAAGAAGATGTAGATCCAATACAGTTTGATAATCTATCAGATAAAGACATACTTTATATAGTTTTAAAGAAACTACTTAAAGAAGGAGAATTTAATAAGGGAGAAGATTTATTCTATAAGGAGCTTTATAAAAATAAGACTCAAGAGTTTTATGAGTTAGGACAATGGTTCTATAATTATTTATTAAATCAAGATGATAAGTTACTTGAAGAGAAAAATTTTCCTAGAAGAGAAATATATCAAGGATTAGAAGATTTACAAGAGTTTAAATATAAATATTTGATAAAAGGATAATAGTATTACCTTATAGCTAGTTAAGCCACTTAGTAATAAAAAATCTATATTAGTGGTACTTTGATTTTAACTTTAAAATAATTAGAATAATAGTATAAGCACAAGGGAAAAAGAGGGGATCTTTACATGGAAAAGATATACAGACCAGTATGGGCAGAAATAGATTTAGATAAGATTGAGTTTAATATAAGAAATATAAAAGAGTTAGCTAAGGATAAAGAAGTCATAGGAGTTATTAAAGCAGATGCTTATGGACATGGTGCAATTGATATTGCTCCAGTTTTATTGAAAAATGGTGTTTCTAGATTAGCAGTGGCAACACTTACAGAGGCAATGGAGTTAAGAAGAGAAAATATAACTGCACCAATAATTATTTTAGGTTATACTCCAACAGAATTTGGTGAAGATTTAATTAAATATGATATAGAACAAACTGTTTATACCTTAGAAGATGCTGAAAGGTTTTCCTCTATAGCAGAAGATATAAAGGGAAAAGTTAAGGTTCATATTGCCATTGATACAGGAATGGGAAGAATAGGGTTCCTTCCTAATGAAGAAAGTATAGAGGATATAGTTAAAATAGATAAATTAAAAGGAGTAGATATAGTAGGTTTATTTACTCATTTTTCAACAGCAGATGAAGAAGATAAAGAATATACAAAAAAACAGTATAAAGTATTAGAAAACTTTTATGAAGAGCTAAATAATAGAGGAGTTAATATTCCATTTAAACATGCGGCCAACAGTGCTACTATAATGGATTTACCTAATATGTACTTAGATGGAGTAAGAGCTGGCATTGTAATGTATGGTTATTATCCTTCAAATGAAGTTAATAAAGGTAGATTAAAAATTAAGCCTGCCATGACAATTAAGGCTAAAATTGCTCACATTAAGACTTTAGAAAAAGGAGCTTTTGTAAGCTATGGCAGAACCTATGAAGTTAGTGAATCTACCAGGGTTGCTACTATTCCCATAGGATATGCAGATGGCTATTTAAGAGCTTTAAGCAATAAGGGAAAGGTTATAGTAAATGGTAAACTTGCACCTGTAATAGGAAGAGTTTGTATGGATCAACTTATGATTGATGTAACTCATATTAATAATGTTAAGGTTGATGACGAGGTTATACTCTTAGGAGAATTTGATGATATTAAATATAATGCTGATGATATGGCAAATGCTGTTGGAACAATAAATTATGAAATAATATGTATGATTAAAGGAAGAGTACCTAGGGTATATGTTAAAGATGGTAAGGTAGTTGAAATTAGAAATTATATTTAAATAAAGAGTAGAATAATTAAAAACTTAATAGAATATTTTTAAGAGGAATTAGAAATAATTTCTCTTTTTTGATTTCTGGGAAAATATTTGATTTTTAATGTTTGACAAAAGATAAAAAAAGATGTACTATTGTATTAAGCTATTAATACAATAGTACAAAGGGAGTGAAAAAATGGCTTGGGAATTAAAAAGTGACAGACCAATTTATAGTCAGCTTATGGAATATATCAAAATAAGTATTGTATCAGGAAAATACAAACCAGGTGCAAAGATGCCATCTGTAAGAGAATTAGCTAGTGAAGCATCAGTAAATCCCAATACAATGCAAAAAGCCTTAACAGAGTTAGAAAGGTTGGGGTTATTGTTTTCAGTAAGAACAAGTGGAAGATTTATTACGGAGGATTCAAAGATGATTGAAGAAATGAAGTGTAATCTTGCTAAAGAAGAAATACAAGCTTTTTTAAAGAAAATGGAACAAATAGGTTTTACTAAAGAGGAAGCTATAGAAACAATAAAAGAAATTGCAGAGGAGATGAAATAATTGGGGGAAAATATTCTAGAGTGTAGAAATCTTGTTAAATCCTATGGTAATAAACTTGCCTTAGAAGGAATTGACTTATCTATGAAGAGGGGTAGAATAGTAGGACTACTTGGCCCTAATGGAAGTGGAAAAAGTACTTTAATTAAGTTAGCAAATGGATTGTTAACACCAACTAGTGGAGAGCTTCTTATAAATGGTAATAAACCTGGGATAGAGACAAAGAAGATAGTTTCTTATTTACCTGAGAGAACTTATCTTGCTGATTGGATGAAGGTATCTGATATAATTAACTTTTTTAAAGATTTTTATGAAGATTTTAATGTTGAGAAAGCTTATGATATGCTATCTAAGTTGAATATTAATGCTAATGATAAGTTAAAGACAATGTCAAAAGGGACTAAGGAAAAGGTTCAGCTAATACTAGTTATGAGCAGAGAAGCAGAACTTTACTTTTTAGACGAACCAATAGCAGGGGTTGACCCAGCTGCTAGAGATTATATATTAAATACTATTATTTCAAATTATAATGAAAATGCAACAGTAGTTATATCAACTCACTTAATATCTGATATTGAACAGATTTTAGATGATGTAATTTTTATTTCATATGGAAAGATATATTTATCTAAGAGTGTTGATGAGATAAGGGAAGAAGAAGGTAAGAGTGTAGATGCCTTATTTAGGGAGGTGTTTAGATGTTAGGAAAGTTATTAAAGTATGAATTTAAAGCAACTGGAAGATTAGTACTTCCTTTATATGGAGCATTATTAGTATTTGCTCTAATAAATAAGATTTTCCTTGAAACAGAAATAGGCTTTGGTAGAGCATCAGGAACTATCGGAAATATAGCATCTCTTATAACTATGTTTGTATATGGATGCATAATGGCAGCAGTATTTATAGTGACATTTTTTATAGTGCTACAAAGATATTATAAAAATCTTTTAGGAGATGAAGGTTATTTAATGAATACTCTTCCAGTTCCTGTATCTAAAAATATATGTAGCAAATTAATTGTTGGTATAGTATGGAATATTTTAAGCGTTATTGTTGCAGTTATATCGATAGTAATTTTAGCCTATTACCCAGGTATGATTGGTAATGCTTTTGAGTTTATGGGAGAAGTATGGAGAGTTGGAATAAGTGAGTTTGGATTTAGAATTCCTTTAGTAATATTTGAAATTATAGTATTAGGTATTTTATCTTGTGCCTCTTCAACTTTATTACTTTATTCATCTATGTCAATTGGACATTTAGCAAACAAGAGAAAAATACTTTGTTCATTTGGAGCATTTATAGGAATAAGTATGATAACAAGCTTTGCTACATCAGTATTTAATACATCATTGATAAGTTACAATTATGGTTTCGAATTTATGGAGTTTCAATGGATTCTATTAAAAGTAGCAGCTAATTTAATTATTACTTCTGCAATATATTTTGTTATATCTAGCTATATTATGAAAAATAAATTAAATTTAGAGTAGTGTTTAAGATAGTATATCAATATGATTTTTGATATACTATTTTTTTATGCCATAGTAAAATATAAAATGATAAATAAATTAAGTACTATTTACAAATACTTATTTTAGGTAGCTTAAGGAGTGTACAAAAGATGATGTCAGATATGATTAAAAAATGGGATGAAGATATTTTATATTTAATAAACAAATATTGCAGAAATAGATTTTTAGATAAGGTTATGCCATTTGTAACATCTCTAGGGAACTTAGGGATGTTATGGATTATTCTTGCTATATTAATGATTAGGAAAGTAGATTATAGAAGAGTTGGCATTATAGTATTGGTAACATTAGCTTTTACAACAATTATGGGGGAAGGAATAGTAAAGCATATTGTCAAAAGAAAAAGACCATTCATAGGCAAGAAAAATAAAGAATTATTAATAAAAGAACCATCCTCATTTTCTTTTCCATCAGGTCATACAGCATCTTCTTTCGCAGTAGCTGTGGTTTTTTTGAAAAGTAATAGTAGTATTAGCACAATTATAGTATTAATAGCTCTTGCTATTGCATTTTCAAGACTATATTTGAAAGTGCATTATCCATCAGATGTTATTGGGGGGATAATATTAGGTTTAATTTGTGGAGGAATTGTATTTAATTATCTTTATATTTAGAAAGAAGATGATATATTTGAGTAAACCTAAAGTAGTTATAAGTAAATGCCTTGGATTTTCCAATTGTAGGTATAATGGTGGAACTGAAAATAATGAATTTGTAACTAGATTAAAGGATTATGTGGATTTCATCACAGTATGTCCAGAGATAGGTATGGGGCTAGGTACACCAAGAGAAGCTATTAGAGTTGTAGAGATAAATGGAGAAAATAGATTATTACAATCTAAGACTAAAAGAGATTTAACAGAAAATATGAATGAATTTGCTAAGGATTTTTTATCAAGTTTAGACGAAGTAGATGGATTTATATTAAAAAGTAAATCCCCTTCTTGTGGAATTAGAGATGTTAAGATATATCCCTCAATTGAAAAAGGAGGAATTTCTAAAAGAGGAGAGGGGAGATTTAGTTCAATTATTAGAGAGGCTTATCCCAATATTACTATTGAAGATGATGGAAGACTTAAAAACTTAAAAATAAGAGAGCATTTTTTAACTAAGTTATTTACATTAAATAGGTTCAAAAAATGTAAAGAAAGCAATGAAATAAGTGAACTTTTAAAGTTTCATAAAGAAAATAAATTGCTATTTATGAGTTATAACCAAAGACAGCTTAAAGCTCTTGGACAGATATTAGGTAATATAGATGGAAGAGAAAAAAGAGATGTATTTAACGAATACTCTATAATTTTAAATAATATTTTTTCTAAGGTTCCTAGATATACAAGTAATATTAATGTATTAATTAAAAGTATGGGTTACTTTAGTAATTACATAAGTCACAATGAGAAAGAATTTATAATAGATACTATAGAAAAGTATAGAAGCAATAAAGTTCCGTTAAGTGTTCCTCTAAATTTAATTAAAGGATATGCTATAAGATTTGAAAAAGAAAATCTATTAAAGCAGAGTTTTTTTAATCCATTTCCTGAAGGTTTAATAGAGTTAAGTGATTCTGGAAAGTAAAAGAAAATCCCTCCTGCATTAATACAGGAGGGTTTGTTATATTGATTTTAGCCAAATTGTTCGATTTTATCTAGGCACACAATTATAACTCTATTATCATCATTAATTAACCAGGCAATATTATTAGTTACAGTAATGACAGTAAATCCAATAAGTGGTTCTTCAAATGCTGATGAAGATATTTTTAGGTTAACAGGTCCTATTGAGTCAGCTAAGAATAATGCTTTACTTGAATTACAACAGCAAGAACCGTCCTCAACACAGCATAATGATCTAGGATTTATAGGAGGAATACATCTTGTTATAGCACGAATAAATCTATCTCTATTAAATCCTTGAAAGCAATTGTTTCCATCGTCAGGTTGAAGAGAAAATGCAACTAAAACTAAATCACAAATTGTAGTTGAGTTAAATAATGGGTTGCTATCAGAATAAGTGACTAGTCCATCACTGCAATTAGATACAGTTTTAAGGGTTGTTGCACCATCCTCAGTATTAAAGTTATTACCTACTAATGTAAAGCTTGATAAGTCTATTAAACTCCTTATTAAAGGATTTAATAGAATATCTAATGATCTTCTTAAAGCTCTTTTGCAACAGCAGGTATTTCTGTTACATTCATTTCTTTCAAAAGTTTGAGGTAAAACCTCTTCATTAGCTACTGTAAGATATCTTGAAGAATTATTATTTTGATTCTCATTACATCTACAATCCTCATTTCTACCCAAGTAGTTTCTATTATCCATTTCTAATGTTTCTCTAATGTTTCTTTCTTTGCTCATACTTGTTCTCCCTTCATATAATATGGGGGGTCACTACATTATATTTATCAAGATTGGTAAATGCTACTTAAATATTGCACCTTTTTTCCCTTTAGATAATAAAATATCGTAAAGGGGCGATTACTATGGATTTGTTAACTTTATTTGTTTTAGCAATATTAGCTGAAAGTGTATGGGAAACTTTAAAAATGACTTGGCAAAAAGGAAAGCTATGTATTGATAGAATTGGAGCATTAGTAGTTTCAATTATAATAACTTTTTCAACAGGATTTGATATATTAAATTGTTTCAATATACCTATTAAAGTTCCACTAATAGGCATGGTGTTAACGGCTATTCTATTAAGTAGAGGATCAAACTTTATTCATGATTTAATAGGAAAGATAAGCCAAGCTGAGGCGTTAATAGAGGATGTAAATGAAAATAAAGGAATGTTAGAGAGTAATAAAGAAGAAAGTACAACTGAGAATAACAAAGAAGATAATACTAATAAAACAGAAAATTTGGATTAATTTAAATAAAAATTATAGGAAGGAAACACTGCTATGGCTGGTGTTTCCTTGAATTTATATGTAGGAGTTATAAACACCATTATTTATTAATACATTTTTCATCTTTAACTAATAAGTTATCTGATAGAATATCTTGTTTTTGCCATTTATTTGACTTATAAATAATATATCCATAAATACATATTACAAGATTACTAAAACTCATGGAAAACCATATCCCAACTGAGCCTACTTGCGTAAAGTTTTTAAATAATAAAATCATTGGAAGTCTTACAAACCAAAGTCTACCTATCTCCATATTCATGGAATATTTAGTATGACCAGAGCCTTGAAAAATACCTTGGAATACGCTAAACATACCCATTAGTGGCATTGAATACAGGATATAGTTTAAGTATGTAATTCCCTGATCTATTACAGTTAAGTCATCCTTAGATTGCATAAAGAAGTTAATAACCAATTCATTATTAAAAAATATAATTAATGAACCAACGGTAGTAAGTAAAATTGTAATAATTGACCCTTTATTAAATGCTTCAGTAACTCTTTTAGGATTATTATTTCCTAAGTTTTGTCCTGTAATTGCAACTAATGCGGAACCAATGCCCATAGCAGGTTGTGATATTACAGATGTAATTTTATTAACCATTCCAAAGGCAGCCATTGTTGAAGTACCATAAGAAGCTATAAATCCATTTAAAACTATAAATCCAAGTGCTGAGCCAGACTGGCCTATAGAAGAAGGCAGGGCAACCTTTATTACTTTGTTTAATATATCTCTATCAAATTTAAAATTCTTGAAGTCAGGTTTTAAAGGTGATTTACTTTTATTTAGAATTAAATAAGCAAAGAGAGATAATATTATTTTTGATAAAAGTGTTGCATAAGCTGCACCAGCAATACCTAAGTTCAATGGAAATATAAAAATAGGATCTAAGAGTATATTTAACACTGCACTAATTCCACTTAAAACAGTAGGTAAGGCTGTGTTACCTTGTGCAACCATAATAGAATTGAAAATAAAGAAGTAAAATGTAAAAGGCATATTTAAAAATATTATTTTTAAATAAATGTTACTATAATATGCTAAATCCCCTGTAGCTCCCATAAGTGTAATAACAATTGGAGTTATTAATACTCCCACGAGGGCAAAAGCTATAGACACTATAATTGAAATTACAAAAAGTTGAGTTGAGTACTTACTACAATCTTTAGAATTTCCTGCCCCAATTAGTTGTGAAAGTAGAGAGGTACCAGCAATTGAAATACCAGATCCAATAGAAATAAATAAGAATTCAACTGGCCATATAAAAGATGTGGCTGCAAACTGAACCGAACCAATCATACTAACCCAAAATCCATCTGCAAGGTTATAAAAGGTTTGTATCAAGTTGTTTAGCATTATTGGTACGGCCAAGGTTATTAAAACCTTATAAATATTACCATTCAAAATGAGTTTTTTTCGAACTTTCATGTCCATATGTCAATCCCCCTCTTGTTAAAAACGAAAATATTCTATTATATACAAATTTATATATAATTCCAATATTGAAAATAAATTAGTTTATTTTCCTGTAAATAATACTATGATACAATGAAATAAAGGAGATGATTTAATGAAATGCTTAAAAGATGGACATATGCATTCACACTATTGTCCTCATGGAACTAAAGACTCTTTTCAAATGTATATTGAAAGAGCTCTAGATGTTGGCCTTGATGAAATTACATTTACTGAGCATATGCCACTTCCAGGAATCTTTATGGATGAAAAGTTACTTAAAGAATGTTCTCCAAATGAAGAAGAAATATTATTATATTTAAAAGAAGCTACTAAAATAAAAGAAGAATATAAAGATAAAATTAAAATAAATGTGGGTCTTGAAGTTGACTATGTAGAAGGATATGAAGAAAAGATTAAGAAGATGTTAGACAATTATGGAGAATATTTAGACGAAGGAATTCTGTCTGTTCATTTTTTAAGGTTAGATGATGTATATCATTGCTTAGATATGAGTGTTGATGAGTTTGGAATTATAGCAAAAATCTTAGGTGGAGTAGAAAAGGTTTATGATAAGTATTTTGAAACTTTAATTAAGTCTATAAATGCAGACCTTGGAAGGTATAAGCCTAAGAGAATAGGACATCCAACTTTAGTAAGAATTTTTAATGAAAAGTATCCTATGGATTATAAAAACGAAGCTTTGATTGATAAGGTTATAAAAACGATAAAAGAAAATGGATATGAAATAGATTTTAATACAGCAGGTCTTAGAAAACAATATTGTAAGGAAACCTATCCTTCAGGAGTATTTTTAGATAAGGCAATTAAAAATAATATTAAGATGGTTAAAGGGTCAGATGCACATAGTGCAAAGGATGTAGGAAAAGTATTTTAACAAAGGTTTAATATAGTGATAGAGAGTATTTAATATACACAAGGTAAAATTACATTAAGGAGGCTAGTAATGGAGTCAAAATATATGGTTGTAATATCTTTTGATGCTGTATCGTCAGAAGATGTAGAAGTTCTAAAGAATTTACCTAACTTTAAAAAGCTAATAGAGAATGGTTCATGGATTAAAAGGGTTGATTCTATTTATCCAACTCTTACTTATCCAGCTCATACAACAATAGTTACTGGAAAATATCCTAGTAATCATGGAATCATTGATAATACGGTATTTAAAGTTGGAGATTTCTTACCAAACTGGTATTGGTATAGAAATAAAATAAAGGGGGATACCCTATATGATTTGGCAAGAGATAAAGGATTAACTACCTGCTCTCTTTTATGGCCAGTAACAGGTAAAGCAAAAATAACATATAATATGCCGGAAATATTTGCAGTGAAACCTTACCAACATCAATTATTTATGTCCGCTGGTGCAGGATCATTAGGTTTCCAATTGGATATAAATAAGAGGTTTGGTAATCTTAGAAAGGGAATAGAGCAACCTTACTTAGATAACTTTGTTATAGAAGCTGCAAAATATACAATAAAGAAATATGCTCCAAACTTAATGTTAATACATTTTACTGACGTTGATACAAATAGACATCATTATGGATATAGTAATAAGGTTATCGATGATGCACTATTAAGACATGACAGTAGGTTAGGAGAAATTATAGGTGCTCTAAAGGAAAGAGGAATTTATGATGAATGTACTATAGTAGCCCTAGGGGACCATAGTCATCTAGATGCATCAAAGGTTATTAAACTTAATGCATTATTTAGAAAAGAAGGTTTAATTAAAATAAATGAAAAAGGCAAGGTTTTGGATTATAAGGGTATTTGTAAAAGTTTAGATGGATCATGTTATATTTACTTAAAAGATAAAAATGATAATAAAACAATAGAAAAGATTAAAGCATTGCTTAAGAGTTTACCTGTAGATTTTATTTTAGAAGGTGAAGAAATAGGAAAATCAGGTGGAGATATGGAGGCAAGTCTTATGATAGAGGCCAATTTAGACTATTATTTTGTTGATGACATCGATGGTGAAATCATTGATGAAATAAAGGATGAAGAGGTTGGAGTAAAAGCCCATAGACATAAGGCAACTCATGGATACTCACCAAAGAAAGAAAATTATACTACATTTTTTATTGGTTCAGGAAGAGGATTTAAAAATGGAGTAGTTATAGATAAGGGAAACCTTATAAATCATGGACCTACATTAGCAAAGGTTTTAGGTCTAAAATTTAATGACATCGATGGAGAGGCAGTTGAAGAAATCCTTAATATTTAGAAGGGGTGTTTTATGAAGGGATTAAAAAAAGAAGAGTTAAGCTGGGCACTGTATGACTGGGGCAACTCTGCATATTCAATGACTATTACTTCAACTATATTGCCAATTTACTTTAAGATGGTTTCAGAAAATGGCGGGATGAGTTCTTCAAATTCTACTGCTTTTTGGGGGTACACAATTTCAATTTCTACTTTATTTGTATCTCTTATGGCACCAGTTCTAGGTACAATAGCAGATTATAAGGGGAATAAGAAAAAGTTTTTTAAGTTCTTCTGTGGATTAGGAATTATTGCAACAATTATGTTAGCATTAGTACCAGCTGATATGCCAATGTTATTG
This sequence comes from Clostridium paraputrificum AGR2156, assembly GCF_000424025.1. Lineage (NCBI taxonomy): Bacteria > Bacillati > Bacillota > Clostridia > Eubacteriales > Clostridiaceae > Clostridium > Clostridium paraputrificum. The sequence goes on from NZ_AUJC01000008.1 coordinate 27,721, forward strand.
CTATTAAATTATGGCTTTACTGTTTTGGGATTTTCAGGTGCTAATATTTTTTATGATTCATTCCTTGTTGATGTAACATCAACTGAACGTATGGACAAGGTATCTTCTGCTGGATTTGCCCTTGGATATATAGGAAGTACGATTCCTTTTATAATATCCATAGCTATAGTTATGCTTACACAAAGTGGTATACTTGGTATCCATATATCTTTAGCATGTAAGATTGCTTTTTTAATTACAGCTTTATGGTGGGGAAGTTTTACTATTCCATTATTAAGGAATGTAAATCAAAAATACTACATAGAAAAAGAACCTAATCCAGTTAAGAATTCTTTTGTGAGACTTGGAAAAACCTTTAAAGACATTAGATACCATAGAAAAATATTTACGTTTTTAATTGCTTACTTCTTTTATATAGATGGTGTTGATACCATTATAGGAATGGCAACATCGTATGGGACAGACATTGGAATATCAATGACTTCATTATTAGTTATTCTTTTGCTAACACAGTTTGTTGCTTTTCCGTTTACAATTCTTTATGGGAGACTAGCAGAAAAGTTTGGTGGAAAGAAAATGCTGTATGTTGGAATTATAACTTATATTATCATCTCTATATATGGATATTTCTTAAAGACTACTATAGATTTTTGGATACTTGCAATGGCTGTAGGATCAGCGCAGGGAGGAATTCAAGCAATATCAAGAAGTTATTTTGCAAAGCTTGTACCGAAAGAGAAGTCAAATGAATTCTTTGGATTCTATAATATATTTGGAAAGTTTGCAGCTATTATGGGACCATTCTTAGTTGGAATAGTTACACAAATAACTGGTCAGTCCAATAAAGGTATTATAAGCTTAATAGTATTATTTATTATAGGAGGATTTATATTAACAAGAGTAAAGGAAGAAGAAGAAGAAACTATAGAGGTCCCTGAGCTTGTTAGTGAAAGAATATAATTTAGCCATAGATAAAGAAACTGCGCTTGCAGTTTCTTTTAATTTAATAAAATATATTGCTATTTTATTAAATAATTATTTATTTTAGAAGACTTAAATTCAGAGGCAAGCATGTCCATAAGAATTAAATCATACTTCTTTCCAGCAATAATTTTTCCTTCTCTAATTTTACCTACCATTTTAAAACCAACTTTCTCATAGCATCTAATAGCTCTTTTGTTATAGGAGAAGGCGGTTAGTCTAATATTATTTAAGTTTAGTATATTAAAACCATAGTCTAAAAGTAAAGTTATAGCTTCACTTCCATAACCATTACCGTGATAATTCATATCTCCAATGAAAATACCAAATTCAGCTGTTCTATTTATATGATCAATATGAGCTAAGCTTATTGATCCTAATAGTTTATCTGTCTTTGTTTCAATAATTCCAAAGTTATAATCATTAGTTTTAGACTCCAAATATTCTTTTTCTTTAATTTCTGTTTTTATAATATGAGCAGAACCACTAAGAGTAGATATTTCTAAGTTATTAATCCATTCTGTATATTGTTTATAGTCTTCGCTATTTCTTGGAGAAAGATAAACTTTTTCCCCAACTAAAACCTTATGATGCATAGTAATAACCTCCTATTTAAATAAATATAATTCTACCATTTATAAATCTTATAGTAAATATATAGGTTATTTTGTATAATAAGGATGCAGAGAGGAGTGTAAAAATGAATAAAAGGTATAAATGGATAAGTATTATTTCTATTTTTTTAGTCTTAGTACTGTCTTTCTATAATTTGAAGTCTATTGAAAATGCTACAAAGATAGCTGATGGGGAATTTTGTGAGTACTTAGATAATGCATCTAAGAGCTTAGTATATAATGAACAGAATATTAATGATGAAGAGCTACTTATTATCAATAATTCTGTAGTAAAAAACTTATTTGCTGCACTAGAAGTTTATGATTCTACATCATACAAAAGTGTTTTTGGTGAAGATCTAAAAGAATGTATTGTTAATTTTGAAGCTGCTATGAATGATCTGGAAATAAGTACCACTATATTATATAGGGATAGACAAAAGGTTCTTGATAGTTTTAGTTATGTAGTTAGTGATGTTATTAAAAATGAAAAGAATATTAACCATATTACTGACTTTTTAGATGTTATTAAAGGGTTATAATTTAGAAATCCTTTCATTTATCTTAAAAGTGACTTAAGTAATTGTTAAAAGTGACTTTCAGTTATTTCCATACCCTCATAATAAAAGTAGAATATAATTAATGAAGTAGCAATAAAATCTTTTTTAATAAAAAGTAATTAATAACTCTTTACAAGGTTATTAATAAAATGTATAATGGTTTTAAAGTTACTATAGTAATATTTACTAATTTGGAGGGGAAAAGAATGAAGCTAGAAGTGAAAAACATAAAGAAGACTTTTGGTGAAACAGAAGTGCTTCATGGAATTTCATTTTCTATATCAAGTGGAAAAGCTTTAGGGTTACTTGGTAGAAATGGAGCAGGCAAGACAACAACAATTAGAATTCTAATGGATGTTTTTAAAGCTAATGAAGGGGAAATAATAATTGATGGTAAGAAGTTTAATCCTAAAGATTTTCAAATAGGTTACTTACCAGAAGAAAGAGGGTTATATCCTAAGAAAAAAGTAATTGATCAGTTAATGTATTTAGGAAACTTAAGAGGGATATCGTTAAAGGAAGCGAAAACAAACGGGAAGTTTTGGCTTAAGAGATTAGGAATTGAAGAATATGAAAATAGATTATTAGAAACTCTTTCAAAGGGTAATCAACAAAAGGTTCAATTAGCACAAACTTTAGTTTGTAATCCTGAAATTGTAATCTTAGACGAACCTTTTAGTGGTTTAGATCCAGTTAATGCACAAATTCTTAAGGATGTAGTAACAGATCTTATTCAAGATGGCAAGCTTGTAATCTTCTCAAGTCACCAAATGAATTATGTTGAAGAGTTCTGCGAAGACATAGCTATAATAAATAAAGGTGACGTTGTATTAAGTGGAAATCTTAAAGATATTAAAAAGGACTTTGGTAAAAATAAGCTTATGTTAAGTGCGAATAACTATTCTCCTATAGAACTAAAAGAAAAGTGTGAAGAATATTTTGGAGATATAATAAGAGTAGATGAAGTTATGAAAGAATTCGTAATTTTAGAGCTTAAAGAATCTAGAAGTAAAAATGATTTATTGTCTGAGATTATCAAGAGTGATATTGATGTAGAAAAGTTTGGGGAATATGAACCATCCTTAAATGATATATTTGTACTTAAGGCAGGTGACGAATAATGAAGGGATTTTTATCTGTACTAAGATTTGAATTAACTAATTATTTTAAGAATAAAGGATATCTTATAACAACAGGAATAATTGCAGCAGTTTTAATAGTTGGATTAAGCTTACCATCATTTTTTGATATGTCAGGTTTATTTGGTGGTGATGACAAAAAGACTGAATCAAGTGAATCTGTTAGTGATGAAGAAAAGAAAAACTTTATAATCTTCGATAAAGAAAATATAATTAAAGATGTTAAAGGTCTAGAGAATGTATTTATTAGTTCAAGTTGGAAGGTTGCTACAAATGAGCAAGAGGTAAAGAATGCTGTAAATAATGAGGAAGTTGAGGCAGGATTTATATTAAATTCACCAACAAGCTATAAATATATAGTTCAAAATAGCAGCTTTAGTGATGGAAATCAACAAATGTTTGATTCATATTTATCTAGATTAAATAGAGAAAGTTATTTGAACAATAAAGGTATAGATGTTAATGAAATAGATGCTTTATATAATACCCAAATAAATTCAGAGGTTGAATTGTTAGGTAAAGATACAGTAAGTAACTTTGCTTATACTTATGGATTAATATTTGTTTTATATTTTATGATTATTTACTACGGTCAATTAATAGCAGTATCTGTTACAACTGAAAAGAGTAATAGAGCTATGGAGATACTAGTGACTAGTACAAGTAGTAATGCATTAATTTTTGGTAAGGTAATAGCTGCTACAATTGCAAGTTTAGCACAAGTAGGTGTAATATTAGCTTCTGCTTTAGTTACTTACAAAGTTAATAGTGCAGCATGGGGAGGAAAGCTTGACTTTATATTCAATATTTCAGGTGAAACCCTAGCTACATTTGCTATATTTGGATTACTTGGATACCTATTCTATGCATTTATATTTGGTGCTTTAGGTGCTTTAGTTTCTAAGACAGAGGATATTGGTAAAAGTGCATCTCCTGTTACAATGATATTTGTAGTTGTTTTTATGGCCGTAATGTTTGGATTAAACAATCCAGAGTCAATGCTTATGAACATATTATCATATGTACCATTTAGTTCTTGTATGGCTATGTTTGTAAGAGTTGCAATGGGAAGTGTTAAAACTATAGAAGTAGTAATTTCGTTAGTAATATTATCTGTTTCAACAGGATTTGTTGGAGTTTTAGGTGCTAAGATTTACAGAATGGGAACATTAAGATATGGTAATCCAGTAAAACTTACAAATGCTTTGAAGTCATTAAGAAAAGATGGGTAATTAAGACAATATAGATAACAAGGATTAGGAGAGAAATTGCAATTGCAATTTCTCTCTTTTTTCCTTATATTTAACATGAATGGAGTGGATATTTATTTTGTGATTACTTGAAGTTTTGTGACGGAACAAGCAAAATAAAATATCCACTCAACTTTTATAAATCTGAAAGTTCCTCAGATGCTTTTACAACACATTTCATTAAGGCTTCTATTTTTTCTTTACCTTGGTCATTAGTTTTTGAATGGGCTTCTGTTAAAGAAGCTTTAATAGAGCTAAGTTCATTTTTAACTGAATTTATACTAGAATTATTTTTATCCAAATTAATCACTCCTTACAAGATTATATTTTCCTATAGATAAAAATCTAATTCATATTTATAAGTAAAATTAAGTATGTTATAATATTAACAACTTAGTTAAGAGAGAAATCTTTTAGGTGAGTTGAAGTTTTGAATAATATCTAACAGAAAAGAGCAATCTAATCTGAAAGAGGCCAAAATTATTATAAGACTTACTTAGCTTTGCTAGGTTTATTTTGCGTAAATCTTAGAGGTCTCTATTAAAGAGACCTCTTTTTGCATTATAGGAGGTATAAAAATGGCAAGAATAGCTGTAATCGGATGTATTTTAGAGGACCCAAGAGAATGTCAAAGTGAATTTAATGATGTTGTAGCATCATTTAGAGGAAGTATGAAAGGTAGAATGGGAATTCCATTTGAAGGTGAAATATCAGTAATATCTTTGACAGTTGTTGGAGAGGTTGATGATATAAATACTTTAACAGGAAAGCTTGGTAATATTTCAGGAGTTACTGTAAAAACAGCAATTGCTAAAAAGGAGATTTAAGGTGAATATTAGAGACATTATTGACAAGTTATACAATGAAAACAATGCCTCTAGGGAAGAGCTTATTTATCTATTAGATAATCTAGATGAAGAGTCTAGATCTTATCTAATAGATAAGGCTCATGATACTAGAATGAAAACATACGGAGATAAGGTTTATATGAGAGGCCTTATTGAGTTTACTAATTACTGCAAAAGAAATTGTGAGTATTGCGGCATTAGAAGAGGAAATAAAGAAGCTGATAGATATAGGCTTTCTGTAGAGGAAATATTATTATGTGCAGAAATAGGAGACAAGCTTGGTTATAAAACCTATGTTCTTCAAGGTGGAGAAGATGATTATTTTACAGATGATATAATGGTTGAAATAATAACTAAGATTAAAGAAAGATTCCCCAAGAATGCAATAACTCTTTCTTTAGGTGAAAGAAGTTATGAATCTTATGAAAGAATGTTTAAAGCAGGTGCAGATAGATATCTTTTAAGACATGAAACTGCAACTAAAGAACTATATAAAAAATTACATCCAGGAGCTAGTTTTGAAAATAGAAGAGGGTGTTTATTAAATCTTAGGAAGATAGGATACCAAATAGGAGCAGGATTTATGGTAGGACTACCTAACCAAACTACAGAAGATTTAGTAAATGACTTACTTTATGTAAAAGAGTTAACACCAGAAATGTGTGGGATAGGTCCTTTTATACCTCATAAAGACACAAGTTTAAAGGATGAAAAGGGTGGTACTTTAGAAGATACAATAACTATTTTGGCCATAGTTAGATTACTTTTACCAAATGTTTTATTACCAGCAACAACTGCGTTAGGAAGTATAAATCCAATAGGAAGAGAACTTGGAATTAAGGCAGGAGCAAATGTAGTAATGCCTAATCTTTCCCCAACAGATGTTAGGGACAAGTATTCTCTTTATGATGGTAAGATTTGTACTGGAGATGAAGCAGCAGAATGTAGAAGGTGCATTGAAGGTAGAATTAATAGAGCAGGATTTCAGGTTGAGGTTGGTCGAGGAGATAATATTCAATGGGTTAAGGAGGAAAAATTATGTTTATAAATAAGGACTACATTGAAAGACTTCTAGAGGAATCAAAAAAAGCTACTAAAGAACAAATACAAGAGGTACTAGAAAAGGCTAAAAGAAAAGATGGTTTAAAGCATAGAGATATAGCAATATTACTTCAAATAGAAGATAAAGAACAAATTAAAGAAATGTATGAAATAGCTGGAAAAATTAAAAAAGATATATACGGTAAAAGAATAGTTATGTTTGCTCCACTTTATGTAAGCGATTATTGTGTAAATAATTGTGTTTATTGCGGATACCATAGATGTAATAGCTTTAAAAGGAGAAAGTTAACTCAAGAAGAGGTTGCACAAGAAGTGAGAATTCTTGAAAAGATGGGGCATAAGAGATTAGCGCTAGAGCTTGGAGAAGACCCAGTAAATGCACCTATTGAATATGTTTTAGAAACTTTAAAAACTATTTATAGTACACAAAGGGATAATGGGGAAATCAGAAGAGTGAATGTTAATATAGCAGCTACTACAGTTGAGGAGTATAAAATGCTTAAGGAAGCAGGTATTGGAACGTATATTCTGTTCCAAGAAACTTATCATGAACCTACTTATGAAAAAGTACATCCAAATTGCTTAAAAAGTAATTATGAATATCATTTGACAGCTTTTGATAGAGCAATGGAAGGTGGAATAGATGATGTAGGGGCAGGAGTTTTATTTGGATTATCTGACCCTAAATTTGAGGTTCTTGGACTTATGATTCATAATGAACACTTAGAAGAAAAGTATGGTGTAGGATTCCATACAATTTCAGTTCCTAGACTTAGGCCAGCAGAAGGTGTATCATTAGAAAATTTTCCTCATTTAGTGGATGATGAAACCTTTAAGAAGATAGTTGCAATAATTAGAATTGCAGTACCTTTTACAGGAATGATTATATCTACAAGAGAAGATGCTGAAATGAGAAGAGATTTATTAAAGCATGGTATATCACAAATGAGTGCAGGTTCAAGTACAGGAGTTGGTGGCTACAAGGAAAGAGAAGAAGAAAAGGAAATTACACAATTTAAGCTTTCAGATGAAAGAAGTCCTTTAGAAATATTAAAGGAATTAATAGATGATGGTTATATTCCAAGTTATTGTACAGCTTGCTATAGAAGAGGAAGAACTGGTGATAGGTTTATGGAACTTGCAAAGTCTGGAGAAATTCAATATTGCTGTGAACCTAATGCATTATCTACTTTAATGGAATATGCATTAGATTATGGTGATGATGAGTTTAAGAAAAAAGCAGAAGCTTTAGTTAGAAGAGAAGTAGAAAAAATAAATAAAAAAGAGACTAGAGATTTTGTAATAAGAAATATAGATAGATTAAAAAATGGTGAAAGAGATCTGTATATTTAGGAGGAATTATGAATAATACGCCTAGAGGAAATAGAAAGCACGTAGTTCTATATGGAAAAACTAATTCTGGAAAATCATCTCTTTTTAATAAGCTTTGTAACTCTAATATTTCAATAGTGTCTGAAATAGAAGGAACCACAACAGATCCAGTTAGTAAAGGGGTAGAGTTTATTCCAGTAGGACCAGTTTTATATATTGATACAGCTGGTCTTGAAGATAATACCGTCCTTGGAGGGGTAAGAGTAAATAAAACCTTAAATTTACTAAAAAGGACAGATATTGCTCTTTACATTATTGATGGGAAAGATAAAGATTTATCCTCATTTAATAAAATGAAAAAAGAGTTTAAGAAATATAATATCCCTTACTTACTTGTAATAAATAAAGTAGATACCTTAGAAAATGGTGAGATAAAAGAGCTGAAGAAAGCTTATGGAAATGGAATATTTATATCTACTAAAGAGGATAGTGATATAGAAGAAGTTAAAGAAAAGCTTATTGAACTAATAGAAAAAGAAGAGGAAGAATTACCGTTGATAGGAGACCTACTGCCATATGGTTCAAAGGTGATTTTAGTTGTTCCTATAGATTCAGAAGCACCTAAGGGAAGGCTAATACTTCCACAAGTTCAATGCATAAGAGATTGCTTAGATCATGGCATAAAGAGTTATGTTGTAAGAGATACAGAATTAAAAGAGGCATTAGAAGAGGTAAAAGATGTTAATTTAGTAATAACAGATTCTCAAGCTTTTAAGTTTGTAGATGAAATTGTTCCTAAAGATATAATGCTTACAAGCTTTTCTATGCTTTTTGCAAGACAAAAAGGAGATATAAATGAATTTATCAATGGAGTATGGGGGGTAAGAAATCTTAAGCCAGGTGATAAAGTACTTATTTCAGAAAGTTGTAGCCATAATGTCTCCCATGAAGACATAGGAAGAGTAAAAATCCCAACACTATTAGAAAAGTATGTAGGTGGTAAATTAGATTTTGAATTTAAAATAGGATATGATTTTGCAGAGGATATAGGAAATTATAAGTTAATAATACACTGTGGCGGGTGTATGATTAATAGGAAAACTATTTTAAATAGAATTAACGTATGTAAAGAAAGAAAAGTATATATTACTAATTATGGGGTTTTACTTTCATTTCTTACTAATACCTTAGAAAGAAGCAAAGTGATTTTTAATTAATAAAAGAGTAGCTAATGCAACCTAATAGTATGTGCATTAGCTATTTTTTTATATATAATATTTGTAGTATTGATGTAATTAATATAGAAAAGTATTGTAATATATAGGAGGTATTACGAATTTAATAATGTTTTTTCTTTATTTGTATAGATAATAGTGGAAAGGTATACAAAAAAGTGTTTTAATGTAATTAGGGTTATTAATATTTAGAGGTGATTAATATGGATAAAAGTGTAAAAGATCGTATAAGAGATGGGGAACTATTTAGACCTGGAGATCCAGAAATGCACAAAGATATGTGCAATGCACGTAATATACTTTATGAGTTTAATGCACGAAATGCTTTAAATGTTGGAAGAAACGAACCTATGTTAAAGGAGTTATTTAAAGAGAGTGGGGATGTACATATATTACCACCTTTTAATTGTGAATATGGTAAAAATATTTCCTTTGGTCATACGTGCTTTGTAAATTTTGATTGTATTTTTTTAGACACAGCTCCAATAAATATTGGAAATCATGTTTTATTTGGGCCAAGAGTTACCTTAATTACAGTTGGTCACCCTGTTGATCCTAATTGGAGAAATGAAGGAGATATGTATGCTTTTCCTATAAATATAGAGGATAATGTATGGATAGGAGCAGGAGTAATAATTAATCCTGGGGTAACAATTGGAAAGAATACTGTAATTGGTTCAGGAAGTGTAGTTACAAAAGACATTCCATCGGGAGTTGTTGCTGTGGGTAATCCTTGTAGAGTTCTTAGAGAAATAAATGAAGAAGATAAGGTAAGATATTTTAAAGATAAGAGAAGATAATAATCAAGATAAATAGGATAAGAAAGATAATGAGGAAACACCACTGTTGATGGTGTTTCTCTTAATGTATAAAAAGCATTGCGGGTAATTATGTGGGGGATAAAATGAAAAAGATACTAATAATAGAAGACGACAGAGCATTAAATAAAGGAATCACTTTTAATTTAAAAGAAGAAGGTTTTGATGTAAAGGGAGTATATTCACTTTTTGAAGGAAGATTAGAAATAGAAAAGGACTATGACTTAATAATTTTAGATGTTAATCTTCCAGATGGAAGTGGCTTTGATTTATGTAGTGAGATCAGATTAAAGAACAAAAATACTGCAATTATATTTTTAAGTGCTTGTGATATGGAGTTTGATATAGTTAATGGTTTTAAACTTGGAGCAGATGATTATATAACTAAGCCATTTAGCTTAAGTATTATGAAAGAAAGGGTACAAGCTGTACTAAGAAGGTATGAAGGCAATAAAAAAACTTATATTTATAAGATTAATAATTTAGAGATTGATTTTGATAAATTTATACTTAATAAAAATGGAGAGAGAGTTGATATTACTCCAACAGAGTTTAAGCTTTTAAAGGTTTTTGTTAATTCAAAAGGAAAAGTTCTTACAAGAAATAATCTTTTAGAGGAGCTGTGGGATAAAGATCAGAACTTTATTGATGAACATGCCCTAACAGTAAATATAAATAGATTGAGAAGCAAAATTGAAAGTAAGGATGATGGAGTGAAGTATATAAAGACAATATATGGTATAGGTTATATGTGGATTGGAGAGGATGCATAAAATGAAACTATTTTCCCAAAAGCTACTTTACATTTATATATCCATTTCTGCCTTCATGTTACTTATAGGATATTGTTTTATGTTGGATAAAGAAAATGAATACTTAATGCTTGTGTTTGCCATAAATGTTTTCATTTCACTTATAACAGTTTTAATTACTTTTATGTCCATAAAGATAAGCATAGTTAAATTATCAGATAAAAGGTGTGATTTCTTAGAAGAAGTAATGGATAAGAAGATGGATGCTAAATTTAATATTACAGAGGATACAATATCCTCAAGGGAAGATAATAAACTAAAGGAATTGATATCCATACTTCAATCTGAAAAGAATAAGTATGAGGAAGAAAAGAGTAGAATTCAATCCTTTATTACTGATTTGTCACATCAAGTAAAAACACCTTTAACCAATATTTCTATGTATAATTCTACTTTAATAGAAAAGAACTTAGACGCTAATCAAAGTAGGGAGTTTTTATTATTAATGGATGGTCAAATTAATAAGTTAAAGTGGCTTATTGATGGACTTATAAAAATATCTAGACTTGAAAGTGAGCTGATTTCATTAAGTGAAGGTGAGTATTTTATTGAAGAGGTTTTAGCATTAGCCTTAAGCGGAGCTTTTTCTGAAGGAGAGAAGAAGAATATTTGCATAGAGGTGGTATGCGATAGAACTATTAAAGGAATATTTGATTTAAAATGGACATCTGAAGCTTTACTTAATTTAATTGAAAATGCAATTAAATATTCTAATAAAGGAAGTAATATTAAAGTTAAGGTAATTCCCTTAGATATGTTTGTTAGAATTGATATAATTGATGAAGGAATTGGAGTACATAAGAGTGAGATAAACAACATATTTAAAAGATTTTATAGAAGTGATGATGTTAAGGAGGTTAAGGGACTTGGTGTTGGCTTATATTTAGCTAGGGAGATAATATACAAGGAGGGTGGATATATTAAGGTATCATCACAAAAAGGAGTTGGATCTACTTTTTCAGTATTTTTATTAAAGAAATAGTCAGTTTAAAGAGGTGTTTATCACCTCTTATTTTACTGTCTAGTAAATTATAAAATTTCAATTAGCTATAAATCAAAGGTATTATTACATTTTCATATTAAAAAATATAAAATAAAGGATAGTAACTTTATAATTTCCTTACCTTTAGTACGCGTGAGGTGAATATTTGTTTCCATGTCACTTGGAGCTTGCGACGGAATAAGGGAAATAAATATCCGCCACACCTTTTTTGTAAAAGTAACAAAAGTGTGATATTTAATTTTATTTTGAGATTAGAATGTTATTTTCATTTTATAAAATATAAATGAGGGGAAAAGTTATGATAGAGGCAATTGGTTTAAAAAAGTATTTTGGTAGTGGAGAAAAATTAGTAAAAGCAGCGGATAACATTAGCTTAGAAATAAAGAAGGGAGAGTTCGTAGCAATTATAGGTTCTTCTGGCAGTGGTAAAACTACGTTACTTCATATTTTAGGTGGTTTAACCAGGCCAGATGAGGGCAGGGTAGTAATTGATGGTGAGGATATTTATTCTTTAGATGAAGATAGACTAACAGTTTTTAGGAGAAGACAAATAGGTTTTATATTTCAAAATTATAGTTTAATTAATGTGCTAAAGGTCTATGACAACATAGTTTTGCCAATAGAACTTGATGGACTTAAAGTAAATAGGGAGTATATTAGTGAAATTATAAAGACTTTAGGACTTGAAAATAGAATCAACTTTTTACCTTCACAGCTTTCTGGAGGACAGCAGCAAAGGGTTGCAATAGCAAGGGCCTTAGCTTCAAAACCAGCTTTAATTTTAGCTGATGAACCAACAGGTAATTTAGATTCTAAGATGAGCCAAGAAGTAGTTGGCTTGTTAAGGTATTCAGCTCAGAAATATAATCAAACTATTGTAATGATAACTCATAATGAAGATATATCTCAGTTAGCTCATAGAACCATAAGAATAGAAGATGGGAAAATAGTAGAGGATTAAAATATGATTGATAGTAAGAATAGAAGGATTTTATTTAAGTTATGTAATGAAATATCTAGTAATTGTAAGATGAGAAATATATTTTTAACCTTAGCAATTATGTTTTCTACTTCTCTTATAATGGTTACTTTTATTATTGGTTACAATGCTAAAGAAACTATTAAGTTTTATGAAAGCCAAGAGTATATACAAGGAGATGTTGATGGAGATGTAAATGAATTCATAAATGGAGGTAGTATACCTTATGAAGTTTCAAAGGTTAAGAACATAATCTTTACTGCCCAAGATATATATAATGGTTTAAACAACCAAACTTTAATATATGAAAAGGATGGAATAGTCCTAAAGAAAACTTCATCACCAGAGTTTTTTAAAAAGGAAGGAATAAATCTTTTGGTAGGAGACTTTCCCAAAAACTCAAATGACCTATTGCTAAGTTATGAGGCGTATAACATCTTAAAAGGTGTAAAAGTAGGAAGTAAGATTAATGTTGGTGTTATGATTGACGAAAAAGGAAGTGTTCTACAGAGTAATGAATTCAATGTTGTAGGTATTATTAAAGATAGTAATGATAAATTAAGTATATATTCTGGTAATATGACAATGCTTACAAATTGTACTATGGTAATTACCTTTCTAATAATCTTAATATCCTTTGCATCATATCTCATAATATACACTATTTTATATATTCATGTAATTACAGAAAGAAGTACTTATAAATTATTAAGAGTTGTTGGAATGAAGGGCAGGAATGTAAGGAAACTATTATTCTATCAGGGAATGAAGTGTAGTATTATAGGAATTCCTTTAGGTATAGCAATTGCATACTTAATAAGTAATTTTATATGTAAAGATGTAGTTAATATTACTGGGTATACATTAATAGGAGAAGTAAGGTACCCCTACTTTTTAATAGTATTAACTTTAGTTGTTATTGCTATGATAATTAATTTTAGTAGCAGTAAACCATCTGATACAGTTGAAAATATAAAATCTGACTACAGTGATAGTTCTCAGACTTTAGATAAAAGTAGGAGTATTTCTTTAACAAATGGAAGAATTAGATTAAAAGATATTGCTATTTCTAATATACTTAGTAATAAAAATAGAAGCACATTAACTATAGGATCTATTATTTTTGCATCTATAATTATAATATTTGCAATTAATGCTTATTTATCTTTGGATGTAGAGAAGTGTTTAAGTATGTTTTTTAATGAAAATGGAGATGGATTTTCTAGTATAAATATTAGAAGTGATATTATAAAATTTCAGAATGGTGTTGCTAAAATAGGATTAATAATATCTATAATCATAGAAATTATAGCTATTTTAAATATTACTAATAGTACTTTAACAAGCCTTATATCAAGAAGAGTAGAGTTTGAAACCTTAATGGCAATAGGTATGCACAGGAGAGATGTTAAAAAGCTAGTTGTAATGGAAGGATACTATACATTTGTTATATCTTCTGTACCAATACTTATATTTGGACCATATATAGGAAGTTATATTATTATGTTAGTTCCCTATAATGTTGTTATTAGTGCTGTGAATATTTTTATACCTCTAATATTTTCATTAGCGTTAGGTTTAATAATAAATATTACAGTTCCGTATTTATCTTATTTATTTTTATCTAAGAAAAACTTTTTTTATGACACAGATATATAAACTTTAAAGGGGGAGAAAAAAATGGGAATGTTAAGATATGCTTTATTAAATATAAAGAAAGATTTAAAAAATAATTCTATTTATGCATTTGCTATAGTAATTTCATTTATTACTGTATTAATGGTATTAAATTGTTTTACAAATGCTACTTATTTTGAAGGTGTAGATACTGTAATTGTTGATGAAAGCCAAAATGAAATAGTTCAACTTGATGCTAAGTTGCAATTTTTTATAGAGGAACCTACCTTGCTTCATGGACAAAACTTTTTAATATTATTTTTAGTAGTTTTAATATTTACTTATTTTTGTAATTTATATTTTATAAAGAATAAAGGTAAAGAGTTTGCATTCTTTACATTAAATGGTGCAACTCTTGGAGATAGAATAAAGTATATAATGTTTGAAAATAGTATATTCTTTCTTATAGGAGGGGCTATAGGAACAGTACTTGGATTTATCTTTGTTCCTTTAAGTAACATTTTAATGTATAGCATTTCAGGACATTGGGGAGATATTTGGACAATTAATTTTTATATGTTTAAGTATACTTTACTAGTATTTTTATTCGAATTTGGATTATTAGCTCTTTTAAACTTAGGTGATGTTTATAGAAGAGAACCTGTTGAATTATTAAATCTTAATAATAATAAGTCTCAAATAGATTCAAGACATGTTAAAGTTCCTAATATAGTTTTTGTGATTTTATTTTTAATTCCAATTATATTTGCAATTTTTGGGGGAAATACTCAAGGTGCTGAATATGCTGTATATGTCCTATCCTTCGGTGGGCTATTTGGATTATATGGAATTATAAAGTATTTTGTCCCAAGCATAGGGAAAAAGCTTAGCAGAATGAGCTTTACTTATAAGGGGTTAAGAAAAATTTATATAGGAAACTTTATAAGTACCTTAAGAGGTTCATTATATTTCATACTAGGTTTAGTGCTATCCCTTCTTTATTACAGCATGATTACTGTAAGATATAGTATAGTAGAGGGTGCTATATCAAGTTCTCTTTATTGTTATGTTATAACAAGTATGTTAGTTGGATTAGCCCTACTTTATAAAACCATTGTAGAGTGGGAAAGAAAAATAAAGGAATATAGACAATTAAAAATTCTTGGTTATAGTAAAGAGGAAATTATAAATATTATATATAAAGAAAATATACTTTTCTTTGGAGTAGGTTTAATGCTACCTGTTATACTACTTTTATCAAATTTTATTGTATATATAATAGCAGGTTATTTTTCATCATTATTCTCATTATTTTTAATTATAAGTGCTGTTGGGCCTATAACTATTATAGGTATTCTAGCTACAATTAGAAATAAGAATAAAATTATAAAAGAAATATATCCAGTAGAATAAATATTAAGAAAGAGAAATTGCAAAATAAAATGCAATTTCTCTTTTAATTATTATTTATATAGAGCTATAATTATTTTGGGTGATTGTATGGAATTTTTAAAGGAAAAAGCGATAGATCTTAAAAGTAATATAAAAGCTCTGTATCTCGTTTGTAGGAAAAAGAAAGTTCCTATAATAGCCAAAGTAATGGCTATTATAGTGGTTGGATATGCACTAAGTCCTATAGATTTTATTCCTGATTTTATTCCTATATTAGGATACCTAGATGATTTTATCTTATTACCTCTTGGAATTTATTTATGCCTTAAGCTTATTCCAAAGGATTTATTTGAAGAATGTAAAAAGGAATCTGAGAATTTATTTAAAGAGGGAAAGCCTAAAAATTATGTAGCTGGTGGCATTATAGTTTTTATATGGATTATGATTATTATAGTTATGGCAAAGCACTATTTTTAGCTACTTAGTAAAAATATTTTTTGCTTTTATAAATACTCCTTGATAACTAGGAGCAATATATCTTTCCTTTGGCTTTATATCTTCTACTGCTCTAATATATTGGGCTACTATAGAAGAAAAATTTGAAGAAGAAGTTATTTTAAAGTATCTAAATTGCTTCTTTTCTAACTTTCTAATTTTATTTTTAAAATATGAGTTTACCTTCATCCATTCAAATTGTTTACTTATATTTTTTTCATTAAAGCCTGTAGAATAGGCACCTGGTTCTATTAAAATCACAGGGATATTAACATTATTTAATTCTTTAAGCTCCATATTTAATGCAGGAACTATACCTTCTAGGGCAAATTTGCTACCACAATAAGGAGATAAAAATGGAATAGGAGAACGTCCAGCAAGGGATGATAAAAATATAATTCTTCCATATCCTTTAGAAATCATATCTTTTAAAACCTCTTGAGTTAATTCAATGGCAGAGAAAACATTAGTTTCGAAGACATTTCTATATCTATTAACATCAATTTCACAAACAGAGCCTGAATCACCTATAGCAGCATTATTAATAAGGATATCTAAGTTAAGCTTCCTTACTTTATGTCTATCATCCAGGTTTCTAATATCTAATTTAAATGCATGCATAGGGAGACACCACTTTTTATTTAATTTATTTAAGTGGTCAGCTTGTTCTTGAGTATGAGTAGTTGCATATACAAAATGTCCTCTATTTGCTAGTGCAATTGCAGCCTTTCTTCCAAGGCCGGATCCACATCCAGTTATAAGTATGTTTTTCATTATATCTCACCTCTTATGAGTATTTTTTCACTTAAAGGCATAATAATAATAGGAAATATAATGAAACTAAATAGATTATAACTTGAGAATACATCTTCTCTTATGTATACTAATAGAGTACAACACAAGATGAGAGGAGAAAAAATGAGGAGTAAATCATTGAAAACAGTTACAGTTCTAACTGTATTAACTTATATAGTATTAAACATGGCTCATCCAGTAACGCCAATGTTTATAACTCAGAATAAATTACCTTCATATTTATTTGGAGTTTTTTTTGCAGCTATGTCTATAGGAAATTTTATTTTTTCACCAATTTGGGGAAAGTTATCTGATAAAGGTGGGAGAATTAAATTCATGATTTTAGGTATTTTGGGATATGGGATATCGCAGGTAGGTTTTGGATTTAGTAGTAATCCAGTAATTATTGTTTTTTGGAGATTTATAGGTGGAGCATCAGTTATAAGTTTTTTAACAGTAATTCTTGCTTATATTGCTGATATTACAGATGAAGAGGGAAGATTAAAAGGTATGACCTATTATGCTGCTGCATCAACTTTTGGTGGAGCTATAGGGTCTCTTCTAGGTGGAGTTATAGGAAATAATAATTATAAAATAACTTTTTCTGTACAATTTGTTTTAAGTGTAGTTATATGCATACTATTTTATTTTTTCTTAGAAGAAACTGTTACTAAGAAAAATATAGATAAAGTAGAAAAGGAAAAAACATATACTAAATCTATAAATGCACTTAGTCCAAAAGTTGTTTTTATAATGAGTCAGGTAGGAGTATTTTTCTTTGCTGTAACTAGTTACAATTCAAGCATTAACTACTATATAGAGTCAGTATTATCACTTCCGCCAACAGTTAATGGTATATTCTTAGCCATAGCTGGAATATTTGGATTCTTAATTAATATATTCTTTACTGGAAAGCTTGCAAAAAGGTTTGGAGAGGTAAAAGCTTTAAGAATTTCAGGAATTTCAATGGCTGTTTGTATAGGAGGAGCAACATTATTTAATTTAGTTCCGTTATTCTTCCTATTTATTTTACTTTTTGTAGGAAGTTCTGCTGTTTATCAACCTATGCTTCAAAATATTATTTCAAAGGTATCAAATAAGGATAATGGAAAGATAGCTGGAATACAAAACTCAGCAAGAGCAATTGGAATGATAGTTGGCTCATTATACTCAGGATTTATATTTGTTTATGGAAGTAAGTTACCATTCTTAACTGCCTCAATAGTTATTATAATAGGATACTTAATATTTAAATTTGGTTATAAAAAGTATGAGATAATTTAATTAATAGATGATATGAAGACTATGAAATAAATGATAATAATTTCATAGTTTTCTTACCTTCAGTATGAGGGGAGTGGATATTTGTTTTACTATGACTTGGAGTCTTGTGACGGATCAAGCCAATAAATATCTACTTCTCTTTTTTATTGTAACAAAATTGTTATATTTTGTCTTGAATTTGAGATTAGATTGTGATTTTTCTTTTATAAAATATAGTTAGGGAGGGTAACAATGGGATTTCAAAATACCCATGTCTTATAGGAAAAGAAATTTATGGAGGGATATAAATGGGAAAAATAATTGAAGCAAAAAATGTAATTAAGGAGTATGGAAGTTTTAAGAATCCATTCCAAGCCTTAAAGGGGATTAATCTTGATATTGAAGAAGGAGAGTTTCTTGCTATAATGGGCCCTTCTGGTTCTGGTAAAACAACTCTTTTAAATTTATTAGCCACAATTGACCAAGCAACTAGGGGGAAAATATATATTGATGGTAAATATATTAGATCTTATACAGAAAAGCAATTAAGTCTTTTAAGAAGAGAGTATATTTCTTTTATATTTCAGGATTGTAATCTATTAGATAACCTAACCATAAGGGATAATATAACATCTCCATTAATAATTATGGGAGCTGAAAAGAAAGAATGCGATAAAAGAGTAGAATCTGTTTCTAAAAGGTTAGGAATTGATACTATACTAGATAAATATCCTTCAGAATGTTCAGGAGGACAAAAACAAAGAGTAGCAGCATGTAGAGCTTTGATTACTGATCCTAAAATTATAGTAGCAGATGAACCTACTGGTGCATTAGATACAAAGAATTCTGATGAGTTATTATCAATATTAAGAAAATTAAATGAAGAAGATAATATTACAATAGTAATGGTTACTCATGACCCATATATAGCAAGTTTCTCTAATAGAGTAATCATGATAAGAGATGGACTGTTAGATGCAACAATAGAGAATAAGGACAATAATCAAACTAGATTTTATAATAGTATATTAAAGGAGTCTGCAAGACAGACAATTTTTAAAGATGAAGAGGCAGCTTTATCTATTGATGATTATGAAGAATTGCTTAATGAAAACAAGAGGTTAAAAAAGAGAATTATAGAACTAGAACATAAAGAAAAGTTAAATTCGATATAATATAAAGATAAGAAGTAATAGAAGCTTAAGGCTTTTATTACTTTTTTCTTTCTAAAATTAGTGAAAAGTAAAGAAATAAGATGATTTAGAGAGAATAAGTTTGTAATTTAAATAATTTGATTATCAAACTAATTGATTTTTTTTAAGGTATCATTTATACTATCTGTAACACTATGAAAAATGGAGGAATTAATAGTGAGTATTAAAATTTTTACAGATTCAGCAAGTGATTTACCTTTAAATATAGTTAAGGAAAATGATATTGGTTTAGTTTGTTTAACAGTAAATATTAAAGGCGAATTCTTAGAAGATGATTTAGGACAAACTATAAAGTATGATGACTTTTATAAATCTTTAAGGGAAGGTGAATTAACATCAACTGCACAGGTTAATGTATTTACTTTTGAAGAAACTTTTAGGAAAGAACTAGAAAAGGGAAATGATATAATTTATATATCTTTAGCCAGCGAACTTAGTGGTACATATAATAGTGCAAGAATAGCTAGGGAAAATCTTTTAGATTTATATAAAGATAGAAGAATTGAAGTTATTGATTCTAAAGGTGTAACTTTAGGTCAAGGATTATTAGTTTATTATGCAAATGAGCTAAAAAAGAGTGGGAAAAATATAGATGAAATTGTAAAGTGGATAGTAGATAATAGAACAAAAGTACAATATGCTATTATTCTTGATGATCTTCAACATTTAAAAAGGGGAGGAAGAATATCTGGAACAACTGCAGCAATTGGGGGATTACTTGGGGTAAAGCCTACACTAAAACTTACTAAAGAAGGTAGGGTTGTGCCTGGAGTTAAGTTAAAGGGAAGAAAGAAAGCAATAAATTATTTATTAAATGAGATAGAAGAAAAAGCTGTTAATTTAGAGGAGCAGATAGTATTTATTGCTCATTCAGACTGTAAAGAAGATGCTAATGCTTTAAGGGAGAAGGTAACTGAAAGATATAAATTTAAGGATGTAATTTTAAATAATATTGGTCCTGTTATTGGTACACATGCTGGTCCAGATGCATTAGCTGTAATATTTATTGGAAATGAAAGAGATTAATTAAAAGGAACTGATGCAAATATTTGCAACAGTTCCTTTTTAAAATATATCAGAGTATTCAAGATTTGTCTTTTGGATTGAATCAGAGGAACTTCCATTTTGTTCGGTTAAGTTTTTTACTTTATATATTGGTAAGATTACAATAAATTCAGAACCTACCCCAGGCAAACTATTAACCTCTATATGGCCGTTATGTAGTTCTACAACAGATTTGATTAAAGCTAATCCTATACCACTACCTTTCCCCTTAGAATATTTATCTGTATCTAGCTGGCTAAATCTATCAAATATAAATTTTTGCTTTTCTCTTGGAATACCAATACCGGTATCTTTTACACTAATACTTAAGTATTTAGAGTTATATGTTAGTGTTACAAAGATATTTCCATTAGCTGGAGTAAATTTTAAAGCATTAGAAAGAAGATTTAAAATGACTCTTTCAATATTATCTTTATCAAATAAACAATAAAGTTCTTCTATATCTGTATCAAAAATAAGGGTTATATCTTTATATTCTGCGTAAGGAACAGTACTTAAGGTTAAGTTTTCTACCACACTTACAATATCATAATTATCTTTAGAAATATTAAAAAAACCTGCATCTATTTTAGTTATATCAATTACGTTATTTACTAGTTTTAATAGTCTATTACTGTTATTTTTTAGGTATTCGAATTTGTTTTTTATAGTAGGATCCTTTAAAACTATTTTATTTTGCTTTAAATATAAATCAAAAAGTTGAATTGTACTTATTATAATATTTAAAGGATTTCTTAGCTCATGTGAAAGATTAGCTATAAAATTATTTTTCATTAAATCCAATTTTTCTTTATCTCTTAATCTTATCTTGTTATGTACATATATAAATAAAATAAACATTGAAAATATAATTATTGCAGAGAAAATAATATTTCTTTTATTAGAATCTGAGCTTTCAATTAAGGTTTCACCTGAGCCAATTTTTATGTAAGACGTATTAGGTAGGTCAGTAGGTAGATGATATTTATCATTCATGTAAGTATTTATTACAAAATCATTATCAAGCGAAACATCCCTGTAACCAACATCTTTTATAGATAAAGTATTATTTATAATTGAAACTGCTGTATCTGAAATTGCTTTGGCAAGAACAGTAGCATCATAATTATATCCTCCAATATTAAATCTAGTTATAAATTCTCTATAACCACCATAAACCTCATTAGTTGTCTTCCGACTAATAGCTCTTATAGTAGAATAAGAAGAGCCTGATGTTAAGTATTTTCCCCAATTATTACTTAAAAGGGAATCAAAAACTATTGTTATAGTATTTTTTTCACACAATAGAGGAGTAATTTCATTTTCTTCTCCAGTTGTTATAAAATTAAATTTTATATCTTTAGGGTTTTTAGATATATAAGAATTTATACTTTTATATATGCTTGAGCTTTTAAAGTTTGATCCGATTAAAAGATTAACTTTCTTTAGGTTAGGATGTATATTTAGCAAGAAGTCCATATACTTTGAGAAGTCATAATTCATATAGTATCCACCAAAGTTTTCAGGTAAATTAAACTTTTTTTCTTCAGTTAAACCAATGATTACTGGTGTGTCATCAAGGAAATTAGAATAATTATTTTCAATATATTGAAGACGGTTGCTATCTAGACAGATAATTAGGTCGAAATCTGTTAAATCAACGCTTTCATTTGAAGGATATAAAATAGAATTCTCAAAAAAGACTGTGTTAGGTAATTTTGAAGATATATAGCTTTTCAAAGTTGATAATAGTGATTCATCAAAACTTGTTTTATTATATGGAGTGAGTATAAGTATTGAATTAATTTTATTATCAGTTTTTAAGGCAGATACGTTTTGCGTAGGTATTAAAAAAAGTATTAAAACTAATGTGATTGATATAGTTTTAAAAAACTTGTTATTCATAACAAAACCTCCTATATTACAAGTAATATTTTACAATTATGTATATAAGTAGTCAAGAAATGATATAATATTTTGCCTGTATTAGAGAAGTTTGATTTATTAGAAATATTGATATAGAATAAAGATAAAATTATGTTAATAAGGAGGATAAATGCGTAAATTATTAAAGTTGATTTTTAATAGAATATTTATAGTTGGAGTATTAGTACTTATTCAATTAATAATTTTAATATTAGGAATATGGAAATTAAGCGAATCCTTTGTATATATGTATGTGTTATTTGTAATATTAAGTTTAGTAGTTGTGGTGTATATAGTTAGTAGAAAAGATAATCCATCCTATAAATTAGCCTGGACAATTCCTGTTTTATTAGTTCCTGTTTTTGGGGGGCTATTCTATCTTTTATTTGGTGGTAACAAAATTGGAAGAACCTTAAAGAAGCAAATAGATGCTGAGTATTACGAAGCAAAAGAATTGCTAAAACAAGATGAAGCCGTTATTGAAGAAATAAAAGCCATAGATAAGAGTGTATATAATCAGGTGAAATATATTAATGATTATGCAGCTTACCCTATATATAAGAACTCTACCACTGAATTTTTATCTCCAGGAGAAGTATTTTATGAAAAGCTATTAGAAGAACTTAAGAAAGCAGAACATTACATATTTATGGAATACTTTATTATTCATGAAGGTAAGATGTGGGATAGTATTTTAGAAATATTGGTGGAGAAGGTAAAAGAGGGAGTAGACGTAAGACTTCTTTATGATGATATGGGGTGTATAACAACATTACCTAATAAGTATCATGAAAAGATGGAGAAGCTAGGTATAAAGTGTCAGGTGTTTAATAAGTTTATTCCTATACTTTCCGTAATTGTTAATAATAGAGATCATAGGAAAATTACGGTGATTGATGGACATACGGCTTTTACAGGTGGTATTAATCTAGCAGATGAATATATTAATGAGATTGTAAGGTTTGGTCATTGGAAGGATGCTTCTATTATGATAAAAGGTGAAGCTGTGTGGAATTTAACTGTAATGTTTCTTCAGGTATGGAATTTCGTTGGATTTAATAGAGAAGATTATAATAAATATAGACCTAAAATGTATCATCCAGATGATTTTGTAACTGATGGATATGTACAACCATATGGTGATAGTCCTTATGATAATGAGCTAGTAGGAGAAAATGTATATTTAAATATAATTAATAAAGCTAAGGATTATATTTATATCAATACTCCATACTTAATAATAGACAATGAGTTAGTAACTGCTCTAACTTTAGCTGCAAAAAGTGGAGTTGATGTAAGAATTGTTACACCATTCATTGAAGATAAATGGTATGCACATATTGTAACAAGGGCATATTACGCTCAGCTTATTGAGTCAGGAGTAAAAATATATGAATATACCCCAGGATTTATTCATTCAAAAACTTTTGTCTGTGATGATGAGATAGGTGTAGTAGGAACAATTAATATGGATTATAGAAGTCTTTATTTACATTTTGAATGTGGAGTTTTCTTATATAAGACCAAATCAGTAATGCAAATTAAAGAAGATTTCTTAAATATATTAGAGGTATCACAAAATATAACTTTAGAGGATACTAAGAAGGTTAAATGGTCAAATAGATTCCTTAGGGCAATACTTCGAGTATTTGCACCACTTATGTAAAATTAATGTTTATAACTTAGAAAAGCTCCCTTTTAAAGGGAGCTTTTTTTGTGGAATTTTTTATAATACATGGTTATCAATGCACTTAATGCATAATCGTATACTAAAAATACTGGCTGAGCTAAAAGATACATAATTCCAACTGAGAATTTCATATCTATATTAATTCCAAATAGCTCTAAGGTTAGTAGTCCAATAGTCAAAACTACATTAAAGAATACAAGTTTAATAGCTATTTCAACAGGTATTTTATTTAACCTCTCTATAAAATGCTTAACTAATCCATATATCCCCAAAAATAAGGCATACATTATGGAATAGTTAATAGGTAATATAAATAATGATACTATAGTTGAAGCAACATAAACAAAAATAGAAGTTTTAATATTACTTCTTATTAAACAAATAGGTATATATAAGGATGCAAGTGTCATAATTGCTATTGTGTTTGTTGGAATAAGAAGTGTCAAATATAATGTGACAATAGTTAATGCAACTAAAACTCCTCCAAGGGCAATATCCTTAGCTTTCATAATAAACCTCCATTATTTTACTAACAACAAGATATTAAATCTCCACCCATTGCTTCACAACAACAGTCTAAGCAAATTAAGTTGGCACAACAATCTGCTGAGTTACCACCAGTTGTTCTGTAGTACGGTTGGCCATATCCTCTAGCTCTTGAACTTAATTGCTGTAATGTTTGTCTATATTCAAAGTTATTTGGATCCATATTTGCAGCAGTTGTTATATTTTGAAGAGCAGAATCATACCAACCTTTATTAGAGTGAACAACTCCCATTAAAAAGTACCATTCAGCATTTCTATCAGAAACTCTATTTAATATAGCTTCTGCAGCTGCTGTATTTCTTCTTTGAAGGTAAGCTCTTGCTTGTGATAATTCAGAAGCAGAGTTACTATATGAATTATTATTTGAATAAGAACTTGATGTATTTGAGCTATAATTTCCTGAAGATTTACCGCTTGTTAATTGGTTATAAGCATCATTTACTTCAGCTAGCTTTTGTTGAGCTAATTCTTGAAGAGGGTTATCTCTATATTGATCTGGATGATATTGCTTTACTAATTTTCTATAAGCGCTTTTAATCTCCTCTTGTGATGCACCTGGTTTTATACCTAAAACTTCATATGGATTCATTAAGAATCACTTCCTTTCATCTTTTTGCAGTTATTTATTATGGCAAGATATTTGTCCATCATTCCAAAGTTAATTATATTTTCTAAAATTTCTTTGTTTTTATGTAAACTAAGTTTATCTAAGGACTCCTTACATCTACAACCACAACTTAAAATATTAAATTCAATTCTATCCCTAATTTGAATAATTAATTCCTCATATGAAAGATTATTTGTATTATATAAATAATTTATTGGATTAAATTTATTCTTTTCCATATCTTCTTTAAGGTCATCTAAAGCGTCAACTAGATAAATCCATTTTCCAAGACCATATCCTAAATCGTAGAGAGTATTTCTTGATTCTTCTGAATCATTTAATATTTCATTTGGGTAGTTCTTTAGAATTTCTCCAACAATTACACTAAAAGGATGACAAATCTCATCAATAGAAGAAAAGTTTTTATTATCTTCATAGTTAGACAAAATTGATAAATTTTCTTTTATTATAGCATTAATTTTTTGTATAGAGTGTGAAAATTTTCTTTTATAAGGTAATAAAGTAAGAGATAAAAATTTACTTTTTAAATCCTTATCATCTTTCACATCATCCAATACTTTAAAATAGAATAGTGATATATTCATTGCAGCAGCATAAGCGGTTGCTTCATTTTCAATTACTATATTTCTTTTTTGTAGTGGGTGAGCTATACAGTTTTTATGAACTATATTTATCTTATTTTTATTTAAACTATCTAATAATATAGCTAAGAATGTCATATCATAGTTTAGAGTCATTCTAGGTATATTGCCAAAGTCTCTTTTTATGCTGTTACAAACACCACAGTAATATGCTCTAAAAAGTTCATATTCCTTAACTTTTAATTCACCCTTTAGAGGAGTTACATATCCAAACATTAATATCTCCTTTTAAATAAATTTTTTGAAGAATGCTTCATTTAATAATTATTATTATACATAATAGGTAAAAATGGTACAATACAAACATTGAGATTATTATGAAGCTTTAGTATACTTTAAATAACATAATAAATAAGGGGAATAATGTTAGAGATTAGTAGATTATTTGGAGGCGATTTTTTATTGAAGGATTATATTCAGTTTAAAGATGTAAAAAAGATTTATAAAATGGGTGAAGTTGAAATAGAAGCGCTAAGCGGCGTTGACTTTTCTATAAATAAAGGGGAATTTGTTGTTGTTGCAGGGGCAAGTGGAGCTGGAAAATCAACAATATTAAACATATTAGGGGGAATGGATTCTCCAACAAGTGGTGAAATAATTGTTGATGGAGTTGAAGTTAGTAAGTACAGTTCTAAAGAATTAACTACATATAGAAGATACGACATTGGTTTTGTATTTCAATTTTACAATTTAGTTCAAAATTTAACTGTTACTGAAAATGTTGAGCTTGCAACTCAAATTTGCAAAAATCCATTAGATGTAGCTGAAACTGTAAAAGCAGTAGGGCTTGAAAAAAGAAAGGATAACTTTCCGGCTCAATTATCAGGAGGAGAGCAACAAAGGGTTGCTATAGCTAGGGCATTAGCTAAAAACCCTAAACTACTTCTTTGCGATGAACCGACTGGAGCATTAGACTATAATACTGGTAAGGCTGTATTAAAGCTATTACAAGACACATGTAGGGAAAAAGGAATGACAGTAGTAGTTATTACTCATAATCTTGCATTAACTCCAATGGGGGACAAGGTTATTCAAGTTAAGAATGGTAAAGTTCACTCAATCAAGGTTAATGAAAATCCAGTTCCTGTAGAAAGGATTGAGTGGTAGTATGAAAAATGCACTGGTAAAAGATACAGTAAGAGAGATAAAAAAATCTTTTGGTAGATTTCTTTCTATATTTGCCATTGTAGGTATAGGGGTAGCTTTTTTTGCAGGAGTAAAAGAAGGTGAGCCTGTAATGAAATCATCGGCAGATAAATACTTTGATGAATATAACTTAATGGATATAAGAGTTGTATCGCCTATAGGCTTAACTGATGATGATGTAGCTGAAATTAAAAAACTTGATGGTATAAAGGGGATTTTTCCAACTCATAGCATTGATGTGTTAACGGAGATAAATTCATCTGAATTTGTACTAAAGGTGCATGGAATACCCTTAGAGGATGCTAAAAATGATACTGAAAACTACATTAATAGGGCAGAAATTAAAGAAGGTAGACTTCCTGAAAAGTCTGGAGAGTGCATAGTAGGTGCAGGTAATTTTAATGGTATGGGGGTAAAGGTTGGGGATAAGATTAAGCTTACATCTGGAACAAAGGATGATATAAGTGAAAATCTTAAAGTCAGTGAATTTACAATTGTAGGTATAGCTAATACACCTAACTACCTTTCTTTTGAAATGGGAAGTTCCAATATTGGACATGGTTCTATTAATAATTTCATCATGATTCCAGAAGAAGATTTTAATATGGATATATATACAGAAGTTCTTCTTACTGTAGAAGGTGCTAAAGAGCTTAATAGTTATGCTAATGAATATTTTGATGTTACTGATAAGGTGACTAAGCCTTTAGAAAACTTAAGCCATGAAAGAAGTCCAATTCGTTTTAATGAGATTCTAGAGGAAAGTAGAAAAGAATTAGAAAATGGTAAAAAGGAATATGTAGAGAATAAAATAAAGTATGAAAATGAAATAAAGTCAAATGAAGAAAAGCTTCAAGATGGAAAAATAGAGCTTATTATTAGTGAAAAAGAATTAGATAAGCAAGAAAAGGAATTCCCGAATCAAATTAAAGAAGGTAAGGAAAAATTAGTAGCTGCAGAGAAAGAGTTACAGGCTGGTGAAGAAGAGTATAATAAAAATCTTAAAGCTTTTAATGATTTAAAAGAATCTACAGAAAGTAGTATAAAGGACTTTGAGGAATATTTAAATTCTCATAAGACAGAAGTTGATAATTTAAGAGTAGAAGTAGATGCTTTAAAGGAAAGGCTTAAAGATACTAACTTAAGTGACGAAGAAAAAGATTATATTAAATCAGAAATTACCCGTAAGGAAAAAAGTATTCAAATATATGATTTTTCATTATCAGCAGTGTCTGAAGGGAAGAATCAAATAGCTAATGCAGAACAGAAATTAAAAGAGGGAAGAGCTACATTAGACTCAGGATGGGCTACTTTAAATAATGAAAAAGCAAATATCCAAAAAGCCGAGAGTGAGGGGGAAAATGCTTTTGTTGAAGGAAGAAAAAAGATTGAGGAAGGAAAACAAGACATAAAGCAAGGTGAAGAAGAGCTAGAGAGAGCTAAAAAGCTTGGTGAGGAAGAACTTGCTCTTGCAAAAGAGAAGCTAGATAAGGCTGAAAAAGACCTTCAAGATGCAAAAGCACCAGATTGGTATGTTTTAGATAGAAATAGTCACTATAGTTATATGGATTATGGTGCTTCAGCTAATAAAATGGGAGATATTGCTAATGTATTTCCAGTATTCTTCTTTTTAGTTGCAGCATTAGTCTGTTTAACTACTATGACAAGAATGGTAGATGAGCAAAGAGGAAATATTGGTACATTAAAAGCACTTGGTTATAGTAAGTTAAGTATTTCTTCTAAATATATAGTTTATGCAGCTGTGGCAAGTACATTAGGAGCACTGGTAGGGTTAGCTATTGGGGTAGTTCTTTTCCCAACAGTAATATTCTATGCATGGGGAATTATGTACACAGTTCCAAAGGTAAAATTATTATTAGATCTACCTTTAAGCATAATATCTATTTTGGTAGCTGTATCAGTTACAACTTTAGCAGCTGTACTAGCGTGCTATAAAGAGCTTATTGAAACACCATCACTTCTAATGAGGCCTAAGGCTCCAAAGGAAGGTAAGAGAATTTTCTTAGAAAGAATATCTTTTATATGGAAGAGGATGAACTTTACAGAGAAGGTTACAGCGAGAAATATATTTAGATATAAGAAGAGATTCTTCATGACAGTAATAGGTATATCAGGGTGTACTGCATTACTTTTAGCTGGCTTTGGAATAAAGGATTCTATTAGCACAATTGCTTCAAAGCAATTTGGAGAAATTATTAAATATGATAGTCAAGTATCAATTGATAAAGACTCTACTTTAACTGAAAAAGAAGATTTGTTTGATAAGTATAAGAATGATAGTAGAGTTGAAGATATTTCCGAAATGAGCACTTTTAATAGTAAGGCAATAGATGATGGAGAAGATAAGTCAGTAAAATTAATTGTACCTAAGAATATAAGTGAATTTAAGGACTTTATATCTCTTAGAGAAAGAAGTAGCCAAAAGGAAATACAGCTTGATAATAGTGGAGTTGTTATAACTGAAAAACTTTCCAAGTCCCTTGGTGTTAAAAAAGGTGATAAGATCACTATAGAAAATGAAGATGGAGATAGAAAAGAAGTAGAAGTATCAGCTATTAGTGAGATGTATGTTGATCACTATGTATTTATGTCACCTGAATATTATAAGTCTACTTTTGGTGTAACTAATGAAATAAATGCACTAGCTTTAAAACTAAATGATACATCAACAAAGGTAGAAGAAGTTTTAGGTACAGAGCTTATGGATAATGATATAGTTAAGTCCGTTTCTTTCTATAGTGGATTAGTTAATAATTTTGATAATATGATTAGCAGTTTGAATATTGTAGTAATAGTACTAATTGTTTCAGCAGGGGCTTTAGCCTTTGTTGTACTTTACAATTTAACAAATGTTAATGTAAGTGAGCGATTAAGAGAAATAGCTACAATTAAAGTTCTTGGGTTCTATGATAATGAAGTTTCAGCTTATGTATATAGAGAAAATCTAGTACTTACTGCTATTGGTTCCATAGTTGGTCTTGCCCTGGGAACTATACTTCATAGATTTATAATGATAACTGTTGAGTTTGATGCAATGATGTTTGGAAGAAATATAAATATTTTAAGTTATCTAATAGCTGTTGTAATTACTATGGGATTTGCTATTTTAGTAAATTTAGTAATGTATAAGAAGCTTAAGAAGATACCTATGGTTGAATCATTGAAATCTGTAGAGTAGAGTAGATTAGGATAAATAAGATAATAGAGATAATTAAAATTAGGTGGAAACACAGCAGTTTGGCTGTGTTTCTTTCTTTATGTAAAGTAAGAAGTATTAGGTACAAGATAATTTAGATAAAGTGGATAAATTAGGATAAGGAAGGTAAGGAGGTAAAAAGATAATGAGGTTGGAGGAGGAAACTTTGCTAGCGCTAAAGTTTCTACAATAATTAAATCGGTGTGGTGGAGTGGGAGTTTTATTTATTAGAATATGCTCTTACTTTGAGTTTGAAATGGTGTGAAAATAATTTTTGGGTAGTGTATAATTAAAGGAGATAGAATATTTATGTTAGAGGTTGATTTATGAAAAAAGAGGGTTTTAGTTATGGGAGGTAGCTACTTTATTGGAAGAAGAGTAGTAGAAGTTTTGGTAGAAAATAATTATGAAGTATATACTTTAAATCGTGGTACTAATAATGTTTTTGGTGAAGAAGTAATTAGTTTAAAATGTGATCGAAATAATCATATAGAAATGAAGAAGGCACTAAGTAAATATTATTTTGATGTTGTTATTGATGTATCTGGATTAAATAAAAGTCAAAGTGAAATTTTATATAATTCTCTTAATTTAAAATGGATTAAGAAGTTTATATTTTTAAGTTCTAGTGCAGTTTATGATGTGGAAAATAATAAAACTCCTTTTAGTGAAGATACTCCTTTGGGGAGAAATAAATACTGGGGAGATTATGGGACTAATAAAATAGAAGCTGAAGAGTTTTATGAAAAAGTTTTCTCAAAAACTAACTGTGATTTAATTATTTTAAGACCACCATATGTTTATGGAGAATACAATTATGCTCAAAGAGAAAGCTTTATTTTTGAGCATTTAGAAAATAATAGACCTATAATAATACCTAATAAGGGAGAGTCAAGGCTACAGTTCATATATTCAACTGATTTAGCAAATATAATAGTGAGATTAATTGAAAGTAATACTGAAGAAGTATGTATATTCAATGTTGGAAATAAAGAAGGAGTAACAATAAAAGAATGGATAAATTATTATGAAAGAGTAGTTGGGAAAAAAGGAAAGTTTATAGAATATGACTATAAATCAAAGAATATAGGTGAAAGAGATTTTTTTCCATTCTTCGATTATGATAATGTTTTAAATGTAAATAGAATTAATAAAATATATAGTATTGAAACAGACTTTGAAAAAGGGTTAAAAAATGCTTACGAGTGGTATTGCGATAATAAAAAAAGTATTGTATTTAAGGAAGAAGCAAGAAGAAACGAAATAGAAATTGTGAAAAAAGAAATATAAAAATGTAACAAAGATAAAGAATTTTTAAAGGTCCAAGCTAGTTATAAAAATTTTTAAATAATAAAACCTTATGGATACAAAGATTGAGTGGTAAAAATATGCTAAGATATTTAAAATAAAAATTATAGTGCCACCACAGAATACCAAAAGCAAGTTTTGGAACCTGTTGTATGGTTTGAAAAGTGACTTCTCCTTAAAGCATGGTGAAGCCACTTTTTTTATTTGACTAAGTAACTGTTTTCATTTATACTTTAATTAAGTTATTTGGATAGTTATTGTTTAAAGACAAGCTAGACCTATTTGCATATAAAGGAAATCTTTTAAGGTGTTTTCTTTATGTAAATAGGTCTTTTTTATTAAAGTCTATATTTGTTTATTTATATAAATATATATTTTTATATTTATATATTTACATATTTATTTAGGAAAGAAGGTTTTAAAATGGGATTTAGAAAAGATTTTTTATGGGGTGGAGCTACTGCTGCAAACCAATGTGAAGGTGGTTATAATGAAGGTGGAAGAGGTTTAGCTAATGTTGATGTGGTTCCAATAGGTAAGGATAGATTTCCTATTATAGCGGGTGAGATGAAGATGTTTAATTTTGATGATGAACATTTTTATCCAGCTAAGGAAGCTATAGATATGTATCATAATTATAAAGAAGATATAAAACTATTTGGAGAAATGGGATTTAAAACATATAGATGTTCAATTGGATGGAGTAGAATTTTTCCAAATGGGGATGATGTTGAACCAAATGAGGAAGGACTTAAGTTCTATGAGGATTTGTTTAAAGAGTGTCATAAATATGGGATTGAACCGTTGGTTACAATTACTCATTTTGATTGCCCTATGAATTTAGTTGAAAAATATGGAGCTTGGAGAAATAGAAAGCTTATAGGCTTTTATGAAAAACTATGTAGAACTATTTTTAATCGCTATAAAGGATTAGTAAAATATTGGCTAACATTTAATGAAATTAATATGATTCTTCATGCACCATTTATGGGAGCAGGTATATGTTTTGAAGAAGGAGAAAATAAGGAACAAGTTAAGTATCAAGCAGCACATCATGAATTAGTTGCAAGTGCATTAGCTACTAAAATTGCCCACGAGATAGATCCAAATAACATGGTTGGGTGTATGTTAGCTGCAGGTCAGTATTATCCATACTCATGTAAACCAGAGGATGTATTTGAGGCTTTAAATAAAGATAGAGAAAATTATTTCTTTATTGATGTACAATCAAGAGGTGCTTATCCTGCTTATGCTTTAAAGGAGCTTGAAAGAAAGGGGATTAATATAGAGATGGAAGATGGAGATAAGGAGCTGTTAAAGAATCATACAGTAGACTTTATTTCATTCTCTTATTATTCATCAAGATGTGCTTGTGCAAATCCTGATGACAATTCAAAGACTGCTGGAAATATTTTTGCATCAGTAAAAAATCCTCATTTAAAGGCTAGTGAATGGGGATGGCAAATAGATCCACTTGGATTAAGAATAACAATGAATAATTTATATGATAGATATCAAAAGCCTTTATTTATCGTTGAAAATGGATTAGGCGCAGTGGATATACCAGACGAAAATGGTTATGTAGAAGATGATTATAGAATTGATTATTTAAGACAACATATAAAAACAATGAAGGATGCTGTAGAGCTTGATGGAGTTGATTTACTTGGTTACACTACATGGGGATGTATTGACCTTGTAAGTGCAGGTACAGGAGAAATGAAAAAACGTTATGGCTTTATTTATGTAGATAAGGATAACGATGGAAATGGAACATTAAAAAGAAGTAAGAAGAAGAGCTTTGAATGGTATAAGAAGGTTATAGCTTCTAATGGCGAAGATATAGAATAGTCTGATTTTTCTTCATTTTTATTTAATATCCATAGAATTATTATGTGGTATAATGTGTATAATTTATTGGAGGTGTTAAGATGAAGAAAAAGACTGTAAGAATGGTTACTTTAGCAGTTTTATCATTCTTGTTAATAGGTTGTGCTAAAACAGAAGAGAGTAGTGCTAAAAAAAATAAAATTGAGCCTACTATTCCAAAGGTTACAACACAGCAAGATGTGGGGGCAGATATGGTTATGCTTGATTTTGCCTCTGATGATAAAATTATTTTTCATGGATACTTTGGACTTTTTGTATATGATTTAAATACAGAAAAGATTACTCAAAGCATTGATTTAAAACCAATTAATTGTAATTTTACTCAAGGTGACAATACATGTGTGGTTACAGTTAATAAAGATGGAAGCGAAGTAAATCTTCATCCTATCTCAAGTGAAAATATGTATGTATATAAGCTTGATGATAATACCTTAGAAGAGAAAGTTTATATAGAAATGTCAGATCCTTTTAAGATGTCAGAAGCTCCAAGAGATATTAATGAGAAAAGCTATTCATATGTTTCTGGAAGTGTAAAATTTTCTGATGAAGATATAGGATATCTAGCAGGATATGATATGACTTTAGGGTCATTAAGATATGTTAGAGGGGACAAAGAATACGTTATTTTTAAATAAATAAGAAAAGGTGCATCTAAGTAATAATACTTTGATGCACCTTCTCATTTTGGAAATTAGGTGTTTATTTTTTATAAATAAGTCAATCCTTAAAATGTATAACATTAAATTTGGAGTGACT
The DNA here is from genome assembly GCF_000424025.1 of Clostridium paraputrificum AGR2156. Taxonomy (NCBI): domain Bacteria; kingdom Bacillati; phylum Bacillota; class Clostridia; order Eubacteriales; family Clostridiaceae; genus Clostridium; species Clostridium paraputrificum. Next base: position 61,922 of record NZ_AUJC01000008.1, read on the forward strand.
TATGAATACATTTATTAAGAATTATAGTTATGAAAGTATAGTGAAAAAATTTAAGATATTATACCTTCTTAATGTAGCTGACATTATATTTACCCTAGTTTTATTGCAAACAAACCTCTTTGAAGAAAGAAATAAAGTTATGGTAACAATAGTAAATAATCCTATAAAAGCAATATTTGTTAAAGTGATTTTGGTATTTATTCTTATAAGGTTTATTTTATATAGGATGAAAGATGCAACCTTAAAGCAATTAAGGATATCAAACTATATATTAATCGGAATAACTATATTATATTTTTTGGTTTTGCTTACGCATATTCTAAATATATCATTAATAATAAGTATATTTTTAACATATAGTTAGGTCAGCGTCAAAACGAAAATTACACCAATGGCAACCACGATAGTTTTCAGTTTCACATAGGATTTGAACATCATCTTCATTTTCTAACATTATAATGTTTTCCTCATTTATGTTATCTATATAGCATAAAGATGATTCATTATCAAGGTCATGAATGAGTTTAGTATCTCTATCTCCTATGTATCTCATTCCATCATAAGGTGAGTTATAGCGTAGCATAAAAACATTCCTCCTATGACTTGTTTAATATAGAAATATGTTTGAAACATTTGAAAAATTACTGAAATAACTAGAAAATTTCTATACTTGAAGGAAAGTTAAGGTAGCATTATAATAGAGTTAATAGAAGAAAAAGGGGAGAGTAGTTTGCCTAAAAAGATATTAAACCTAGATGAAACAATTTTCCAAGCCGCATGGAAGTTATTTAGTAATGATGGATATGATAATGTGGATATGAAAGCTATAGCAAAGGAATGCAATATAGCAGTAGGCACTTTATATAATTATTATAATAATAAAAGGGAGTTATTTTTAAAAGTTTTAGAGGCTAGCTGGAATAGTACCTTTGAAAAGATAGAAAAAGTAATGAATGAAGATAAGAACAGTGCTAAAGCACTAGAAAGTATAATTAAAATATTATATGAGGATATAAAAGTTAGGCGAGGAATTGGTAGTAATCTTTTAAAAAGTGAGGCAATAAGTAAAACAGAAAATCAAAATATAGAAAATGGTATTATAGAAAAGATTTATAGTTATGTAATTAATGCAATTAATATAGAAAATCAATACATAAATATGCAGTATAGAGCTCAAAAGCTTACACACATTATTTTGTGTAATATAGTTTTACTTGCAAGGCTATATCCAGAAGATGATAAAGCTAATATAGATTTTTTAATTAAGATAGTTCATGATAATTTAAAATAGAAAAAGTTAGTTCTCTATTAATATAGAGGACTTTTTTTTTATATGCTTTAATATAATCTAATGTGGCAAATTTAAATTTTAGCTAGAGGAGTGATAAAGTGAATAGTTTTTGTGAAAGCTTAGACCTAGCTAAAGAAATGATTAAGTTTGAAGTAAATGATAAAACATTGACTTTAGCCTCTAAGGATTTATATGAATTGTTAAATGGAAAGTGTCTAATATATAAGTTTTCTTCTGGAGGAGAATATATAAACCATTATACAAAGCATATAATTAATAGACTTATATCTAATAAGAAGTTAAAGGGAATATACCTATATAATATGTACTCTATTTTACTATTTCTACAGGACGAATGTAATGGTAAATATCTATCAAGCACTGGACTAAGTATGGATGACATTCCTAAAGTACGAGGTTTTGTATTAAGGGCTTTAAAGAATAAAAGATGGAGAAATATTATTTTAGAGGAATTAAGTTCTTGTAGTGAGGGACGAGTAATTAAATTAGCTAAAGTTAATAATTTAGCTGATTTTAAAATTAGTGATGAATTATTTGTAATGTTAAAGGATAGCCAGTCATTAAGCTGGAGGTGTTATATATTCCTTATGTTTACTTTGGATAGTGAGGGGCTAGAGAAACTGTTAAAACTATTCATTGAAAAGGCCGATATAGTAAATATAAAGTATCCAATACTTGAACCAAAAGAGAAAAGAAGTGATGAATATATAATTATTAATAGGCTACTGTCCTATAGTAGTGAATATTCAAAAACATATGAAGATATTATTGATTTAGTTATTGATTGTAAGGACGAAGGAATAGTTTTAAAAGCATTAAATGTAGCTAATAAGTGGAACATACCATATTATAAGAAAATTAATAAAGCAAGAATAGATGAGTTAATTAATAACTCTAGGAATGAAAGATATAAGTGTATGTTAATTAAGATAAAGGAGTCACTTAATGAGGGGGATTTTTTATGCTAGATTTTAGGATATTTAAAGAAGAAGAGGAGCTAGAAGATGAAAAAAAGGAACCTCTTATTTGTACAGGCTGTAAAAAGATAATTACAGAAAATTATTTTTATGATAAGATAACACAACAAATTTATTGTTCAAAAGAATGTTATTTGGAACAAATTGAAAAAGAATATTTTGATTAATGGCTGTATTATCTAACCTTTTCGGTACATACTAACATTGTACTAATGAGGAAAGGAGTAGATAGTGTGCCTATACCTATAGTCACTTCAATTATTTCTGCAATCTCTATTATTATAGGTTCTTTAGTTGGAGCGTATTGTAGTTGGATTATTAATAAGAATATGCACAACAAGGAGATAGAAGATCAACAAAAGATATTAAAAGAAAATAGATTTTATGAGGAAAAGTATAGAGTTAAGGAAGTCTGTAACAATGCTAATGTAATAAGGTTAGATATAGCAACTTCACTTTTTCAAAGTATAAGAAGTATTCAAAATACAGAGGAAGAGAAAAAATATCTATATTTGTTACCTATAAATAAAAATTATTCTGCTTCTGTAGCAAGCTTAAGTGATAAGTACTCTTTAAAAGAATTAAGTTATCTTTATCAACTTTATGGAATTATTGAGAAAGTAAATAGAGATATTTATAGTTGGAATACATCAGATAATTATGCTTATGAAAGAGTTAAGAAGGGATTTAATTGTATATTATATAAGATTTATGGTGACAACGTAGATAAAATTCTGAAGGTAGATGCAGATAAAATATCCTATAATGAACTTTATAATAATGAATATATAAGAGAATCTTATAAAAATCTATTAAGTAAATTAGATGATTTATGTTTAGTTGAAAATCTTCTTAAAGAAAGAGAGAATTCTGAGATTAAGAAATAATTAAGAAATTCTAAGGATTTATTAATTGACCTTTATAATAGATGTATATAGAATTAAAGTGTACTACTTCATGTAGTACACTTTATTTTTTAGGAGGTTATAATCTTGAAAAAATCCATGATACTTGCCTTAAGTGGTTTCTTTATTGTAGCGACCATAATGCTATGTACAAATCCTAATAAGGCATATGAAAAGACGAAACACTTTAGTTCACCAAATGAAATTATTGAAATAATAAACCATAAACAGCTAGGAGCATTAAATAAGGATGGAGAGTTTGTTACAACTTCTGATTTTAAGGAATGTTTATCTAAAAGGAAGAGAGTAACATATTCAAATTTTAATTATTATAAAATTGATGGGGAAATACTCCCTGAGAAAAATACTAAAGATAGTAAAAAAGTTATTCTAGATGATTATAAAAATAGAATTAGTAGGTTAGAAGGTTATACTGTACCTGGTAAATTAGAAACTTTAATATTAACAGGTAAGGGACATCCTACTGATAATTTATATATGGAAAACAAAGAGGTTGGAAATATTAAATTAGAAGATATAGATGTTAATATTGTATTTATAGATGAGGGTGAAGGTTGGGTAATTGATTATTTTTGGATTTCAACTAATGGGGGAGAAGATGTTTTGTATAATCAATAATAATAGACCCATATATGAGCAAATTAGAGAAAAATTTATTGAGCTTATTATAAATAATGCTTTAAGAGAAGGTGATAAATTACCTTCTGTTAGAGAACTTGCATCAATGCTTACAGTAAATCCAAATACAATTAGTAAAGCCTATAATAAATTAGAAGATGAGGGTATGATAGAGACTTTAAAAGGTAAGGGAACTTTTGTAAGAGTTGGAGCTAAGGAATTGGTTTTAGCTTACAATTATGAAATGTTAATGAACAAAATTAAAGATGTATTAGAATCAGCAAAAAATTTAAATATTAAATTTAACGCATTAGTTGATTTAGAAAAACAAGTCTTGAACAAGTTGGAGGGGAAGTAAGTGATAGAAATTAAGGACTTAACCCTTAAATTAGAGGATAAGGATATATTAAAAAATATTAATTTATCTATAGATGAGGGAAAGATATATGGACTTATTGGACCAAATGGAGTTGGTAAAACATCTCTTATAAAATGCTTAACTGGAGTTTACAAAATAACTACAGGTGAAATACTATATGATGGAAGCAATGTATATGATAATGCTGAAGTAAAAAAGAATATAGCATATGTAGCTGACGAAAATAATTTCTTTACTTCTTTTTTAGTTAGGGATGTTATAAAGTATTATAAATTAGCCTATGATAATTTTAATGAAGAGAAGTTTCACAAAATAAATAAAGTTTTTAAAATACCTTTAAATAAAAGGCTACATCAATTATCTAAGGGTATGAAGATGAGGACATTTTTAATGCTTGGATTTGCACAAGAAGCAAAATACATAATTTTAGATGAACCTACCTCAGGATTAGACCCAATATTAAAAAATAAATTACTTAAATTGATAATTGAAGAGGTTTCAACTAGGGGGACAACTATTATAATTAGTTCTCATCATTTAAATGAACTAGAAAAAGTTTGTGATGAGGTTGTTATTTTAGATGGAGGGGAAGTTTCATATAAAAATACTCTAGAAGAGATGAAAAAGAAGATTAAAAAGATACAAGTTGCCTTTGATGGTCCAGTTTATGAAGAAGATTTAAATATTAAAGGTATATTTAAAATGTCCAAAGTAGGTAGAGTATTTACTATATTAGTTGATAATTATGGAGAAGAGTTTATAGAGGAAATTAATGGGTTTAAACCACTATTTATAGAAGAAATAGACTTGAACTTAGAGGATATATTTATATACAAGTTAGATGAGGGGGATATTAATGAAGAAATATTATAATAAGGCACTTTTTTATCAATCCTTCTACAATGTAAAATGGGGAATATTGGGTGGTGTTATTCTATTTTTTTTACTTGTGTATTATAACACTAGCATTAGTCTAGGCAATGTGAAGTATTCTATTAGCAATCTAGAGAGTAATTATATTTATTTAAATACTGAAGTTTTTGTACTTAGCCTGTTTTTGTTAATTTTATTAGTATATGTTATGATTACAGGATTTAATAAGAGAAATAATATTACTTTTATTACAGGTGGCCCTTACACCAAGGAAGAGGTTAAGAAAAATGAGTTTTTATTTTTATTTTTAACTTTATGTTTATTTGTATTTGTAGCAGCTTATGCAATTATATGTGTTTATATAAGTAATAAAGAATTATTACCTTATATTTTTAATCCTTGGGAATATTCTATATTTATTATAATTAAAATTTTTACTTTAGGATTAGCTTTTATTGTTTATTTGTCATTTATGGATATGTTTTTTTCAAATTTAATATTCACATTGATAGCATTAGTAGGTTTTCCTATGGCAATTTTCTTTGATGCGTTAGTAATTGGTCAGATATATTTTTATAGAGTAGATATCTATAATACAGCTGCATTAAGGACTTATGATGTATTAAATAGTATTATTAATTATATAGGAGATATAATTAGTTTTATAAGCTATGATTATACATTTTATAGAGGTAGTAGGAATGTTTTATTAATAATAATAGCTTATTTAATAGGATCGATTTTTGTATATTATTTATCTAAATTTATTAATAAGAAGATTATTATAAATAACATAAATAAGTTTTTTGTTTTTCCTTTAGCGGGAAAGATAACAATTTTTACTGGTGTGTTTTCTCTTTTCTTAGGAGTACTTTATTACATAGTAGTATTGGGGGACCTTAATTTGTTTTTATTAAGAAATGAAATATATATTAGTAATTTTATTTATGTATTAGGTATTACTTTCATATTAGGATTAATTATAGTTATTTCTATATATTTAACTAAAATAGTCTTAAAGAAAGTTAACAAATATATTTAATATCACTAGTATTCCTAATAATTCCTTTAGCTTAAATTACCTTATGTGAATGAAAATTTATTTAATTATGTAAAAGTTTTTTGATGTAGAACAAATTTCTATTCTTAAGAATACAATATATTAAACTAAAGAATAGGAGTTGATTTACTATGTCAAGAGGATGCTGTAGATGCAACAATTGCGGCGGTTGTTGCAATAATGGTTGTGGAGGAAGACGTGTTAACCCAGGCTGGAACTGCGGCGGCTGTGGTGGATTCGGCGGCGGCTTTGGCGGCGGAGCTTGGTGGCCAATTTGGATCTTATTATTATTTGGATTTGGTGGCTTCGGTGGCGGCTTTGGCTGTGGCGGCTTCTGGTAGGATTTAGAAGGTAAAGGGCATCTACTATGATGCCCTTTAAATTTATTATAAGAAAAAAAGCGAAATTGTTTACCAATTTCGCTTTTATATCATCAATTAAAGTGATTCATAAGTATCTTTTAATAGTTTTGCATCTCTTTCAAGTATTGGACTTTCGCAAATAACGCATCCTTTTACCTCATAATCAACAAAGGCCTTCATACATGCTTGGTAGTTAAAATCACTTTCTAAGAAAGGAAGGTGATGCTTTTCTCCTTTTTCACTATATGCAATACCAGCAAGGTGAATATGTAAATCATCTAAAGCTTCTCTACCTAAACCTTCTCCAACCTTTTCTAATATTCTAGCAAAATCATCATATTCTTTTAAAGCACCATTTCCTCTTGCATGAACATGAGCAAAGTCTATACATAACTTACAAGTGTCAATTTCTTTGCATATATGAATTAGTTCATCAATATCTCCAAATTGAGTACCTTTACCTGTTGTTTCCAACCTATAATCTACACCAAAGTATGGAAGCTTCATTAAGTTCCTTTTAACTTCTTCAAGAGCATCCTCTTTTGTAGCTTTTAAGTAGAAACCAGGGTGGAAGATTAAGCTTCTTCCCCCAACAGATTTTAAGGCTTCAGCTCCAAGTGTTATTCGTTCTAAGGACTTTTCTTTTTTTTCATCTTCAACTGCATTTAGATTTATAAAGTATGAACCATGTGCAGAAAGGTAAAAGTTATGTTTTTCCTTAGCTTCAATTATTGAATGCATATTTTTTGGAGTTACATTAACAGAGCGTACAAAAGGTAACTCCATAGCATCTAAGCCCATATTACTTAAATATTCAATTCCAGTTGCATATGTAAATTTATCTCCTTCATTGCCTAAAGGAAGACCAGATATTCCAAACAAAAGTTTCTCCATAATAATAATTCTCCTTAAGTCTTTTTATAAAAGTATATCAAATTTCAAATTTTTATACAATCCTTCATAGTATTTCATAAATGTTGTAATTTATTTCACATAAAGCTATAATCTATTTGAATATAAAAGTGGAGTGATTTAGATAATGGAAGAAAGATTACAGAAGTACATGGCAAGATGTGGTGTTGCATCTAGAAGAAAATGCGAAGAAATTATTTTAGGTGGAAAAGTAAAGGTTAATGGAGAGATAATTAATGAACTTGGTACTAAGGTTAATCCAGATATAGATAAAGTAGAAATTGAAGAAAAGATTATTTTGCCAGAAGAAAACAAGGTTTACATATTACTAAATAAGCCAGAAGGCTATATAACATCAGTTAAGGATGAGAAGGATAGGAAAACTGTTATTGATTTAGTTAATGTTAAGGAAAGAATTTATCCAGTAGGTAGATTAGATTATGATAGTTCAGGTTTAATTATTTTAACTAACGATGGTGATCTTTATAATAAAATAATGCATCCAAGAGTTAAAGTAGTTAAAAGATATATAGCAGTGTGTACGGGAGAGTTTACACCTAGAGAGCTTGATAAGTTTAGAAAAGGAATAGATATTGGAGGATATATTACTGCAGATGCTAATATTAAAGTTATTAAGGTTGAAGATGGGAAGAGTACAGTAGAAATTGGAATTCATGAAGGTAAGAACAGACAAATTAGAAGAATGTGTTCTGCTTTAGGTCATGATGTACTGTCTTTAAAAAGAGTTGCAGTAGGCGAAATTAAACTTGGATACCTTAGAAGGGGAGAATGGAGAAACTTAACTAAGGAAGAATTGGATTATATAAATAGTTTATAGAGAGGGAATTATGTTTAAATACGTTGGAGATATAAGTGAGATTTCTCATCATATAATAAATAACTTTTTGGAGAATAGGAATGTAGCCATTGATGGAACTTTAGGCAATGGTTATGATACTGATTTTTTATCAGAACATTTTAATAAGGTTTATTCTTTTGATGTGCAAAAGATAGCCTGTGATAATTATAGGGACAAAAACAAAGAGAATGTTAATGTTATAAATGACTCTCATCATAAATTTAAAGAATATATAGATGAGGGAGTAGATTGTATAATGTATAATTTAGGGTTTCTACCAGGAGGAGATAAGAGCGTAACAACTATGCATGAAACCTCCCTTCAAAGTATTAAGGAAGGTCTTCAGCTTCTTAATAATGGTGGCATTATGACAATATGTATTTATAGAGGGCATAATGAAGGTAAAAAGGAGGAATCCTGCATTTTGGATTATGTAGTAAGTCTTCCTAAAAATAAGTTTGGAGTTATGGAACATAGTTTTCTAAACAGAAGTGAAGTTGCACCAATGCTTATTGTTATAGAAAAGAAGTAATTGTAATATGTCAAAAATGAATGAAGTTTGTTAAAAGACTTTCAATTATTTATTGATTAATTATTAACATAATGATAAAATTAAATTGCAAATTATATAAGTTTTTATGAATAGGATGGTACATGATGGATAACGAGCTAAATGAACAAGGCAAAGACTTAATGAGATTGATTCAAGTAAAATTTCCTAGGTTAAGTAAAGGTCAGAAGTTAATTGCTGAATATATACTAAAAAATTATGATAAGGCTGCTTTTATGACAGCTGCAAAACTTGGAATTTCTGTAGGAGTTTCAGAATCTACTGTTGTAAGGTTTGCTAATGAATTAGGATTTTCAGGATATCCAAAGCTTCAAAAAGCATTACAAGAGCTAATAAAGAATAAATTAACTACTGTGCAGAGACTTGAACTTTCTAATGACTTTGCATCTCATGGGGCAGCTCTAAAAGGTGTGTTAAAGGCTGATATGGAGAATATAAGAGCTACTTTAGAAAAAATTAATCCTTACACCTTTGAAGATGTGTTAAATTCTATATTTGAAGCTAAGAATATTTACATTATAGGTCTAAGAAGTTCTACAGCACTTGCTGAATTTTTAGGGTTTTATTTAAATATAATACTTCAAAATGTAAGAATAGTTAGTTACGGAATTTCAGATATATTTGAGCAAATGATAAATATAGGTGAAGGGGATTTAGTTATTGGAATCGGGTTCCCTAGATATGCTACAAAGACAATAGATGTTCTAGATTTTTCTAAAGCTAGAGGAGCTAAGGTAGTTGCTATAACAGACAGCTTACTTTCACCATTGGCTGCAAAGGCTGATAGCACATTAATAGCTCAAAGTAATATGGCATCTTTTGTTGACTCATTAGTAGCGCCACTTTCTGTTATAAATGCACTTATAATAGCAGTGGGAATGAGAGAAAAGGAAAACATTGCAGATATATTTGCAAACTTGGAAAATATATGGCAAGAATATAATGTGTATTCATACAATAATAGGAATGTAGCAGATGATTAATATTTTAAAGTACTATGAGAATAGTAGTTATAGGTTAGGAGAAGTTGTTTTGCAACTTCTCCTAATTTATTATTATTTACTTAACTAAAGGAGATACTAAATGTAAATTCTTTTAGGAGGTTTAAATAATGATTGAAAAAACGTTTCCAAAAACTTTTCCTACTAATACAATTAAGGAACAACCTGGTGTTGAGAAAAATATGAATCCTAGACCTATTTTTCAACATGAGGAATATGACGTAAAAGGGGATAGACTCAAAAATAAAGTCGCTATAATAACAGGTGGAGATAGTGGAATTGGAAGAGCTATTTCTGTAGCATATGCTAAGGAAGGAGCCAAAGTTTGTATAATTTATTTTAATGAAGAAGGGGATGCAAATGAAACTAAATCAATTATAGAAGGTATAGGAGGTGAATGTCTCTTAATAAAAGGTGATATTGGGGATGAATCCTTCTGTAATAACGCTGTAAAAACAGTAATTGAGAAATACAATAAAATAGATATTTTTATTAGTAATGCAGGTGAACAACATCCAATTAATAATTTGGGAGAATTGACTTATGCTCAAATAGATAGAACTTTTAGAACTAATATTTATGGAGCACTATTTATGTGTAAGGCTTTAGAACAACATTTAAAGGAGGGTGCAAGTATTATCTTAACCACATCAATTACAGCTTATAATGGTCATGAAAGGCTAATTGATTATTCTGCAACTAAAGGAGCATTAACTTCCTTAACAAGATCTCTTGCTCTTATGTTTGCACCAAAGGGAATAAGGGTAAATGCTGTTGCACCAGGCCCTATCTGGACTCCTTTAATTCCATCAACTTTTACAGCTAAAGAGATTTCTAAGTTTGGTTCTAAGACAGCTTTAAAAAGGGCGGGGCAACCAGTTGAACTTGCAGAAGCATATGTGTTTTTAGCTAGCCAAGGAGCTTCCTTCATAACAGGAGAAACTATTCATGTTAATGGAGGGGAAATAGTTAATAGTTAATAAAGGTAAAAAGAATAATAGAAAGAAGGAGGAGAGATTGCTTTGCAATTTCTCTTTTTCTATATAATTATATAATGATGTAGAATAATAATTTAGTTTGTGTAATTATCCCATATGAAAAGCTATAGCATAATATGTATTAAAGAGAGTACGAGGTGATATTATGAATTCAATTGAAATTGGTATTTGTATCACTGTAGCTTTAATGACAACTTTTGTTGAAGTATATCCATATATACAGCCAATGCTAAAAAATCGTAGAGAAAATAGATAAAAAATTGGTGAGAAGCTTCTTAAAATTAAATTTATCTTAAAACTTTGGAGAAATGTATAAAGTATATGTAAAAGGTGGTAAAATTAAGGTATAAGTATAAAAGGAGGGATAATTATGATAGATCAATTAAAAGTGGCTATTAGTGAAAAGGATATCGACAAGGCACGTAGGGTGATGGTGAGTGAGTTACTTACAACTGATTATCCCCATGAAGTATTCAGGGATGCTATAGATTTAGCTGATGCATACGGGATTTTTGAAGCACATGATAGGGAAAAATTATTATCAGACCCTAAAGATTGGACAGAAAGTTATTTTCAAAAGCTTAAAGATGGTTTAAACAATAACTTTTCTAAAGAAAGATTTATGAAGTCATATTATGTTGCTAGAAAACTTGAAAAGGAAACAGGTACACCTAAAGAGGAATCATGCCCTGTTAGTGTATATGATGAATATAAAGATTTCTTTTTATTAGCTCAAATAGGAGCAGCAGTAATTGGTGCTGCAGCTGTAGGGATAGGTGTTTGGCTTTATAAGAGAAATAAGAAAAAATAGTTTGTAAATACTTAAAACCCCTGATTTATTCAGGGGTTTTTACATATTTAGCATAAAGCTCTTTAAATATTTTAAGATGAAGCTCTTCATCTAGAATTATTCTTTCTATTATTTTAACTATGTTAGGATCAGAAATTTCATTTAGTGCTTTATTGTAGTCTCTTATGGCAACAACTTCAGCTTGTATATCGTAATCTAAGTATTCTTTTAGAGTATTTCCATAATCAACAAATTTACCATTCCAATAATAACGTTTATCTTTTTTCTTTATCCAATAGCGAGGGTCTTCTCCTAATAGCAAAATGAGTTCTCCTAGCATTTCTAAGTGGTGCATTTCAACCATAGCAATTTCTCCAATTGCTTGTGAAACAGCAGGACAATCTTTAAATAATTTAAACTTATGGTATACATATTGGTCTATTGCTGTAAATTCAGATACTATACCTGAGTAATTGTGTAATAATATATTAGCATAACGTGAGTTTTCTTTTTCAACTTTTATTTCTGGATAAGGAAGATCTACATGGTAAGATATATTATTCTCATTATTTAACATTTACATTCTCCTTGAAAAGTTCTTATTATAAAATATGAGTGAGTTTGGAATAATATTAATTACAAATATAAATAAAAGGAGAAGATTTTATGGCACACAAAAGCAATTCAGAGAAGTTTGAGAATATGGCTAGAGTAGGAAACTTTACTAAGAATGCAGTTGAAAATTTTGAGGAAAACATAGTAAATAAAAAGAATTATTTAGAAGAAGTGAGTTCTAAAAAGTCTCAGTAGGTTTAAACCTACTGAGAAAAGATTAAGTTATGAGCTATAAGGAGGATTACTTGCTGTGTGTTCAGCGTTATACTATATACTATGAATAATTTACAATTATGTGATTATGTAAAGAGAAAATATGATATAATTTTTGAGGGAGTGGTGATATGGAGAGTATAACTTTTAAAAATAATGATTTAAGTGAGTGGGACAAGACCTTTCTTCAGAGCCTATCTCTTTATGAGAGACATTCCAAGTGCGCTGCTAAGAATGTTGCTTGTATACTTACTAAAGATAATAACATTCTTTCTATAGGTATTAATGGAACATTGCAAGGTAAGATAAACTGTAATGAATTATTTAAAAAGAGTAGCAATAAGTGGTTTAAAAAGTGTATAGATAATGAATGGATAGAAGCTAAGAATGGGGAACATTCAAAGTGGTCTCTACTAAATGAAATTCATGCTGAAATGAATGCCATAAAAAAGGCATCTCAGAATAACGGATTCAATTTAGATGGAGCTACAGCTTATGTTTCATATTCACCTTGCTTTAATTGTGCTAAAATGTTAGTTCTATTTGGTATAAAAAGAATTGTATTTAGAGAGGCTTATGATGATATCAATGAAGTAAGTGATTTTCTTAAAGAAAATGAAATAGAGCTTGTAAAAGGTGAATAAGGTACTAGGTAAAAAGATAAAAGGGATAATAAAATATGGTGAAGAAACACTGCTAGAGCTTGAGTTTCTTTTTTGTTTAACGTCTAGGTAAGAATGAACTACAGTCTATGTAAGGGATGTGAGGAGAGGGGCGTTAATCAAAAACGGATTATGGATTTGTAGGTGAAATAAAATTTTCTAGCGATAATTTTAATAAGGAATCAAATTATTGTTTGAACATTATTACAAAAAATGGACAGAGTTACAATTTAGTTTTGTTAGCTATTGATAAGGAAAGTGAGAATGGCATTGTAACAATACCATTTATATTCTATAATTTCTTAGATTCTAATGGTAAGACAATAGATAAAGCTGTCTTAACTAAGGATGGAGATGAAATAACTTCAATTGATATAATTAAAAATTAGTATTTCACTGATAAATTTAAACTCCCCCTGCGTAAAGCAGAGGGAGTTTTCTTATTCTTTAACAAACTGGCTGTTATAAAGATTAGCGTAGAAGCCATTAGCTGCTAATAGTTGTTCGTGTTTTCCTTGTTCAATTATCTTACCAGCATTCATAACTAGAATACGATCAGCTTCTTTTATTGTTGAAAGTCTATGGGCTACAATGAAGCTTGTTCTACCTTCCATCATCTTATCAAAGGCCTTTTGAATATATATTTCTGTCCTTGTATCAATGCTGCTTGTAGCTTCATCTAGAATTAGCATTGGTGGTTTTGTAAGCATGACACGAGCAATACATAACAGTTGCTTTTGTCCTTGAGATATATTACTTCCATCATCATTTATAAGAGTATCATATCCATTTGGCAATCTCATTATGAAGTTGTGAGCATGAGTAGCTTTAGCAGCTTCAATAATTTCTTCATCTGTAGCATCTACCTTACCATAAGCTATATTTTCCTTTACAGTACCAGAGTATAACCATGTGTCTTGAAGTACCATTCCAAAGTTTCTTCTTAAACCTTCTCTAGTTAAATGAGTTATATTAGTATTATCAACTTTAATTTCTCCTGATGTTACATCATAGAACCTCATTAAAAGGTTTATTATTGTGGTTTTACCACATCCAGTAGGGCCAACAATAGCAATTCTATTACCTGGTTTAACCTTTAAATTAAGGTTTTCTATAAGTTTTTTATTTTCTGAATAAGAGAAATTAACATTATTTATTTCTAGATAACCATCTGCTTTAACTAAGGATATTGCATCCTTATCTTCTGGAGTTTCTGGTAGCTCATCTAAAAGATTAAATACCCTCTTGGCTGATGCAAAGGCTGTTTGAAGTTCAGTAACAACTCCTGATATTTCATTAAATGGTTTAGTATATTGATTAGCGTAGGAAAGGAAACAAGATATATCTCCAATAGTAAGTTTCCCTTTTATAGCCAATAATGCCCCAATAATACCAACTGCAGCATATACAATACCATTTACAAATCTAGTAGAAGGATTAGTAAGTGAGGAATAAAATTGAGATTTTACTCCAGATTCATATAGCCTAGAATTTATTTCTTTAAATTTTTCCTCTGCTTCATCTTCATAAGAAAAAGCTTTTACTACCTTTTGATTACCAAGTATTTCTTCAATGTACCCACTTAATTCACCTCTTGTTGCAGATTGAACCTTAAAGCTATTGTGTGATTTTTTAGCAATAAAGGAAGCTACAAATAATGAAAGTGGAGTAACAAGTACAACAACTAGGGCTATTGAAATATTTATTGATAGCATAAATAGTAATGTTCCAACAATTGTTACAATACCTGTAAAAAGTTGAGTAAAACCTTGAAGTAATCCATCAGATATTAAATCAATATCATTTACAACTCTGTTTATAATATCACCATGGGGATTACTATCTATATACCTTAAAGGAACTTCATTTATTTTGCTAAAGGAAGCTATGCGTAAATCCTTAACTGTTTTTTGGGTAACAATATTTGTATATAAACCCATTAACCATTGAAATAAAGCACCTAAAATAATTGTTGCCATAAGAATAACTATTATTTTCAAGATTCCATTAAAATCTACATTGTTTGGTCCAATTATTAAATCTATTCCTTTACCTATTAAAACTGGTCCTAGTAATGTAAATGTAACTGAAAAAAGAGCGCAAATTAAAGCCATGATTAAGTAACCTATATATGGTTTTGTAAACTTTAAAAGCCTTTTAACAACTTGTTTATCCATATTAATTATAAGCCTCCTCTCTAGTCAGTTGGGATAAGCATATTTCTTTATAGACTTCTGAGTTTTCAAGAAGTTCTTCATGAGTTCCAATTCCAGCTAACTTTCCATCATCTAAAACTACAATTTTATCTGAGTTTTTAATTGAAGATGCACGTTGAGAAACTATTATTGTAGTTATCTCTTTAGCATGTGTATTTAATGCTTGTCTAAGTTTTAAATCAGTAGCAAAATCTAAGGCGCTTGAACTATCATCCAAAATTATTATTTTAGGAGAACCTACTAAAGCTCTTGCTATAGTAAGTCTTTGTTTTTGGCCTCCAGAGAAGTTTTTACCTCCTTGAAGAACAGAGGTATCAAGGCCGTCCTTAAGATTACTTACAAAATCACTACATTGCGCAATATCTAGTGCCATTAAAATTTCTTCATCACTAGCATTCTTATTAGCCCACTTCATATTTTCTCTTAAGCTTCCAGTGAATAATACAGCTTTTTGTGGAACTATGCCAAATAGATTTCTTAAGTCTTTAATAGAGTAATTTTTGATATTTTCTCCATTAATAAAAATTTCACCTTCAGTACTTTCATAGAATCTTGGAATAAGGTTTACTAGAGTAGACTTTCCTGCTCCTGTTCCCCCTATAATTCCTATGGTTTCACCTTTATTTATTGATAATGAGATATTCTCTAAAGAATATTGCTTTGAATTATTATAGGAAAAAGAAACATTCTTAAATTCAATTATTTTAGATGAATTATTAGTAGCTTGTACCTTAGTTGAGCTAGAAGCTTCTTTAATACTTGATTTTGTATCAAGAACCTCATTAACTCTAGTTGCAGAAGCAGATGCTTTTGTAAATATAATAACAAGGTTTGCAACTACTATAAGAGTTAGAAGTATTTGAGTCATATAGTTTACGAAAGCTATTATTTCACCTTGTGTAAAATTACCGTTATTTACGCCAATACCTCCAAACCAAACTATAAAAGCTATGGAGAAGTTCATAATCATGAAGGTTAATGGATTTAAAAGTGCAGATAGCTTACCTACCTTTATAGCTGTATTACTGTGGTCTAATGCTGCTATATTAAATCTATCTTTTTCAACTTCTTGTTTAGAAAAAGCTCTTACAACTCTTACCCCCTCTAAGTTTTCCCTAGTAATTAAAGAAATTTTATCTAGCTTTTTCTGAATTACCCTATATAGAGGAATAGATTTTCCCATTACTAAATATAAAGTAAGTACAATTAGAGGGATAGATAGGAAGAATATTAGTGAGAGTTTTAGATTTATAAACATAGCCATTATTGCTGAACCTAAAATTATAAATGGAGCTCTAACCCCAAGTCTTATAGCCATAGCTACAGCAACTTGTAGTTGGTTTACATCATTTATTATTCTTGTTATTAATGATGGAGTTCCTATATTATCAATTTCTGAGTGAGAAAGACTATTTATATGACGGAAAAGCTCATTTCTAAGCTTTGTTCCAAAACCTTGAGAGGCTTTAGCAGCAAAGTACTGACAAACTAGGGCTGATCCTAATCCTACTATACCAAGAATTATAATCAATATACCCATTTTAATTATGTATGATGTATAATAAGATTTAACTCCAATATCGATTATTTTTGCCATTACTAGAGGAACAATAAGTTCTAATATTGCTTCTAGTAGCTTAAATAATGGACCTAAAAAGCATTCCTTTTTAAAGTCCTTTAAATAAGGTATTAGTTTAAACATTTTTATCAAATCCTTTATATATCTTATTTTTAACGAATTTATTATAGCATTATCAAGTTGGTAAAGGAAGGGAATTAAGTAGAGAAAAAAAGGGATAAATCAAAATATGAAGGTGATGTGGTATAATATTAAAAAGTTTCTTATCTGGATTTAAGTAATAGGACATAAAGATGTCTTATTTATAGGTTTAAAATCCTTGTAAGAGGAGGATTAAAATGTATTATATAGATGCAAAGCAAATACTTTCGGGGTATGCAGAAAACAATAGGTGGTTTGGATTAAATTATAATATGAATCTTTATAAGGGGTGTTCACATGGATGCATTTATTGTGATTCAAGGAGTGAATGTTATGGAGTTAAGAATTTTGATTCAGTTAGGGCTAAAAGAAATGCATTAGATATTTTAAATAAAGAATTAAAGAGTAAGAGAAAAAAAGGGGTTATAGGTATTGGAGCTATGAGTGATACATACAATCCTTTTGAAAGGAAACTTAACTTAACTAGAGGAGCCTTAGAGCTAATTAATAGATATGGATTTGGAATAAGTATTGCAACTAAAAGTGACTTAATTCTTAGAGATATTGATATACTTAAAAAAATTAGTAATCATTCACCGGTTTTAATAAAGATAACTATAACTACTTTCCATGATAGTTTATGTAGAAAGATTGAGCCTAATGTAGTTCATTCTTCAAATAGATTTGAAGCAATTAGAAAGTTAACTAGTGAAGGGATTTTTACAGGTATATTACTAATGCCAGTACTTCCTTTTATAAATGATAATGAGGAAAATATTAGATCCATTGTTAGAAAAGCTAAGGAGTGTGGCGCTAAATTTATATTTGCTTATGGAATGGGGTTAACCTTAAGAGGCAATCAAAGAGAATACTATTATGAAAAACTATCAAAACTATTCCCTAATGAATTTTTAGTAAAGAAGTATATGAATATATATGGAGAAAAGTATGAATGTTCTTCTTTAGAACATCGGAAGTTATGGGATATATTTAAAAATGAATGTGAAAGATGTGGAATTCTTTATAAGATGAATGATATTATAAATGCATATAGAAAAAATTATGAGGAAACTCAAATTTCATTATTTTAAACTGCAAATGAGGACATTTATATGAGAATTAATAAGTTATTAAGCAATTATGGATACTGTTCTAGGAAGGAAGCTAATAAGCTTATTCAAGATAAAAGGGTTATAGTGAATGGAGAACTAGCAATTGAGGGGCAATGGGTTGAAGAAACTGATACTATACTTTTAGATAATGTAAGAGTAAAACCTAAGGATAAGGTATATGTTGCTTTTAATAAACCAGTAGGAATTGTTTGTACAGCAGCAAAGGAAACTGAAAATAATATTATAGATTACATTGATTATCCTGAATATATTTTTCCAATTGGAAGGTTAGATAAACCTTCTCAGGGATTGATTTTGTTAACAAATGATGGAGAGTTAGCTGATAAAATATTAAGCGCTGAAAACTATCATGAGAAGGAGTATATAGTTGAAGTAGATAAAGATATAGATGATGAATTTATTTTAAATATGTCTAATGGAATTAAAATATGGGATAGGATAACTAGGAAATGCCAAGTTAAAGCTTTAGGTGAAAAGAAGTTTTCTATTATATTAACAGAAGGCATGAATAGGCAAATAAGAAAGATGTGTAAGTCTTTAGGATATGAAGTTACATTTTTAAAGAGAATTAGAATTATGAATGTTTTAATTGACGGAATAGAAGAAGGAAAGTGGAGAAATCTGAGTATTAAGGAAATAAATACTTTAAAAAATGGATAAAATTTAAAACTATATTGATATTGAAGGAAGTTTGTGGTATTATTGATGCGTAAAAATAAAGAGTTTAGATTATGAGTGAATATATATTTCTCCTTTATGAGAGTTATATTAGTCAAATTTGAATCTCTTTATAATTTAAGGAGGAATATCAATGCAAGATAAAGTAATTACATGTAAAGACTGTGGTCAAGAATTCACATTCACAGTAGGAGAACAAGAATTCTACAAAGAAAAAGGATTCGAAAACGATCCAGTTAGATGCCAAGCTTGTAGAAGAGCTAAGAAAGAAAGAAACAGACAATAATTATGATTGTTATGAGCTATAAATTTAATTTATAGCTCTTTTTTAATGTAAGGAAAATATAAAACTTTAATTAGCTATAAATCAAAGGGTTTGTTACAATTTCATGTTAAAAACTATAAAATCAAGGATAATAATTTTATAGTTTCCTTACCTTAAGTAGGAAGTGAATAAATATCTATTCCACCTTTTTTAATAAATTTAATTAGATAGATAACACAGAATAAATATTGTAAGGTATAAGTATTTGCTATATACTAGTAAAAGTTAGTAATAAAAAATGAAGTTAGGTATTTGGAGGCAAAATGGATAAGAATAAAAGTAAGGGATTCCATTATAATAAAGAAATAAAGCAAAATAAAAACTTTATGTATAGTGATTTAAGAAGAAGCAATTGTTATGGCACAGATTTTACAGGATCAAATTTTAACTTCTCAAGTTTTAGAGGAGCACATTTTAAAGGCTGTAATTTCTTTAGTTGTACTTTTAGGGGAGCAGAGTTTATAGGAACTAATTTAAAAAAGAGCAAGTTTAGAAGAGCTGTATTTGAGAATGCTGTTTTTGAAGGTGTTAACTTAGGTGATGTAGATTTTAGAGATGCAGAATTTAAGAATGTTATATTTGTAGGATGCGACCTATCATCTGCAAAGAGCTTAGAGTATAAGGAAAGTGAAGTAAGAGTTTTTGATGAGATTCCAGAATTAGATATAAGTAAAGAGCTAGAAGAGGCAGTACTTAAAGCTATGGGAAATGAGAAGGTAAAGAGTTCAAGAGTATTAGATACTAAGGATGGAGGAATTAATCCTATAAGTATCATGATATTATTAGAAAAATTCAGTGAGAAGAATTTAATTTCAGGATTAAATATACTGTCTGATAGATTAGATAGAGATTTCTGTACCTTAAGTTACATAACAAAGTGTATTGAAACTTATGGTAAAGAGGGAATTCTATAAAGAGTAACAAAGAAACTAGACTAATGTTTGGTTTCTTTCTTTGTAAATATTTAGTGATAATAAAATGAAATGATAAAAATTAATTAGGTAGAAAGGTTAAGAGGGGGATATATGTTTAGAGAAATGAGAAGAAAAAAGCAAGAGCTATCATATGAGGAATGCATAAGTGTACTTAACAAATGCACATCAGGAGTTTTAGCTGTAGAAGGTGATGATGGTTACCCATATACTGTTCCTTTAAGTTATTCTCTTAAGGGAGATGAGCTCTATTTTCACTGTGCAAAGATTGGGCACAAGCTTGATTCTATTAAAAGAAATAACAAGGTTAGCTTTTGTGTAATAGATAAGGATGAAATTATTCCTGAGAAGTTTACTACACATTATAGAAGCGTAATAGTATTTGGTAAAGCTAAAATAGTTGAGTATGAGAAGGAATGCAAAGATATACTTATGACTTTAGTAGAAAAGTATTCTAAGGGCTTTGAAAAAGAAGGAGCATTGGAAATTGAAAAGGCCTTAAAAGCTACAAGCTTAGTTAAAATTAAGATTGAGCATGTTACTGGAAAAGTAGCAAAAGAGCTTATATAGGTATTATTGTAAAAGAGACTATATTGGAGTAGTATAGTCTTTTTTTTATGTATATGAAAGTATAAAGTTTTAATTATGTATAAATCAAAGGGGGGATTACATTCTGTGACTTGGAGCTTGCTACGGAACAAGCAAAATAAATATATACCACACCTTTTTTAATCTTCATAATTGCTTCAAAAGTCTAGTGTATAATCTAAAGCTAATTCAAGGCGGAGGATTAAGTGATGAAAAAGAAGATGATTAAATATTTGACTATATTATTAATTTGTAATATTACAATCAATTATATTGAAGGTCCTATTAGAGTACATGCTGATACACTTCAGGAAAAGAAGGATAAGAAAGAGGATATAGAAAATAAGCTAGAAGCTACTAACGATGAAAGAAAAACTATAGAAAAGGAAAGTGCAAAGATTCAAAAGGAACTAGATTTAGTTAAGATTAAATTGGACAAGCTTAATGAGGAAATTAATACCCTTAATAAAGAAAATAAGAATATAGAAGAAGAGATATTAGAGGTAGAAAAAGTTCTTGAGGAAAATTATGAGATAATAAGAAGTATTATTAAAATTCAATATGAACAAAAGGTTGGAGGATATTTATCTATACTTTTAGAGGCTAAGGACTTTGGAAATTTCCTTAGAAGGTTAGAGGTAGTTTCAAATTTAATAAAGAATAATGATGAAACTATAAGAGAGATTAAAGAACTCCAAGTTGAATTGGAAAGTAAAAAAGAAACTTTAACTAAACAAATGGATGAGATTAATAAAAATAAGATAATAGTAGAAGAGGAAAAGGGTAGACTAGATAAATTAAATAAAGAAAATAAAGCTAAGGTTAAAAAATTAATTAAACTTCAGGGAGAGTTATCTTCTCAGATTAAACTTACAGAGAAAGAAATATCAGAATTAGAGTCTAGAGGACAAGAAATAAATAATGAGATAGTTTCTTCTTCAGGTGGAGGAAGTTACAATGGAAGTAAGATGGCTTGGCCAGTAATAGGATATACTACTCTTTCGTCAAAGTTTGGATATAGAATACATCCTATTTCAGGAGAAAAGAAGTTACATACTGGTATTGATATTCCTGCACCAGCTGGAACTCCTGTAGTGGCTGCAAATTCTGGAACAGTAATAATATCTAGATATGATAACTCTTATGGTAATATGGTTGCAATTGATCATGGTGGCGGAATTGTTTCTTTCTATGCCCATAATACAGAAAGACTAGTTAAGGTTGGAGATAAGGTTTCAAAGGGGCAGAAGATTTCAACTGTTGGAACAACAGGATATTCTACAGGAAATCACCTACATTTTGAAGTTAAGAAAAATGGAACTTTTGTAGATCCAATGAATTACTTATAGTGGGAGGGGAAATGATGAAGTCTTGGACAATAAAAGCACTATCTAAAGATGGTTTAAGAAGTATAAAAAGTAATAAGTTATTGGCTTTTGCAGCTATCTTAACTTCAGTAATATCATTTACCTTACTTGGAATATTTTATTCAATAATAGATATTACTAATGACAATATTATAAAACTTCAAGAGGAAGTAAGAGTTGTAGCTTTCTTAGAGGATGATGTTGAAGAATCAGAAGTATTAAATATAAAAGAAGATATTGAAGATATAAGTGGTGTAGAAAGGGTTATATATGTTCCTTCAGATGAAGGGTTAGAAGATTATAAGAGAGATATTGTAAGTGAAGAAGACGATGATATGATGAGAATAGTTGAGGAAGCAATAGACAAAGGAAATAATCCAATTCCTGATACCTTAGAAATAGAAACAGAAAATATAAATATTAATGAAGAGGTAATGAATAAAGTATTAGAGTTAGAAAATGTTTATAAGGTTTCTGATGGAAATTTAATCACAGATTTTCTTAAGACAATGAGTAAATATGTAAGGATTTTTGGTATAGTACTAATTCTAATATTAGTTATTTCATCAACTATATTAATATCTAATGTAATAAAGGTTTCGGTTTTTGTTAGAAAAAGAGAAATTGGGATTATGAAGTATATTGGAGCAACTGATAACTATATTAGATTACCTTTCATAATAGAGGGGGCAGTAATAGGAGCTTTGGGAGCAGGAATTAGTGCTTTAATGGTATCCATAGTTCATTTATTAGTTAATACTAATATGTCTGAAACACTAGTTAGTTTTATACCAGGTTTTTATATTACACCTTTAGGAAATATAATGATTATTTTATTACCATTACTTTTCTTCATGGGAATAACTATAGGGGTTGTAGGAAGCCTAATATCATTAAAGAAATACTTAATAGTATAGAATAAAGTCTATAGGAATAGTAGTTTATTTAGCTACATTCTTATAGACTTTTTGTGGTATTCTATAGAAAGCTTATGGAGCAAATATGAAGATTCTCCATAAAAAATACATAAGTTATTGATAAGATTACAAATAATATTAAGAAGAACATTTAGGAGGAAGAAATGTATTTAGATGTACTAATTGTTGAGGATGAAGAAAAAATTTTAGATGTAATAGAAGCTTATTTAAAAAATGATGGATTTAATACAATAAGAGCAGTAGATGGTGAAGAAGCTTTAGAAAAGTTTGAAATATTTTCTCCTGATATTGTAATTTTAGATTTAATGTTACCGGATATTTCTGGGGAGGAAGTATGCAAAAGAATAAAGAAGGAGTCTAATACTCCTGTAATAATGCTTACAGCAAAATCAGCTGAAGAGGATATTTTAAATGGATTTTCTTTAGGATGTGATGATTATGTGGTAAAGCCTTTTAGACCTAAGGAGTTAGTTGCAAGAGTTAATTCGGTATTAAAAAGAACTTTAGGAATAGATAATATGAGTGAGCTAATCTTTAATGGTGGAGAGTTAAAAATTAATTTAAAGACAGGAGAGGTCTTTAAAAATGATAATATTGTTACATTAACTCAATCAGAATATAAAATATTACAAACTTTAGCTACAAATCCTAAAATAACTTTTACTAGGAATGCATTAATAAGCAAACTTAATGATGAATCAGCAGCTTTTGATAGAGTTATAGATACTCACATAAAGAACCTAAGGGCCAAGATAGAAGAGAATAGCAGAGAGCCAAAGTTTATAGTTACAGTTTATGGCGTTGGATATAGATTTGGAGGGGAAAATGAGAACACTAAATAAAAGAATGTTTCTATCTTTTATGATTATTTCCTTTGCCATTATATTTTCAATTAGCTTTACTTTTAGATATTTTATAGAAAAAAGTTTTAATTCTTATATAGAAAGTTGCAATGTTGAAAGAATGGATGAGATAGCAAGAAGCTTAAGCTATGCCTATTCTAATGATACTTGGAATAAGAGCTTTATAGAGGAGGTAGCTTTAAAAGCCTTAGATGATGGACTTATTATAAGTATTCATGATAATAAAAACAATTTAATTTGGAGTACTCATGAGGAGCATAGGGGACGATGTGAATCTATGATGAAAAATGCCTTTAGTAATAAATTAAATGATGGAATGATAAGGAGTAGTTTAAATATTACTAAGAATGGAGAAAAGATTGGGAATGTACATATAAGCCATTATGGAACTTATTATAGGGATGTTGATACAACCTATTATGATACTTTAAACAAAGTTTTAATTATCATAACTATTATGGCAACTATTTTATCCTTAATTATAAGTTTAATACTTTCTAAATCTATTAATAAACCTATTTATAAGGTTATAGATACAGTTAAGCTATTGGGAAAAGGAAAATATAAGGAAAGGGTAGATAATAGCAGTAGTATAGTAGAAATTCAAGATATGATAGAGTCAATAAATATTATGGCAAAAAGACTGGACTCTCAAGATGCTATGAGAAAGAGATTAACTAAGGATATAGCTCATGAATTAAGGACGCCTATTACCATAATTTTAGGCCAACTTGAAGCTATTAAGGATGGAATATGGGAGCCAACAGAGGAAAGGCTTAATGGAATTTATGAAGAGATTCAAAGGATTGATAGGTTAGCAAATTCATTAAATAGTTTATCAAAGATTGAGGAAGAAAATGGGACATTACATAAGGAAAAAGTGGAGATATCTGAGCTTATAGAGAACATATTTATAAATTTTGAAAAAGAACTTCATAATAAAAATATAGATGGACAGCTCCACTTAAGTAAATGCGAAATAGAAGTTGATAAGGATAAAATTAGTGGAGCAATTATAAATCTAATATCGAATGCTTTAAGATATACTGAAAATGGTGGTTCAATTAATATAAAAACATTTGTAAAAGAAGATCACTTATTTATTGAAGTAGAAGATACTGGCATAGGCATAGCAAAAGAGGATATTCCTTATGTTTTTGAAAGATTTTATAGAACAGATGAGTCAAGAGCAAGGGTTACAGGAGGTGCGGGTATAGGACTTTCAATAACTTTAGCAATAGTTGAAGCCCATAATGGTACAGTTTATGTTAAAAGTGAATTAGGAAAGGGAAGTAAATTTATAATAGAACTACCTTTAAATTCATAATTTCTTCATAAGACTTTTTTATAATTATATTAGATTTAAGAAAGGTGGAAAAATTTATGTTTGGATGCGGTATTTCTAATGTAGGAACAATGGGAGGTGGCTCATTAATATTTGGGCTTTTATATTTAGGTTTTAGAGTTGTTGTAGTTGGATTAATTATATATCTACTATTTAAATTATTTAATGGAGGAAACAGTAATAATAAAGCTATTAATGTTTTAAATGAAAGATATGCTAGTGGTGAAATAAGCTTTGAGGAATATGAAGAAAGAAAGAGTAATTTAAATAGAAAGTAATATAATTTTATAATTTTCTTATCTCAGTATGAGAGAGGAGGATATTTGTTTTACTGATGAGATGGAAGAAGTGAAACAAATATCCGTTTTTTTACAGAAAAAATAATGTATAATAAGATTGTAGAATTAATTTTTAAGAGGGAATAGATTATGAAGAAGAAGGTATTTGTAATACTAGTGGTGATTATTTTATCTATAGGTGGATATGCACTTTATAAGGCAATAAATTTAGATCCAAGTATAAATTCTATTGAAGAGATGGATGTTATGAAGTTTGAAGGGGTAGAACATTTTCCAATGTTTAGTATAGAAGAAAATTTTAAGGATAAAGACAAAGGTAATATAGCAAAAATATTAAATGCTTTAAAGGATAGAAGTAGGAAAAATGATAAAGTTCTATTAAGCAATAGTAAAGGGTATTCTATTGATATGATGTATAAGGAAAAAAGTAATGAAGAAATTTTAACACAATATAAATATAAGCTATGGGTTAAAGATGAAAGTGTTTATATAACATTACATTCAAATGAACAAAAGTGTTATAAGTTAGGTGATGAAAGCGCAAAGATAATAATTGAATATATGGAGTCTGTAGTTGGATAAAAAGCTCTGAGAAATCGGAGTTTTTTTATTTAAGAATATCTTTACTGAAGAACAAATGTTCTGTTATAATAAGTGGGAACACATGTTTGTACTGGAGTGAAAGTTATGAAAGTAGTATCAAAATCAATTGATGTTATAGCGTTCTTTGAAAAAGATGGGGGAGTAAAGCCTTTAAGGTTTAGAATAAGTGAAGATGAGGAAGAAAAAGTAATTAAGATAAATAGGGTAGTAAATAGGGAAATAGAAAAGCTTGCAGGAAATGTAATGGAGAAGTTTGTATGTATAGCTTCAGTTAATGGAGTAGAGAGAATTTTTGAAATTAAATATGAACTACTAACTAAAAAGTGGATTTTATTTAAGTTTTAGGTGAATTAATATGAGTAATAGAATAATATTTCATATTGATGTTAATTCAGCTTATCTTTCATGGACTGCAGTAAATCTTCTTCAACTTGGGAAAAGTACAATAGATATTAGAGAAGTACCTTCAATAATAGGAGGAAAAACAGAAGAGAGGCATGGAATAGTATTAGCAAAATCAATACCTGCTAAGAAATTCAAAATTAAGACAGGAGAATCTACTTATGAAGCTTTAAGAAAGTGTCCTAAGCTATTAATATATACACCAGATTATGGGCTATATATGCAAAGCTCTAATGCAATGTATAAACTTTTATGTGAATATTCCCCTAAGATACAAAGGTTTTCTGTAGATGAGGTATTCATTGATGTATCGCATTATAAAGAAAATTATATGGAAAAAGCAGTAGAAATTCAAAGTAGAATAAGGAATGAACTTGGGTTTAATGTAAACATAGGTATAAGTACTAATAAGCTACTTGCAAAAATGGCAAGTGATTTTAACCCTAAGAATTCTATTCATACACTTTTTGAAAATGAAATAAAAAAGAAGATGTGGCATTTACCCGTAGAGGAGCTTTTTATGCTTGGTAGGGCAACAAAGAAAAAGCTTGAAAAGTTAAATGTAGAAACTATAGGTGAGCTTGCAACTTATAATGTTGAAATTTTAAAGAGTACATTTAAAAGCTTTGGAATAGTTCTTCATAATTATGCAAATGGAATAGATTCTTCAGAGATAAGAAGCACAAGCTATATAAATATGAAAGGTTTAGGTAATTCAACTACCATTCCATGGGATGTTACAAAGAGAGAGGAGGCTCTAAGGATTATTCTTTCTCTTGTAGAAATGATGAGTTTAAGGCTTAGAAAGTGTAATAGTTTGTGTAGAGTGGTTGTAATTTCTATTAAAAGTAATGCCTTTGAAAAATATAGTCATCAAAGGAAGATGGAGAATTATACAGATTGTACAATAGATATTTATAGAGAAATAGTTAAGGCTTTTGATGAAGCTTGGAGTAATGAGCCTATTAGGCAGATAGGGGTAAGGGTTACTGATTTATGTTCAAATGAATTTTTTCAAACCTCACTTTTTGATGGTGAAAGGATTGATAAACAAAGGGCACTAGATAAAACTTTAGATTCTTTAAGAAGCAGGTTTGGAAGTAAATCGGTTGTTAGATCAACTTTTATTAATTCTGGCATAAGTCCTTTAAGTGGAGGAAATGGGGAAGAGTACTATTTGATGATGAGTAGCATACTTTGAGGCAAGAAGGTAAGAAGATAATTAAGATAAAAGAGATAAGATGGGTAATAGGGATAAAATGGTGGTTATAAATTAAGTAAACATATACATTTTTTTTGAAAATATAGTTGTCAATTTAAAAATCATGTGATAATATAACTATACTGATATGAATATTGAAGGATTGTTACTGGTAAGGCAGGCAAAACCTATAGTTTATTGATTTGGAATAAGCTGTAGGTTTCGCTTGCCTTATTTTATTAGAAAGGGAGGTCTAACTAACAAATGAGAATCGATAAGATACTTAATAATAACGTTATTACATCTATAAATGAAAATGATGAAGAAGTTATCATTATGGGAAAAGGAATTGCTTTTAATAAAAGATGTGGTGACATAGTTATAAAGGATAAGATAGAAAAAGTATTTGTATTGTCTAATCCTAATATGAATAGGAAGTTTATAGAGTTAATAAGTAAAATTCCTTTAGAATATACAGTTTTATCAGAAAAAATAATTTCCTATGCAAGGAAAGAATTAGATAAAACATTAAATGAAAATATTTATATATCACTGACAGACCATATTTATAATGCTATACAAAGACAAAAGAGTGGAATTGTAGTAACAAATGGATTAATATGGGAAACTAAAAGGCTATATAAAGAAGAATATAAAATAGGGTTGAAGGCATTAGAAATGATAAGTGACCAATTTGATATTAGACTTCCAGAAGATGAGGCCGCTTTTATAGCTTTACATATAGTTAATGCTAATTTAAATGAGGAAATACCTATATTAATGGATATAACAAAGATTATCCAAGAAATACTTAATATAGTGAAATATAATTTTAATATAGAATTTGATGAAGAATCATTAAGCTATTATAGGTTTATAACACATCTAAAGTTCTTTGCACAAAGACTTTTTAATAACAAAATAATTGTTGAAGATAATGATAACGAATTGTATGAAATAGTAAAAGAGAAATATAAAGAGGCTTATAAGTGTGTTAACAAAATAAGAAAATATATATTAAAGGATTATAATTATGATTTAACTAAAGAAGAAATGCTATATTTAATAATCCATATAGAAAAGTTAGTAAACAAACAGTAGGATTATTATTAATATAAAAATCTATATTTAAGGAAGTGATAGGTTATTGGCAGAGGGTCAATAAAAAATCTATAGGGTTGTTACTGGTAAGGCAGGCAAGACCTTCAATTATAAAATATTGGAGGAAAATAAAATGAATTTTGAAAGAATAGCAAAAGAAGTATTAGAAAATGTAGGTGGAGCTAATAATGTAGCTCATGTTACTCACTGTGTAACAAGACTAAGATTTAATCTTAAAGATGATTCCAAAGCGGATATTGATAAGATTAAGAAGATTAAAGGTGTAATGGGACAAGTCAATAAAGGAGGACAGTTCCAAGTTATTATTGGAAATGATGTATCTGATGTTTATAAGGAACTTCTTAAATTAGGTAATTTTAAAAGTTCAAACAATCAGGAAGAGGAAAAGGGAGCAAAAAAAGGCATAATAACAAGCGTTTTTGACACTATAGCAGGTATATTTACACCAATAATTCCTGCAATAGCTGGTTGTGGTATGCTTAAGGCTTTTCTTGGATTATTTGTTGCTTTAGGATTGATTTCAACTGAAACTCAAACATATTATATCTTTAGTTTTATTAGTGATGCAGCATTTTTCTTTATGCCACTTTTATTAGCATATACAGCTGGGATAAAGTTTAAAACATCTCCATTTTTAGCTATGGTAATTGGTGGAGTTTTATTACATCCAAGTTTTTCTGCATTAGTAAGTGCAGGGGAACCTGTAAGTTTTTTAGGATTACCTGTTAGATTGGTTAATTATAGTTCTTCAGTAATTCCAATAATTCTTATAGTTTGGTTAATGTCTTATGTTGAAAAACTTGCAAATAAGTTTATTCCAAAAGTATTAAGATTAGTATTTGTTCCACTTATAGTAATTACTGTTACAGCACCAATAGGATTAATTGTAATAGGACCATTAGGAACTGTTATAGGTGATGTTTTAGCAAGTGGAATAATGTTTATAGATAGTAAAGCTACATGGACATTACCATTAATTATGGGAGGATTAACTCCACTGATTGTTATGACAGGTATGCATTATAGTCTTTACCCAGCATTATTTACTCAATTAGCAACTTTAGGATACCAAACATTAATGCCGGGTATGTTAATATCTAATGTCTGTCAAGGTGCAGCAGCTTTATGCGTTAGTATAAAAAGTAAGAATTCAGAATTAAAGCAACTAGCATCATCAACAGGTATTACAGCTTTACTTGGAATAACTGAACCTGCCATGTATGGTGTAAATTTAAAACTTAAAAAACCATTATATGCAGTACTTTGTGGAGGAGCTTTAGGAGGACTTTATGCAGGACTTACAGCAGTTAAAGGATACACTCCAAGTGGAAGTGGTCTTCCAGGTATTGCGGCATATATAGGGCCTGAAATGTCAAATGTAGTTAACATATTAATTGCTTGTGGCATAGGTTTTGTAGCAACATTTATTATTACATGGTTTATAGGTTTTGAAGATGAAGTTAATGAAGATGAAGCTGTAGAAGAAATAAGTGATGTAAAGGCATTAAAGAATAAAATTTCTATAAAGAGCCCAGTAAAGGGGGAAGCAGTACCTTTATCACAAGTAGATGATCCAACTTTTGCAGAAGAAATAATGGGAAAAGGTATAGCTATAATTCCAACTGAAGATGAAATATTTTCACCTATAAATGGTACTGTCTCATTGGTATTTAACACAAAGCATGCAATTGGACTAAAGACAGAAGATGGAGCTGAAGTATTAATTCATATTGGGTTAGATACCGTAAAATTAAATGGAGAACATTTTACTACTTTTGTAAAGAGTGGGGATAAGGTAAAGGTTGGAGACAAATTAGTTGAATTTGATAGAGAAGCAATTAAGAATAAGGGATATGACATAATTACTCCTATAATAATTACAAATTCATCAGATTATTTAGACATTATACCTAAGGATGTAACAAGCGTTAATCAAGGTGATGAAGTATTAGCAATACTTTAGTAAGGAGGAGTAAGTATGATTAAGAATATTAATAAGTTTCCAGAAGATTTTTTATGGGGGGGAGCAGTTGCAGCCAATCAATGTGAAGGTGCTTGGAATGTAGATGGAAAAGGAATAAGTACAGCAGATGTAGCAACAGCTGGTGCACTTAATGTTAAGAGAGAATATACTGATGGAATAATTGGAGGAAAATATTATCCATCACATGAAGCAATTGACTTTTATAATAGATATAAGGATGATATAAAGTTATTTGGAGAAATGGGATTTAAGTGCTTTAGAACATCTATAGCTTGGACTAGAATTTTTCCAAATGGTGATGAAAATTATCCAAATGAAGCAGGCTTAAAGTATTACGATGAATTATTTGATGAATGTTTAAAATATGGAATTAAGCCAGTAGTAACAATTTCTCACTATGAAATGCCTTATTCATTAGTAGAAAAGTATGGTGCATGGAGAGATAGAAGGTTAGTTGATTTTTATTTAAACTACTGTAATGTTATTTTTAATAGATATAAGGATAAGGTTACACATTGGATGACTTTTAATGAAATAAATGTTATAACATTACACCCATTTATTCCAGCTGGTATAAAAATAAAACCAGAAGAGAATAAAGAAGAAGTAATATATCAAGCAGCTCATCATCAGCTTATTGCAAGTGCTAAAGCAGTAAAATTAGCTCATGAAATTAATCCTGATTTTAAAGTAGGATGTATGATGGTTTATCCACTTGCTTATGCTGAAACATGCAATCCAGTGGATGTCCTTACAACAAATGAATTTATGAATAGACATTATTTCTTTAGTGATGTTCATGTTAGAGGTCATTATCCAAACTATATGAAAAAATACTTCGAGAGAAATAACTTAAATATTAAGTTTGAAGATAGTGATGAAGAAATATTAAAATCAGGTACAGTTGATTTTATAGGTTTTAGTTACTATATGACACTTGTTGTTAGTGGAAATAATGATGGTAAGACTTTAACAGGTGGAAATATGACAAAAGGAATAAAAAATCCGTATCTTAAAGCTTCAGATTGGGGCTGGCAAGTAGATCCAGTTGGATTTAGAATTGCCTTAAATAATCTTTATAATAGATATGAAATTCCTTTATTCTGTGTAGAAAATGGACTTGGAGCAGTTGATGAAGTTGAAGAGGATGGTTCTATTAATGATGATTATAGGATTGAATACTTAAGACAACATATTTCTGAAATGAAGAAGGCTATTACAATTGATGGTGTAGAAATGATTGGCTATACTCCATGGGGATGTATAGACTTAATTAGTGCTGGTACAGGAGAAATGAAAAAACGTTACGGATTTATCTATGTAGATAAAGATAACGATGGTAACGGGACTCTTGAAAGAAGAAAAAAGAAATCTTTCTATTGGTATAAAGACGTTATTAAATCAAACGGAGAGATATTATAATTATTATCTAGTAGATGCTGAATTTTCAGCATCTATTTTTTAAAATTAAAATAAGCATTTATATGGGGGAGAAATTATAAAGTTTATATTAAAACTAATAAATGTTGAAGTAGAGAAATAAGAGTCATATAATAAAAATTATGGTATTTAAGATTAGTAGTTAGATTTTTAATAAGTAATTAATAAGTTGGGGGAGAGTATAAAATATGAAACTTAATCTTATTTATTTTAGTCCTACTGGAGGAACAAAAAAGGTTTTAGATATTATTAGTGAAGAATGGAATTGTGATAAGAGAGAAATTGATTTATCTTTAGCAGAAAATGATTTTTCTAAGTATAGTTTTAAAAGAGATGATATTTGTATTGTTGGAGTTCCTTCCTTTGGTGGACGTGCTCCTCAGGTAGCTTTATCTAGAATTAAAAAAATGTCTGGTGGGAGTGTAAATACTATAATGGTAGCTGTTTATGGGAATCGAGCATATGAAGATACTTTATTAGAGCTTGAAGATACATTAGAGCAATGTAATTTTCATTGTATTGCAGCTATTGCTGCTAATGCAGAGCACTCAATTATGCATGAGTTTGGAAAAGGTAGGCCAGATATTGAAGATGAAAAAGATTTAAAGGGATTTGTAAAAAAGATTAAAGCAGTCCTTAATGAAAATTGTGAAGAAAAAGTTGTACAAGTTCCCGGTAATAATCCGTATAAAGAATTTAAGGTTGTTCCATTTATCCCGATGGTTAGTAATGAATGTAATAAATGTGGCCTATGTATTAAAAAATGTCCTACTAATGCCATATGTAAAGATAATCCACTATTTTTAGATGAATCAAAGTGTATTTCATGTATGCGTTGTATATCTATTTGCCCTAAGAATGCACGAATGCTAGATAAAGAAAAGTTATATTTATTGATACGAAAGTTAGAGAAGGTATGCAGTTCTAGAAAGAGTAATGAGCTTTTTATTATTTAATAGAGAAAAGAGGCATTTATGCCTCTTTTTTTCTATAATCAATTGGAGATATTCCTGTAATTTTTTTGAATGTTGTACTATAGTAACTTTGATTTTTAAATCCAGTAGCAAGAGCAATATCTAAAAGTGAATATTGCGTGTGTTTAAGCATCTCTTTAGATTTTTCAACTCTAAATGTATTTAAAAAGTTAGTAAAGGTAAGTCCAGTTTCTTTCTTAAAGACATTACAAAAATAACTTTTATTTATATTAAATTTAGAGCATAAACTTTCCATGTCTATTTCTTCATCGTAGTTATCATGAATATGCTTTATTGCGTTTAGAACAAATGGTGAATAGGCGTATTCACAGTGCATACTCATAAATTTATCTTTAGCTATTAATGTTAATAAATCTCTAAGATAATTTATGCAACATTCATTCTTTATATAAATAATGCCATCTTTATTTAAATCTTTATTAGTTGTAACAGGACCAAATATAAAAATAAGTGGTATTTGACATCTGGTAAATAGAGTAATTGCTGAATAAATCAAGTTATTCCCACTTTTTATATTAATGGGGTTATGATTTTTAGTTTCTTTTATTTTATGAATAATTCCTTCCTTTGAAAAAGTATTTAAATTCTCTTTTGTATAGTTGTAGTTAAATATAAGCTCAAAGTTTTTATTAAGTACAAGTATTGGAATGGAGGTACAGTAATAAAAGTCTTTAGCTATATCTTCAAATAAAAACATATAACATTTCTCCTGATCTATAAAACTTAATATATTAAAAAAAATAGAAAATATAGTGAAAAGTTCTTAGTTATATCTATGTTAATATAAATGTAGTTGAAATTGATTCTCATTTATTATTGATTAAAAAATAAGTTTTGTCAATATACAGAGATATAGGAGGAGAAATAATGGTAAGAAATAAAGTTAAAAAGTTTTTAGCTGCCGCTTTAATAGTAGCAGCAACCATGAGTATAGGAGGGAATCTTGTACAAGCTTCAGTAATATCGGGGGAAGGAAGCTTTATAGAACTTGCATCTCAAAGATTAAAAGATGGTGAATATGAAGTAAATAATGTTACAAATTATTTAGAAGAAGGTAATACTACCGGTCAATCAATGGCTAGAAAGGCTGTAAAAGAGAAGAGTAAAGTTATAGTAAAAGATGGTGTTATATCAGTAACAACATATTTTAGTGAAGATCTTTTCCCTATGATGAATAACTTTAAGGTTAGTATAAATGGTACTGACTTAAATGGAAAAGTTGATAAAGAAGATATGTCAATAACTTATGAAATACCTTCATTAGATTCAAAGGTTTTAATGGAGATGTTTATTGTTGTAATGGGAAGACAGGTAAGTTTTAACTTAAGCAATAACTTAGATAGCTTAAAATTAATAAAAGGATATGAAACAGCTGAAAAGGTTGAAAACGGAAATTATACAATAAAAAATGATGTTAAGTATACAGGAACAGGGAATGCAGAGACAGGGAATGCATCAGCAAGAAAAACTTTAAAAGATGTAAGTGATATAACAGTAAAGGATGGAAAGTATAATTTAACTTTAAACTTTAATGAAAGTTCCTTTGGTTTTATAGGTGATATTAATATTCAGGTAGATGGAAGTGAGGTTAATCCAGTTATTGATAGAGAAAATGCCAAAGTATCTTTTGAAATCAACTCATTAGATAGCAAGATAGATGTAAGTGTATTTGTAACAATGATGAATAGATATACAGATTTTGAAACGATACTTTTACAAGATACATTAGATAAAAGTGATAGTGATTCATCAAAGGATGAAGGAAATGATGATGTAACAGGTCCATCAACTGGAGGTTCTACAGGTGGTACAACAGGAGGAAATTCTGGGAATACTACAGGAGGTGCAACTACAGATACTAAGGTAGAAGATGAAGTTGTAATTATAGAGGGTAAGCTTTATACAATTAAAAATAAGGTGACTCATTCTAACCCAACTGGACAAGCTATGGCTAGACAATATTTAAATGAATCATCTTCATTAGAAGAGATAGATGGAAAATATTATTTAACGCTAACTTTTACAGGTATGGACTATATGAGTAATCATAAATTTATTATAAATGGAAAAGAGGTGTCTGCAAAGGCAAGTAAAATAGATGATAAGACTACAAAATATAGATTCCAAATTCCATCGTTAGATGTAACCATAAAGGTAAGCACATATGTTGCACCAATGGGAAGAAATGTAGACTTTGATGTAACTTTATTGAAAGATACTAAGGCATTTGTAAAAGAATTTACTGTAGAAAAGCTACCTCAAACAGGTGGAGCTTTAAGTAATGATGTTTTATTAGGTATGGGTACAGCAATGTTAGGGGCAGCAGGATTATTAAAGAGAAAGAAAAAATAGTTTTTTAGGGAGGGGATTTATCTCCCTTTCCCCTTTTAATAAAGGAGTAAGAATTATGAAGAAGTATATTTCTAATATTCTTATAGTTTTAGGAATTTTATTTATCTTAGTAGCGCTAGGAAGTAAATATATAAACTTAAATGAAATTGAGAAATCAGAAGAGAGTTTAGTTAACAAATTAGAAGAAGTAGAAAATAAAGAAAATGTTTATGAGGATATAAAAGTAGGGGATGAAATAGGAAAAATTACTGTTCCATCTTTAAATATTGAAGGAATTATAGTTGAAGGAACTGGTGATGAAGAAATAAAGTATAATATAGGTCATTTTCAGGGAACTTCAATGCCAGGAGAGGAAGGAAACTTTGCCATTGCTGGTCATAGTAGTACTATTTATAACAATGTTTTTAATAATATACACAAAATTAATATTGGAGATAAAATGATAGTAACTGCTTTAAATGGTGAATTTAAATATAAAGTAAGTGAAAGTTTTGTTGTAAAACCAGAGGATACAACAGTTTTAAATAGCTTTGTGGGAAGAAAAGAAATTACCATAGTAACATGTACTAATGGAGGAAAAGATAGATTAATCATAAAAGGTAACTTAGTGGAGGAATAAAAATGAAGTTAAAGAAGTTAGTCTTATTAACAGTAGTAGGAGTATTAGGAGTATCTTTAGTGTCTTGTGGATCAAAAACGGATGGAAATACAGGCGCATCAAAAGAGAATAAAGAAACTTCAGTGGTAGAAGAGCAAACAGAGGTAGTAGTAGGAACTTCAGTAGCAGTTGTACAGATATTAGATAAGCTTGGAGTAAAGGTAGCAGGTGTACCTACATCATCATATGATTTACCTGAATCTACGAAGGATGCTACTAAAGTAGGTAATCCTATGAGCCCTGATATGGAAATAATAAAGTCTTTAAGCCCAGATTTAGTAATATCTACAGATACTTTAGGAGATGATTATGAAGAGTTATTTAAATCAAATAATATACCAAGTATTTTTGTTAATTTAGATAGCGTAGATGGTCTTAGAGAAACAATTAAAACATTAGCGGAGAAGTTTAATAAGATTGAAAATGGTGAAAAGATATTAGCTGAATTAGATGAAAAGGAAAAATCTCTTAAGGAAGTTGCAAGTGAAAAGGGGGAAAGTAATGTAATGGTAGCCTTTGCAGCCCCTGGTGGAGTAAGTATGTTAGCTACAGGAGAAAGTTATGTTGGCAACCTAGTAGAAATGGTTGGAGCTAAAAATATTATTTCAGATACAACAGGACCTTTTGTTACGTACAATAAGGAAACTTTATCTCAAATGAGTCCAGATATAGTTTTAGTTATGACTCATGCACTTCCAGAACAAACACAAAAAGAATTTGCAGAAATGATTAAGACAGACACAGCTTGGAGAAACATTGGAGCAGTTAAAGAAGGTAAGGTGGTTTATCTTGATAGCTCTAAATTTGGTATGAGTGCAAACTTAAATGTTATGGAAGCTTTGGATGATCTTAGCAAAATGATATTTGAATAAAGAGGATATGATGAAAAAGAGATTATATATAATAATATCGCTAATAACTCTTTCTATACTACTATTTGCTTCTCTTGCGCAAGGAAGTATAGATATTACTGTGAAAGAGCTTTTTGATGGAATTTTTGGAAGTGATATAAGTAATAATTATGAAATAGTTAGAGATTTAAGAATGCCAAGAGTGCTTATTGCAGTACTTATTGGAGCGAATCTTTCAATAGCAGGAGTGCTTTTGCAGGCTGTAATAAGAAATCCATTAGCAGATCCATATGTAGCAGGTATTTCTTCAGGCGCATCACTAGTAACAGTAGGAGTTATGATATTTATTCCTAGCATTGGGATGATGAGACCTATTTTAGGGTTCTTAGGAGGTATAATTTCTTGTGGAATAGTTTATATATTTGCATACAAGAAGGAGCTTTCTCCAATTAGAATAGTACTTGTAGGTGCAGCTATTAATGCACTATTTGGTGGATTCACATCTATGATGACAACAAGTCTTGGAATGGGTGCATCAAATATTCAAAGATGGCTTCAAGGAAGCTTAGCTGCTGTTAAGTGGAGTGATGTAAGCATAATATTGATTTATTCAATTATAGGAGTTGTAATAGCTTTACTTTTAAGCAGGAACTGTAACATTCTTATGCTTGGGAATAAAAATGCAAAAAGTCTTGGAATAAATGGTGATGTACAAATGATTATAATTACAGGTGTTGCTGTATTTTTATCAAGTATATCAACCTCAATTGGAGGTGTAATATCCTTCGTTGGTCTTGTGGTTCCACATATCTGTAGAATGATAATAGGTTCTGACCACAAATATTTGATACCTTTTAGTGGACTTGTTGGAGCAAATCTATTACTACTTGCAGACACTTTAGGAAGAGTAATTATGAAACCTTATGAAGTTCCAGTAGGAATTATAATGGCTATAATAGGAGCTCCTTTCTTTCTATATATCTTAAGAAGGAGTGACATAAAATAATGCTTAAAGTTGAAGGAATAAAGTTTTCTTATAATAAGGATGAAGAGTTTATAAATGATTTATCGGTTGAGTTTAAAAAGGGAAAAATCACAACAATACTTGGTCCAAATGGAAGTGGAAAATCAACCTTGCTTTCATTATTATGTGGCTTAAATAAAGCTAAGTCTGGAAAGATTTTAATTGAAGGAAAGGATATAACAAAGCTTAAGTATAAGGATATTGCCAAGGTTATAGCAACTGTTCATCAGCAGAATTCTGTACCTAATGATATTACTGTAAGAGATTTAGTAGGCTATGGTAGATTACCTTTTAAAAAAAGATTTGAACATACTAATAGTGATGATGAGGAAATAATTAATTGGGCCTTAAAAGAAACTGGACTTGAAGAAATGGAAGAAAAGCTTGTAATGAGCATGTCTGGAGGAGAAAGACAAAGGGTTTTCATTGCAATGGCATTAGTTCAAAAACCTAAGATTCTTTTCCTTGATGAACCAACAACTTATTTAGATATATATCATCAAATAGAGATTTTAGAGTTAGTTGAAAGATTAAATAGAGAGCATGGAACAACAATAGTTATGGTTTTACATGATATTAACCAAGCTATTAAGTATAGTGATAATGTAGTCGTTATGAAAGATGGAGCATTAATTATGGAGGGAAGAGCTAATGATATTATTAATGAGAATTTAATTAGGAAAGTCTATGGAGTAAGTGGAACTATTGGAAAGGTTAATGGGAAGGCTTACTATGTAGCAGAGAAAACTTGCGTAGGATAAGAAGGATGAGGCTGCAATTCTATTTATAAATTTTCTTTTAGTAATGTTAATTTTTGAATTCAATTTCTATAAAATATATAGGTGAAAATAAATATTTAAATATTGTTATAAATACATATTTATATAAATATATGTTTATATAAATATATACACATTTTATTTAAAATCCCTTTCAAACATGGTAATATATAACCAAAACCTTATGGAATTAAAATTCAATAAAATAGGATTAGTAATACTATAAAAAACTGCTGAGTATATCAGCAGTTTTTTATTCTTTAGGAAATTATATCTATTATTAAATTGTGGATAACCTCAACAATTTAGCGATATATTAGTTTATTTCCTCCTAAAGAATAAAAAATAAAATTATATGTGCCGGGTCTTTTGCTCACATGCGTTTCCAAAAGCCAGAATGTGCTGAAAAAAATCGACGACTCGGCAAGCTCGTTTTGACGATTTTTTTACTGTCTAGTAAATTATAAAATTTCAATTAGCTATAAATCAAAGGTATTATTACATTTTCATATTAAAAAATATAAAATAAAGGATAGTAATTTTATAATTTCCTTACCTTTAGTACGCGTGGGGTGGATATTTGTTTTCATGTGACTTGGAGATTTCGACGAAACAAGGGAAATAAATATCCGCCACACCTTTTTTACTGTTTAATTATAGGAAAAGTATGATAGAATTTAATTGTAATAAATGGAAAGGAAAAGGGGATGAGATGAAAGATAAAAAGATAAGAACTGGTTTTGTACTTTTATCAGATGAAGGCTTTAATATAAAAGAGTTTAAGAGAAACTTATATAGAGATTGGGAAATTATGATTAAGGAAGAAGATCAAAGTGAAATTTTAATATTTGAAGTAAGTGATATTAAGGTTGTATGTGCATTAATTAATTCACCTGTTCCAAATAAAGAAGCAGAAGAAAATGCAATGAATAATTATCTTTGGAAAGAGGGGGAAGAGGAAACTGCTAAGCATAAGGCTCATATAGTTGTGTCAGTTACAAAAGGAGAAAATCCAATAGGAAATAGTATTGTATTTACTATGGTAGTTTCTTCTCTATTGAAGTTAAAAAATGCAATAGGTATATATCAATACCCAACAGTTTTACCTTCTGATTTTTATATAAGATGTGCTGAGGATTTAAAAGAAAAAGTTCTTCCTGTATTAAATTGGATATATATAGGTATTTATCCAAGTGAAAAAGGATTTTCCGCATATACATGTGGAATGGACTATTTTGATAAAGATGAGATTGAGGTTATTAACTCAAAAACTACACCTTCAGAGTTATATGGATTTATTTATGATATAGTATCCTATGTCCTTGAGTATAATGCAGTACTTAATGATGGAGAAACAATAGGATTTTCAGAAAAAGAAAAGCTACCTATAACTAAGTCAAAAGGAGTTGCTGTAGAAGGAAATAGTATAAAGATAAAATATAAGTAGAATAATGAAATTTACGAAAGGAATTTTAATCAATAGAAAAGATGATGTGTAAAGAATGTTATAGTGATAATCTTAGAATTACACCATTAATAAAGTCTAGGGAGTGCTTAGAAAATCATATTCAATATATATGCTCTACATGTGGAAGGTGTATATGTATTAATCAAGATGAAAAGAGTTTGTTATAAAATATTTAATAACGAAGAGGATTTAAAAGTTTATTTAGATAAGAATAAGGATAAAAGCTGTACTGGAAATAAGTCAATATATGCATCTAATTTATCTAATAATACTTTAGTAGGAGAAGTAAAGATATTAAGTAAAGAAGAGGTAGATAAATACTTAAAAGAGCAAAGTGCAAAGTAATATTTGAAATCTGAGGGAATGTGTCAAAGATACATTCTTTTTTCAATGTCTAGGAAAGTATAAAATTTCAATTGGCTATAACTCAAAGGTATTATTATAATTTCATATTAAAAAAATATAAAATCAAGGATAGTAATTTTATAATTTCCTTACCTTTAGTACGCGTGGGGTGGATATTTGTTTTGATGTGACTTGGAGCGTAGCGACGGAACAAACAAAATAAATATCCACTCCACCTTTTTAATGTATAGAATGTGTACTTTAATAAAAAAATAGTATAGATATTATGTAATTAAGGACGGTGAACTAATGAATAATCTATATCACAAGAGTTTAAATCGTATTTCAATAATATTATTATCTTTAGTAATTTTATCTACCTCAATATTTATAAACTTTCAAAAAAGAGAAGATGTGCAATCAACTTTTTTAGAAGAGGTAAGTAATGATATTATTCCAAAACCTTTAAGTTATGTAAAGAATAATGGAAAGTTTATTTTAAGTAAGGAATCTTCTATATATATAAAAGGAAAGAATAAAGAAGAAACAGAGGAAATACGAATAGTAGCAGAGTTTCTAAGAGAAAAGTTAATAAGTCCAACAGGATATGAATTAAAAATAGTTGAAGGGGATAATCCTCCCTCAGGAAATATTTACTTAACTACTTTAGGAGGAAATGAAGCCGAAGGAAATGAAGGATACAATTTAATAACTACAAAAGAAAAAATAGAGATTATAGCTTATAAGCCAGAGGGAATTTCTAGAGGTGTTCAAAGCTTAAGGCAGTTATTACCTCCAGATATAGAGAAAAATAGTTTGGTTAGTAATGTGGAATGGAGTGTGCCAGCTTCTAATATAAAGGATAAACCAGAATATAGTTATAGAGGATTAATGATTGATGTAGCTAGGCATTTCTTTTCAGTAGATGAAATTAAACGCCAAATAGATCATGCAGCTTTATATAAAATAAATAGGGTTCATTTACATCTTAGTGATGATCAGGGGTGGCGTTTAGAAATTAAACAGTATCCAGATTTAACTAAAATAGGTGGTAGCACAGAAGTTGGAGGAGGCAAGGGAGGATATTATACTCAAGAGCAATTTAAAGATATAGTAAAATATGCAAGAGATAGATATGTAGAGATAATTCCTGAATTTGATATGCCTGGTCATAGTAATGCAGCCTTAGCTTCTTATGGCTTTTTAAATCCAGATGGTAAGAGGAAGCCTTTGTATACAGGAACAGAGATCGGTTTTAGCTCTTTTATGACACATAG
Organism: Clostridium paraputrificum AGR2156; assembly: GCF_000424025.1. Lineage (NCBI taxonomy): Bacteria > Bacillati > Bacillota > Clostridia > Eubacteriales > Clostridiaceae > Clostridium > Clostridium paraputrificum. The sequence goes on from NZ_AUJC01000008.1 coordinate 103,955, forward strand.
TGAAGAGACTTATAAGTTTTTAGATAATGTATTCAAAGAGGTAGCTGCCATTTCTCCTTCAAAATATTTTCACATAGGAGGAGATGAGGCCCTTAGCACTAAGAAGGAGAATTATGATTACTTTGTTGGAAGAGTAGCTAAAATGGTTGAGGCTTTAGGAAAAACTCCAATAGGATGGGATCCAATTGATACATCACCAGAGATAAACTTTAGTGTAATATTGCAAAATTGGAAGGATTCAAATGAAGCAGCTAGAAAAAAAGGAATGAAGATGATTATTTCAATTGCTAGTAAAGCATACTTAGATATGAAATATAATAAGGATACACCATATGGCTTAGATTGGGCAGGGTACATACCGATAGAAACAGCATATAATTGGGATCCAACAGATTATGCACCAAAAGATCTGGTATTAGGGGTAGAATCACCACTATGGACAGAAAATATTTTAAATCAACAGCAAATGGATTTTATGATATATCCTAGACTATTAGGATATGGGGAAATTGGTTGGACACCAAAGAAAGATAGAAATTGGAATGAATATAAAATAAGATTAGAAAAGCAAGGAGAAAGGCTAAAGAACCTAGGCATCAACTATTATAGAGATAGTAGCATATGGCCTTCAGAGAGAAAATAATAAAATATTTCTCAGGAAATAATTGGAAATTAATGCAAGATAAAAGAGCTAGTACATTGTTATACTAGCTCTTCTTTTTGCCCACTATTTTATCTATTATTATTGCTAAAGCGCCGTCTCCGGTGATATTAGTGGCAGTACCAAAGCTATCTTGAGCTGCATGTAATGCAATCATTATAGACTTTTCTACAGAACCAAAACCTAACATCATTTCTAAAATACCAAGTGCAGCCATTACACCACCACCAGGTACTCCAGGTGCAGCTACCATTGTAATACCTAACATTAATATGAATGGAAGAAAACTACTAAAGGTAGGAGTTTGTCCATTCATATACATTACCCCCATAGATGTTAAAACTAATGCTATAGTATCACCTGCTAAATGGATTGTTGCACATAGAGGTATAACAAAATCTGCTATCTCTTCACTTACATTATTATTCTTTGTAGATTCTAATGTGACAGGAATTGTAGCAGCAGAAGATTGCGTACCAACTGCTGTAAAGTATGCAGGTATCATATTTTTAATAAGCTTTAGGGGATTTTGTTTTTTAAAGCTACCAGCAATTAAATATTGAATTAAAATATATCCAACTTGTAAGGTAAACAATATTATATAAACAATACCAAATGCTTTTAAGGTAGTAAATATCTCTCCACTAAAGCTTAGTTTTGCAAATATTGAAAATATATAAAAGGGAACAAGAGGTATTAATACATTCTTTATTACCATTTCTACTATAGAACTAAATTCTTCAAATATTTTTAATAAAGTACTATTTTTTATGCGAGATAATCCAACTCCTAGTATAAATGCAAATACTAAAGCTGACATTATGTTTATCATTGGTGGAATGTCGATAGTGAAATAAGGAGTTAAGTCTACAGTTCCTTGCTCAAGTAAAATTCCCCCATTTATGAACTTCGGCAGTAGATTAAATCCAATAATAAATGCTAAAAATCCAGCAATTAAAGTAGATGTATAAGCTAGTACGATAGTTAATAATAAAGTTTTACCAGATTTGTTCCCTAGAGAAGCAACTCCAGGAACTATAAATCCTATAATTATTAGTGGAATAATAAAGGATAAGAAGTTTCCAAATAAACTACTAAAGGTAGTCAATATTCTCATAGGAAATACTATAGAAAGTGATTTACATATAAGCCCTACGCTAACCCCTAGTATCAAAGCTATTATAATTTTACTTATTAGTGAAAATTTTTTCATATGTTTAAGCCCCTTTAATTGTGTCCTTATATAAAAAACACATGTTTTGTAATTGAGTACACTATACTATGGATAAAAAGAAAAGTCAACCCTAATATTTAAATTTTATTTCAAAGTTTATATATAAATAAAATTTTAATATAAAAAGTTATTAATATATTGTGAATAAACATGAAAAATATGAAATTTATAGTATAATTTAATGTAAATTGCCTAAATAGTGCAAAAGATAAAAAAGGAGGAATGGTAATGAAGGGAACAGTTGTTGCAACTTGGCTTAATACAACTAGAAAATTATTTGGTGAAGATGTAGTTAAGAATGCAATGTCTTACGCTGGTTGGGGTGAAAATAAGATATTCTCACCAATAGAAAATGTGGAAGATGATAAGGTCAATAAATATATAAAGTACATATCAGATAATAAGAACATAACTACAAAAGAGTTATGGAGAAAAATTGGACAAGATAATATTATATCCTTCAGCAAGGATTATCCAGCATTTTTCAAGCATGAAAGTGCATACTCATTTTTAAAGTCCATGTATGATGTACATGTAGTTATGACAAAGAAATTTATAGGGGCAAAACCTCCTATATTAACAATTACACCTATTTCTAGAAGAGAAGCTATATTTACCTATAACTCTTCCAGGGGAATGTTTGAATATTTTCTTGGAATGCTTGAGGGGGTAGGAAATTACTTTAATGAAAAAATCCAAGTTGAAGAAATATCTAAAACAAATACATCATTAGAATTAAAATTAATGTTTAGTGAGGATATTCATTACAATAAAGAGTATAAGTTTAATATACTTATGTCATTAGGTTTTATTAAAAACTTTGGAGTAAAGGCAGGATTATTTACTGGAATTACATTATTTATTATATTAATACCTTTAATGGGAGTTAGCAATATAATTAAGTCCATTATAGCTAGTATAATAGCAGGTGGATTAACATGCTTAGGAACAAATTTAATGTTATCACCCTTATCACAACTTAAAGAAGAGCTTAATAGACTAGTGGAAAATAGATATAACATAGATGAAAGCATTAAAACTAATGACTTTTTTGAGGATATTTATGAAAAAATTAAAGAACACAAAAAAATAATCCAATCAGATTTTGTAAGCTTTAAGGGATTAACAGATGAAATGAGCACATTTATTAAAAAAATAGATTTGATAAGTGTATCAATGCAACAAGCATCTGAAAGCATAGATGAAGTGGTTGGACAAGTTGCTAATAGTGCAGTTGAGCAGGCTGGACAAACTGATGAGGTAGTAATGTCTTTAGAAGAGAATATAAATGCTTTAGGTAAAATAGTTCAAGTAGAAAATAGTTATAAGAATAATTTAGAGGAAGTATTAAAGAAAATTAATAAAAGCAATTCTGGTGTAGAAAAATCAAGTGGAAACATAGGAGTAACATTAGAAAACTTTAATGATGTTAAGGTAAAAAGTGAAGATTTAGAAAAAAGAGCAAATGATATAACAAAGATAGTGTCTATTGTAGCAGGAATAGCAGAGCAAACAAATTTACTTGCACTTAATGCATCAATTGAAGCTGCAAGAGCTGGTGAACAAGGTAAAGGATTTTCTGTTGTTGCAGAATCTATAAAGAAGCTATCAGAACAATCAAAGGAATCAGTTAAAGAAATAAATACAAACTTAGTACATTTTAAAGGTAATATTGAATCATTAGTTAAACAAATAGAAAATCAATATTTCATATTGGAAAAAGAAACATTAAACCTTGAAGATGTAAAGAATTTAAGTTTTGATGCTAATAAATCTATTAATTATATTGCATCATCTATGATAAACATTATAAATGATTTAAATGAACAATCAAAATCTATTGAATCATTATCTAACAATATAAAGAATTTGGCATCAATTGCAGAAGAGAATTCAGCGTATTCAGAGGAAGGAAGTGCTAGCGTTACTCAATATACACAGGAGATTAATAATCTGACTGAAAATATATCAAACTTTGAAAAGATAGCTAATATGTTTAAAGAAGAATTGGAAAAATATAAGATATAATAAAAAGCACTGTATAAAAGTACAGTGCTTTTTTGTGTGGGAACATTAATTTGTAATAATAGCTACTAAAGCTTTAGGGTCACTTAAAACAGAAATATCTTTTGGAATGGATATGTCTTCAAGTAATATTCTATTATCAAAATTCATATTAGAAACATCAATATCAATTGACTCAGGTATTTTTTCAACATCCCCTTGTAGTTCAATAGATGTAATATGTGTTTCTAATACCAATCTTTTTGATTCTAAGTTTTCCTGTCCACTAAATTTTATAGGAATTTTCATTTTAATTCTTTCGTTAGGTTTTGTATATTGAAAATCCACATGTATTATTTCATTACGATAATTCTTTTGAAGATCTTTAACAACACAGTTAAGCTTCTTTTTGCCTAAACAAATAGGTATTATAGAACCCTTGTTATTGGTTTTTAATAACCTTTTTAAATCAGAACTATCAATTTTAATAGGAATTGGGTTTTTTAGAAATTCACCATAAATAATACCTGGAGTTAAACCTACTCTTCTTAAATTCACTTTATTTTCATTATTCTCTCGCTTACATACATTAAAAGTTAAATTAGACATAATAAACACCTCATAAATTAAATATATTAAATAGTTTATTAGGCCCTTAGAAGTTAGAGATCTTTAACTAAGATAGACACTTAACTAACTAAAATAAGGGCCTAAGAGCAAAGATCCTCATATGCATCATCCTCCTTTATGTCATTGTAGGACAGATTATAAAATAAAGCAAAGTAGGTAAAATAATACTTCCATAAAATAAGTGTAATAAAAAAGTTTAATGATAATAAAGGTGGTGATAAATTAACGTTAAGGAAAATAAAGAGATATATATTATTGAACTGGGAAATATTCCTAAATAACTGGTAAATTTCAAACTATTAGGTAAATTAAAACATTTCCTCTCTGAGATGTTTCAATTTATAAGATTTAGTGTAGCCACCTTTAGTTATATCCATTGTCAAAAAATAGTCTTATAAAGAAAGATATAGAGGCACTAGAATTGCTTTTTATGAATAACATATATTAGAAAGGAGTTGATATAAATTGTCATTAGAAATATTTGATTATGAAAGAAATGATATGTCTATCTATGAACAGTGTCAGAGGTGTATATCTTACCACACAATTATCCAAATGAAAGACGGTAGTAGCTTTGATGGAATTGTAGAGGGGATAGATGGAAATATGGTTTTTGTTTTAGTTGGCGAAGATGTAATGACTGATGAGATGGCTAATGAAATGGCAAGACAACCTAGACAACCCTTTGGACCAATGAGAAATAGATATAGAAGATTTAGACGAAGGCCATTTCCTATTAACACAATAGCTGCTTTAGCCTTACTAAGATATCCCTTTATAGTACCACCGTATCCTTATTATCCATATTATCCTTACTAGTTTGTATATACTTATTTATATTAACTAAAATTCTTTTTCTGTATATTGGTGTATATTTAGGGAAAACATAAGAAGTTATAGAAGAGATTAGCGTGAAAATGCTAGGAATTTACTTCCTAGTATTTTTTTTGTTCTTTAGGAAATTATATTTATGATGAAGATAGAAGGAGAGGGTTATGGAAAAGTTAAAAACTAATGCGGAAAATCAGTATAGTTCATTAATTTTTAATGTACTAAAATGGATTGCACTAAGTATAGCAATGGCTGTGCCCATAGGTGTTATAGTTGGTTTATTTAATATCCTATTAAGCTGGGGAAATAACTTTAGAAAAGATCATGAATATATGATTTATCTACTACCCTTCGCTGGATTGATTATAACCTTTTTATATTTACATACAAGAAGAAATGCATATTCAGGTGAAAATTTACTAAAATCTGAAGTTCAGTCAGCTGCAAAAGATATTCCTTTTTTTATGTCAATTGTAGTATTTATAGGTTCATTTTTAACAACTTTATGTGGAGGTTCTGCTGGAAAAGAAGGATCAGCTGTTGCAATGGGGGGCATATTAGGAGATTTTATGGCAAGAATCTTTAATTTATCTGATGATGAGCAAAGAACCTTAGTAATTTGTGGAGTAGGTAGTGCTTTTGGTGTTATATATGATGTACCTTTTGCAGGAGCAATTTTAGGAATGGAATTAGTGTTAAAAGGAAAGTTTCATTATCAAGCCCTAATACCTGCATTTTTAACAACTGTATTTTCAAACGAAATAGCTAATATTATAGGTAATAATGAAGTAGTCTATCCTCAGTTAAACTTAGGAGAATTAAGTATTTTACTGCTTTTAAAGCTAATTTTACTTGGAATAATATGTGGTGTTGCTGGGTTTATATTCAATTTAGTATTAGATAATAGCAGTAAGCTATATGACTTAGTTACTAAAAATCCATATATAAAGGCAATTTTAGGAGGGGGAATAACAATAGTATTATTCTTAATTATTGGAAATAATTATAATGGATTAGGTCAATCTTTCATAAATGATTCATTTAGTAATAGGGTAAGTATAATGGATAGTATATGGAAGATATTATTTACAGCAGTAGCTTTAGGGTCAGTTTTTCAGGGAGGAAGAGGAAATCCAACATTCTTTGTAGGAGCAACACTTGGCAGTTCTGTTTCAGGGTTAATAAATCTTCCGTTAGAATCTTCCACAGCATTAGGTATGATTGGAGTTTTTTGTAGTGCAACATCACTTCCAATTACATCAATAGCTATGGCCCTTGAATATTTTGGTGGAGGAGAAATGGTAGCTATTATGATAGTTATGACTATAAGCTACATAATATCAGGATTTTATGATATTTTAGTTAAAAATAAACTTCCTAAAGAGAAGGGAAAACTATTTGAAGGAAGTGTTCACAAGAATAAGTAAACCAAAATGTGTGGTTGATATTTATTTTGATTGTTCAGTCGAAAGCTACAATGCACAGAAAAAGAAATATCTATTCGCTTATTATTTAAGGTAATGAAATTGTAATACCATCTTTGATTTATATATAATTAAAATTTTATATTTTTCTATATATTCAAAAAGAGAATCTTTAAAATAGATTCTCTTTTTAAAATAGAATATTTAGGCTAAAAGGTGATTCTTTAAAAATTATATCCATAAAGAAAGATGTTTAAACTTTCATTTACTCTATTAAAATGCACTTTCTTTTCATTTAATCTTTTAAAATTATTTTTATCATAAAATTGATAGTTACATCTTGTATCGGTATATAGGTATAGAGATTTTACTTTCATAGATTTCATGTAGTCAAAAAGATAATTCATTAAAGATGTTCCTACACCTAAACCTCTAGATTCTTTTGATACAATGAAAAGTTGTATGCATCCTTGAAAATTATTCTTATTTCCATTAAAAATTTCTTTATAAGTCTTTTGAATTTTAGAGAATTCTTTTAAATCTTTTTTATTATCATTTTTTGTAAACATAATTTTAATTAAAGAGCTTATTAAACTTATTCTATTATGAAAGCTTTTTATTTTATTTTTATCCTTATTAGCATTTCCTAAAATGATTCCAATAACTTTACCATTTTTAATAGCTACTTTACTAAAACTACTATCTAATATACATTCTTGAAGATAAGAATTTAGTATTAAGTTTAAAAAGTCGGGATCTTTTATAAACTCACTAAATCCAAAAGCATCACCTATTAACTTTTTTATTATTTCATAATCTCCTTTGTGTAATTCTCTGTACATAACCTTATTGTTCATAATATTTCTTCCTTTCAAATCTTAAAATTAGTATATAATTATGTTAATATCTCCTCTTAGAGGAGAGTCAATAAATATTAGAAAGTTGGATGTGGTTAAATGAAAGAGTATTATTCAATAGGCGAAGTCTCAAAAATAAAAGATGTTACAATAAAGGCTTTAAGATATTATCATAAAGTGGGAATCTTGATACCTAAATATATAGATGAAGAAACAGGGTATAGATATTATTCTATAGATCAATTTGTTCATATAGATATAATTAAAGGCTGTAGAACTCTTGGAACAAGTATTTTAGAACTACAGGATATATTTAAAGATCCAAATACAGAAAAACTTTTAAAGTTTCTAGAGATAAAAAAGAAGGAAGCAGAAGAAAAAATTAAATTAATGAATGAAATAATAAGCAATATTAATATATTAAGCGAAAGCATTAAAATATCAAAAGAAATAGTAGATAATGATGAAATTGTAATAAAGCATTTTAATAAGAGATGTATAGTTTTTGCTCCATTTAAAAGTTCTAAGGAGTTAGAGGAACTTATTTATTACTCAAAATTAGATAAAATAATTAAGGAAAATAATATGGAAATAACCTTAGAGAGGGGAATAATCTATGATATTAGTTCAATAGGAGAGATTAAGTCAAAATTTGCATTTGTTGGATTGAAGGATGAGGTTGAAGAAGAACAAAACATAAGAGTATTACCTGAAGGAGATTATTTAACTTTAGTTTATAATAAAGAAAATCAACTAAAGTGTAGAGAAAATTTAATGAAGTATATAAAGAAAAATAATATAAATACAAATGAGTTAATAGAAGTTGAACTTTATCACGATTTATTTAATACGGATAACTATAGTTGTCAAATACAGATATATATAGATAAGAATCATATACATCCAAATTATTTTTAGAGGATATTAAGAAATAGTTAAGGTTCTTTTAAGATAATTTCTTTAATATATAAACCATACTTTATAAACGAAGGGGATAAATATGAAGAAGAAACTGAATAAGAAAATAGTGCAAATGATTCAAATTCCAATTATAGTAGTAATATTATTTTTTGCATTAAGGGAATTATATAATATTTTTGTTGATATAGATGTTAATCTATTCAATATGTATTCTGACAAGTTAACAGTTACTAATATAATGATAATTATAGTATTAGGGATAATATCATATTTACCATTGTCATTTTACGATTTAATAATAAAAAAGAAGGTACAAATAAACCTAAGTACAAGAGAAGTGTACAAGTATTCATGGATTGCAAGTTCAATATCTAACTTAGTTGGCTTTGGTGGAAGTTCAGCTATATTCTTAAAAAATCATTTTTATAAGAAATACGTGGATGATTCATCAAAACTTATAAAAGAAACATCTAAGGTTGTTGGATTAAACTTATCAGGATTTTCTTTAGTATGCTTAATATATTCTTTATGGAGCTTAGTAAATGGAAGAAGCTTTGATTATGTATTTTTCATATCAGCTTTAATAGGTTTATATATTCCTATTATTTTTATAGGGGCTACCTATAAGGTATTTAAAAATAGAAATAAAGAAAATTACTATATTACATTAAAAATAATGTTTACTTCAATTCTGGAATGGGCAACAACTATACTTTTAATATACGGATTGATTGTAATTTTAGGAATAAAGGTTACTTTATCACAATTCTTTCCTATATATGTTATGGCTATAATAGTAGCTATGATAAGTATGGTACCTAGTGGTGTTGGTACCTTTGATTTAACACTATTAGTAGGACTTAAAGAGTTTAACGTACCTTCAGAGCAAGTTCTATTACTTATAATCTTATATAGATTAAGCTATTACATAATTCCTGTGTTAATAGGACTAGTTTTATATTTATCAGATTTGTATATGAAGATAAATGAAGATGCACGAGAAGTTATATCAAGGTTAAATTCGAAATTAGCTCATTGTGTTTTGAAAATTATGTTATTCATTACAGGAATATCGTTGATATTTGGTAATAATATATACTTAAAACGTTATTTTCCTCATAGAAATGAAATCTTAAATATGGATATAGTAGAGTTATCTATATCTTTAAGTATAATAATAGGATTTATTCTTATAGTATTATCAACTATACTTCATACAAAAACTAAAGAAGTTTATTATTTTATGGTTTTCGTATTTGCTGTTATAACTATGGGAGGATTCTTTAGCAAATATAATATTCATGAATGTATATTTATAGGACTTGTTTGGATATTAATATTATTTAGTAGAAAAATGTTCTATAGAATAGGTTTTATTTATACATGGAAAAATGCAATTAAAGATATAGCAATTATTTTATTAACCCTATCAGTATATTTGATATCAAGTTATTCAAAAGTGGTACATTATATACATAGAAAGATACCTATTTTAAATTTAGAGGAAATAGTAAAAAGCTTTTATAAAGATAATTTAGTAAGTTCTGTTTTTATTGGAGCAACAATAGCCTTATTATTAGTTATGCTTTTAATATTGCTTAATAGATTAAACAAGTTTCCCAAAGAAGAATTAGATAAAGAAAAGGTTAAAAAGATTATTGAAAATTATGGTGGATCAAGACTTATCCACTATGTATTTTTAGGAGATAAGTATATATACATAAATAAAAATGAAGATGTACTTTTTCAGTATCAAATATCTGGAGATAAAATTATAGTTTTAGGTAACCCAGTAGGTAATAAGGAAAACTTTTTTGATGGTATACAGGAATTTTTAGAGTTTGCTGATTTATATGGATATACTCTAGTGTTTAGTGGAGTTGATGTTGAAGTAATGGGAGAACTTCACGATTTAGGTTATGAGTTTATGAAGCTTGGGCAAGATGCATGGGTTGAACTAGATAAGTTTTCATTAGTAGGTAATAAGAATAAAAGTAATAGACAAGCTATAGGAAGAATAACCAAGGCTGGCTATGAATTTTCAATTGTTAGTCCACCTTATAATGATGAGCTATTTAGTGAAATAAAAGAGGTTTCAGAAGAATGGCTTAATGGACAAAAGGAAAAAGGATTTTGTGTAGGTTTTTTAGATAGAGATTATATAGAAATGGATAAAGTTGCTATTGTAAGGAATTCTGAAGGAGAACTTAAAGGATTTGCTACAATAATGCCAATGTATGATGGTGAAACCCTATCTGTTGATCTTATGAGATTTAAGAAAATTGAGCTTAATGGAATTATGGATTATATGTTTGCAAATATTTTTGAGTATGCAAAGGAAAATGGGTTTAAATATTTTAATTTAGGACTTGCGCCATTAGCAGATGTAGGAAGAACTAAGCATGCTTTTTTTAGAGAAAAGATAGCCTATCAAATATTTGTATATGGTAATTTTGTATATTCATTTAAAGGACTTAAAAAATTTAAGGAGAAATATGCTACAAGATGGGAAGATAGATATATAGCATACAAGAAAGGAAGTTCTGTTATAATAACTGTTATTCAATTGATGCTTGTACTTACAAAAGAAAAAGATGATTTTTGTAAGTAGGGTTAAATTGTAATTATGTATAGTTTTTAGATAGTCTCATTTGGTTTTGAGAAATAGTAGTGAACCTTTATCATTAGAAAAGTATAAGATAAATATATACCAATATTTTTAGAGGTAATATGAAAAATAATTATTCGGATTTTAATAATATATTTGGAAATGAATCAGAATATAGTTCTTTTAGTGAACGTGATATTGAAGAATTAAACTTGTTAAGTTATCAGCATATAGCAGATATTATTTCAATTATAGGAGATTTACTCTCATATCTATCTACTATTGAAAGTATAAATTTAATTTATAGTAGATATACTAATGAAACTGAAAATGTTCCTAATCCAGATATACCTGCTGTTCAATCTCTTGAATTATTGGTAATTTCAAGATTTATATATACTCAACTTGGATTTATTCGTTTTGACCATTTAAAAGAAAGAAAGGCGAAAGGAGAAGTGGACTTTTCTCTTGAACCAGATATATATGTTAATATTTCAAATATACTTAGAACATCAGGCACATTATATGCTTTATTAGCTGCATATGGTATTTATGAAAGAGATTTATCCCAACCTATTATAGGTATATAAACTGTTAATTGATAAAGAAGCTGAATTTTTAGCTTCTTTATTTTTTTGTAACTTGGACTTGCGACGGAACGAGAAAAATAAATATCTGCTCCAAATTTTTTACAATTAAAAGATTATGTAACTCTTTTTAGTATTTTGAATAGTATATATTAAGTGCAATAAGTAAATAAATTTAGGGGTGTTAATAATGAAATGCATTAGAGAAAGATCCTACATGGGTCACAATTATTATAGAGGATGGAGTAAATCATCTTCCAAATCAGAAAGAGAATGTAAAAGATCAAGAAGGTCATTTAGTAAATCAAGAAGCAGATCATTTAGTAAATCAAGAAGTAGATCATTTAGTAGATCTTTTAGTAGGTCTAAGAGTAGATCTTTTAGTTGGTCAGCAAGTAGATCATTTAGTAAATCATTTAGTAGATCATTTAGAAAATCAAATTGCAGATCTAGATGGTCATGTAAAAGACCACGCAGAAGAAGCTATTAGAAGTAAATAGTTTTAAATAAGTATATTGCTATGGATAAGTTATATGAATTTGGAGAAAAAGTAAATGGGTACTCTATAATTAAACTATTAGGCGAAGGTAGATATGGAATTGTATATCTAGGAGAAAATGATAATCATGAAAAGGTCGTAATAAAACAATTAAAGTTGGATATGATTAAAAAAACAAAAAGAAAACTTATCTATGAAAAGAAAACATTAAAGATGTTAGATGATCCTAGGTTTCCAAAGTTTATATCTAACTTTAAAGATGAATATAGAGAAGGTTATATCCTTGAATATATTGAAGGAAAGGTAATAGAAGATCTATTACTTGAGGATAACCATAGGTTTTCAAAGGAAGAAATATATGAATATTGCAGTAAAATTATAGATATTATGGAAACTTTGCATAAGAATCATATAGTTCACCGAGATATTAGACTTCCTAATTTAATATTAAAGGATAACAATGAATTAGCTCTAATAGATTTCGGTCTTGCTAGGATAATAGACAATAGAAACTATGAAAGAGAATTAGACTATTGGTATTTAGGTGATTTTCTACTTCATCTTTACTATTCATCATATGAGCCTGAAAGTGAAGAAGAACTCCCATGGTATAAAGAGCTTGATTTAAATAACGAAGAGCGTATATTCTTAAAAAGGCTTATGGGTGTTAAAAAGTGCTATAGTAATATTAGAGAAATTAGAGAGCAACTTGATAAAATTAAAAGCTTAAGTATGTAATAAAAAAGGCCATGTGATTCATATATCACATGGCTGTTTTAATTATAATGAAGGTGAGGCTATGAATAATTCTATAGAAATTTTAGGTGTATATGAAGATAGTTTTAGAATTAATATCTATTCAATTAATTATTTTAGAATGATTGGACTTATAGATATAGATATAAAATATGATTATGGGATTGAGAGAGTAACCTTGGCATTTTATAGGTCATCAGGGACAAATAGTGGAAAGATTAATGGACTATGGTATCCTATAGTAGGTATAAAAATAGAGTCAGGAAGATTTAAAGAGTTTACAGAGTTAATTAATTATGTTTTAACTAAAACTACCAATGTAGATAAAGTTAAGAAAGGATGGTTAGCAAAGTCACCATTCTTTTATAATCAGCAGAAAGAGAATAAAAGAATAAAAGGCTTTTCTAGTGGAAAGCATTATAAAGGTCTTTTAAGGATTGGAGAAAAATTAAGAGATCTTTATGAAGAGTGGGAGTTTGATGATATGGAGTCTTTAACACCAAAGTTCTTAAATGATACAATAACTTCTTTAGAGATTTATCCTAATAATACACATAGTCAGAGAGATAATTTTGAAAGATTTATATGGGATATATGTAATGGGGGATAATTAAGTAATAATAAAAATGAAGAAACACTACTAGGGCTAGTGTTTCTTTTCTTTTATAAATAATTAGGTTTTATAGACAAAAGTACGTAAAATTAATTTTAATCTTATCTTTACATTTTATTACATTTACTTAATATGCATATAATAAAAGTTTTATATTCTTAAGTTGTCCAATTAAATTAAATTATAAGAGGAGAGTTTAAGATGAAAAGTAGGAAGTTGAAAAAGATAATATCAATGACATTGGTTTCTGCACTAGTTGTTGGAGTAGGAATTACTGCAAGAGCTGAAAATGGAGAAGCTGTTGATAATTCTATTGCACAGGTTAAGACAATTGAGAATGATAAGACTGTAATAAATAATGATACAAGTTGGAGATATTTAGATGATGGAACAGATCCAGCAGTAGGAACGTATTTATACGATAATTTTAAAATTAAATCCGCCTGGACCCTTCCTAAAAATATTGAATATGAAGGACAAAACGTTGGATTTGATGATACTTCATGGAAGATAGCAAAGGGGCCTTACGGAGCAAAAAATGGTGGAGGAATAGATGGAGCAAATACAGTATTACAGCATTATAATGGAAAAACTTCTTCTGGCAAGGACAGAGCAATTGAAACATATTTCTTTAGAACTGAATTTAATGTAGACAACTTAGAAGATGTAAAGAAAATAAAAGCTAGTTTTACTTTTGATGATTCAATAGTTGTATACATTAATGGTAGTGAAGTTAAAAGGTATTTAGTGCCAGAAGAAAAGCAAGAAAATAATATGTTTTATTCTGGAAATGGAAATGGAAGTCCAATAACAGAAGAATTTGAGCTAATAGATTTATCAATGCTTAAGGAAGGTAAAAATGTTATAGCTGTTGAGGTTCACCAAGATAGGGAGACAAGCTCTGATATATATTTTGGATGTAATTCACTTATTTTAAGCTCAGAAGAGATTGAAAAGGAAGAACCAAAAGTAAGTGATATTTCACTAACTGTAGGAGCAGATGAGTCAGAAGTAAATTTTACTTGGTATACAAACTTTGATGAAGAAACTGAGCTTCAAGTAGCTAAAAAATCAGATATGAATGGTGATATTTTCCCAGTAGAAAAAGCTAAAAGCTATAAGGGAGAAATTACTAAGATAGATGATATAAATAGAAGTAATAAGGCATCTGCAATAAACTTAGAAGAAAATACAGATTATGTTTATAGAATAGGAAAAGAAGGGGTATGGTCTGAAGTTAATAATTTATCGACTAAAGATAGGAATAAGTTTAATTTCTTATTAGCAGGTGACCCACAAATAGGCTCTGGTAGCATAGAATCTGATATTAATGGATGGACAGATACCTTAAACAAGGCTATCTCAAAGTTCCCTGATGCAAGTTTTCTTATTAGTGCTGGAGATCAAATTAACAAAGCAGGAAATGAAGCTGAATATGATGGATATTTAAGTCCTGAAGTATTAGAGTCATTACCAGTTGCAACTAATGTAGGTAATCATGATGTTGGAATTAACTATACACAACATTTTAATGTGCCGAATTTAAGTACTTTAGGAAGTAATGCAGCTGGAGGAGATTATTCCTTTAGATATGGAAATGCATTATTTATCTCATTAAACTCAAATAATACAAGTTCTGCTGAACATGAACAATTTATTCAAGAGACAATTGAAAAAAATAAGGATGCAAAGTGGAGAATAGTAACCTTCCATCACTCTATTTATAGTGTTGCTAGTCATTCTTTAGAGGACTCAATTTTAAGTAGAAGAGAAACCTTGGTGCCAATCTTTGATAAGAATGATATAGATGTTGTTTTAATGGGACATGATCATGTATATACAAGATCTTATCAAATGGAAGGCTTTAAAGAATTAAAGAATCAAACTTTAGACAATGAAGGTAATGTAGTAGACCCAGAGGGAACACTTTATTTAACAGCCAACTCTGCAAGTGGTAGTAAATATTATAACATTTTAGAAAATGAAGATTTTACTTATGCAGCGGTAAAAGACCAAAGTAAGGTTCCTACAATTTCAAATATTGAAATGACAGACAACTTATTTAAAGTTGTAACCTATAGAACTGATAATATGGAAGTTATTGATGAATACTCAATAGTAAAAGATGTTGAGGAAGATAACGATGGCAATGGAGAAACTCAAAATCCAGGAGATAATGAAACTACTAAACCAGAGTTGGATAAAAATGATGGAGATAAAAATGAAAGTTCTAATCCAGTGAAAACTGGTGATACAGTAGGAAATCCATTTGTATATATACCATTAATTGTGCTAGCTTCAGGTTCAATTCTTTATCTAGTATTAAAGAAAAAGAACTTACAAGAAAGTAAGAATTAGAAGATAAGGTATTAGTTTAGCTTTGTTTAAATGCAGGGCTAAACTTTCTATTTAGGAGAGAAATATGTTAAAAAAGTTAAGCAGAACTGATATTGTAATAACGTGGTTAATAGGTGCATTTATACTTTGTACAACATTATTAAATAATACATTTAAAGATGATTTTAAGAAGTATGATAATAGTACTTTAAGTTATGAAAAGGCAAGGGTAATAAGTGTTATAAAAGAAAATTTAGAGAAAGAGCAAATATCTAATAGGAGATATTCAGGTATTCAAGATTTAGAAGTAGAGCTTTTAACAGGGGAACTCAAAGGAGAAAAAGCAGAGGTAACAAATTATATAACTCAAAAGCATAATGTAGTTGCTAAAGAAGGAAAAGAAATTATGGTATGCGTAGATAGACCAAGTGAAGATTTTTATAAGGTTAGTATATATAATTACAGTAGAAATAATCATATATATATTATAGTTATTGTTTTCTTTGTAATTATGGTTTTAATAGGTAGGGGTAAGGGATTTAGATCTATGATAGGTCTATTATTTACTTTCTATTCAATCATATTCTTTATGATTCCTTTTATATATAGAGGATACTCCCCAATTATTTTATCAATAATAGTATCAATAATTTCTACAATTGTAACATTGTTTTTATTAAATGGATGGAGTAGAAAGACTATAGTAGCTACACTAGCAACCTGTGTAGGGGTAATAATTTCAGGTGTGATATTCTATCTTATATCAAATCTTTTAAACATATCCGGGTTTAATTTAGATGAGGCTGAATCTTTAATTCTTATAGCTCAAAATACAGGACTTAAAATTAGGGATATACTTTTTTCTGGAATATTAATTTCATCATTAGGAGCTGTAATGGATGTAGCAATGTCTATAGCATCTTCAATTTATGAAATAAATGAATTAAATAGCGATTTAGATATGAAAACTATTTTTAATTCTGGTATTAATATAGGAAGAGATATGATTGGGACAATGTCTAATACTCTAATTCTTGCATTTGCAGGCACTTCATTAAGTACTATGCTTGCTCTGTATTCCTATAATACTCAATTTAATCAATTAATGAGTTCTGATTTTATTGCAATAGAGTTTGCACAGAGTATATCAGGAAGTATTGGAATAATATTAGCGGTGCCAATTACATCAGTTATTTCAGCTTATGTTTACAAGAAGAAAATAAGATAATGAAGATAAAATTGATGGAAATGAAAATGTATTAAATTTTTATAGAAGTAAAACAATTTAGAAGAGAAATAATAAATTAGAGATACTGCATTGTTCATATATAGACATGCAGTATTTTTGAGTTAAGATGTAATATGTTATAATATTCCATATAAAAAATGTTTTTATATTGATATTGATTTAAATAAGATTTAGAAGATAGTGAGAGGAAAAATGGAAAGAATACAAACCTTAAAGGAAATCTATAAAATAATTATAATTTATTTTATTACAACCGTCCTTAGTATGATATCAGCAAAATTTATAGTGAAATATGAGTTTGTACAAGAAAATCTGAAAAATTATATATGGATTTTACTTATCTTTACACTAGTGTTTTTAATACTTGTAAAGTTATTTAAAGTAAGGTTTAAGTCCGTAGTAATCTTTCTTAGCATAATTATGGTTTTACTTAGTTATTTTACTTTAAAAGATAAATAGTTTTAATGAGGAGAAGTTATATGGAGATTATTACCGTTAATAAAGAAAATTTAGAGGAAGAGCATATTTGTTGTGCTATCTCTAGCAATAAGGATTGTCAAGTGGCTTCAAAAAAAGCTTGGCTTTTAAAAAGGTTTGATGATGGACTTGTTTTTAAAAAAGGTGATGTTAGAGGAAAGTGTTTTATAGAATATATTCCTGCTGAGAAGGCATGGTGTCCTATTAAGGCCGAAGGATATATGTATATTAATTGTTTTTGGGTATCTGGAAGATATAAGGGGCAAGGAAATTCAAATCTACTATTAGAAGAGTGTATTAAAGATAGTAAGGAAAAAGGTAAGAAAGGACTTGTAGTTTTATCTTCAAAGAAAAAGAAACCATACCTTTCTGATCCGGAATTTTTAAGGTATAAAGGTTTTAAATTGGCAGATACTTTAGAATCATATTTTGAACTTTTGTATCTACCTTTTGATGAAGATTCAATTAAACCTTCTTTTAATGATAATGTAAAGAGATCTACTGTAGAAAATGAAGGATTTGTACTTTATTATTCTCACCAATGCCCATTTACTGCAAAGTATGTACCTATAATTGAAGAGGTAGCTAACAGTAAAGGAATCAAGTTTAAAAGTGTATTGTTTGAAACATATGAAGAGGCTCAAAACTCTCCATGTCCATTTACAACATATGCTTTATTCTATAATGGTGATTTTGTAACCCATGAAATTTTAAATAAAAATAGGTTTGAAAAGATAGTTGATAAGTTAGTCCAACAGAGGAGTGAGGGCAATGTTTACTAGGAAGAGTGGTAAAATGAGAAAAAAGGTTTTTAGTATAGTTTTGATAATATTATCTTTTTGTTTTATGGGTTGCAGTAAATCAAATTCAAATATTGATGAATACCTAAATAGTGGTGAAGTTATTGATAACTTTGCAAAAAGTTTTATGCCAAGCATTGAGAAATTGCCTGAAAGCAAAAGTGTTGAGTACAGATATACTAATAATTCAATTATAATTTCTCAGTCAGATTCAATAGCTTTAGTTGTAAGCTATGATAATTTAACCTATGAAAAAGAAAAAGAAAAATTGAAGGAACAGTATACTTACTTAGATAAGCCTGTCTATGATTATGATATAGATAGTTTTCTTATTCCTGAAAATGAGTTTAAGGTAAATAGTTATACATTTAGAGTAGCTTCAGGAAATGAGAGTTACATAGCTGATTATCCAAAGTCTTTTGGTATGGTTGGGACATCAGATGATAAAAAGAGTATAGCTTATTTATATTTCTATGATTCTGATTTAGATTATATAAGTAAAAAAGATAATAGAACTTCTATGTTAGAATTTATTAAAGAACATTTTGATTATGATTTTTAGTTGGATATTCTAAAAATAATGCAATTTTAAATCATGTGGACCTTATCTAAATATCGTATTCCTAGTGATAGTATGCGATATTTTTTTGTTATATTAAATTAAGAAAAAACATATTCTATGCTTTAAATAGTAGTGGAGAAAATAGCAATGAATTTATAATATATGATATAATTACATATAATGGCAAACAGGGTGTAAAAATGATGAAAAAAGTAATTTTAATAATAAATATAAACTTAACTATATAATTTACTATGAAAGAAAAGTAAAAAAAGGGGATAGGGGATAATGAGTGGCAATGATTTTAAATTAGATAATCTTAATGAGGAAAGTATTATTAATGAACCTACAGATTCATATAGTAAATATGATACTAATATATGTAGTAATGCAATAAAAAAACATAGCATGGGGATTTGCTCTTACTTTAGCTACATTTAGTATATTTAAATTACAGTATATATTACCAACAATAGGTGTAGGACTTTTATATATTGGTTTACGCGATATACATAAGGAAAATAAGGCTCTTAATGTAGCATGGATTTTTTCTATAATAAATATTATAGTTCATATTTTTAATTTAATATGTACCAATACACCCTTAGGTGAAAGATTCAATAATATTACAATTGAAGTATTATTTGAAACTATATTTCAAGTAAGCTTTCTTTTAATATTTTGTAAAGGTTTAAAGCAAGTTTTTGAGAAAGCAGATATTAAACCAAGAAAAGATCCTATTTTAGGAGTAATTATTTGGAGGGTTATTATTGTAATTTGCATAGTATCTGGTTTAGGTAGCCTTTGGTGGATATTTATTATTTTAAATTTAAGTTATTTGTATTATTTCTGTTCTATTTACAAATTAGGTAATTATTTTAATACAATAAACTATAAGCCATCAGGAGTGAATAAAAAGATAAGTAATAGGAAATTTCTTTGTATATATTATATTGGATGTGTAGTTGCAGTGTCTATTTGTTGTTTATTGTCTAACCATATTAAATTAAATTCTATAGAGTTTGTTACTCCTCAAATTTCAGAAACTAGAGAAATACTTATAGATAAGGGATTTCCCAGGGATATTATTAAAGATATATCAGATGAGGAGATAGCTTTGTTAAAGGATGCAATAGTTATAAAATCATCTAATGAAGTGTTAATGTTTGATTATGAAGAGGAAACTATTGAAAATGATTTAGGAGTTCGTACGTATAATAAGATACCAGGTAAATATAATTTAGAGGCAACGACTATTTACGCTGAATTAAAGAATAATGAAATGTATGTAATTGAATATTTTAAGTGGAAAGATGGAAAATCATATTGGCATGATGGATTTTCAATTAGTAATACTCAGAAATTTGAGTTAATAAGTGGCAGATTATTATTTGAAAAAAAGGGTATAAACTATTCTGCTGAAATACCAAGACTAAAGAACAAAAATGTTATAGAAAATGATTGGCTTGGTGATGAATTTGCTTATGATAAAATTAGTGGAGCTGTAAACTATCCTTTTGGATCTGATAAACAAAGAGGATATGTATTTTATAGACTAGATATTGATGAAGGTATGTTTAATGGATCAAATATAGTTAATTATATACACTATAAAGGTCCATTTAGAATTCCTTATGTTGAAACAGAACAACAAAATTTAATGTTCAATGATAGACTAAGACAGCATTGTACAAATTTTAAAACTCACTTTTTTAGATAATTGCTTAATCTTGATTGTAGTTTATAGTTATAAATTGTAAGAATTATTTAATAAACTTATAGGAGAGAAATATGGAATACATGGGAAACGAAAGTTATTGGGATAAAAAGTTTGAAAATAGGGGAGGAAATCCTTTAAAACCAGAAGAAGCTTTAGTTAAGAACATAAGGTATCTTAAAAGTGGAACTGTTCTTGACTTAGCTTGTGGAGATGGTAGGAATAGTTTGTTTTTATTACAGGAAGGATTTAATGTTACTGGAGTAGATTTTAGTATTAAAGCACTTGAAAGACTACATAACTTTGCAGCAAGGAATAATTATAAAGTTAATACTAAGAAAGTAGATTTAAGTAAACCTGATGCTTTAGATAACATAGAGAAATTTGATAATATAATTATAAATCATTATAGATTAAGTAAGAAGCAATTAAGTAGTATACATAAACATCTTAGAATAGAAGGTATTTTATTCATTAATGGTTTTGGACAGAAACATGTACCAGATTCAAAGATAAGAGAAGAAGACTTAATACAGCCATCAGATTTTAATGGGTTAAATGAAAGCTTAGAATTGGTTAAGTATAATGAGACGATGGATGAGAGAGGATCCTTTGTTACATATATTTATAGAAAGCAGGGAGACTTAGATAATTAGAAATTGAATAGGTGATAGAAGTGAAAAAGAAGTTAATTATTGTAAATGGAGTTATGGGAGTTGGAAAAACTTCAGTTTGTAGAATGATTTATAAAGAATTAGATAATTCATTTTGGCTAGATGGAGATGATTGCTGGAGGATGAACCCCTTTACAGTAAATGAAGAAAATAAGACTATGGTTTTAGATAATATAATTCATATTCTAAATAATTATATAAGAAACTCTAGTAGCAAATATATAATATTTAACTGGGTCATTCATACAGATGAGATAATGGAGGAAATATTAAAAGGCCTTAATACTTCTAATGTAGAAATATATAAGATCACTTTAATGTGTCCTGCGGAATCATTAGTGTCAAGAATTAAAGGAGATATTAGTAAAGGTTTAAGAGATGAAGATAATATAAGAAGGAGCCTTGAAAGGTTAGTATTATATGAGAAAATGAATACAATTAAGGTTGATACAACAAATAAAGAATTAAAGGAAGTTGTTAGAGAAATAAATGAGGTTATAAAAAAGCAGTAAATTTAGTTTTACTGCTTTTACTATTATAGTAGTAATATTTTAACCTATAAGAATTTAATGTATAATTGTGATATTGAATAATAAAGGGGGAGATATAGTGGATTATGCTATAATAGGATTTCTTTGTGGTGTAAGTATAGTGTTAATGATGAATGTTAGTAATCAAAAAGATCAAATTAAAATCCTAAATAACAAATTAAATAAGATAATAAATCATTTAGAAATAGAAGATGATGAGCTTAATAAGATAAATGATGAATTAAATAAATTAATAATAGAAGGGAAGAAAGTAAAGGCAGTTAAGCTATATAGAATGACAACAGGAGCTGGTCTTAAAGAGTCAAAGGAATATATTGATGCTTTAGCAGACAAGTTATCTAATTAAAAGTAAATTAGTTCTATAATTGGAGGAGAATAAATGATATTATATTTTACTGGAACAGGAAATAGTCGTCATATTGCAAGGTTAATAAGTAAAGAAATAGATGATGAAATTATGTCAATTAATGAACTTATAAAGAGTGGTAGTAATAATGAAATAAAATCAGATAAACCTTTTGTCTTTATAGCTCCTACTTATGCATGGAGAATTCCTATGGTAGTAGAAAAGTTTATTAAGAATATAAAGCTTTCTGGAAATAGAAAGGTGTATTTTATTCTTACCTGCGGTGCTGATACAGGAGATGCCACTTCATTTTTAAAGTATATTTCTAAGGAAAAAGGACTTGAGTTTATGGGGCTAAGAGCTTTGGTTATGCCGGATAATTATATTGTTATGTATAGTACTCCAAGTGATGAAGAGAATGAAAGAAGAATTAAAAATGTAGAGGAAGAAGTTAATAAAATAGTAAAATATATAGTTAGTGGCAGAAAATTTGAGGAAAATAAAACTACTATTATTGATAGGATGAAAAGTAATTCTATAAATAAAATGTTTTATAAAATATATGTAAGTGCAAAGGGATTTCATACAACAGATAAGTGTATAAGTTGTGGTAAATGTGAAGGGTTATGTCCTTTAAATAATATTATACTAGTAGATGGGAAGCCAAAGTGGGGAGAGAATTGTACTCATTGCATGGCATGTATCTGTGGATGCCCAACATATGCTATTGAATATAAAAATAAAACTAAGAATAGAAGACGATATTATTTAAAATAATTATATTATCAAAAAAAGAATAGTGTTTAGCTATTCTTTTTCCATTTAAATTCTAATTTTGTAATTGGTTTTTGAACTTCATCCTTAAAAACCCTATGAACTGTAATTAATTCATCTTCATTATTTCTTATAATGTCTGTATTAAAGTGTAGAGTTGAACCCTCACTAGCTTCCTTTTTAAACAGAACTTTTATATCGGATATTTTATATTGGTCTAAAAGCTCATTAGGTAAAGTATCAACTGCCATTTCAATATACTTAACATTATTAACGTGATTGTTTGAATCAATATCGCTATGTCTAACAGTATAAGCTCTTGTAATGCTAGGAACTTCAAGTTTTATAAAATCATCTAATGGTATGATTTCATGCAATTCTTTTTGAATTCCGTAAATCTCTAATTGTTCAGGAGAAATCTTTGCTGGGCGTCTCTTTTCAATGTCAATTAGCATTGCAGTAGAAATCCCAGAAAGAATTACTTTACCAACTGAATTTTTTATAGTGCAACGTCTATAACCATATAGCTTTTTAATACCTATGGCTTCAGTTTCAACAGTTATTCTATCTCTAAACTTAGGATATTCTAGGATTTTTAAATCATATTTTAATAAAACCCACACACAATTATGTACAAGTCCATGTTTAGTTTCGCCTAAAGAATCAGTTTGAGATATTACAACATCCCATAAGTAATTCATTAAAGATGAATATTTACAATTCATATTAGAATCTACATCATATATGTTTATAGTATAATCTTTGGTAAATGTATTGCTCAAGTTTAATACTCCTTTCTAATTATAATTAGTATAAGTTAATTATATGTAAAGTTATTCCATAAAGCAAATAGCATTGAAATACTAATTTTCAATGCTATTTTTATAAAATTAATGTTTTTTGTTATCCAATAGTATTTTTAAGAATATATAATAACTCTTTTAAGATAAGTATAGTTCTTACTATATTTGTTATCAATGTAAAAGGTAAATATGATATAATCGAATGAGAAATTAGGTTAAATAGGAGAGAGTAATGTTTAAAGTAGCTATTTTTGATTTAGATGGTACATTGTTAAATACTATAGATGATTTATCAAATGCATGTAATTATGCTCTTAGTAAATTTTCATTTCCAACTCATGAGTCTGAAAAGTATAAAGCTTTTATTGGAAATGGATTATACAAGCTTGTGGAAAGAGCTCTTCCTCTTGAAAATAGGGATAGTGAAACAGTTAATATGGTATTAGATGTGTTTAATAAATACTATAATGATCACATGATGGATATGACTAGGTCTTATAATGGAATAATTGATCTTTTAGACCAACTAATAGATGAAGAAATTGGACTAGCTGTTGTATCTAATAAGAAACATGATTTTACATTGGAGATAATACATAAATATTTTTCTGATAGATTTAAATTAGTTTTAGGGTTAAGAGAAAACTATAAAGCTAAGCCTGATCCAACATCACTATTAGAAGTAATTAATGAATTTGGTATAAGTAAAGAGGAATGCATATATATTGGTGATTCAAATGTTGATATAAGAACTGCAAGAAATGCTGGAGTTAAATCTATAGGTGTTTCATGGGGATTTAGAGGAGGAGAAGAGTTACTTAAAGAAGGTGCAGACTATCTAGTAAATAATGTAGAGGAACTAAAAGAAATAATAATTAGTTAAAAGAAAGTAGGAATAGATATGGCAAAACTAAGGAAGATGTTAGGAAGCTTAGATGATCCCAATATAGTATCATTAATGAGTTTAATAGAAACACAAAGCAAAACAACATTAGCCAATTGGGCAATTACATATGCAGAGGACAATTTTCTTAATATATATGAAAAAAACTATAGTGATGATTTAAGACTTCGTAATATAGTATCAGCTTCAAAGGAATATTTAAATGGAACTAAAAAGTTAAATGAGGTTAAATCTCTTATAAAGGAAGGAAATGTAGTTGCAAGAAGTCTAGAAGAAAACCCTGTTGCTCAGGTAGCTTGTCGTGCTATAGTAACAGCTTGTGGAACAATTAATACACCAACAAATGCTCTTGGTTTTACTTTTTATGGAGCAGCAGCAATTGTTTATGATAAGTGTGGTTTATCAGAAAGTTCAAAAATATATGATGAATTAGCTAGTAAAGAATTAGAAAAAATGTTAGTGTCACTTGAAAAGGTTGCTATCTCTAACGAAGAAAACCCTGCGAAAATTAAGTGGAATTGCTGAATATACTAGTAATCTATAAAAATATTAAAATAGTATTTATATATAGGTAATTTCATAATTCTTTTTAAAAATAATTATAATAAAATTTATATTTTTTCAAATCATAAGTTAAATTATTAATACTTTATAATTAGAAGTTAAAGGTAAGACAAATTATGGTTTGTATTGTCAAAAAAAACATGATAATATTTATCATGTTTTTTTGTTTTATCTGACTAAAGTGATAAAACATGAGATGATTATTATATTAGCAAAAATGGATATACTAAATATAAATTTATAAATAAACAAAAGAAAAGGGGACAAAAGATGAAAAAGAAATTACCTAAAGAGGCCTATGGTGGTGTTCATGGTAAAGATTATGTTCCATACATAACTGACAAGTCTAAAAGTGGAACAAATCTTGCAGTAATCATAATAGGTTCAATTTTAGCTGCTGTGTTTGCAGCATCTACAGCTTATTCTGGAATGAAATCTGGATTAACTGTTGCAGCAGGGATTCCTGGTGCTATTATAGGTTCAATGCTTATTGGAGTTTTTGCTAAAAGTAAAGGTATCCTTGGGAAAAATATAACTCAAGGTATGTCAAGTGGTGGAGAATCTATAGCAAGTGGTATGATTTATGTTTTACCTGCAATTATTCTTATAGGCAGTGATATTACTCTTATAGAGGGAATTACTGTTGGAGTAGGAGGCACACTATTTGGTATAGGATGTCTTTCATTAGTTTATAAATTCTTAATAGTAGAGGAACATGGAACTCTTATGTATCCAGAATCAATGGCTATCTCTGAAACTTTAGTTGCATCTGAAGCAGGTGGAGATGCTATAAAATACATGGGTATTGGATTTGGAATAAGTGGTATTATTAATGTGTTGACAGGATCATTTTTGAATCTAATTAACAATACTATTACTTTTGTAGGCAGTAAGTTTTATAAATGGAAGTTCTCAACTGAAGTAAATCCACTTTTATTAGGTATTGGATTTATAGTTGGTCTTGAAGTATCTTTAATGATGTTTGCAGGTTCAGTTTTAGCTAACTTTGGTATTACTCCATTAATAGGTTACTTTACTGATTTTGCAGAACATGGTGCTCAATCATGGAATGATGCTTCTGTGTTACTTCATCAAATGGATGTAAATACAATAGCAGGAAGCTATGTTAAGTATATTGGTGCTGGAATGATGCTTTGTGGTGGTATTATTGGTGCAATTAAGCTTATACCAACAATTGTTGTTTCTCTTAAGGAAACATTTAAAGCAAAATCAAGCAAAGATGAAAGCAATGAAAAGAATTCAGGTGGAATTCTTATGCTATTTGGTGGAATTATAGTAGCCTTTGTTGCAGCCTTTATAATTTCTCAAAATATAAAGATGGCAATAATAGGTGCAATAGTTTCTATGATATTATCATTATTATTTGTTATAGTAGCAGGACGTTTAACTGGTACAATAGGTACATCAAACCTACCAGTATCAGGTATGACAATTGCATCTTTAGTAATATTAACTTTAGTTTTCGTTATAATGGGATGGACTTCTCCAGCTGATAATAAATCATTACTTTTATTTGCAGCCTTTATGGTAGTTGCAATAGCAGTAGCTGGTGGATATAGCCAATCTCAAAAGGTAAGTTACATAATAGGTGGTAGCAGAAGTGAAATGAGAAATTCATTTGCTATATCAAGTGTTATTGGTGTTATAGTAGTAACAGGAACAATCCTTGTTCTATCAAGCCAGTTAAGAATTACTGGAGCAGAAGCACCATTTGCACTTCCACAAGCTAATTTAATGTCAACCTTAACATCAGGTATAATGTCTGGCGATTTACCATGGCCAATGATTATAGTTGGTATTGTAATGGCACTTTTCTTATTCTTATTAGATTTACCTATAATGACTATTGCTATAGGGTTCTATTTACCTATATCAACAACTTCTATAATATTAGTAGGTGCTTTAATAAGAGTATTTGTAGAAAAAATGAGTAAAGATGAGCAGGAAAAAGAAGTAAAAGTTTCAAATGGAATAAGCCTTTCTTCAGGGCTTGTTGCTGGTGGCTCTATAATTGGACTATTAGGAATAATACTTCAGGTTACAGGAGTAATAACTCCAAAAACTCCTACTGGATTTGCAGCAAGTAATGGTATGGGAATAATACTATTAATAGCCTTAGTAGTAGCAACAACCATTCCTATAATGATGTCTAAAATAAAACTAAAAAATGAGTAGCTTAGGAAGAGGAATCGCAAATTATGGTTCCTCTTCTTTTATTTGTAAGTATTTTGCTTTACAATATATGTATGTAGAAAAGTGTGATTATAGATTTCTTGAAAATTATAATAGTTTACGGGGATATAAAAGGAGGGGGCAATGAAAGAAATAATTACAGATAGACTAATAATAAGACCTTGGAAATTAAGCGATAGCAGTGATTTGTATGAATATGCTCAAAGTGAATTAGTTGGGCCTAATGCAGGGTGGAGGCCACATAAATCAGAAGAAGAAAGCAAAGAAATAATAAATATGCTTATAAAGAGTAATGACTCCTATGCAATTGTTTTAAAGGAAGAAGATAAGGTTATTGGGGGAATAGGATTACATATAAGCAGACCAGATAGTTCATTAAAAGATTTAAAACAAAGGGAGATTGGATATGTGCTAAATCCAAAATATTGGGGAAGAGAATATATTCCTGAAGCTGTAAAAAGTTTAATAAATTATGGATTTAATGAAATGGATTTAGACTTAATCTGGTGTGGACATTTCCATTTTAATAATAGATCTAAAAGGGTAAATGAAAAGTGCGGTTTTAACTATAAGTTTAAAAGAGATGTAAAGTTAAAGTTCTTAGATGATAAAGAGGTTACAATTTTATACTATAATATTTCAAAAAAAGAATATGATGTGCAAGCATTATTAGATTAGGGGGAAGCTTGGGTAATAGCTATGATTATGAATTTGATTCATAGATCAAATATTTAATAGAAAGTTGAGAGCACAAGCTCTCAACTTTATTTCATAGCACTATTATAGTAAGAACATATAGCATCATCAATTATAGTGCTAATATAAATATTAAAGTCAGGATTATTAGCTTTAAGTTTATTAAGTTTTATTAAAGTAGACTTTCTAAAGCAATAGGTTCTAACAAATTCAAATTTTTCTCCGTCTACAGGAGGAGTTATACCATTAGGGTGTCCTTTACCTTTTTTATTTTGATGAGATTGGGGAGTAAACTTTGTTTCAGTGAAAGGTTTAGCTTCTTCTTTTCTATTATCAAAACTTAATTTTTCTTCTGTAGCTTCATCGGTAAAACAAAAACTAGCAACAGCATCTTTTGATGGTGGTACATAATCTGTAAAACATATTTCATCCATTGGTTCTTCGTAACATAAATCATCCTTAGATATTACAAATTCTTTTTTTCTTCTTGCCATAACAAACCTCCAATTTTATTTCTAAAAGTTATATATGCAAAAATAAAAAAATAAATATTGTTTTAAACATATAAATACATAAATATATAAATATGCATAATTATGAGCACCTGTAAATATGTTAAAATAAATTTAAGATTATAATTAAGAATATCAGAGAACAGAATGGAGCGTTATATGATTTATAAGCTAAAGGATACAGAAAAGGCTAAAGATTTATTTGGTAATTGGGAAGAAACAATTATATGGTCATGTCTTCAAAACATAATGGGAAGTATTTATGTAGATGATGAAGAGAATCCCAAATCTGCAATGGCTGTACTTGGAGACTTTTGTTTCTTCGGGGGAGTAGCTAATAAAGAGCTAGTAGAATATAAACCAGATTACTATAAAGAGAATTTTATAATAATGGTACCTCAAAGTAATGAGTGGTCAGTATTAATTAAAGAGTGTTACGGAAATAATGCAAAAAAAATTACTAGATATGCCATAAAAAAAGAAGAGCATATTTTTGGTAAGGATAAATTGATGGCTATTGTAAACTCTTTACCGAAAGAGTATGCACTAAGAATGATAGATGAAGAGATTTTTAATTTCTGTAGGTTAAATGATTGGAGTAAAAGTTTTGTAGCTCAATATTCTGATTATGAAATGTTTAAGAATCTAGGATTAGGCGTTGTTGTTATGAAAGATAATGAACCTATTTCAGGTGCAGCTGCTTATTCAAGGTATAGAGATGGAATTGAAGTAGAAATTGATACTAAAGAGCAATACAGAAGAAAAGGTCTTGCATATTGTTGTGGTGCAAAATTAATTTTAGAATGCCTTAAGAGAGGTTTATATCCAAGTTGGGATGCTCATAATAAAGCCTCTGTTGCATTAGCTGAAAAATTAGGTTATAACTATCATCATGGTTATTTAGCTTTTGAAGTGTGGGATTACTAATATTATAGGGAGTAGAAAGATGAAAAGAAAAAGAATTATATATATGGGGCTTGTGATCATAGTTATGATTTTAGGCATTGCTTCAAGAAGGTATGGAAGCTACTTACCCAATATAATAAGCAAATATGCAGGAGATACCTTGTGGGCTTTAATGGTGTATTTGGGATTTGGTTTTCTATTTAATAAAGCTAAAATAAGAAATGTGGCTTTGGCTTCAATGACATTTTCTTATTTAATAGAAATATCACAACTTTACCAAGGGGAATGGATAAATTCAATAAGAGATACAACCCTAGGAGCATTAATTTTAGGTCATAGATTTTTATTTAGTGACTTAATATGTTATACAATTGGTATTTTAATTGGAGTAGTTATTGAATATTTATATTTTTATAAAAAAGATTGTAGTTTATAGAAAAAAGCAATCTATTTTACTCTATATAGGGCTTAGGTAACTAATAAGCTAATTACATAATAAGGTATAATGAACTCATCAAATGTATTTGCTGCATGGAATGAAAGGGAGCTATTAGGTTTAGCTAGAATATTAGATGATAGTGAAATGGTTGCCTTTATTTATTATGTTTTAGTTAACCTAAAGAGATTCCAAAGCAAATTTGTAATGAAAGAAATAAAAATTATTATGGATGGTTAAAAATTTAATTCTCAATTTTCGTAAAATGAATGAAGCAATAACAATGTTTAAGAGGCTTAAAGAAATTTATTGCTCTAAGCATAATTATGATTTTGAGTTTATATGGATAATTATTTAATATGAAAAAGTTAGAAAATATAAGCATAATAGGTTATATTATATAAAAATGAGTGAGAAAGATAACAGCTTATTTGATTTAATAGTTTAATGAATATATTATAAAAAAGTAATTAAAATAAATATGAGATAAAGGAAAGTGAGGTATACATATGAATAAAATTATGAGTCAAGCAAAGTTAATATATGATGATTTAATTACTATTAGGAGGACTATTCATAGTAACCCTGAAGTTGGTGCAAAGTTACCTAAAACAAAAGCTTATGTAATTGATAAGTTAAAGGAATTTGGGTATGAACCACAAGAAATATGTGAAAGTGGTGTAGTTGCTACAATTAGTGGTAAAAATCCAGGCAAAACGTTTTTGTTAAGAGCTGATATGGATGCATTACCAGTAGTTGAGGCAACTGAATGTGATTTTAAGTCAACTAATGGGAGTATGCATGCATGTGGACATGATATGCACACTGCAATGCTATTAGGTGCAGCAAAACTACTTAGGGAAAATCAAGATGATATAGAAGGAACTGTTAAGTTAGTGTTTCAACCAGACGAAGAAGGCTTTACTGGAGCTAAAAAAATGTTAGCAGCAGGTGTATTAGAAAATCCGCATGTAGATGCTGCAATGGCTATGCATGTTCATTCAGGAACTCCTTCTAATATGGTATTATGCGGCTTAGGTACTAGTATAGCAGGATGTAATAGATTTAGAATAGTCGTAAAAGGAACTGGATGTCATGGAGCTATGCCAGAGCTTGGAGTAGATCCTATTAATATAGCAGCACATATATATATATCTTTACAAGAACTAATTGCTAGAGAAATACCAGCTACTAAAGCTGCAGTTGTAACTATTGGTAAGTTTGTAGGGGGAGAAGCTCCAAATATAATTCCTAGAGAAGTAATTATGGAGGGAACAATAAGAAGTTTAGATAAAGAAATAGGAGAATTCATATTTAATAGAATAAATGATATAACAGTAAATACTGCTAAAATGTTTAGAGGTGAAGCAGAATTAATAGAATTATCATCTGTACCACCATTAACTAATAATACTGATTTAGCTAAAGAAATTACATCATATGTAAAAGATTTGATCGGAGAGAATTTAGTTAATTTATTTGAAGGAGGAGGAATGGGATCGGAAGATTTTGCTTCCTATTCATATGAAGTTCCAAGTGTCTATATGATGTTAGGTGCTGGAACAAAGCAAGAAAATTTACTATATGGTGAACCAATGCATAACGAAAAAGTAGTATTTAATGAAGAAATATTAGCTACAGGTTCTGCTATACATGCATATAGTGCTATAATGTGGTTGAAAAATAACAAGGATAAAAATTAAGAATACTAAATAAAGTATATTAAGAAAGTTTGATTTAAAAATCCCTATATTTATAATTAAATATAGGGATTTTTGTTACTAATATGAATTACAAGTTAATCATATTTAATGTTATTGGTAAAGTATAGTTTGTTACATAGTGAATTTATCTATAAGGTTTCTATATAGAATAAAGTGGTATAATTGACTTGTAATATTGTTTGTACTTAATAATATAAAATCATGATATTTAAGTTATACATATAAACTAGGATAGTCACTTTTAATGGAACAGTTAATATTAGAAGTGGTAATGAAAAATTGGGGGGATTTTTATAGTAAAAGATTTTAA
Organism: Clostridium paraputrificum AGR2156; assembly: GCF_000424025.1. Classification (NCBI taxonomy): domain Bacteria; kingdom Bacillati; phylum Bacillota; class Clostridia; order Eubacteriales; family Clostridiaceae; genus Clostridium; species Clostridium paraputrificum. The sequence goes on from NZ_AUJC01000008.1 coordinate 136,136, forward strand.
TATTGTAATTAAAGCTATTTTAGTTGGCTATGTTGCAATGAATTCATTAAATAATATGGATAAGCCATGGCTAAATGTTTCTATCATTTTATCTATAATTATATTATCAATGTTAAGCTATTTACTTCCAAAAAGATTAAGAAAGAAGATATACTTTATAAATATAATCTTTTCAGCAGTAGTAACAATATATATAAATAAAATTATTATAATTCTATTTGCTTTTACATTAGCAGAGTATTTATCTATAGAAAAAAAGGTTTATTATAATTGCCTATTTATTATTCCAACAAGTATTCTGTTTACATATAAAAATAATCTATGTGTAGAATTAACCTCAATCATTGCACTTTCAGTATATGCATTAATTTACGGAAAAAAACAAGAAGAAAGATTAGAATTCTTAGAAAAAGAGTGGGATCAAAATAGAAGAATTAATTCAGAATTAAGTTTAAAAATGAAATCTAGGGAGAAGTTTATAGAGCAAGAAAAAATATCTGCAAAGTTACAAGAAAGAAATGAAATTTCTGGTGCTATGCATGATAAGATAGGACATACTTTAGCAGGAGCGTTACTTCAACTTGAAGCTTTAGGAATTATTTTGAAAAATGATGGAAATGAAAAAGCAGTAGGTATTATAAAAAATGTAACCAATTTGCTTAGAAATGGAATGGATGATATAAGAGCAACATTAAGAAGTATAAAACCTCCAATAGAAGAACTTGGAGTTAATAAAATTAAGCTGTTACTTCAAAATAAGTTAAAGGACACTTCATTTAAATACATACTAACAAGTGAAGGAAATCTAGATTTAATATCCAGGAGACAGTGGGAAATAATTATTGAAGGAATAAGAGAATTATCAACTAATTCTCTAAAATATTCTAAAGGTAATAAAATTAAGGTTAATATAGAGGTGTTAAATAAATATATAAAAGTGGAAGTTAGTGATGATGGTATTGGTTCTAACAAAATTATAAAAGGAATGGGATTACAATCATTAGAAGAAAGAATGCTAAATTTACAAGGAAATTTAATTCTAGATGGAAGTAGAGGGTTTACGGCAATTATGATATTTAAAGAAGAGGGGGAATTATAATGTGCATTAAAGTTGCTATTGTAGATGATGATGATTTAATTAGGGAGAGTTTAAAAATAATTGTTGGGTCTAATGAGGACATTGATGTTAAGGGAACATTTAAAAATGGACAAGAACTATTAAAATATTTAGAAGGAAACTACTTGGATGTAGTTCTTATGGATATAAGAATGCCAATTTTAAATGGTGTAGAGACATTGGCAGAAATAAGAAGAAGGGATTTGAAGACAAAGGTCATTGTGTTAACAACCTTTGATGAGGATGAATATATAGAAAAATCATTAAACCAAGGAGCAATTGGATATTTGTTAAAGAATACTACGCCAGATAAAATTATAGATACTATAAAAATGGTTTACAATGGTATATCAGTAATTCAGGAAGATATATTAAAGAGATATAAGGAGATTGGACAAAATACTCCTAAGGGGAAAATAGATAAATCACTTTTTACGGATAGAGAATATGAGGTGGTTGTAGGGATTTCCCAAGGGTTAAGTAATAAGGAAATAAGCAAAAAACTATTTATCTCAGAAGGAACAGTTAAAAACTATATTACCTCTATACTAAATAAAACAGGTTTAAAGCATAGAACTCAAATAGCTGTTTATTATTATACAGGAGAGAGGATATGACTTTTGTCATATAGAGAATATGACCTTTTCTACAGTTTGTAGAAGGTCTTTTTTTATATACTAAAATTAGAAAGTAAAGGGGGAAATAATAATGAAAGTAATAGAAATAGATAAGTTAGTTAAAAAATTTGATGATTTTGTTGCCATTGATAATATTTCATTATCCATAGATGAAGGAGAGATATATGGACTTCTTGGCCCAAATGGAGCTGGTAAAAGTACAACTATTAGCACTATATGCGGCTTAGTAAGACCTTATTCAGGTGATATAAAAATAATGGGAACTAGTATTAAGAAAAATGATGTAAATATCAAACGACAAATTGGACTAGTTCCGCAAAAAATAGCTATATATGAGGATTTTACTGCTAAAGAAAATATTAGTTTCTTTGGTGAACTATATGGACTAAGGGGAAAAGAATTGAAAGAGGCAGTAGAGAAGTCATTAGAATTTGTAGGGCTTAAAGAAGTTAAGAATAAAAAGGCCAAAGAGTATTCTGGTGGAATGCTTAGAAGGTTAAATATAGCTTGTGCTATTGTTCATAATCCCAAGATAATTATTATGGATGAACCCACTGTAGGAATAGATGCTCAATCTAGAAATCATATTTTAGATTCCATTAAGAAATTAAATGAAGGGGGTACTACAATAATTTATACTTCACATTATATGGAGGAGGTAGAGTCAATATGCACCAAAATAGCTATTATAGACCATGGTAAAGTTATAGTAGAGGGAACAAAGGATGAACTAAAAAGTATAGTAGATGATAAGAAAACCCTATCTCTTACCCTTAATTCCTATGAAGAAATTAATATTGAAGAAATTAAATCTATCAAAGGAGTTTTATCAGTATATCAAAATGATAATTTAGTAACTATAAACACTTCTAAGAATGTAAATAACCTAGATAAAATAATTAATTATTTTACAAGAAATGAAATTAGTATTGGTGATATTGGATATAGAGAAGTTACCTTAGAAACAGTTTTTCTGACATTAACCGGCAGAAGCTTGAGGGAGTAGGTGAGATTTTATGTTTCATGTTATTGTTGAAGGACTTAAGTTTAATCTTAGGCAAAGAAAATGGGTGATATTTAATGCATTATTTCCAATTTTTCTTATGGTACTCCTTGGAGTAATGTTATCTAATACTAACTCTATAAATAGTGAAAATGAAGTTATTAATATATGTTACTACAATGAATCAGGAAAAGAAGAAATTATAAATGAAATAAAAGATAATGTATTCAATTATGAGGATTTTAGTATAAAAGAAGTATCATCTGTTGAAGAAGGAAAGGCTAAGGTTGAAAATGAAAGAGAAATATTTCTTTTGCTTAAGGATGAATCTATAGAAACTTATTATTCGGAGAAAAAAGTCTCAGAAGGTGCAACTGTCCTATCTTATTTAAAATCATTTAGTGATACCTATGCAAGTATAAATGAATTATATATGGTGGATGTAGATAAGGCATCTGAAATTATTAGTAGTGAAGAATTTATGAATGATAGTATAGATGTAAAGTTTATTAAAGAAGAGGATGCTCCTAATTCTTATCAGTATTATGGAATAGTTGAAGTAACTATGATGATGCTTTATGTAACATTATTTCCAATAGGATTACTTGGATTAGAAAAATCATCTGGAATAAAGGATAGAATAATTTTAACAGGATTATCTGATTTCAAATATTTTGTTGGAAGAATTATTTCAAGTTTAATTCTAAGCATAATTATAATTACACCAGGATTTCTATTTTCACTCTTTAAATTAAAGTCAAATTGGGGAGACAATCCACTCATAACTTTTATGTATTTAATAGCTGCTGCTTTAATGATGGTTACCTTAGGAACTTTTGTTGGTTACGCAGTAAAGCAAAGAGATAGAGCAGCATTGTTCTTACAAGGACTTATTATTCCAGTCTTTTCTTTCCTAGGGGGATCTTATATATCACTGCCTCTTGAAATGGACGGAATATTCAATTTAGTAACAAATATTTCTCCTTTAAGATGGTTAAATAAGGGAATATTTAAAGCTGCCTATGAAGGAAGCTTTTATTGTCTAAATGTAAGCTTAGTAATAAGTATTACAGCAACTATAATTTTATTTTGTTGTCTTTATATATGTATTAGAAGGGAGAAGAGAGAAGTATGAGAAGTGTATATGCCTTAGTAAAGAATAATTTAAAGATAATGATATTAAAGAAACCTGCGTATACAATACTAACAGTAGTTTTTCCTTTGATTATATTTCTATTTGCCCCAAAGATTATAGATCAATCTATTACTGAAATAAATGTGGGAATATGTGATGAAAGTAAATCTTTTTCTTCTAATAAATTAGATGAGTATTTGTCTGATATTGATATGATTAATCTAGTTGAAGTTAATAGCGAAGATGATTTAAAACAAAAATTTAATACTAGAGATATTTATTTAGGTATAATGATTGAGAAAAATATTGAGGAAAAAATATTAAAGGGTGATAATTCAGGTGTGATTTTATATGGGATAGAAGGGGAAAGTCTTCATGAAATCTTAGATAAAGGACTATCTATTGAATTATCCAATATGATAAATTTAGCAAAAGTAAATGATGGTGACCTTGAAAAATATAAGTTGTCAGTTGAAAGAAAAGAAAAGGAAAAGATTGAAGTTTCATATAAAGATTTAAATGATGTAAAAAAGGACCATAGTGTAAGTCAAAGCTTAATAGGATTTATAATCATGTTTGCTTTTTATAGAGCTATGAGTGGATCGGGATTAATTAGCGAAGATAAGGAACAAAATATGTATACACGAATTCTTACGACTAGTGTAAGGCCATGGCAATATTATTTAAGCAATATTATTAGTACAACCATTTTGCTATCTATTTTATTTACAATAAGTGTTATAGAAATAAATTTTGTTTCAACCATAGAAATTGGAGTTAGTAACCTTATGCTTATAGTAATATTACTAATATTAGGAATAGTTTCAGTATCTGTAGGAACATTTTGTATGACCATAACTAATGATAGAGATTTATCAAGCATAATAAGTAACTTTGTTACAATATCATTTCTAGCACTGGGTGGGTGCTTTGTGCCTTTATCCTACTTAAGTGGTACAATAAATAAAATATCATATTTTACGCCTATAAGATGGGCAATGGAAGCTATTAATAATGCACAGCAAGGAGCAGATATAGGTGTAATTGTAATGAATTTATTAGTGTTGAGTTTATTTGGAGTTGTATTCTTTATTATTTCAGTTTATTGTATAAATAAGCGTGATAAGGTGGACAATGTAAGATAGATATTTAGCTGTAATTTTTAGGATTCAAGAATATAAAATAACAGAATTCAATTAGAGCTGTTGAGAAATATTTTTCAACAGCTTTTATTTTATAAACATATAAAATATAAATGTGTAAAAACTAACAATGAATTGTAATAAAACTATAAAAACAAAGGAGAAAAGATGGATAGAATTTTAAAAGATAAGACAATAAAGCTAGAAAATACATATATTAAATTACCAAGTAAATTTTTCACAACTCAATATCCTGAAAAGGTAAGAGAACCAAAGGTTGTTGCGCTAAATAAAACATTAGCCAAAAGCATAGGAATAGATGTAAGCTTCCTGGAAAGTGAAGAGGGAGCAAATTTTTTAAGTGGTAATAAAATTTTAGATGGGTCAACACCAATTGCGCAAGCCTATGCAGGACATCAGTTTGGATACTTTACTATTTTAGGTGATGGAAGAGCAGTACTTCTTGGGGAATACTTAACAAAAGATGGAGAAAGAGTAGATATACAGCTTAAAGGATCAGGTAGAACTCTTTATTCTAGAGGTGGAGATGGAAAGGCATCCTTAGGGCCAATGCTTAGAGAATACATCATAAGTGAAGGAATGTATGCTTTAGGGATACCAACTACCAGAAGTTTGGCTGTATTAACAACAGGAGAAGATATTTTTAGAGAGGATTTCTTACCTGGAGCAATACTGACAAGAATTGCAAAAAGTCATATACGTGTAGGAACATTTGAGTATGCTGCAAGACTTGGAGATAAAAAATATTTGAAGGAATTAGCAGATTATACTTTAAAGAGACATTTTGATGGCAATTATAATGGGAACCCTTATGAATATCTTTTAAATCAAGTTGTAAAAAAGCAAGCTGAATTAATTTCAAAGTGGCAACTTGTGGGGTTTATTCATGGAGTGATGAATACAGACAATATGTCTATAGCAGGAGAAACTATTGATTATGGTCCTTGTGCTTTTATGGATATATATGATCCAAGTACTGTATTTAGTTCAATAGATTTAAATGGTAGATATGCCTATGAAAATCAGCCTAGAATTGGTGGGTGGAATCTAGCAAGGTTTGCAGAAGCTATGTTACCATTATTAGATGATGATAAGGATAAAGCAATTGAGGTAGCAAATGGATCTTTAGATAAATATAACCAATTATATTTAAATAATTGGTATTTAGGCATGAGAAAAAAGCTTGGGCTATTTAATGAAGAGGAAGTAGATAAGGATTTAATAGAAGGGCTTCTAAGTATAATGCTAAAATATAAAGCAGACTATACAAATACTTTCTATAACTTAACTATTGGAAAGTTTACTAGCATGGATATTTTCTATATGGATGAGTTTAAAAGGTGGTATACTTTATGGAGTGAAAGATTAAGTAGACAAGAACAATCCAAAGATGAAGTCAAAAAACTTATGGAAGAAAATAATCCAACTGTAATACCAAGAAATCATAGGGTAGAGGAAGCACTAGAAGCAGCAGTAAATAGAAATGACTATAGTGTAATGGAAAATCTTATAGCAGTTTTAAAAAATCCATATGATTACTTAAGTGTTAATGAAGAATATACAAAGTTGCCTAAAAATATAGATAAAGGATATAAAACCTACTGTGGTACATAAAATAGTATAGAAGATTGATAAATTAAGGATGGAAATAGTTAAGAGACACCTGTTAAATTACAGGTGTCTTATTATTTTGAGCAAAAAATACTTATCTTTTATGTTATTGATAAATTTTATCAATAACATTATTGATTAGAAATTTTTTCTAGTATATACTAATTAATGAAAAGACAATGAGAATCATATTCAACTGAAAGAGGGGGATTAGTTATGTCATTATCAATGATGTCTGTTGGTGAAAGTGGAAGAATTATTGAGTTTAGAGGAAAAGATAGTATGAAGCGTCATCTTCAAGATCTTGGTTTTATAAAAGGAGAAAAAATTGAAGTTGTTGGAGAGAATCAAAGTGGTTTAATTCTTTTAGTTAAAGGCGTAAAAATTGCTTTGAATCGTGGACTTGCTTCACTTATAGTGGTTAATTAAGTTTTGAAAGGAGTTTTTGATTATGACTTTAAAAGAATTAAAACCAGGTGAATCTGGTACAGTCAAGTCAATTGGGGAAAAGGGAGTTATGAGAAGAAGACTTATGGATATGGGAGTAACTCCAGGTGTTAGTATAAAAGTAATTAAGATTGCACCATTAGGTGATCCTATAGAAGTTAATATAAGGGGATATGCGCTTAGTTTAAGAAAAAGTGATGCTGAACAAATTATAGTAATCAAATAAGGGGGAGATTAAATGTCATTAAGAATTGCACTGGCAGGTAATCCTAACTGTGGTAAGACTACTCTTTTTAATGAGTTAACAGGTTCAAAACAACATGTAGGAAACTGGCCAGGAGTTACAGTTGATAAAAAAGAAGGTAAGTATAAAAAGGATAATACTATAGAAATTGTAGATTTACCTGGAACATATTCCTTATCACCATATTCTGCTGAAGAGATAATAGCAAGAGATTATATTGTTGTTAATAAACCAGATGTGGTAATAGATATAGTAGATGGTACTAATATAGAAAGAAATCTTTATCTTTCACTTCAAATTTTAGAAACTAGAGTTCCAACTGTTATAGCTATAAATATGATGGATGAAGTTGAATCAAATGGGGATAAGATAGATACTAATAAGCTATCAAAATATCTAGGGGTGCCTGTAGTTCCAATAATAGCTAGAAGCGGAAAAGGTATTAGTGAATTAATGAATGTAGCTACTAAAGTAGGAAAAGAGAAGAATGTTTTGGAAAGTTTAGCTATTTTTGATAATAATATACTTGAAGCTAGAGATAAAATTAAAGATATAATATTTTGTGAAAATGAACTAGAAAAAGAATGGAGAGCTTTAAAATTAGTTGAAGGGGATGAAATTGTAACAGCTCTTTTAAGTGAAGAAGAAAAATCTAAAGTACTTAAAGTTGTAGAAGTAGCGGAAAATAATGCTGATGGGGATACTGAAGCTAAAATAGCAGACCTAAGGTACCAATATATAGGTAAGATAGTTAGAGTATCTGTTAAGAAGGGAGAAAGAAAAGTTAAAGAAACTAAATCAGATAAAATAGATAGGGTTCTTACTAATAGAGTTTTGGCCTTACCCATATTTGCAGTAGTTATGTACTTGCTATTTGCTTGTACTTTCAGTGAAAATTTTTTATTTATTAAAGGATTTCCAAGCCCAGGTGTATGGTTAGCAGGCTTAGTAGAAAAAGTATGGGAAATCTTTAGTAATTTAATTGAAGGACTTATAGTAAATTCATCTCCATGGGTTCATTCGTTAGTTATGGATGGGATTTTAAATGGTATTGGTGCAGTAATTGGATTTATACCATTAGTATTGGTGTTATATATACTTATTTCATTTCTTGAAGATAGTGGTTATATGGCTAGAGTAGCCTTTGTTATGGATAGAATTTTTCGTAGATTTGGTTTGTCCGGGCGTTCATTTATTCCTTTACTTATGGGATTTGGTTGTGGGGTACCAGCGATAATGGCAACTAGAACTTTAGATTCAGAAAAAGACAGAAAAATTACCACTATTATAACAGGTTTTATGCCATGTGGTGCTAAATTACCTATATTTGCAATGTTTGTTTCAATATTCTTTAAAGATGGAAATAAGACTTTAGTAACCTATTCTATATATATGTTAAGTATTGCTATAGCAATTATTGTTTCTTTATTATTAAATAAGTTCGTTTATAAATCAGAAGTATCTAATTTTGTAATGGAATTACCTCAATATAGAATTCCTACTGCTAAATCTATAGGTATTCACGGATGGGAGAAAGTAAAGGGTTTTGCAGTAAAGGCAGGTACAGTAATTTTTATTTCTACTATTTTAATTTGGGGACTTTCAAACTTTAATATAAATTCATTTAATGGTGTGAATAAAGAAAATAATGAAAATGGAAGTATAATTTGCGATATGGAAGAAAGTTTTCTAGCATCTGCTGGTAATATAATTGCTCCAGTATTTAGACCTTTAGGATTTGGAGAGTGGAAACCAGCAGTAGGTGTAGTTACTGGATGGGTTGCTAAAGAAAATGTTGTTGTTACATTTGCACAATTGTATGATGATGATGTAACTGATGAATACTTAAAAGAGTTTTTTAGTAAGTATACACAGGTGGAACTTGAGGAGTTTGGCTTTGAAGATGGTATATATGATTCTGAAGCAGCAAGAAGTATATATTCTGAAGGAATTTTGTTTGAAGGAGAAGATGAAAATGCACTTTCATCTATGAAAGAAGACATTTCATCTAAAGGAGCAGCTTATGCATATATGGCATTTAATCTATTATGTATGCCATGCTTTGCAGCAGTTGGTGCCATGAAGAGAGAGTTGAAGTCTTGGAAGTTAACAGGTATGGCTATTAGTGTTCAAATGGTGACAGCCTATATTGTAGCATTATTAATAAATATATTTGGAAGCTTAGTAGGTTAGAGAATGAATAGAAAAGAGAGTGATTACTTACTAGTTAAAAAGGTTAACATAGAGAAGGAAGCTATCTTTTTAAAATTAAGAGAAAATGGTTTTAGAATTACTAATCAGAGAAAACTTATAATTGATACTATTTTCAATAAAGAATGTACAAGCTGTAAAGAAATATATTGGGAGGCATCTAAGAAGGATTCATCCATAGGAATAGCAACTGTATATAGAATAATAAAAAGTCTTGAAGAAATAGGAGTTATAAATAGAAAGAATCTTTATAAAATATCAAGTGAAGAAATTGATATTTTAAATGGTGAAGGTATTGTAGTTCTTAAGAATAAAAAAACATTTAAACTTTCTGAGGAAGATTGGAAAAGGATAATTAGAATAGGTCTTTATGAGGCAGAGGGTTTAAATATTAATGATATTGACTCCATAGTTATAAAGAGAGTTAATGATGAAGAGGAGGATATAATGTGATTGATTTTATTGTTGTTGTCAGTGTATTAATTTTAGTTGTGTTATCCATGGTGTATAGGCATAAATCAAAAAAGTCTGGTAAATCTTCCTGTGGTTGTAGTTGTGAAAACTGCAAATCATCTTGTAGTAATTTAAAATATAAATAACTCTAAAAAACCTAGTCGTACTCTGACTAGGTTTTTATTACGAGGTATGTAAAAGATGTTATCATCACTGTTCCACTAATTACAGTAGATAATTAGTGGAACAAAAATAATATTGTTAGATTATAAACTTTGACCTAAACAGTTTGTATCATCAGCTATATCTCTAACATCGTCTTGTAAGTCACAAATATCGCTTTGAATAGATCTTAAGATATTCTTTATTCTATTACTTACGCAGCAACGACTTTCAAATAAAACATCATCTAGATTATTAAAGCATTGATTTAAGCAGTTAATAGCATTATTAGTATTTCTTAATTGATTTTCAAAAGCTCTTAATGCTCTTTCTGTTCTCTCATCCATTGGACTATTATCAAATCTTCTTCCGCAGCAAAGACGTCTGTCATCACGATCTCTATCCCTATCACGATCTCTATTACAATCTCTATCACGATCTCTATTACATTCACATTCGCTACTTAAGAAAGAAGTATTGTTATAAAAATTATCTCTATAGTTACGGTAAGCTTCTGCTATTTCAGAATAATTATTATTATTTTCACACATAGTAAATCCACCTTTTCATCTTTTTGTTATTTATTTTCTATCCATTCGTATAATTTATCTTATGTAGATGATAGGTAAATGGTGATAAAAAAATAAAAAGTATACAATATTATTTTTTTGTAGATGTCTTTTTACTTTAAACCAGTATTTATATGTATTTAAAGTTATAGATATTATATTTATAGACAAATATTATAAAAATTAGGTATACTAAGGAAGAAGCAATAAAGATGAACAGGGGGAGCACTAATGAGTATAGGGAAGGTGCAAGAAAAAATAAGAAGTTTAAATGATATAAGAAATAATCCGAAGGAATATCTTGATAAATGTGATGAAATAATTAGACTATTAATAGATTCTAATGAAATATATACTTTAGTTAGTAAGGATTCTAGTGAAGAGTTCATAGAAAGCGGCAGAGGTGATATAAGATACGGTATCCATGAAAATATACCTACAATGTGGCTTTTTTCTGAAGAGAAGATAGCTAAGGAATATGCTGATTATTATAATTTAAAGCTTAAGGGTGAATATTTAATTAAAAAAATACCATTTGAAGAACTTTCGTTAGAGTCTTATAGAGCTATGTTTTCAGGGATTGGGAAGATTATTGTAGACGAAGGAAGAGAATATTTAGCATGTAGTTTGTATGATTTGGTAAATCAATGTTTAATAAAAAATGGACAAGATCCTATACTAGAAAGAAAAGAGTATCTTGTTATGAATATACTAAATAGCATTAAGTATTGTAATACAAAGTTGTGGGTAGTACCAAAGGAAGGAACAACTTTTAATGATATAATATTTAATAAATTTGTTCCTGCAATAGAAGGAGGCTCTGTAAGATTTTTTATAAACAAGAATGAAAGTAGTACTTATTCAAAGAAATTAGGACATACTAATGGTATTTCTATAGATTTAGATATGAGTAGTTTTAATATTATCATCGAGAGTTTATTAAAAAGTGAAGCTAAGGGAGTAAAATTTATTATAAATAGGATAGAATCAGATATAACTATAGAAAAGTTAAATTCTTTATTAAGCAAGATGAATTAGACAGTATTGACAAAATATTATCAATGGAATATAATACAAAGCAAACAAAATAGTATAGGCTATGATAGGGAAAAGTATTATAGAATGCAATTTTAAGAGAGAAAATGTCATTGGCTGTAAGCATTTTTAAATATGACTATAAGAAAAACTACCCAGGAGCTATGATTCAGTAACTTATTAAAAGCGAAATGTCATCGGTGAAGATCGATAAAACGTAAGAGAAGAATTGAATTTTTTAATTCAATTTGGGTGGAACCACGGATAATTAGCATTCGTCCCAAGTAGGGATGAGTGCTTTTTTTATATTAAATTTAAGAGGAGGTAGAAAAATGAGTATTAAAGTAAAGTTAAATGATGGGTCTATAAGAGAAATAGAAGAAAACTTAACTATTTTAGACCTAGCAAAAAGCATTAATAGGAATCTTGCCAAAAAGGCAATTGTAGGTGAAGTAAATAAGACCTTAGTAGATTTAAATTATATGCTAAAAGACAATGATGAGGTAAATATTTTAACAGCTGATAATGATAAAGCAATTGAGGTTATTAGACATTCTACCTCCCATATAATGGCACAAGCAGTAAAGAGGTTGTATAAGGATGCAAAACTAGCAATAGGTCCATCAATAGAAAATGGTTTTTACTATGATTTTGATATTGATGAGCCTTTAATTATTGAAGATTTACAAAAGATAGAAAATGAAATGAATAATATAATTAATGAAAATTTACAATTTGAAAGGTTTGAGGTTTCAAGAGAAGAAGCTCTTAAGATTATGGAGGCAAACAATGAATCTTATAAAATAGAACTTATTAATGACTTACCTCAAGGAGAAAAAATATCTCTTTATAGACAAGGAGAATATGTAGACCTTTGTAGAGGGCCACACATACCTTCAACTAAATATGTAAAAGCTTATAAGTTAACAAGTGTTAATGGTGCATATTGGAGGGGAAATGAAAAGAATAAAATGCTTCAAAGAATTTATGGAGTAGCATTTAAAAATAAAGAATTATTAGATAAGCATTTAGCTAATATTGAAGAAGCTAAAAAAAGAGATCATAGAAAACTAGGTAAGGAATTGAAGTTGTTTACTTTTGTTCCAGAAGGACCAGGCTTCCCTTTTTTCCTTCCAAAGGGTGTAGTTTTAAAAAATACTCTTATAGAATTTTGGAGAGAGCTTCACAGATTGGCAGGATATGTTGAAGTTGAAACACCTATTATGTTAAATAAGCAGTTATGGGAAACTTCAGGACATTGGTATCATTACAAAGAAAATATGTATACTTCAATGATAGATGAAGAAGAATTTGCACTTAAGCCAATGAATTGTCCAGGTGGAATGTTAATTTACAAATCTGAAGCACATTCTTATAGAGATTTTCCAATTAGGGTTGGTGAGCTTGGAAGAGTTCACAGACATGAACTTTCAGGAGCATTACATGGTCTTATGAGAGTAAGAGCCTTTACACAGGATGACGCTCATATATTTATGTTACCTAATCAAATAAAGTCTGAAATCAAGGGAGTAGTAAAGCTTATAGACCAAGTATACTCTAAATTTGGTTTTAGCTATAAGGTTGAGTTATCTACAAGACCAGAGGATTCTATGGGTAGTGATGAAGAATGGAATTTAGCAGAAAATTCATTAAAGGGAGCATTAGAAGAGCTAAATCTAGACTATATAATAAACGAAGGTGATGGGGCTTTTTATGGTCCTAAAATTGACTTCCATTTAGAAGATAGTCTAGGAAGAACATGGCAATGTGGAACAATACAGCTAGATTTCCAACTTCCACAAAGATTTAGTTTAGATTATATAGGTCAAGATGGAGAAAAGCATAGACCTATTGTAATTCATAGAGTTATTTTTGGAAGTATTGAAAGATTTATAGGAATTTTAATTGAGCATTTTGCAGGAAAGTTCCCAACTTGGCTTGCTCCAGTTCAAGTTAAAGTATTACCTATATCAAATAAGTTTGAAGAATATTCAAATAAAGTAAGGGATGCATTAAATGAAGCTGGAATAAGAGTTGAGTTGGATGGTAGAGATGAAAAGATAGGTTATAAAATAAGGGAAGCAAGAAATGAAAGAGTACCATACATGATTATAATAGGTGAAAAGGAAGAAAGCTTAAATAAGATATCCCTTCGTAGTAGAAAAAATGGTGATGAGGGAATAGTCAATTTAGATGAATTAATTTTAAGGATAAATGAGGAAGTAGAAAATAAATCTTTATAAGTTAAAAATTAAGAAATATTTTTTGTGAAATTGCAAATGCTATTCTTGAGGTGATATATATGGCAAATAGAATAGTTGAAACAGTAAAAAAAAGCGGCGAAATTTCAGATTATGTTTTAAGCAATGGTGAAACTATTTCAAAAGAAGTAGGAGTAGAAAGAGCTAAAAATGGAGAAATTGAAGGAGTTATCATAGCTCATTCAAGAAAAGGTGAAGAATATTTAAGAACTAAGCCTGATGGAGAAGAAGGCAACAATCTTTCTTCAATGAATAAATAATAAAAGAAATACTCTGCAAATAATTGCAGAGTATTTTTAATTATCTTTTTTGTTATTATTGTCCTCTTTTAAGTTGTTTATTGCATTTACTATTGCAGCTGTGCAAGCAAGCCATAGTAGTACAAATACATATTACAACTATTATCAAAATATCTTCATAAAATGAAGGAAAAGAAATTAAGAAGAAAAGAGACAAAAAGAAAGCAATTAAACCATATACTAAAGTTCTCATGAATTTACCCTTTATATATAGTTATATTTTACCATGTAATAATAAAAATGGATAATATTAAATTGTTATAATATGAGTTATGGTGTAAAATTAAATTATAATTTAGTTTTAGAGGAAGATTATGATTAATAGGAAGTATCTTTCAATAAAGAACAATAAGGATATAGAAAAATTAATGGAGAAATATAATTATTTTCATGATAGTTGTATAAATGAGATAAGTTATGAAAGTGGGGCATATGTTAATGAAGATTTAAGTATGAACTCAATTAATAATAAGAGAATTTTAAAGGTAGTTTTTCAAAGGCAAGAAAATCCAAGAAATTTAGAAATTAAGTTTAATAAATTAGTTAAATTAAATCTTACTCCTGAATCAGAAGATTGTGATTCTATAATTTTTGGGGCAACCATGGAAATTAAAGATGGAAACATATATTGGATAAATGAAGAAAATGTTCCTATTGATAGAATAGATAACTATAGGAATTATACTTTTGTTATAGCTAAAGAGGGAGAGTACAGATTTTATTAATATAAAAGAAAAGGTTTAGAGGTGGGGGAAATGGTTAAGAAACCATGGAATATAAATGAGGTAAAGCGGATTTTACACATATTTTATAATATTAAATCACTTGATATTGAAGAGATTATTCCTTTAAAATCAGGTGCTTCTTCTGAGTGTTTTCATGTCATAACAAATAATGGTGAATATATATTAAAAGATATAGAAATGGATTTTATGAATCATCCAGACATAGAACCCCTCGTTAATAATGAATTGTCCTTAATAGGAATACCTGTATCAAAGTTTTATGTAACTTGTGATGGGTTTTATGTAGGAAAATATAATGGACATACCTTTCATCTTCAAAGCTTTATAGAAGGAGATATATTAAAAGTAAATACTGCTCCAAAGTGGTTTATGAAGGAGAGTGCTAAAATACTTGGTGAAATTCATAATGGATTAATGGATTTGCATTCTTTAGATAAAGGCATTTCTAAGGGATTTTTCATGGTGGTGAATCCTAAATCTGCTTTAGAATCCTATAAAAAATCTTTAAAAATAGCCAAGGAAAGAAATGAAGTAGTTGCAATTGAGGATTTATCTTATAGAATAAAGCTTTTGGATAAGTTGAAAAATGTAGATTTAGATATGGATAAGTTTACCTATAAAAATACTCACGGTGATTATTTTATAAGTCAAATCATATGTAAGGATAATAAGATTAATGGAGTAATAGATTTTACTTCTGCTTGTATTCATCCAGCTTGTTATGAGTTAATAAGGTCATATTCTTATGCAGATCCTAAATGCATAAATGGAGAAATAGATATAAAGAATCTTAAAGAATATGTTAACGAATACTTAGAGGTAAGTGATTTAAGTGACTATGATATAAAAATGATGCCTTATCTTTATTTTTACCAACTTGGTGTAAGTGATTATTATAAGAATTATTTCAATTCTAATAATAACAATAAAGATGCACTATTTCACTATGCTCATTGGTCTACAGAATTATGTAGATGGTTTGAAAATAATATAGAGAGTATCTTTTTAGGTTGATATAATATTAAACTTTAGATAAAAGGAGATAAGAACTATGACAGAAAGAGAAAAAATGATTGAAGGGGAAATTTATAATCCTGCTGATGAAGAATTAAAAGACTTAAGATTTAATGCAAGAATACTAACAGAGGAGTATAACAAAACTTCTATTAGAGACAAGGAAAAAAGAAATGAACTATTAAAAAAATTATTTGGATCAACAGGTGAAAATATTTATATTGAACCTAATTTTAATTGCGATTATGGATGTAATATACATGTAGGAGAGAATTTTTATGCAAATTATAATTGTGTATTCTTAGATGTTTGTGAAATAAGAATTGGAGATAATTGCTTTGTAGCTCCACAGGTTGGAATATATACAGCAACTCATCCTCTAAATGCTAAGGAAAGAATTGGTGGAAAAGAGTTTGGGAAGCCTGTAACAATAGGAGACAACTGTTGGATAGGAGGTAGCGCAACGATAGTTCCAGGAGTTACGTTAGGAAATAATGTTGTAGTTGCTGCTGGTGCTGTAGTTACTAAGAGTTTTGGCGACAATGTCGTAATTGGTGGGAATCCAGCTAAAATCATAAAGGAATTATAAAAGCTACGGAAAGTTTAATCTTTCCATAGCTTTTTAATATTTCAAAAATAATTTTAAAATATAGAATATATTAAGGATATAAAAGTAAAATATTTAGGATTTAAATCAATAAAAATACTTTTAAGCAGGTATAAGAAAAAAAATATGGTATAATTATACATGTACATATTTATATATTTATATGTTTATTTCTTTTTTTATGTATTGGTAGGTGAATAATAATGATAGGGGTATATTTTAGTGGAACAGGAAATACAAGATACTGTCTTGAAAAATTTTTAAGTGAGTACCAGGGGGAAGAGAAGAGTTTTTCTATTGAAGATCCGAATGTAATAAAAATTATTAGACAAAATAAAGATATTGCATTTGCGTATCCAATATATTTTAGTAATTTGCCCAAGATAGTTAGAGATTTTATAGAAATAAACCAGAAAGA
This sequence comes from Clostridium paraputrificum AGR2156, assembly GCF_000424025.1. NCBI lineage: Bacteria > Bacillati > Bacillota > Clostridia > Eubacteriales > Clostridiaceae > Clostridium > Clostridium paraputrificum. The sequence continues at coordinate 153,269 of NZ_AUJC01000008.1, forward strand.
GTTTAATGGGAAAAATATTTTTATTATATCAACCATGGGATTATTTAGTGGTGATGGAGCAGGATGTTCAGCCCGTTTATTAAAAAAATATGGAGCCAATATACTAGGTGGGATACATTTAAGGATGCCTGATTGTATTGGTGATGAAAAGGTATTGAAAAAGTCCTTAGAAGAAAATAAAGCTATAGTAAAAAAGACTGAAGAAAAGATAAAAGAATGTGCTAATAAATTTAAAACTGGAGAGCCTTTAAGGGAAGGATTAGGTTTTATATATCATATAGTTGGATTATTTGGTCAGAGATTATGGTTTTATAATAAGACTAGGAGTTATACAGATAAGTTTAAAATAAAAAGTGAAAGATGTGTTGGCTGTGGTAAATGTGCTGCAGTATGTCCAATGAACAATATTGAAATAGATAATGATAAAGCTAGGGGGAAAGACAAGTGTACAATGTGTTACCGTTGCTTTAGTAATTGTCCAAAGCAAGCAATTACAATTTTAGGAAAAGAAGTTCAAGAGCAATGTAAGATTGAAAAATATATAAAATAAGAAATTATGTAATCATATTCAATAACCATTAGGATTGGTACAAGATGGATAGTTCTGTTATTTATTAAAAGGGATTTAGCTTACTTTTTTTGCTAAATCCCTTTTTTAATAAGTTTAGTAAAGCCCCATTAGAATTATAAAGCATAGAATACTAAGAATTACTGTTATAGTAATAAAACAATTCTTTATCATATTTATATTATAGGCATTCTTAGATTTTAAATATAAATTAATATCTTCTATATCTAAATTAGTGTCATCTATTTTAATATATGAATTAAATAATTCATCATATAAAACATCATTAGCCTTTAAAGTTTCAGAGTCAGCATCCTTTGGCAGCTTTTCTCCCTTAAGATACTCTAATTTCCATAGGTAAAAAGTAGCTTTTCTCATAAATATCCCCCATATGTTTTTCTTTCATTATAAAATTAATAATATTACTTGTAAATAGCTTATACTAAGCTGATTCTAATAATTTTTAAGCAGAAAAACTGGCATAAGCCAGTTTTTATTCTAATTCAAAAGCTCCAGTATAAAGTTGATAATATTTTCCTTTTTCTTTAATTAAAGATTCATGACTACCACGTTCAATAATTCTACCTTTTTCAAGAACCATAATAACATCTGAATTCTTAACAGTTGAAAGTCTGTGAGCAATAACAAAAACAGTTCTTCCTTCCATAAGTGAATCCATTCCACTTTGAACTATAGACTCTGTATGAGTATCAATAGAAGAAGTAGCTTCATCTAGAATCATAACAGGTGGATCAGCAACAGCAGCACGCGCAATTGAAATAAGTTGTCTTTGGCCTTGAGATAAATCACTTCCATCTCCAGAGATGATAGTATTATATCCATTAGGTAACATTCTTATAAATCCATCTGCATTAGCTAATTTAGCAGCTTGTATACATTCCTCATCAGAAGCATCAAGTCTACCATAACGAATATTTTCCATAACTGTTCCTGTAAATAGGTTAACGTCTTGAAGAACGATACCTAATGATCTTCTTAAGTCATTCTTCTTAATCTTATTTATATTAATGCCATCATATCTAATCTTACCGTCAGCAATATCATAAAATCTATTAATTAGATTAGTTATTGTTGTCTTACCAGCACCTGTTGCACCAACAAAGGCTATTTTTTGCCCAGGTTCTGCATATAGGGATATATTGTGAAGAACTATCTTTTCTTCATTATACCCAAAGTCTACATCAAAGAATCTAACTTCGCCTTTAAGCTCTGTATAAGTAATAGTTCCATCACTATGAGGATGTTTCCAAGCCCAATGATGACTATGCTCCTTAGTTTCTATAATCTCACCATTTATCTTATTTACATTTACTAAAGTAACGTATCCTCTATCTTCTTCATGCTTTTCATCTATTAGGTTGAATATTCTTCCAGCACCTGCAATAGCCATTACTATTGAACTTAATTGCTGAGAAACTTGGCTAAGAGGCATAATAAAGCTTCTTGAAAGTTGTAAGAAGGAAGCAATCATACCTAAGGTTAAAGTTCCAACTCCACTTAGACTTACATTAGTAACACCTAGAATAGCAAGCCCACCTCCAACAATAGCCATAGAAACATAAAGAATATATCCCATATTATTCATTAAAGGTCCAAGCATATTTGCAAATCTGTTAGCTTCAGTAGCATTTTTACATAGCTCTTCATTCTTTTGGTTAAACAGTTCTTTTGCTTTATCTTCATGGCAAAATACCTTGACAACTTTTTGACCATTTATCATTTCTTCAATATAACCATTAACATTACCAAGGGATTTTTGTTGGCTTACAAAGTATTTACTAGATTTACTAGTAATATTTCCAACAACCTTAAGAATAATAAAGGTAAATAGGACAACAAATATAGTTAACCAAAGGCTTAAAGTAAGCATTGAAACAAATACAGCTACAATAGTTACCACAGAGGAGAATAGCTGAGGAATAGATTGTGTAAGCATTTGTCTTAAGGTGTCAGTATCATTTGTGTAGTGACTCATAATATCACCATGAGAGTGAGTATCAAAATACCTTATAGGAAGTTTCTGCATTTTCTCAAACATTTCATCCCTTATTTCTTTAAGTACTCCCTGTGCAATAACAACCATAACTCTGTTATAAAATAGGGTAGCAATAACACCTATTAAATAAATTCCAGCCATTATAAGAATTAATCTAGCTAGCCCAGAAAAGTCAGGGATAGCTTCAAGTAAAAGGGGAGTGATATAGTCATCTATAAGTGTCTTTAGGAATAAAGTAGATACAACACTTGCTACAGCGCTTAGTAATATACTAACTAAAACAAAAATAAATTGTATTCTATATTGACTTATATAGGAGAGAAGTCTTTTCAGTGTTTTTGAGTCTGCTTTTTTAGCTATATCAACAGGATTTCCTTTTTTACTCATTGTCACTTCCTCCCTTCATTTGTGATTCATAAACTTCTTTGTAAATTTCACTTGTTTTTAATAGTTCCTCATGTGTACCAATTGCAGTAACATTACCATCATCCATTACAATAATTTTATCTGCATCTTGTATAGAAGAAACTCTTTGAGCAATTATAACCTTAGTAGTATTTGGTATTTCTTCTTTAAAGGCTTTTCTAATTAAAGCATCTGTCTTAGTATCAACAGCAGAAGTAGAGTCATCTAAAATTAATATTTGAGGTTTCTTTAACAGAGCACGTGCAATACATAGACGTTGTTTTTGCCCACCAGACACATTAGTACCACCTTGTTCAATATAAGTATCATATCCTTTAGGGAATGTTTCAATAAATGAATGAGCTTCTGCTAATTTACAAGCATGAATAAGCTCTTCATCTGTAGCATTTTCATTACCCCAACGTAGATTTTCTTTAATAGTCCCAGAAAACAACACATTTTTTTGAAGTACAACTGCAACTTCATTTCTAAGTGTTTCAATATCATAATCTCTAACATCAATTCCACCAACCTTAACTGAGCCCCCAGTTACATCATAAAGTCTTGGTATAAGTTGAATTAGAGAAGATTTAGAGGAACCTGTCCCACCTAAAATACCAACTGTATCACCAGAATTTATCTTAATGTTTATATTATTTAAGCAAAGCTTGTCTGCATTTTTTGAATAAGAGAAATTAACGTTTTTAAATTCTATATCACCATTATTTACTGTCATAACAGGTGAAGTTGGGTTCTTTAAATCTATCTCTTCATCTAATACTTCTACAATTCTTTCTGCAGATGCCCTTGATATTGTAATCATAACTATAACCATTGAAAGCATCATAAGGCTTGAAAGAATTTGAGCAGCATAGCTTAATAAGCTCATAAGTTCACCAGTACTTAAACCTAAATTAGCATCACCACCTGAAGCTACAATAGCTCTTGCTCCAAACCATGAAATAAATATGGTAGTAGCATACATACAAAGTTGCATAAGTGGAGCATTATAAGATACTGTTTTTTCTGCCTTAGAGAAATCTTTATAAATTTCATTAGATACATCTTTAAATTTATCGATTTCAAAATCTTCACGTACAAAAGATTTGACAACTCTTATTCCATGTAGATTTTCTTGTACAATACTGTTTAACTTATCGTAAGTTTTAAAAACCCTTTTAAAAATAGGATGAACCCTTGTCATAACAAACCATAATCCTACACCTAAAACTGGTACAGTTACTAAGAATATTAGTGACAACTTCACATCGATAGTAAATGCAGCGAAAAGTGAAAAAATGAGCATTATTGGTGCTCTAACTGCCATACGTATTATCATTTGATATGAATTTTGGACATTAGTTACATCTGTTGTAAGTCTTGTTACAATGCTTGCAGTAGAGAATTTATCGATATTTGAGAAGGAATAATCCTGTACTTTATAGTACATATCCTTTCTAAGGTTCTTTGCAAATCCAGCTGAAGCAATGGCAGCCTTTTGACCAGACATTATCCCGAAAAATAATGAAATAGCTGCAGAAATAAGTAATGCTATACCCATCTTTAGAATAAATGGCATATTTCCTTTGTCTATTCCATAATCAATTAGATTAGCCATAAGGATAGGGATTACAACTTCCATAGTTACTTCAAAGCACATAAAAATTGCAGATAAAATAGAATCTTTTTTAAATTCTCTAATGCTTTGTGCTAACTTTTTTATCATATGATTACCTCCTGTATTAATTAGTTGTTGCATATAGTTTCTAATGGAAACAATGTTTGATATCCAACATTATCTACAAATAAAAAAGTCGTAATTATCGACTTTTATTGAAGGTTGTTTTTCATTCTTTCAATATAAGATTGTAGAGTTTCTAGTTCTTCATCTGAAAATCCCTTAGTTAAAAGTTTTTCTATTGTTTCCTTATCTTCATTGATAAGCTCTGATATTTTACTAGCCTTAGGAGTTAATACCAACTTTTTTAATCTAGCATCATAAGGAACAGAATGTCTTTCTACAAGTCCTTTTTGAACCATTAAGTTTATAACCTTAGAAGCAGTAGAACGAGTAACACCAAATTCTTCTTCTAGGTCTTTTTGAAATACATCTCTATCTAAATTGTGAGATAAATAAGTTATAATCCAACCATTAGTACCTGTTATTTGATCCACAACTTTTTTATTTAGATGTTTATCTATATACCTTTTAATCATGTTGTTTAAGCCCCTAAGTTCAATTCCAATCTTGCTATCTTTCACAAAAAAACCTTCTTTCCAAATTATAGCATATACAACTGTTTGATATACAACAATTATAATGAAAAAACTTTTAATAATCAATAGGAATTATATATTATTATATAGAATATTGTTAACATCTTTATGTTATAATTTACCTAAATAGTTAATTAAAGTGAGGAGAAATATGTATTTTAAAAAACTTGGTTTTCCAATTTTATGGCAGATATTATTTATAATAAGCTGCTTAGTTTGTTCTGAAAAATATTTTATTTATACAAATTTTATTTTCTATTTAGGTATAATAATTTATTTTTATAAGTCTGGTGATTTTAGTTTCAGTGAATTAAAGGAGAATCTTAAAAAGGGGAAAACATTTTGGCTTTCAGTAGTAATAACGGCAGTGGGGATGGTTGCAGCTTTTCTTCTTAGTTCTTCATTAAAAGGGATTTTTCCTAATGTTGATGATGGAATGATTGGGCTTACAAGAAACAATCTGTTTCAGTTAATACTCTTTGCTATATCAACAATTATATTTCCTCCTATAGCAGAGGAAGTATTTTATAGAAAAGCAATTATAAAATTTGATACAAAAGGAATTCTGATTTTCACATCATCTGTGGGAATGATTTTGTATGCCTTAGAGCATTCACTATCATGGCTAGGAATTTTAGAAACTATAATTATTGCTGTTCCACTTACTATATCTTATATAAAAACAAAGAATGTATACATTCCAATGACAGCACACTTTTTAGTGAATTTAATTGGAAATGGAACAACTGTAATTCTTGTGACAATTAAATTATTAGGACTTTAATAAATTAAGGGGTAGGGATAATGAATAATGATAATAATTGGCGTACACCTATAAACTGTATATCTATAGGCTTTGCTTTTACAGTAATTAAATTTAATTTCTTTTGGCTGCAGTATATTTTGCCTGTTATTGGTGTGGCTCTTTTATACCTTGGTTTTAGATCTTTGCATAAGGAGAATGAATGGCTTAATGCTGGATGGATTTTTTCTATAATAAATGTATTGCTTCATATAGCAAACCTAATATATATATGTACACCACTAAACACAAAATTTGATAATATGTATATAATTTTATCTGTTTTAACTACTTTTGAATTATGCTTCATTTTTATATTTAGGCATGGTTTGAAGCTTTTAGCGGAAAAAGGGAATATAAAACTTAAAAGAGATCCTCTTTTAGCATTAGGAATTTGGAAAATTTTAATGATTATCAGTGTATTAATAGGGATTGGAAGTCTTTTGTGGGTTTTTGTTCCATTAATGATATTTTATTTTTACACAATCTATTCCTTAGGAAAATTGGCAGAGGAATTTGAGGAATTACCATTTGAACCAATGGAAGAAGCAGAAAAAACAATTAGTAAAAAGATAATCATTGGATATGGATTAGTTTGTGTATTAATAATTTCTATTTGTTGTGCAACCTTTTATCACATTGAACTTGAGGAAACTGAATTAAAAACTTTAACTACTCAAGGAATGAGGGAAGTACTTATTGAAAAGGGATTTCCAAAGGATATTATTAAGGACATATCAGATGATGAAATTATACTACTAAAGAATCCGATATATGTTGATTTTTCAAGTGAGATATTGAATTTTGGTTATAATTTAGAAGCTACTAGTATCTATATTGAATTAGAGGATAGTAGCATGTATTCTGTTCAATATTTTAATTGGAAAGATGGTAAAGCTTATTGGAGAGATAATTTTTCTATAAGCTGTAGCGAAGTATTAAAATTAATAAGTGGAAGGTTGTTATATGAGGAAAAAGGGATAGAAAAAATAGCTTTAATACCTAAACTAAAAAATGAATTATTTACATCAAATGATTGGTTTGGTAACCTACTTGAAAGTTGGACAATTACTGGAAGTGTAAATTATCCTTTTGGTTCAACTAAACAACGTGGATATGTTTTTTATAAATTGGATTTAAAAGAAGATGTTTGTTTTGGTGGAAATATATTTAATTATGAACATTATATTCTACCCTTTAGAGTTCCTTATTCTGAGACAGAGGCGACTAACAATTTATTTAATGAAAACTTAAGACAGCACTACACAAATTTTAAAACTAAAACCTATAGAGAAGCTAATGAGTAAAGGTTAAGTGATAAAATATGAAAATATGCTACTAGTCTATGAACATAAATTAATTTGAATTAAAAATGTTAATAAGGTGTAGGGGGGATTGTAGTGAAAGAGGAAACCTTTAATAGAATACAATCAAAATTTAGTAAATTTAAATTTTCTTCTATGAATTATATAGATTATAAGGATATATGTAATTATGAAGTTAAGGTGGAAAATGACAATATAATTTTAATATATGGATTTAATTATGAAGGTAAAGTAAATGAATATCACTGGGCAACAAATTCAGTAGAGTATCTAATAGATCGTTTAAAACATAAGAAAGAGTTTTTAGTAACTTTTATACCTCATGAATGGGTTTCAAAGCTAGAGGAGGGAGGGCTAATAATTAGAAATGCTTGGCATGACTACTTTAATTATAGTCTTAATGAAATAGAGCCTTCAGATGATTTTGAATTTTTAACCATAGAAGAGTGTGAAGAAGCTTCAAAAGTAACTATGATGTGCAAAAATCAAAGTAGGGGTTTTACTGGTCAAACATCTAAATGGATGAAGGAATGGATTAGTAATACTGAGGACTCTGGGAGTAATTCAGGAACAAGAAACAATGGAATAATAATTGAGAGAGATATTAGTAATGAAATAATAGGTCTTATATGTGTTGCTACATATGGACATGAAAGCAAAAAAGGATCAATACTTTGGATTAGAGAGGTTGCAGTTATTCCTAAGTTTCAAAATATGGGAATAGGTAGAAAGCTTATACTTAAAGCTCTTGCATATGGTAAGAAGTATAATGCTGCTAGAGCCTTCCTTGCTGCTGATGAATGTAATGTTTCTGGAATTCATTTGTATACAAGCATTGGTTTTGTACCTAGTGAAGAAAAAAGCCAAATAGATATGATTAAGAGGGGAAATTAATAAAGCAGATTAGAAAGAGTATAAGTCATATGGATAGATAATCTAAAGTTAGGAGGTGAATATTTATGAGGTTAAAGAAACTATCCTTAATTCTAATACTAGGCTTCACTTTGTTTCTAGGATGTAATACAACCAATAAAATAAAGGGTGAATTTACTAATATTACACCGGCAGAAGTTCAAATAAAGGAAACTACTTATTTACTTACGGATGAAATCATATCAAATGAGGATGTTCAAGAAGAGATTGGTGCGATAGCTCAGGTACATGAAATTGTATCTTATATGGAAAATGATAATCCTTATAAGAATCCAGGGAAAATATTCAAGCTTAAGGATATAGAAATAGAAGAGGGAATTGGAGTGGAAGTAAACGATAAAATATATTTAGCGGAATATAAGAAAGAAATATAGTTATATTATAGGAGATTGGTATGTTTAAATTTGATCACTTTGTAGTTAATGTAGATAGGAAATATCAAAAGGATAAAGCTGTAATAAATAATGTTATTAAATCAGGTTTTCCTTATGAACCTTCATGGGGAAAAGGAACAAGAGGTTTTAAAGCATCTAATTTATGGATTGGTAATGAATATTTTGAAATGATTAATCTCCTAAAGGAAGATGGTGGGGGATGGAAAAAAGATTGGGTAGATTTATATAATGAAGGGCATAGAGGATTGATTTGTATAATGCTAGATGTTGATAATATAAATGAAGTATATGAAAACTTTAAGAGTAAAAACATTTCTATAACAAATCCAGAGTATTTAAAGTTTAAATGGCTATTCAATTTATTAACGAGAACAATGCCTTGGCAAAACAGCTACATTAAATTTTTTGAAGGTATTCCATTACAAATTGGTTTTCAACAGATGAAGGATGATGAAGCTCGTAATTTTATGAAACAGTATATGGTACCAAATAGTTATGAAAATGGAATAAGTGGAATAGATAAAGTAATTGTAAAAGGAGCATTAACATCTAATGACAAGGATTTATTAAAGATTATTTTTGATAGTTATATTATTAAAGATACGCCTTTGACAATATCCCTAAATGAGAAACAAGTATTAATTTTTCAGGAAGATAAAAATTATTTAGTAGAAATATTCTGTAAATGTACTAATAACGACTTTATAAATAAATGTATAGGTATAGAGAATATAACATTGTTAAATTTATAGTATAGGTAAAAATATACCTTAATTTTATTTTGAAAAAGGACCCAATTATTATATTGAGTCCTTTTATTAATATTATCTTTAAATGTATTTATTTAAGAATTCATATATAGCATTCCAATAAAGTTCAGGATTTACTTTACTAGATTTAGCATGTCCAGCCCCCTCAATTACTAGCTTCTCTTTTGGTGAAGAACAAGCATTATACACTTGCTCTAGCATTGAAAAAGGTACAAAGTCATCCTTATCTCCATGAATAAATAGTATAGGAGTTTTAGATTTTTTTACTTGTTCTAATGGGGAAGCATCCTTAAGCCAATAACCAGCCTTAAACTTTCCAATTAAACTAGCTGTATGCATCATTGGAAAAGGTGGTAATCCAAAAAGTTCATCTAATTGATAAGAGAATTGATCCCAAGCTGATGTATATCCACAATCTTCAATTATTGCTTTAACATTAGAAGGTAAATCTTCACCAGAAACATTCATTACTGTTGCAGCCCCCATAGATACTCCAAATAAAACTATTTCTGAATCCTTGTCCACATCTATTATATAATTAATTAGGTCAATTATATCTAACCTTTCATCCCAACCCATTCCAATGTAGTCACCTTCGCTCATTCCATGTCCTCTTAAATCTGGTATAAGAACATTATATCCCATGTCATAAAACTTTTTTCCATAGTTAGACATAAGCTTTCCTTCAGAAGTATAACCATGCACTGTGATAACCCATTTTTTTGAGTTATTCTTTATTAAATAATTATGTAGTTTTAATCCATCCTTAGATGTTCTATAAAGAGATTCATAACCACTGTCATTAAGTAACCAAGCTTCAGCGTCAATGTTAACTTCACCACTTGTTTCATTTTGGGATATTGTTTCTGTACTTTCCTCATCTGATCCAAAAACTATTGATTTATCTGTTGTAGGATCTAAGGCTAAGTTATATAAGTAAGTTCCTCCAAGACCAAGAACTAGTCCAATTGTTACTGTAATTATTATTGCAACACTAATTATTATCTTTTTCATTTTATTCATTACATTTCTCCTTGTTTAAATTTATTAAATTATAGCACATTTATTTTGATAATCAAAGTAAATGTTTGAAAAGAATAGAAGGTAAATTGTAGAATGATAAAAATAATAATTAAGAATAAATTAAGTAATGTCCTGTAATTTTAATGGTAAAATATATATGTAATATATAAAATTTGCGGGGTGTTAAAATTGAAAGATGCTTTAACGATTATAGCAATATTAATAGCTATAGTTGTAATAGTGGAATTTATAAAATTATATTTAATTCATAGGAAAATTAATAAGACTACAATGGGGGAAAGTGGACTTTACAGAAGGTTTATCAAAAATTTCAAACTATTAGTTTTGTTTACTATGGTAGGAGCTGTAGTTCTTGTCATCAATTTAATCTCAGAGGGAATCCTCTGAGATTTTAATCTTTTATAGGAAAATTTTATAAGAGGTGTTGACATATATCCAAATATATTATATATTAGAGTTGTAGAATGAAAATCATTCTCAACAAAGTATAAATTATTTATTAGCTTCATAGTTAAACTAATTACACACATGAATCAACAATATTTATGATTACACCAATAGCATAAATAGAAGCTATAATAAATTTATACATACAAACAAAATTTTTCATCGCGAATCTTTTCTCTACAAAAAAGAGTACCTTTAAATGAAGGTACTCTTTTTCATCATGCCTATACTTAGTATAGCCAATTGTATGAAATATATGATAGCATATTGTTATCATAATAAAAGGGAGAGGGTTATGAATATAAAACTGAGACTTATAGAAAAAAATGATAAAGAAGAGTATTGGAAGGCAGGTTTCGAAAATCCAGATGAAGAAATGCTTCATTATACAGCTACTACAGAAAAAGTTAATTTTGAAATAATTGATAAATTTGTAGATAAGCTTGTTGATGATGAGGAAAGGAGACATTTCTTAATTATAGAAGATGGTAAAATTATTGGAGAAACTTCATTAATGGACATAGATTTTGACAGTAGAATCTGTGGCTTTAGAATAGCTCTATTTAATAAAAAGTATTTTGGTATGGGGATAGGGTATAGGGCAGTATATGAAACTATAAAATATGCCTTTGAAGAATTAAAGCTTCATAGAATTGAATTAGAAGTATTTGATTATAACAAAAGAGCTAAGAGGACTTACGAGAAGGTTGGTTTTAAAGAGGAAGGACATCAAAGGGATGGATTATTCTTTAAAAATGAATACCATGATGTTATTTTAATGTCTATTTTAGAGGGAGAATTCATAGCTTAAGGAATAAGTAAGAATTAGAATATTAAAAAGTAATTTTTGCATCCTAAAATAGTAATAAGTAAATTGGTATAAGGGGTAATAAATTTGAAAATTAAGTTTATTTTACCTGCACTTGAAGAAGCTAAGAGTCCATACTGGAGGCCAATAAAGTATTCTTTATTTCCTCCACTTGGATTAGCTACGCTCGCTTCTTTTTGCGGTGAAGAAGATGAAATAGAAATAGTTGATGAACATATTGAAACTCTAAAGTTAGATGATTTTCCAGATCTAGTTTGCATTGAGACATATATTACAAACTCATATAGAGCATATGAAATAGCAGACAATTATAGAAAGAAAGGGGTAACTGTGGCATTAGGAGGATTACATGCAACTTCAGTGCCGTATGAAGCTAAAAAGCATTGTGATGTGATTTTACTAGGACTTGGGGAAAGCAGTTTTCCAAAGTTTTTAAAGGAATTAAAAGAAGGACGTAATAAAAAGATATATAATCAAGGTGATGTGTGCTTTGATAGTATTCCTTTACCTAGAAGGGACTTATTTAAAAATGATAAGTATCTAGTTCCTAATTCTATGGTGTTTTCAAGAGGATGCCCTAATAAGTGTTCTTTTTGTTATGTAAGCTCCTTTTATAAGGGCGGTAAATCATATTATTCTTATAAAATAGATAGAATCTTAGAAGAGATAGATAGTATGAAAGGTCGTCATCTTTATTTTTTAGATGATAATATTTTTGCAAATAAGAATTTGGTTAGGCAGCTCTTTAAAGAAATGAAGGGTATGAATAGAGTGTTTCAAGGTGCAATAACTGTAGATTCAGTTTTAAATGATGATACTATAGAACTAGCATATGAAGCAGGCTTTAGAAGTGCATTTATTGGCTTTGAAAGCATTAATCAAATAAACTTAAAAAGCGCTAACAAGCTTAGTAATTTAGGACAAGACTATCAAAAAGCTATAAAAAGACTTGATGAAATAGGAATAATGATAAACGGAAGTTTTATATTTGGACTTGATGATGATAAAAAAGACGTTTTTAGTAGAACAACAGAATGGGCAATAGATAATGGAATAACAACAGTAACAAATCATATCTTAACCCCATATCCAGGAACTCCAATATTTGAAGAAATGAAAAAAACTAATAGGATAGTTACAGAAGATTGGAGAAAGTATGATACAAGACATTTAACTTTTAATCATCCAAATATAACAAAAGAGGAAATGGAAAAAGGATATAAGGAATCTTATGAAGAATTCTATAAATGGAGTAACATATTTAAGGACTCAAAAAATCATGAAGAATTAAAAATGAAACTAAAGCATTTTACATATGCAGGAGCATGGAAGAAGTTTGAGCCAGTATGGAATTTTTTAATAAAAACAGAGATGTTACCAAAGGCTAGAAGAGTACTTGTTAACACCTTAAAATAAATTTAAAGATGAAGGATGAAATTTATGAAGAGATACAAATGTGTAATATTTGATTTAGATGGTACAGTGTTAAATACAGAACGAATGAATATGCTACCTTTACAAAGGTTAGTAAAAGAAGAGTTAGATATTCTTATTCCTTATAATGATCTACTTAAATACATGGCTTATCCAGGAAAAAAGACAATTGAAGAGCTAGGGTTTAAGGATATTGAAAAATCCTATGCTAAATGGGTAGAATATGTAAATAGCTTTGAAGAAGGAGCAACTCTTTATGAAGGTTTTAATGAACTTATTCCTAGATTAAATGAATTAGGAATTAAATGTGCAATTGCAAGCTCAAAAATGAAAAAGCAGTATGAAATAGATTTTTATCCAACAGGTCTTGAAAAATATATTTCTTGTACAGTACTTGCAGAAGATACAGAAAGACATAAACCTTATCCAGATCCACTGCTTAAGGTTTGTGATACATTAGATATTAATGGAGAAGAATGTATATATATGGGAGATACATTATCAGATTATAAAGCAACTAAAGCAGCAAATATGGATTTTGCCCTTGCTAAATGGGGAGCAACATCAATTGAAGGAATTCAAGGGGATTACCTTTTAGATAATCCATTAGATTTATTAAATTATATATTAATATAAAAAGATTAAATAATATAGTTGACTATGCCCTTAGGGAGTACTCTATTATGTATCTTAAGAGGTGAGTATATGTTAATTAATGAGGTATGTAAAAGTACTGGCTTAACTAAAAAAGCTATTTTATATTATGAAAAAGAAAATTTTATATCCCCAAAGAAGCTTAGTAATGGATACAGAGATTATAGTAATGAAGACATAAAGATATTACAAGAGATATCATTATATAGAAAGCTAGATATTTCTGTAAAAGATATTATGACTATATTAAAGTCTAAAGACAAAAGAGAAATATTAAATAGAATAGTAATAGAGAAGGAACAAAAAGAGATTAGACTAAAAATAGATAAGATTCATCTAGAAAGATTAATAGAAGGGGATATGTCTATTAATGAAATATCCAGGTTAAATGATGAAATAATTCAAGAGGAAAAGAAGAGTGGGGAATTTATAAAGCGTGAACTAAAAAGAGCTTTTCCAAAAGGATTTGGAGAATATATGGCATATCACTTTTCCCCATACTTAAATGAACCATTAGATACTATGGAAAAAATTAAAGCATGGCATAATATAGTTGAGTTTCTAGATAATATACCACAATTTAAAATACCTAAGTTCATACAAATAGGTCTAGCAAGCTCCAGTGATGAAATTAGAAAGAGAACATACGAAGCTACCAAAAGCAAGATGGAGGCATTATTAGAAGCCCAAGGAGAAGAACTAGAAGAATATAAAAAAGAGCTATTAGGATACGTAGATAAACAAAAAGAGTGGCGGCTTTTACCATATTTAAATCCATTTTTTAATTTCAAGAAAAAACTCATGAACTTCTACAAGGAAAGTGGATATTATGAAGTGTTTATTCCAAATATGAAGGTGCTAAGTAAGGAATATAGAGAGTATAGCGAAAAGCTTAACCTTATAAATGATAAGTTATCTAAAGAACTAGGAATAAAATATGATGAAAATTATAAAATAATTAGAGTTGATGAATAAAAGGAGTAAACACTGATGATAACAGTGTTTACTCCTTCTAAAATTCTCTTTCAAATAATTGGATTTTATCCTTATCTTCAAAGTCTTTTAAAGACTCTATTCCTAATCGGCCTAACACATCATCCAAGGTATCAGAGTGGACAGGCACCTGAATTGCAGATTCCTTAGCAAAATTATCTACAGCTTCCTTTCCTCTAGCAGTAGGAATATTAGCTTTAGGTCCACCAACACATCCGCCAACACATCCCATTCCTTCAAGGAAACTAGCATTTATTTCCCCATTTAAGGCAGAATTTAAAATCTTCTTACATTCAATCACACCATTTGCTTGAACAGCTTTAAAGTTCTTTATTTGGTCAGGATATAGCTCATTCAATACATCATGTACTGCTACTGATACACCACCAGTTCTCGCATATAATCTACCACCCTTAGAGGCATATTCCTTAGTTGGTACTCCTTCTAAATCTCTTGGTCTTATATCCATAGCGTTAAAAATTTCATCAACCTCTTGGAAAGTAAGTACAAAATCTATGGCACCAGCCACATCCTTTTCTTTAGCTTCAGCTTTTTTAGCAATACAAGGACCAACAAAAACAACCTTAGCATCAGGATTTAATTTCTTAATTACTCTACCTGCTGCAACCATTGGAGAAACAGAAGGAGAAAGATCATCAATTAATTCATTATATACTTTCTTAAGCATTCCAACCCACATAGGGCAACAACAGGATGTAATCATTAAATCATTAGGACCCTTTACATGTTTATTAAATTCAACAGCTTCTTTTATACTTAGAATATCTGCTGCAAAAGCAACTTCAATCATATCGGTAAAGCCCATTTGAATAAAAGCAGCTCTTAGTTGATCCATAGTTACATCATCACCAAATTGACCACTTATAGCAGGGGCAACAGCTGCAATAACAGTTTTATTATTTTTTATTAAGTCTATTATTGGGATATATTGAACCTTATCTAAGATTCTTCCAGATTTACATGAATCTATACATATGCCACAACCTAAACACTTATCACCATCTATTTCAGTACTTCCTTTTTCTTCATCAAAATATATTGCATCAAAAGGACAGGCTCTTTGGCAGTTATATTTGTTATCATCACCCTTGCAAGAATCGTCACTACAACATTGAAGTTTTTCTACAACTTTTTTTTGAACTGTATAATGAGTAATAGCTTTCTTTAAGTTATATAAATAATTGTTATCAAATTCTATTTTTACTCCACAAAGAGAAGTTATAATTTCAAATGTTTCCTGTGGAGATGATTCATGACAAGTAATAATTCTGTTTAAAGTTGTGTCGAAATCACCCTCATAATAAGATTTAACTAATGTATCAAATAAATCATTATATTTATTATGCATAATACCCTCCTACTGGAAATTTATAAATTAGTATATGTAAAAATACAATATTTATTCAAAAAAAAGAAAACCCCTATTGGAGTTTCTTTTATAGAATAGTTTAATTATTCAATTACTTCTTCAAAGCTTTCTTTTGTAGCATTACAAATTGGGCATGTCCATTCATAAGGCAAATCTTCAAATGGTGTTCCAGATTCAACTCCATTATCTTCGTCACCTATTTCTGGGTCATAAATATAGCCACAAATGGAACAAACATATTGTTTCATTTCATTTTCTCCTTTTCTGTTATAAACTTAATAAAAGTATATGCATTTATATTGATTGTGTACTATTACTTTAATAAATATATATAAATTATTAAAATATGACTACACTTGAGAAAAATGGTATATTATGATAAAGTTATTTTAGATAATAGAAACACAGGGGTGCTTAAATTGGTAAGCTGAGAGTGAAAGCCTTATACTTTCTAACCCTAGGAACCTGTTTGGTTAATACCAGCGTAGGAAGTTGTTAATGTAATTTGATTTTAAGGTACAAGCATCTTCTGCTTGTACTTTTTTTACTTTAAGGAGGAATTTATGATGAAACATTGTTTAACAATTGCAGGCTCTGATAGCTGTGGAGGAGCTGGAATTCAAGCGGATTTAAAAGCTTTTAGTGCAAATTATGTTTATGGAATGAGCGTAATTACTGCAGTAACTGCTCAAAATACTCAAGGAGTATTTAGTGTACAAGATATTGATGATGAAATAATAAAGAATCAAATTGACGCAATATTTACTGATATTAGGGTAGATGGAGTAAAGATTGGAATGGTTTCTAAGATAGAAACTATAAATGCTATTGCAGAAGAACTTAGACAATATAAACCAACTAATTTGATAATAGATCCAGTTATGATTTCTAAAAGTGGGTTTTCCTTACTAAAACCAGAGTCTAAAAAGACTTTAATTAAAAATCTATTGCCCTTAGCAGATTTAATAACGCCCAATATTCCTGAAGCTGAAGAAATTCTTAAAGAAATAGGGTCATCAATTATAAATATAAAAACAAAAGAAGACATGTGTGATGCTTGTAAAGAACTAATTAAATTGGGATGTAAAAATGTTCTATTAAAAGGTGGACACCTAGATGGTGAAGCTATAGATGTGCTTTTTAACGGAGAAGAATTTCACTATTTTACTTCTGAAAGAATTGACACAAAGAATACACATGGAACAGGTTGTACTTTATCATCAACAATAACTGCAAATCTTGCACGAGGATTATCTATGGAAGAAGCAATAAGTGAAGCAAAGAGATATATTACAGTTGCAATTAAGCATTCTTTAGATATAGGTAAGGGTGTTGGACCTACAAACCATTTTTATGAATTATATAAGAAAAGTGGTGTGATAGAATAATGGATATAAAAACTTATATAGGTAATTTATTAGAAAATGTGAGAGAGAGAGCACCTTTAGTACATCATATTACTAACTATGTAACAGTGAATGACTGTGCTAATATTACTCTAAGCATTGGTGCATCACCTGTTATGGCAGATGATATAAATGAGGTTGAGGCTATGACTTCTATAGCATCTTCTCTTGTAATAAATATAGGTACATTAAATTCTAGAACAGTAGAATGTATGATTAAGGCTGGAAAGAAGGCTAATGAAGTTGGAATTCCTGTCATTTTGGACCCAGTTGGTGCAGGGGCTACACCATACAGGACAAAAGTAGCAAAAACTATAATGGATAATATTGAGTTAGCTGTAATAAGGGGAAATTTATCTGAGATAAAGACTCTATATGGAATTAATACAAAAACTAAAGGAGTAGATTCATTATATGATACTTCTATAAAGGATGAGCTAGAGAAAGGTAAACTTTTAGCAAAGGATTTCTCTAAAAGGGTAGGTTCAATAATAGCTATAACAGGAGCAGTTGATATTGTTACAGATGGAAAGATGATTTATACAGTGGAAAATGGACATAAAATTATGTCTAAGATTACAGGCACAGGATGTATGTGTTCTTCTCTTATTGGATCATATTTAGGGACTAATGAGGACAACCTTCTAGCAGCTTTAAGTGGAGTTGTTTCTATGGGGATATCTGGAGAATTAGCTTATGAAAGTCTAAAAGAAGGTGAAGGAACAGGTACTTTTAAGGTTAAGCTTATGGATAATATTTATAATTTATCAAAGGAAGTAATTGAGAAAAGAGGTAAAATAAATGAAGAATGTTGATTATACACTTTATCTTGTAACAGATAGAGATGTTTTAAGAGGAAGAGATTTAATAAAATGTATAGAGGAGAGCATTTTAGGTGGAGTAACCTTAGTTCAATTAAGAGAAAAGAATGTTACTTCTAGAGAATTCTATGAAATAGCTATTAAGGTTAAAGAAGTAACTTCAAGGTATAATATACCTCTAATAATTAATGATAGATTAGATATTGCACTAGCTATTGATGCTGATGGCCTTCATATAGGTCAAAAGGATTTACCTGCTTCGGTAGCTAGAAAGATTCTAGGTAAAGATAAAATACTAGGAGTATCTGCTGCCACTTTACAAGAATCTCTAAAAGCTGAGAAGGATGGTGCAGATTACTTAGGTGTTGGAGCTGTTTTTAGTACATCAACTAAAAAAGATACAAGAGATGTATCTTATGAAACTTTATCTAGCATTACTTCATCAGTTAATATCCCTGTTGTAGCTATAGGAGGTATTAATGAAAAGAATGTTACTAAACTTAAGGAAAGTAATATTGATGGGATTGCAGTTATATCTTGCATATTAGGAAAAGAAGATGTTAAAGGCGCTGCAGAAAAAATGTTAGATAGATTCAAAGAAGGAATAAGTTTTTAGTTACATATTTTAAGCACTGCATAGCAGTGTTTTTTCTTTATATATTTAAGAAACAATTATATAATATTTTTGTAAAGGTTATCTCTAAAAAAGAGTGTTTTATAGATGAAAAAGTGTGTTATTAAATTCAGAAAACGATACACTATTGTTATTTAACAAATGAAAGAACTATTAAATGTATTAAAAAAACGATACAGATTGTTTTGTGAGTTAAAAGAATACCTTAAAAATTGAATATTGGATGTTGGCATAATTCTTGCTTTATTAAAGGGCATAAGAATTACATTTAAATGTAAAAAGAAAGAGAGGTTATACAAATGAAAAAAATATTTTTATTCTGCGAAGCAGGAATGTCAACTAGTTTAATGGTTTCAAAAATGCAAGAAGTTGCAAATAAGCACAATCTTGATATTCATATTGAAGCTTTTCCAGCTGGAAAGTCACATGTGTTAATCAATGAAAAGAGACCAGATTGTGTTTTACTTGGACCACAAGTTAGATTCTTATTCAATAAAATTGAAGAGGATTGTATACCATTAAATATTCCAATAGCTCCAATTGAACCAGCATCTTATGGCGCAATGGACGGAGAAAAGGTGTTAAAGCAAGCCATAAGATTAATCAAAGGTAATTCAAAGTAAAATTTAATAGTGTCTAAAGAACTGGAGGGTAAATCAATGAATACTATAATGAAAAAGATGGAAAAGGTATTAATGCCACTTGCAGAAGTTATCGGTAAGAATAAGTACCTAATAGCAATTAGAGATGGTTTCTTAATTTCTACACCTTTATTAATAGTAGGTTCGCTATTCCTACTTATTGCTAACTTCCCAATACCAGGATGGGATGAAATGATTGCAAGATTTTTAGGTGAAGGTTGGGCAGCGAAGCTTTCAGTTCCTGTTTCAGCAACTTTTGATTTGATGACTATACTTGCAGTTGTTGGTATTGGTTATAGTTTAGGTAGAGAGTTAGATATTGATGCTATACAAGCTTCAGTAACAGGTCTTGTAGCATTCTTTATAGTTACTCCATTTTCAAGAACCTTTACGCCAAAGGGAAGCGATATAACATATGATGTTTCTTGTGTGCCACTAGATTGGGTAGGCTCAAAAGGATTATTCCTTGGTATGATAGTAGCACTTGTTGCGGTAACTATATTTGCTAAGATACTTAAAAAGGGTTGGGTTATAAAACTTCCAGCAGGAGTTCCACCAACAGTTGCTAAGTCTTTTGAAGCTTTAATTCCAGCTGCAATAGTTATGACAGTATTTTTCTTAATTAACTGGGTATTTACATTAACAAGCTATGGTAATTTACACAACTTCATATTTAAGATTTTACAAGTTCCATTATTAAAGTTAGGTAATACTTTACCTGCAATGGTAATAGCATATCTATTCTTACATGGATTCTGGTTCTTTGGTATAAATGGTTCAAGTGTTGTTGGTGCAGTATTCAATCCAATTTTAAAGGCATTATCTGTAGAAAATCTTGATGCATTCAAAGCTGGCCAAGAAATACCAAATATAATTACAGGACAATTCCAAGATATGTTTGCAACATTTGGTGGTGCAGGTTCAACGTTATCTTTAATAATAGCTATTTTTATAGTTTGTAGAAGCCAAAGAATTAAACAAATGGGTAAATTATCATTTTTACCAGGTGTCTTTGGTATAAATGAACCTATTATATTTGGTCTTCCAATTATGTTAAATCCGTTAATGTTAATTCCATTTGCTTTAATACCAACAATTAATATTATTATTACTTATTTCTGTATGACAGCTGGTTTAGTTCCACTTACAAATGGAGTACAAATTCCATGGACAACTCCACCAGTAATTTCAGGTTTCTTAGTATCAGGATGGCAAGGTTCAGTATTACAATTAATATTAATAGTTTTAGGTGTTTTAATGTATATTCCATTTATTAAGATGCTTGATAAGCAATACTTAAAAGAAGAAGCAGTAAATGCAGCAAATGACGAAGATGATGATATAGATTTTGATGATCTAACTTTATAAACTTAGGAGATGTTATTGATGAAAAAAGTATTATTAATTTTAAATCATGTACAAGCAGGTATGGGGAGCGATGAAAACGCTCATATACCACCAGCAGGAAAAAAGACAGCTATTGGCCCTGGTAAAATGATGGAACCATTCCTAACTAATTTAGGTGGGGAAATAATTGCAACATTGTACTGTGGTGATTTATACTATAAAGATAATGAAGAAGAAGTTAAAAAGAAATTTGTAGCAATGGTTAAAAAGCTTAGTCCTGATGTAGTTGTATGTGGACCAGCTCTACATTATCCAAACTTTGGAGAAATGGCAGGAGGATTAGCTGAGGAAATTAATAATAATAGTGGGATTCCTGCATTTGCAGCTATGTCTGTAGAAAATCCAGGAACTGAAAAGTATAAAGATAGAGTAATAGTTGTTAAAACTCCTAAAAAGGGTGGAATCGGCTTAAATGAATCTATTGAAAATATATGTAAAATGGCTATTAAGTTAGCTAACAATGAAAATGTAGATGAATTAAAAAATAAGGTTTGCTTCTAGTAAACCT
This sequence comes from Clostridium paraputrificum AGR2156, assembly GCF_000424025.1. Taxonomy (NCBI): domain Bacteria; kingdom Bacillati; phylum Bacillota; class Clostridia; order Eubacteriales; family Clostridiaceae; genus Clostridium; species Clostridium paraputrificum. Next base: position 174,969 of record NZ_AUJC01000008.1, read on the forward strand.
AGTATAGAGGGGATATTTATGAACAAGATTGATGAAAAAGTCATTCAATATAAGGATGATATGATAAAATCCATTGAGAGACTTGTAAATATTCCTAGCATTGAAGGAGCATCTTGTATAGATGCTCCTTTTGGAGAATTTAGCAAAAAAGCTTTACTTGAAGCCTTAGATATATCAACGGAGATAGGCTTTAAGACTAAAAATATCCAAAATGCTATAGGGTATGCAGAGTATGGAGATGGAGAAGATTACGTAGGTATAATTGGACATGTAGATGTTGTACCTGCTAATGAAGAAGGGTGGATAACACCACCTTTTAAAATGGATATAAGAGAAGGAAAGCTTTATGGTAGAGGCGTATTGGATAATAAAGGTCCTATAATATCTTGTCTATATGCATTAAAAGTAGTAAAAGATCTTAATATTCCGCTTTCTAAAAGAGTTAGAATCATATTTGGTTCAAATGAAGAGACTGGTTTTAAAGATATTCCATATTATCTTAATAATGAAGAACCACCAATTTCAGGTTTTACTCCTGATTGCAAGTTCCCTGCTGTTTATGGGGAAAGGGGAATTTTAGACGTAACTATATGCAGTAAAAAACTAAGTGATCCTAATATTAAATCAATTAATGGCGAATTTAGAAGTAATGTGGTTCCAGATTTTATTCAAGTTGATTTTAAAGATGGTAAATCTATTACTAATAGGGGTAAAACAGCTCCAGGAAATGCGCCTGAAAGTGGTGTTAATGCTATTACAAGTTTATGTAAAAATTTAAGAGATGAAACATCTTTATGCAAAGAAGAAAGAGAGTTTTTAAATTTCATATATAATGTATTTCACAAGAATCATGATTTAAGCAAGATAGGTATAGAATGTAAGGATGAAATATCAGGCAGTCTAGTAACTAACCCTTATTCTTTAAAGATTGAGGATGGCATGCTTAAGTTATCAGTTGTGTTTAGATATCCAATGTCATATAGCTATAAAAGTATAATGGAAATAATAAGTGTATTATCAGAGTATTCTATTATGGAAAATAGAAGAATGGATTCTGTATTCTTTGATAAGAATGCTCAGATGCTAAAAGTTATGAAGGATGCTTATGAAGAGGTAACAGGAGAAGACGGTACCCCTGTTACTACTACAGGTGGAACTTATGCTAAGGTAATGCCTAATATAGTAGCTTTTGGTCCTTCTTTCCCAGGTCAAAAAGGAATTGCTCATAATTCTAATGAATATATGATAATTGAAGATCTTATAAATATTACAAGGATATATGTTAGAGCTATAATAGGACTAGCAAACTAAGAATTATAGTGCCATCACAGAACATAAAAAACAAGTTTTGGAACCTGTGGTATGGATGAAAAAGTGACTTTTTCACTAAAGCGTGGAGAGGTCACTTTTTTATATTAAAGTGTATTATTTTAATGACTAGTGTGTTTTTATAAAGGCTAAAATAGAAGTTTTTGACACACTTCTTTATATTACTACAAAAAGTACTTAGAAAATGGGATAAACAGGTATATACAGTGTTTTGGCACAGGTTTTGCTATTTAAATCTTCAGAAAGAAAAATCTTTATTTTCTTAGGAGGAATAGTTATGGAATTTAGAAGAGAGAGAGATTCTATTGGAGAAAAACAAGTACCTAGTAAGGCTTATTATGGAGTACAAAGCTTAAGAGGGCATGAAAACTTTAGAATTAGTGGTCAAACAATCAATAATCAACTTATAAAAAATCTTTCAGTTGTTAAGAAAGCTTGTGCTATTACAAATTGTAATGTGGGAGAGCTTAAAGAAGAATACAAAGAGGCTATAGTTAAGGCATGTGAAGAAGTATATAGTGGTAAGTTTGATAATGAATTTATTATAGATCCAATTCAAGGTGGGGCTGGAACATCTTTAAATATGAATATAAATGAAGTTATTGCAAATAGGGCAAATGAGATTCTTGGATTTAACAAAGGAGAGTATTATCCAATACATCCAAATGACCATGTAAATATGGGGCAGTCTACAAATGACGTAATCCCTACTGCTGCAAGCCTTACAACTTATGAACTTTTAAATGGCTGTATTGAAAAATTAATGAAGCTATCCTATGAATTTAATATAAAAGCAGAAGAATTAACAGACGTTATAAAAATGGGTAGAACTGAAATGCAAGATGCAGTGCCTATAAGTTTAGGTTCAGAATTTAAGGCTTTTTCAATGGCAATAGGAAGAGATGTAAAAAGATTAGAAAGAGTTAAGGATTCATTACTAGAAGTTAATTTAGGTGGTACAGCTGTTGGTACTGGAATTACAGCAAATGAAAAGTATATAGCTTCTGTAGTTTTGGAATTAAGCAATATATTTGATGAACATATAATACAATCATCAAACCTTGTTGATGGAACACAAAATTTAGATAAATATGCTGAGGTATCATCACAATTAAAAGTTTGTGCAGTTAATATAAGTAAGATTGCTGGAGATTTAATTTTAATGTCATCAGGACCAAGAGCTGGCTTTGGAGAAATAAGATTACCTGCAAGGCAAAATGGTTCATCAATAATGCCAGGTAAGGTTAATCCAGTAATGCCAGAAGTCATGAAAGAAATATCATTTCAGATCATGGGTAATGATTTAACAATTACTATGGCTACACAAAGTGGTCAATTAGAATTAAATGCTTTCTATCCAATAGTAATTCATAATCTATATGAATCTCTTGTTATTTTAACTAATGGAGTAGAAACATTTATAGAGAACTGTGTTAAAGGCATTGAAGCTAATGAAAAGAGATGCAACAACTTAGTTGATGGAAGTATAGGAATAGTTACAGCTTTAGCACCAATATTAGGTTATGAAAAATCAGCTGCTATAGCAAAGAAAGCTTTGAAAACAGGAAAGTATGTAAAAGAAATTGTTCTTGAAGAGTGTGATATAAATGAAACTGAGGTTTCTAAGATACTAAACACAAGAGAAATGGCTAAGATATCTATAAATAATTAATTAAAAAAAGGAGCTGTGTCAATAGAAAAAATTTATTCTCTATTGTGACGGCTCTTTTTGTCTTTAGCAACACATTATAAATATGATTAAGAAAAGTAGTTCTGTTTCTGATAAATTAACATTATAGTATTTTTCAATTAGTCCTTTTATATTATTGGCTATTGAATAATATTCAGGGTAATTTATCTTTAGCTTACTTATAGAATTAGTAGGGGAGTATTGTATGAAATCAATTCTGTCATAAATCATATCTACGTGAATACTAAAGAAATTCTTTATAATATCATCTGTAAAGGAAAACTTTAGTTCTGGATTCTCTTTAAAAATACCATTAGTTAAATCTTCATATGCAGATGGATGGAAGTAGAAGTTGTAGCTTGTACCATTATCTATAACTGCTTTAAAGTATTTTGTAAAATCTTCACGTATTTGATGAATATCAAGCTCCTTATTATTAGCTATCTTTATGGAGATAGCAGTCATAAACTCTTTGTAGCTAAGTAAAATAGTTTGTTTTTGTTTTAAGAATGAATGACTTGTAATTTGTGAGTTCTTATCATATATAAAATAACCATCTGTATCAGCCATTAAATCTACAAGTCTTAGAGCATCTTCTTTTGGTGAAAGAAGGGAGGATTTAATATCCTTTTGCAAGTCTGGACTATTTATTTTTATTTGCTTTTTGTGATGTATAAAATAATCTGAATAAGCATTAGCCACAGCAAGCTTAATATCGCTTTTTAATTGACCAACATTATAGGGACAATTATATGATAATAAGGCTATCATAGAGTTTTTGGATACTAATATAGGCTTATTTAACCTTAAACTTTCATCTTTAATAAACCTTTCAATTAAGGTTAGTCTTTCCTCAATGAATCTGTCTTCTAGACTTGGTAGATAAATTTTAACTGGAATTCTTCTGATAAAAGTATCTAAAAGTGAGGCATTTATATCCTTATTTGTAGCACATATAATTCTTGCAGAAGACTTTATTTTCTTAGAAACCTCTCCAAATCTTCTGAAATACCCTGTATCCATGTATACAAAAAGCATTTCTTGACCTTCTTTTGGCAAGTTATGTATTTCGTCTAAAAATAGTATTCCTCCGTCAGCTTCTTCAATTACGCCTTTTCTATCCTCCGTTGCTCCAGTATATGTACCTTTTTTGACACCAAATAATTGTGAGCTTAAAAGTTGAGGGTTATTAGAATAATCTGAACAGTTAAAATGCACAAATGGAATATCCTTTGTATTATCTAAGGAGTTAAAATACTCATGCATAAGTTTAGCTAACATTGACTTACCTACACCGGTATCACCTATTATAAGAGAATCCATTCCATTAGGTGGATAAAGGATAGCTGTTTTAGCTAGCTTTACAGCCTCTGAAAGGGAAGGAGATAAATAGCATAAATTGTCCAAAGAGGATTTGTGAGTAAGATCATTAGTGTTTGGATTATTGAAAAAATATCTTACAGGTCTTGAATTATTTTTAAATACCATTCCGTTTTTAACTAGGTTATTTAAATCTTTAGATACATTAGAACGTTCTAAATTAAGGTATTCACTTAGTTCTATAGTAGAAATACCTTCACCTTTGTCTAAATCTTTTAAAGAATTGTAGACTAAATCTATTCTCTTCATAAATTCTTCCCCCTATATTTTTGTGTTTGTATAATTTATATATAGATATGTATTATAAAATATGAAAACCAATACAAACTGTATTAAAAAAATAACACACTATAATTTATAACATAATTATACAATACACTAATTCATATTATCAATGAAAATATGAATTTAACTAGTATTTATATGAGTTATAATAGTTGGCATGTTAATTGCTATAAAAATAGACATCAAAATAATATTTTGGAGGATGAGGTTTATGAAATATGCAATGATAGCTACATGGAGAATGGCAGTAGAAGGAATAACAAGCTCTAAGCAAATACTAGAAAAGGGCGGTACAGCAGGTGATGCTATTGAAAATGCAATAAAGATGGTTGAAGATTATCCTTTTTATAAATCAGTAGGTTATGGAGGATTACCTAACGAAGATTGTGAAGTTGAATTAGATGCAGCATATATGGATGGAGATACTTTAGATATTGGTGCAGTTGCTGGTATAAAGGATTATAAAAATCCTATTTCAATTGCAAGAAAGTTAAGCAAAGAGAGATTTAATTGCTTCTTAGTTGGTGCAGGTGCAGAAGCTTATGCTCATAAAGAAGGTTTTGAAAGAGTTAATATGTTAACAGATAGAGCTAAGATGCACTATCAAAAAAGAAGAAAAGAAACAATAGAAAAAGGTTTAAGCCCTTATGATGGACATGACACTGTAGGTATGATAGCCTTAGATAGTGAAAAGAAAATGGTGGCTGGAACATCTACAAGTGGTTTATTTATGAAGAAAAGAGGAAGAGTTGGAGATTCTCCACTTTCAGGTTCTGGTTTCTATGTTGACAGTGAAGTTGGAGGAGCATCAGCTACAGGCCTTGGAGAGGATTTAATGAAGGGATGCATATCTTATGAAATAGTAAGATTAATGAAGGAAGGATATCATCCACAAGAAGCAGCAGATAAGGCAGTGGAAGACTTAAATGCAGAATTAAAGAAAAGAAGAGGTAAAGCTGGAGATTTATCTGTTGTTTGTTTAAATAACAAAGGGGAATTTGGTGTTGCAACTAATATTGATGGCTTCTCATTCTCAGTGATGACAGATGATATGGAACCAACAGTTTACGTATGTAAAAATGTTAATGGAAAAACTACTTATGAGGTGGCAAGTGAGGAGTGGTTAGATGCATATCTAAAGAGAATAAAGTCACCAATAACATTTGATTAAAAGAGGTAGAAAAGTATGTATGAAGCTTGTGTAGGAAATTATAATGAGGCAATTAGTGCTTTTAAAAGAGGTGCTAATAGAATTGAACTTTGTGACAATTTAATGGAGGATGGAACAACTCCAAGTGTTGGAACTATTAAAAAGACAATAAAGCATGTAAATATACCTGTTATGGTAATTATAAGACCTAGAGGAGGAAGCTTTGAGTATTCAGAAGATGAGGTAGAAATAATGCTTGAAGATATTCAGGTATGTAAAGAAAATGGTGCTTATGGAGTTGTAATAGGAGCGTTAAATGGAAAAGAAATTAATATGGATGTTACTAAAAAGTTAGTGGAAAGAGCTAAGCCTTTAAACATAACCTTCCATATGGCTTTTGATGAAATAGAAGATAAGTTTAAGGCAATAGACCAATTAGTAGAATTAGGTGTAGATAGAATTCTAACTAAAGGTGGATGTGAAAATGCATTAGCAGGTAAGGATTTACTTAAAAAGCTAGTAGAATATGCAAATGATAGAATTATTATAATGCCAGGTAAAGGTGTTAATAAAGAAAATAGAGAGTATATCTTAGAATATACAGGTGCAAAAGAAATACATGGCACAAAAGTAGTATAAGTTTTGAGGTGGTATTTTGAATATATATGAAGAAGCTTTAAAGTTTCATGAAGAAAAGAGAGGTAAGCTAGAAGTAACTTCAAGGGTAAAGATTCAAAACGAAAAGGATCTTAGCTTAGCGTATACTCCAGGGGTAGCTGAGCCTTGTAGAGAAATACATAAGGATGCAACTAAGGCCAATATCTATACAAGAAAATGGAATACAGTTGCAGTTATATCAGATGGTACAGCAGTATTAGGACTAGGTGATATTGGTCCTTTAGCAAGCTTACCAGTTATGGAAGGTAAGTGCGTACTATTTAAAGAGTTTGGAGATGTAGATGCAGTACCAATAGTACTGGATACAAAGGATCCTAATGAAATAGTAGAAACAGTTAAAAGAATAGCACCTTCCTTTGGTGGAATTAATCTAGAAGATATATCTGCACCAAGATGTTTTGAAGTTGAAAAAAGATTAATTGAGGAGTTAGATATTCCAGTATTTCATGATGATCAACATGGAACAGCTATAGTTGTTTTAGCTGGACTTATAAATTCTCTAAAAATAGTTAACAAGAAATTAGAAGATTTAAAGGTTGTAATTAATGGTTCTGGGTCAGCTGGAATTGCTATAGGAAAGCTTTTATTACATTCTGGTGTAAAAAATCTTGTTATGTGTAATATAAATGGAGCAATTTATAGTGGCATGGAATATGAAAACTCTTCAATAGAAGAAATAGCCCATATTACTAATCCTAATAAAGAACAGGGTAAATTATGTGATGTAATTAAGGGGACAGATGTATTTATTGGAGTTTCTGTGGGAAATATTGTTTCAAAGGATATGATTAAATCTATGAATAAGGACGCTATAGTTTTTGCAATGGCTAATCCTGAACCTGAAATAAATCCAAATGATGCAAAAGAAGCTGGAGCAAGAATAGTAGGTACAGGAAGAAGTGATTATCCTAATCAAATTAATAACGTCCTTGCTTTCCCTGGAATTTTTAGAGGAGCTTTGGACGCAGGAGCTAAGAAGATTACTACTGAAATGAAGCTTGCAGCAGCTTACGCAATTGCAAATGAGATTTCTGATGATGAGTTAAATGAAGAAAATATTATTCCAAAGCCATTTAAAGAAGGCGTAGCTATGAATGTAGCTGAAGCTGTGTTAAAAGAAGTAAAATAGATACTAGGGATTATGAGGAGAAATTGCTTGCAATTTCTCTTTTTTAATTATAAAAATACTGACTTATCATCAAAAAAATTATATACTTAATACATTAGTAATATGTAAATTTTGGGGGAAGTATGATTATAAAATCTTTAATTGATAATAAGAGTATATCTAATGAGTATAAAAGTAAACATGGATTATCTTTGTATATAGAAACTACAACTAATAAGATACTTTTTGATTTAGGACCAAACCATTTGTTTTTAGAGAATGCTAAAAAGTTAGGTGTAAACATAGAAGATATAGACATGGTGGTTATATCTCATGGGCACAAGGATCATGGTGGAGGTATAAAATATTTTTTAGAAAACAATAAAAAAGGGAAAGTATATATAAATAAATCATCCTTTATGCCTTATTATACAAAGGTTTTAGGGTTTAAACATTATGTTGGATTGGATAAGTCATTTGAATCAAATGATAGAATAATTCTATGTAGTAATAATTATAAAATTAATGATAATCTAATATTATTTGCAGATGTACCTAAAAAAGATCTAATATCTAAATCTAATGATTCTTTGTTTATGAAGATTAATAAGGAGTATGTAAAAGATACTTTTAATCATGAGCAGAATTTAATTATAAATGATGATGGTAAAAATATATTAGTAGCAGGATGTGCCCATAAGGGTATAACTAATATTCTTAGTGTTGGAGAAAATATCTGCAATGAATCTTTTGATTATGTTATTGGAGGGTTCCACCTTTTTAATCCAGTATCTAAAAAGTATGAAGATAATGAATTAATAACCTCAATAGGTTTTGAACTTAATAAGAGAAAAACTAAGTATTATACATGCCATTGTACTGGAACAAATGCTTTTAAAATCTTAAAAGAAACACTAAAAGATAAGATTAATTATCTATCTGCAGGAACAACTATAGAGCTGTAGATTATAGAGTGTTGAAAGGAGGTATTTAAGTATGACTAATGACTTTATTTTCCCAGAGTATAATGGGAAAAACTTCATAAATATAATTAATTCAATTAAACATAATTTTGGTATTAATGATGGGATAACTTTAGAAAATAAGAAGATAAAAAAAATACTTTTAAATAAGGAAAAGGTTGTTTTTATTTTAGTTGATGCCTTTGGATGGAAGTTTTATAAGAGTGTAAGAGAGGACTCTAAGTTCTTTAAGGAAATAAGGAAAAGAGGAATAGAAGAAAAGATAACATCCCAGTTTCCTTCAACTACTACTGCTCATGTAACATCAGTAATTACAGGTAAGGATGTTTCTACGCATGGATTTTTTGAATGGTTTACATATGATTCTAAGATAAATGAGGTTTTTACACCATTTCTATTTGACTATGAGGGTAAAGAAGAAATTTTGCCAAAGGATAACCTTTTTAAAGAGCTTAAAGAAAATGGGGTATGTAGCACAATTATTACACCAAATTATATTAATAATAGCTATTATTCTAGGGAGCTTTTTAAGGATGGAAAGGTAAAAGGCTATGATTCAGTAGAAGAGATGTTTGATATACTTCTTCAAGGGATTAAAAAGGATAAGGGTAAAAACTTTTATTATATTTATTATCCCCAAATAGATTCAATTGGTCATGAGTATGGCATGAGTTCTTATAAGGCTTATTTTGAGATAAATAATTTTATTAAAGCTTTAGATAATTTTTATAATAATGTCTTAGATAAAGGTGTAAATGAAGGGATTTTTATTTTATCAGCTGATCATGGACAAATGGAGATTAAAGATAGAATTTATTTAAATGAATTAATCCCTAACATAGACGAATATATGCTTAAGGATTCTAAAGGAAAAAGTATTGTTCCTGTTGGGTATAATAGAGATATGTTCCTTTATATAAAGAAGGAATTTGAAATATATGTATATGAGTTGTTAAAGGAAAAGTTTAAAGATAAAGGGGAAATATATTTAGTTAAGGACTTAATAGATAAAGGAGTATTTATAAATCCATCAGAAACATTCTTAAGTAGGATGGGGAATATTGTTATTATCCCTTATGATGGATATGGAGTATGGTGGTTTGAGAAGGGCAAGTACGAGATATCCTTAAAGGGATCCCATGGTGGACTTACAAAAGATGAGATGGAAATACCATTATTAATTTATAATTTCGAAAACTTAGGATGTGATAAGTAATGAATTATGTTAAATACTTAAGAGAATATATTGGACATAAGCCTGTAATATTAAACGGTACTTCTGTAATAGTTCTTGATGAAGAAAATAGGGTTTTACTACAAAAAAGAACATATCCCCAAAAGAATTGGGGGCTTCCAGGGGGAATAATGGACATGGGAGAAACTATAGAGGAAACAGGAATAAGAGAAGTTTTTGAAGAGACAGGATTAAAGGTTTCTAATTTAAAGTTAGTTAATGTATATTCTGGAGAAGATTTTTATATGAAACTTCCAAATGAAGATGAGTTTTATCTTGTTAATGCAGTTTATGTTACAAGGGATTATGAAGGAGAGTTACAAGTAGATAATGAAGAAGGAACTGAATTAAAATTCTTTCCTCTTGATGATTTACCTAAATATATGGTTAAAAGTCATAGAAGATTTATTGAAGAGTTGGTGGAGGAGAAGAAAATATAAAGTATAACAAATTGGGGTGAGGGGCAATGAAAAAAAGTACTACACCACTAGATTACAAATATTCATTTGGAGGCATGATAACAGGAGGGATTTTACTATTAGTAATGTCTATTTTTATGACTATAGTTAGCACATTTTCTAAATCAGATTTGGATGGTGATTCACCTGCTACATTCATACTTATTACTTTTGTTTCAGCAATTATTTGTTTAATAATAGGAATTAAGAACAACCTTCATATAAGAAGGTTGAGGTCTTGGAGAAAGTATATGCTTACTATGCCTTATGTAGAGGGGAAAATTATAGGGAGTAGAATAGTAAAAAAGGATATATTAGGTGAGTTTAAGAGTCAGCTTAATGTGGTAGATGCTACAGTTAGTTATATACTATTAGTTAAATATTCTAATCCATATACTTGCGAAACATATACAATTGAAAGTGATAGATATGATAAGGACCCTAAGTATTTTTTACCTAATGATAAGTGTAAGGTACATATAGATAAACATACATCAAGAGTTATAGTGGATGTATCAAAAAATAGTTAAGTCATTAAAAAATAAAAACTTTGCAAGTTTAGCAAAGTTTTTTATTTTTCATCAACTAGTTTTTTAATTCCATAGAATACGAAAGCACCAACGCCTAAGTATAAAACTATTTTTATTACAGTAGCCACTGTTCCTATAAGTGCGCCTAAAACAATACCTATAATTTTAAGTGCTATAAGCCCTAGTAAAATCAATCCCGCAATTTTTAAAATATTTGTCACCTTAGTTACCTCACCTTCTAGTTTATAATTTTATTATAATAGCTTGTACATTCAATCACAATAAAAAAGAATGTATTATTGTAACTTTTGTTACAGACACTTATAGTAGTATTATTTATAATAAAAACAAAAACGGAGGAGAAAAGGATATGAGTTTATTTTTAGGAAAAATACATTATTGGTTATTTAATAAGATTAAGTGGTTTGAGGGAATAGAAGATGAGCTTTTAAGACTTGATTCTACATTTAATGTAGAAGAATTAGACAAAATTTGTGGTGAAAGAACTCCTGATAAACCTTTAGAAGATATAATAGATACAAGTAATATTCATGGATGGTTACAGGAAAGAATTATAATAGCTGAAGGAAGAAATGCCTATATTACAAAGTATTTAGTAAATAAAGGATATTTAAGTTCAATTGAAAAAATATATGAAACACAAGGGAAAAAGGCTGGAAATGAAGTGAAAGCTAATACTTCTATAAATGATGCTAGAGAAATTTTCACTGAAATGAATAACTATATTCTTGATGGAATGCCTTGTGATAGAGTAAATGAAATTGTAGAAAACTCTGAAAATAAGGTGGTATGGAAAAGAAGAGTGTGTGTTCATAAGGATATTTTTGATAAAGTTGGATTGGATGTCGGCGTGTTTTATTCATTAAGAGAGAAATGGATCGAAAATTTTGTGAGTGAAATAAACTCTAATTTTAAATATATTCATAATGAGGATGATACTATGGAAATCAAAAGGAGAGGATAAAATGACAGCAATAGAAATTATGATGGAAGAGCATGAAAACATATGTAGAATGCTAAAGGTAATAAGAAAAGAGTGCATGGGTATTTTAAAGGGTGATGATATAAATTATGAGCATTTTAATATGATTATAGGATTTATAAGAAATTATGCAGATGGACATCATCACAATAAGGAAGAAATAATACTCTTTAATAGAATGGTTGAACATTTAGGAGCTTTAGGAGAAAAGACTATTAAGAATGGAATGCTTGTGGAGCATGACTTAGGAAGGTTATATGTTAATTCTCTTGAAGAGGCTTTAGTAAAGGTAAAGTCAGGTGATGAAGAGGCTAAGTTAGATGTTATTGCAAATGCTATAGGATATTCAGATTTATTAGAAAGACATAAGACAAAAGAAGATAATGTGATTTATAAATTTGCCGAAAGACAATTATCTAAAGAAATAATGGAGCAAATTGATAAAGAAGCATTAGAATATGAAGAGAAGAACGAAAAAGTAAAAGAAGAGAATTTATTAATATTAAAAAAGTTAGAATGCCTAAATTAGGCATTCTAACTTTTTATAATCTTTTTAATAATCCATTTAACATAGATGCATGTCTTGCTTCATCTCTCGCAGCATGGTCAATAAATGTATATAACTCTTCAAGTCCTGCATCCTTTGCTTTTTCTGCTAAATCTGCCTTATATTTATTTGATCCAACTTCACCATTTATCATTTGAGATATGTTCTTTTCAGTGGAATCAGAAACCTTCCCCATAAGTTCAGCATATTGAGCAGCATGTTCTGCTTCTTCCCATGCAATAACTTTTAATACTTCAGCAACTTCAGCATATCCTTGTCTTTGTGCTACTCTTGCCATTGCTAGATATAGCCCAACCTCTGCAGTCTCACCAGTAAATTGACCATTTAAACTAGCTTTAAATTCTTCATTATCTTTAACAATACCTAATTCATTTACTTTAGCAAATTCAAGTTTATTCATTAAAAAACCTCCTTTAATAACTACTTACCTTATTAGTATTCTCTATAGAAATAAAATTATATTAGGTAATTTTATATATCATCTACATCAGTTTCTTCACCATATCTTACAGTTCCTTCTGAAGAAAAAGTATCTCTAGGATCCTTTTCAATGAAATAGCCATCATTGGGTTCTCTTGATGATTTTGCGTATTTAGTAGAAGATTCCATTTGAACATTAGCTAAATCTTTTATTTTTTTCATTTTAGACATAACAATACCTCCTTTTAATATAAGGTAACCATTTGTAAAAATATATATTAAATAGAGTTTAATAATATTTAACAAGTTATTTTGTAAGCTATTATTGTAGGATTCTACAAAAAATGCTATAATTCAATACGTGAGCGCAAAAATTAATACAATTTAAAATATACTAGAGGTGAAAATTCAAATGAAAAAATTAATCTTAGTAACATCTCCACCAGCATGTGGAAAAACATTTGTATCAAGAGAAATAGCAAAGGCACTACATAACATTGTTTATTTAGATAAGGATACAGTAATACCTTTATCTAAGCAAATATTTAGAGTAGCTAATGAAGAAATTAATAGAAGTTCAGACTTTTTTGAAGAACATATCAGAAATTATGAATATGAAGTTACTATAGACTTTGCATTAGAAGCATTAGAGTATAACGATACAGTTTTAATTAATGCACCTTTTACAAGAGAAGTAAGAGATGCTGAATATATTCAAAATTTAAGAGACATGCTTGCAAAAAAAGATGCTAAACTAGTAATAGTTTGGGTTGAAACTGACAAGGAAGTTTGTCACCAAAGAATGATTGAAAGAAATTCAAGCAGAGATACTTGGAAGCTTGCAAATTGGGATGAATACATTGCAGGATGTAACTTTACAAGACCTGATATTGATGATTTAGTAATATTCAAGAACTCTTCTACAGAAGAGTTTAACCAATCAATAAAAACTATAGTTGAAACTTTAGGTTAATATTAAAAAGGTTGTACCAATATTAAAAAATGGTACAACCTTTTTATGCTTATTTTTTACTCCAATAAGCCTTTGCCTCATCTTCTAACTTTTGCAGTCTTACATAATAATCAGGAAACTCATATAAATGAGCTAATGCAATTTTACCTGTTAAAACTGGATCATTATTAGTTACATTTGTATTAGGAAATCTTGTTCCATGTTCTAACTCAACATTTATCCCTTTAAAAAAGTCATTTAAAGTAAATTTTTCCTTTGAAAAATCAATATGAAGTTTTTGTGCAATTTTTTCTGCTTCTTCTAAAGTAAATGATGTTTTTTCTTTTTCGCCTCTCATAGACATAAGAACCCATTCTCTATGTTTCATAAGAAAAACTCCTATATTATTTTAAATTATTATATGATTCATTTAAGTTTAAGTGATGTATTTAATAGAAAAAACTGGGCAACATATTATGGAAATACTTATGAAAGGGTGAGAAAGTTTCCATGAAAAAGAAGAATAATGATATAAATCCTTTAGTTGTTTTTGGTAGTTTAGCTGGTGCCACAGTTTTCGCATATTATATAGCTAAGAAATTTGGAGAGAAATCTTCAATGTGTAGTATAAAAGATTACAAGAATCATTATGGAAAAGAAGTTTATTTTGTAGGTGGAGGGCTAGCATCCTTAGCTGGTGCTGCCTATTTAATAAGAGACTGCAACATGCCAGGTAAAAATATTCATATACTAGAAGGGATGCATATTTTAGGTGGAAGTAATGATGGAGCTGGAGATGTAAGAAATGGCTTTATAGCACGTGGTGGTAGAATGTTAAATGAAGAAACTTATGAAAACTTCTGGGAACTATTTTCTAATATTCCATCCTTAGAATTTCCAGATAAAAGTGTAACTGAGGAAGTACTTAATTTTGATCATCTTCATCCAACTAATGCTCAAGCTAGACTTGTTGATAAAGAGGGTAATATAATAGATGTTACTTCAATGGGATTTAGCACGAAGGATAGATTATTACTTGGTAAGCTTATGATTACACCAGAAAATGTCTTAGATGATTTAACTATAGAGGATTGGTTTAATGACTCTCCTCATTTTTTTACAACAAACTTTTGGTATATGTGGCAGACTACCTTTGCATTCCAAAAGTGGTCTAGTTTATTTGAATTTAAGAGATATATGGAGAGAATGATATTTGAGTTTTCAAGAATAGAAACTCTAGAAGGGGTAACTCGTACACCATATAATCAATACGAGTCTCTGATTGTACCTATAAAAGACTATTTAGCTAAAAATGGAGTGGATTTTTCAATTAATGCAAGAGTCTATGATTTAGATTTTAAAGAAGGCAAGGGTATTACTGTTACTGCAATGTACGTAGAAACTGAAAATGGAAAGAGTAAAATTCAGTTAAATCCAGGAGATGTATGCATTGTAACAAATGGTTCTATGACAGATAATGCTACCTTAGGTGACTTTAATACTCCAGCTTTATATAAACCTGATAATCCAATGTCAGGTGAACTATGGAAAAACATAGCTAAAAAGAAAAAAGGCCTTGGAAATCCTTCGCCATTTTTTGATTATCCAGAGGAAACTAACTGGGAGAGCTTTACTGTAACTATGAGAGGCAATAAGCTTTTAAAAATGATAGAACAATTTTCAGGTAATGTGCCTGGTAGTGGTGCATTAATGACTTTTAAAGATTCAAACTGGTTAATGAGCATAGTTGTTGCAGCTCAACCTCATTTTAAAAATCAGCCACTAGATACCACAATTTTCTGGGGATATGGCTTATTTACTGATGTAGAAGGTGACTATGTAAAGAAAAAGATGAGAGATTGTACTGGAAAAGAAATATTAACAGAGCTTCTTCATCATTTACATTTTGAGAATAAAATAGATGAAATAATGGAAACAGTAGTTAATGTAATTCCTTGTATGATGCCATATATAGATGCGCAATTCCAACCAAGAAAGATGAGTGACAGACCAAGGGTTGTACCTAAAGGCTCAACAAATTTTGCTATGATTAGTCAATTTGTAGAAATCCCTGAAGATATGGTTTTTACAGAGGAGTATTCTGTAAGAGCTGCAAGAATTGCTGTTTATAAATTATTTGGTGTTAAGAACAAAAAGATAATTCCAGTTACTCCATATAAGAGAAATCTTAAGGTGCTAAAGAAAGCCCTTGTGAAAGCATATAAGTAGGTACGAGGTAAGAAGAGTAGGAAAGGTAAGTAGGTACGGGGGAAAAAGATAATAAAGATAATAAGGATAAGAGAAATAAGGCAGAATTTTAAAATATAATGAATAATAGTATAAACATATAGACATTTATCTATATGTAGAATAAAATATAAAACATATAGATGATTTTCTATATGTTTTTCTTTTTAAGTATAGGAGGGATATAGTGAATAATATTTATGGGGAATATGCTTTAATTTTTAAGGCCTTAAGTGATTCAACTCGTCTTGAAATATTAGAAATGATTAAAGATAAGGAGTTGTGTGCATGCCATATATTAAAAAAGTTTAACATAACTCAACCAACTCTTTCTTACCATATGAAAATATTAAAAGATGTTGGCCTTATTAATTGCACAAAGAATGGCTCTTGGATGCATTATTCATTAAACGAGAAAACAATCATTGAATTAGAAAGTTTTTTTAGGTCTTTAAAGAAATAAAAAGGAGTGTGTATGCAAAAAATAGATTTAACTAAGGGGAAGGTAACAAAAGTCCTATTAGCTACAGCAATACCTATTATGGGTAGTTCTCTTCTACAGTTTACTTATAATCTTGTAGATATGCTTTTTGTTGGAAGGCTAGGAAGTGATGCAGTGGCAAGTGTTGGATCTTCAAGCTTTTTTATAGGTCTTGGATATTCTATAAATGCTATTGTTGTTATTGGTACAGGGATTAAAGTTGCTCATTCAATAGGGAATAGCGATGAAATTAAAACTAAAGGATATATTAATTCTGGACTTATACTAAATTTTATAATTGGATTAATATATTCCTTGCTTTTAGTCTTGCTTGGTAAGGAGTTAATATCTTTTTTAGATTTAGGAAATCTAAGGGTTGAAAGAGATGGATATATATATTTAGCACTTAGTGCACCAATGCTTTTCTTTGCATTTTTCAATTTGCTGTATACTAGAATATTATCTAGTTATGGTAATAATAAAATTGCACTTAAAATTAACGCTGTTGGAGTTCTAACAAACATTATTTTAGATCCAATTTTAATATATACTTTTGGTTTTGGTGTAAAGGGAGCAGCTATTGCAACCTTAATATCAAATGTATTAATGTTTGTACTTTATAACATAAAATCAAATAAAATGTTATATTATGATTTTAAAATAAAATATAGTTTACAAAAGATAATAGAGATAATAAAGCTTGGTTTTCCTATGTCCTTTCAAAGAGTGCTTTTCACTCTTGTAAATATTTCTCTTGCGAAGATAATAAGTAACTTTGGTTCAGATGCTATAGCAGCACAGAAGATTGGACTTCAAATAGAATCCATTACCTTCATGGTTATAGGCGGATTAAATGGTGCCATTTCAAGTTTTGCAGGTCAGAATTTTGGTGCAAAAAAATATAAAAGAATCTTAGATGGATATAATAGTTCATTAAGAATAGGATTAATATATTCCTTGTTTATGGCATTAATTTTTATATTTATCCCAGGTTCTCTAGTTAGTTTATTTATTAAGGAGGACAATACTGCAAGTATTGCATGTGGTTATCTACAGATAGTTGGCTTATCTCAGCTATTTAGCACTATTGAAATGGTGTCAAATGGTTTGTTTACAGGAGTTGGTAAGCCTAAGATACCAGCTATAATAAGCATAATATTTACAGTTTTAAGGATACCAATGGCACTAATATTTATAAGAATTATTGGTGTTAATGGTATATGGTTAAGTATTGCACTATCAAGTGTTTTAAAAGGAATAACAGCTTATTTATTATATATAGTTACAGTTAGGAAGGAGTATACAAATGCTAAATACATTTAAAGCTCTTTTCACTTCAGATGAAATCTTAAGAGGAAACTTTGGAGTTGAAAGAGAAGGTCTTAGAGTTGGTGTAAAAGGAGAATTATCGAGAAATAAGCACCCAAAGGTGTTTGGAAATAAAATTATGAATCCATACATTACAACTGATTTTTCAGAAAGTCAATTAGAGCTTATAACCCCAGTGTTTAATACGTCAAAAGAGGTATATGATTTTTTAAATGCTCTTTATGATATAGTTGCCCTTGAAATAGGAGATGAATATATTTGGCCAGAATCTATGCCTTGTATAATCCCAGATGATAGGGAGATTCCTATAGCAACTTTTTGTAAATGTAAGCAGGGTGAAGAGGCTAGAGCATACAGGGAAGAACTATTAAGAAAGTATGGTGGAAAAATTCAATTAATTTCAGGAATTCACTATAATTTTTCATTAGATGATGATGTGTTAAATAAACTTTATGAAAATTCATCTAAAAAGGAAGATTTTAAAACTTTTAAAGATAACCTTTATCTAAAAATAGTAAGAAATTACTTAAGATATAGGTGGCTTCTTATTTATCTTTTAGGCAGCACAGGAGTAGTTCACTCTAGCTATAAGGGAGAATGTTTAAAGAAATTAGATAATATTTCACAAGGTGCATATTCCTGTGAAGGTATAGTTTCTTATAGAAATAGTGATTGTGGATATGGTAATAGAGTAACTTTATTTGCAGATTATACTTCAACAAGAGAGTATGTAAATAGTTTAAAGAGGTTTATTAATGATGGTTTAATTCAAAGCCCTAAAGAATTCTACAGTTCAGTTAGACCTAAGGGGAAGAATCCAAATAAAATACTTGAGTCTTTATTAAATGAAGGTATACAATATCTTGAATACAGAAGTATCGATATTAATCCTTTTAGTAAGGGTGGTATTTCCTTAGAGGATTTAGAGTTTTTAGAATTATTCAATCTTTATCTTTTATTTAAAGAAGAAAGTAATTATAAGGATTGGCAAATAGATGGCCTTGAGAATCAAAAGAATATAGCTAGAAATGGTGGCTTAGATATAGAACTAATACGTGATGGTGAAAAAGTTTCTAAGGTTCAATGGGGATTAGAGATATTAAATGAAATTAGAGATATTAATCATATTCTTAATTTAGGTAAGGGTGAGTTAATTGATGCTCAAATTGAGAAAATAAAGGATTATAAAAAGACAAACACCTATAGATTTATTGAATTAGTTAAAGAAAAAGGATATATTGATTCTCACTTAGATTTATCTAAAAAGTATAAGAAAGAAGCTTATGTTAAAAGATTTAATTTAAAGGGCTTCGAAGATATGGAGCTTTCTACTCAAATATTAATGAAGGAAGCAATTAAAAGAGGTATTAAATTTGAAGTATTAGATAGAGATGATAATTTCATATCCTTGGAAAAGAATGGGAAGCTTGAATACATAAAACAAGCTACTAAAACCTCCGTAGATAATTATGCAACAGTACTAGCTATGAATAATAAGGTTGTGACAAAGAAAATTCTAGATAAAAAAGATGTAAGAGTTCCAAAGGGAGAAGAATTTACAAGCATTGATGAAAGTATTAGAAGAATAGAGAAGTATGTAAACCTTCCAGTTGTAATTAAACCAAAATCAACAAACTTTGGTCTTGGAATATCAATATTTCCTGATGGAGGAGGCAAGGAAGAGTTAACTAAAGCCTTAGATTTTGCCTTCTCAAAGGACAATACAGTTCTTATAGAAGAATTTATTAAAGGAAAGGAATTTAGATTTTTAGTAATTGGAGATAAGGTTTCAGGTATTCTTCATAGAGTCCCAGCTAATGTTAAGGGTGATGGAAAACATACAATTGAGGAACTTATAGAGATAAAAAATAAGGACTCTTTAAGAGGAAAGGGATATAAAACTCCACTTGAAAAAATAGAAATTGATACCTCTGTACTTCTATATCTTAAAAACCACAATAGAGATATATATACTGTTTTAAAAGAAGGTGAAGAGGTATTTTTAAGAGAAAATTCTAATATAAGTACTGGTGGAGATAGTATAGATTTCACAGATGTAATTCCAAATAGATTTAAGGAAATAGCAATAAAGTCCGCAAAGTCTATAGGAGCAAAAATTTGTGGTGTAGATATGGTAATAGAAGATTATACCGATGAAAGATCTAATTATGGAATTATTGAACTAAACTTTAATCCTGCAATACATATTCATTCTTATCCATATGAAGGAAAGGAAAGAAATGTAGCAAAGGATATACTTAATCTTTTAGGGTTTAAGGAAAGCCAATGTGATTAAAATTAGATAGTAGTATTAAGTGGTAAAATATAAGCTAAAGAGGAGTTTATTTTAGAAAACTCATCTTTAGCTTATATTTTATCAAAGTTTAATAATTCTTGTAGTTGCATATAAAATAGATAAAGAGTACCTAGACTATCATTCACGACTATGCGTAAAGATAGGGGATGGATTTATTGTAGTTTCAGGAAGAGCTTTAGAATGTTCTAAAAATAACACAACAAATATTATGTAAAGTTAATTGTAAAAAATAGTTAAAAATAAGTTCGAAAAAATTGTTTATAAAGGTAAAAAGGGAACACTTTGTTAAAAGTGTTCCCTTTATTTTATGTATATTCCCTTGATTTGAATTTATTGACATTAGATAGACCTAGGGTTATTATTTAATATTATTACATATAAGAAAGGAGTTGATTTATATGACTATAGAAAAGGTAAGAGATTTTCTTAAGGGTTATGGAAAAGATAAATATATAAGAGAGTTTGATACCTCAAGTGCTACCGTAGAACTTGCTGCTGAAGCTTTAGATGTTGAGCCTGCTAGAATTGCAAAGTCTTTAACTTTTAAAAATAATGAAAAGTGTATTATGGTAGTAACTGCTGGTGATAGGAAAGTAGATAATAGAAAATTTAAAAATGAATTTGGAATTAAGGCAAAGATGCTAAGTCCTGATGAGGTATATGAATTTACAGGACATAGAGTCGGCGGAGTATGTCCCTTTGTTATAGATTTAGATAAAGTTCAGATATATTGTGATAAATCAATGGAGAGATTCCAAACAGTTTTCCCTGCTTGTGGCAGTAGTAATTCTGCTATAGAGCTTACTTTAGATGAGTTATTTAAACTATCTAATGCCTTAAAATGGGTGGATATTTGTAAATAATATATAAGAAAGAAATACTAGTATTAATAGTATTTCTTTCTTACTTATATTATTAAAGATATTCCATTTCAATAAGTTCTAAATCTTCATCCATATATGTCTTTATAGAAGTAAATCCAACGTTTCTATAACAATTTATAGCTCTTTGATTCCAAGTAGCTACTTGAAGTTTAATAGGCTTATCTCCATATTTCATTTTACACATATCTATTGTCATCTTGAGTATTTCTTCTCCTATGCCTTTACCACATTTGTTTGGTTTAACACCAATTCCTATTACAATATCTGTAGGAAAATTATCTATTCTTGTAAATCCAATCAATTCGTCATTAGAATTTAGATATGCATTATAAAGCTCTTTTCTTAAAGTATCATCACATAATGCATAGTTATTAATTTTCATCTGTTCCCAACTAGGAAGATTATAAATACCACATTCATCTTCATATTTCCAAGAAGTAATCTCCTTAGCTAAATTTTTACTCATTTGTACTCTTTTAACCATATCTTTCTCACCCTATCGTAAACGTAATAATATTATTATACCTTTTTCGAACCTATAAAACAAATTGTATAAGGTAATTAATACTTTATAAAACTATATAAATCATTTACATTCTGTTATAGTTGTAGTAGAATAATAGTATCAAATAAGGGAGGTGTTTATAATGAACTTTTTATTAAATGAAAGTCTACAAAAGAAAATAAATTATGGAATAATAGGTCTTACTTTATTAATTAATATTGTTGCTTTATTTTTTCTACCTAAAGAAATGGGAATACATATAAACACTCAAGGAGAAATAGATTCTTCTATTAGTAAATATATAGGAGTATTAATAATACCATTAGTAATGGTTTTGTTATCTTTTTTACGAAAAAGTGAAGCTACAGAAGCATCTAAGAAGCTTATTTATTTAATTGCAAGTATTATATTATTTTTTATAAATGGATATATTCTGTTTTTTAATTTAACTTTATAATTTAAATCCATTAAAATCATAGGTTATATATAAGGTTTTGGTACAAACTATTATTGTAAATAAATTTATAAAAATAATTTGTAGGAGGTCTTAGTTATGAAAGCTAAAAAAAATATGAAATCTATGATGAAAAAGGCTGCTAGAAAAGCAAATCTTCTTATGGAAATGGGAGAAGATATGATGGATTTAATGATGAAAGCAAGAAAGTATAAAAGAATGACAAAAAAATAGATATTATTAGAGAAACTCGAGTTTTAACTTGAGTTTCTTTTTATGCTTTAGGTTATACTATATCTTAGTGGAGGTGGCATTATGATTATTTTAAATGAAAAATTTTATGGAAGAAAAACCTTAGATGTCGCTGTAGATTTACTAGGAAAATATTTAATCCATAATATAAATGATCAATTAGTAGGAGGAAAAATAGTTGAAACAGAAGCATATACTGGAGTTAATGATAAAGCAGCTCATGTATATGGTGGTAGAAAGACTGAAAGGGTATTACCTATGTATGGAAGAGCAGGCACTTCCTATGTCTACAGAATATATGGAATGTATAACTGCTTAAATGCAATAACCGAGAGAGAAGGAGAACCTCAAGGTGTATTAATACGTGCTATTGAGCCTTTAATAGGATTAGATTACATAGCTAATATGAGATATAAAAAGAATTTTAGTGAATTGGATAAAAAGCAAAAATTGAATTTAACATCGGGACCTTCAAAGCTTTGCATGGCTCTTAATATCGATAAAAGGTTAAATAATAGATTATTATTTGAAGGGGATTTATTTATTTGTGATCTTGATGATGAGTTAAAAGCTCTATTTCAAGTAGAAGAAGAAAAAACGGGATATATAATAAAAAGTAAGAGAATAGGAATAGATTATGCAGAAGAAGCAAAAGATTTCTTATATAGATTTTATTATAATGATAATCCATATGTTTCTAAAAAGGACAAGAATGGCATAAAATTATATTAATATTAATAGACTAATATGAAACAATCCTTTGAGGACGTGAATGAATGGATGATTTATTAGACTTAGCACTTTTAATGTATTTAGATGAGGACCTTGTTCGTAATATGTCCTCATTCGTACTTAACGGATATATAGAAATTAGAACATCAAGAATTATTCAGGATTTAACTCTATCAGGAAGAGCAGGAATTGATTTAAGAGACCATTGTTTTGATGAAGATAGAACAAGTAATGATGAAAGAGAAGGATTTAAAGGAAGTAATATAACTTCTGCAGAACATTGCGAAAACACTCGTACTAATAATGCTGGAATTGAAAATAGAGAGTTTGTTAGAAGAGAAGAAGAATTAAAGCGTGTATTTACCACATTTAATCTTCATGGAGAGCTTATAACTCAATTGAAATCTTCAAATAGATTAAAATCATTTTATGATACAACAATAAATGAAGGAGATGTATTTCCAGGAGATTACATACAAATTCATGGTAATTTAACCTCGGAATCAATTAATTCTTATCTTGATTCTGTATTAACTATTTTTGATTGTTTTGGCAGTGACAATCTTGATAAAATGATATCTAAGGGACTTAATGGAAATCTGAATTTTAAAAATATGAATCATCTACTTAGTCATTTAAGTGAAATTCTTAATAAAAATTCAACTCAAGATTTAATATTACAATGTGGAGATACTCCAGTTGTTCTTAATGTTAATAATAATTTCTTTATGAACAATAGTTCCTATATTTATGATAAGGTTGATTGTCCTTGTACAGTATATGGTAAGGTTATAAATGTTGCGCCTAATGGTAAATGCATAAGCCTTCTAAGAAAAACTGCACAACATGATTATTATGAGCATTTTTTAAATAACTGTTGCCCTTTTTGTGATCAATTAACTAGCAATGGTATATTAATGCCTAAAATGCCAAGATTAAAATGTGAAGGCGTTTCTATAATTGTAGTTCCAATAAGTATATGTTTATAAAAGAGAAGTTGAAAAGCATTCAATTTCTCTTTTTTAGTTTGTAAAACTTTACAATTATATATTTATTAAATTCAACAATTTATATTTCAAATGATTTATAATAACCTTAAATTATGGTAAAATAAGCACAAATAAACAAATTTTTAAAGGGGCTGTTAAAATGGAGAACAAAATAAGAGTAGGAATAGTTGGATATGGAAATCTAGGAAAGGGTGTTAGAAAGGCTATAAATCAGAATAAAGATATAGAACTTGAAGCAATTTTTACAAGAAGAGAAGTTAGTAAAGTATCAGAAAATGATAATTTAATGGTTCATATCTCTAAAATTGGTGATTTTAAAGATAGGATTGATGTAATGATACTTTGTGGTGGTTCTGCAACAGATTTAGTAGAACAGGGACCAATGGTTGCCGAGATGTTCAATACTGTAGATAGCTTTGATACACATGCTAAAATACCATCTTATTTTGAGAAGATGAATGAAGTTAGTACTGCTTCAGGGAATTTAAGCATAATATCTGTAGGGTGGGATCCAGGGTTATTCTCATTAAATAGACTTCTAGGTAATGCTGTTTTGCCTAATGGTAAGGATTATACCTTCTGGGGAAAAGGTGTAAGTCAAGGCCATTCAGATGCAATTAGAAGAATCCAAGGCGTTAAAAATGGAATACAATATACAATTCCAATAGAAGCTGCCCTAGAAAGGGTAAGAAGTGGCGAAAATCCAGACCTTACAACTAGAGAAAAACATTTAAGGGAATGTTTTGTTGTTGCAGAAGAAGGAGCAGATAAAACAAAAATTGAGGAAGAAATAAAGAATATGCCAAATTACTTCTCTGATTATGATACAACTGTTCACTTTATAACTGAAGAAGAGCTTAAAAGAGAACACTCAGGTATGCCACATGGTGGATTTGTTATAAGAACAGGGGAAACTGGAGAAGGAACTAAGCAAAGAATTGAGTTTTCACTAGACCTAGGAAGTAATCCAGAATTTACTTCAAGTGTTTTAGTTGCATATGCTAGAGCCATAGCTAAGATGGCTAAAGAAGGTAAGAAGGGTGCTTTAACAGTATTTGATGTCCCATTTGGATATCTTTCATCAAAGACACCTGCAGAACTTAGAAAAGAATTATTATAGAATTTAGGAGCTGATTATATGAAATCAATACTAACAGTAATAGGTAAAGATCAGGTAGGAATTATAGCAGGAATTAGCTGTGAATTACAAAAGTGTAATATGAATATTTTAAATGTTACTCAAACAATAATGGATGGGTATTTTACAATGATAATGATTTTAGATGGATCTAATGCAAATGTTTCCTTTGATGAAGTAAGAAAAAGTCTTCTAAAAAAGGGTGAAGAACTAAAGGTTGATGTAAAGATACAAAGAGAAGAGATCTTTAATTCAATGCATACACTATAATTAGGGGGCTACATAATGAATACAAATATTAATTCTCAAAATATTTTAGAAACAATAAAGATGATAGAAGAGGAAAAACTAGATATTAGAACAATAACTATGGGTATATCTTTATTGGACTGTATTGATCCAGATGGGAATAAAGCTAGGGAAAAGATATATAACAAAATAGTCTCTTCTGCCAAGGATTTAGTAAAGGTAGCAAACCAAATAGAAGAAGAGTTTGGCATTCCAATAGTTAATAAAAGAGTTTCAGTTACTCCTATTTCAATCATTGCAGGAGCTACTGATGAGGAAAACTATGTTGAGTTTGCAAAAACTTTAGATAAAGCAGCAGAAACTCTAGGTATAGATTTTATAGGTGGATTCTCTGCACTTGTTCAAAAGGGATATACTAAAGGTGATAGAATTTTAATTAAGTCGATTCCAGAAGCTTTAGCTGTTACAAAGAAGGTGTGTTCTTCTGTTAATGTTGGTTCATCAAAGTGTGGTATCAATATGGATGCAGTAAGGGACATGGGAGATGTAATAAAGGAAGCAGCAGAGCTTACTAAGGAAACTAAGGGATTTGGATGTGCTAAATTAGTTGTATTTGCTAATGCAGTTGAGGATAATCCATTTATGGCTGGTGCTTTCCATGGTATTGGAGAAGCAGATAAGGTTATAAATGTTGGTGTAAGTGGTCCTGGAGTTGTTCAAAGAGCAATTGAAAAGGTTAGAGGAGAATCCTTTGATGTACTTGCAGAAACAATTAAGAAAACAGCATTTAAAATAACAAGAATGGGAGAGCTAGTAGCACAGGAAGCTTCTAAGAGATTAAATGTTCCTTTTGGAATAGTTGATCTTTCTTTAGCACCTACTCCAGCTATTGGTGACTCTGTTGCTCATATATTAGAAGAGATGGGACTTGAAACTGTAGGTACTCATGGTACTACAGCTGCCCTTGCAATGCTTAATGATGCAGTTAAAAAGGGAGGAGTTATGGCATGTAGTCATGTTGGTGGATTAAGCGGTGCTTTCATACCAGTATCTGAAGATGCAGGTATGATAGATGCAGTTGTTAATGGTTCACTAAACTTAGAAAAGCTTGAAGCTATGACATGTGTATGTTCAGTTGGATTAGATATGATTGCAGTTCCAGGAGATACTCCATCATCTACAATAGCTGCTATGATAGCTGATGAAGCAGCCATTGGTGTTATTAATAATAAAACAACAGCTGTTAGAATAATTCCTGCTCCAGGATGTGAAGTTGGAGATATGGTTGAGTTTGGAGGACTTCTAGGCACTGCTCCAGTAATGAAGGTAAACTCTAATTCTTCAGAAGACTTCATTAAAAGAGGTGGAAGAATACCTGCACCAATACATTCATTTAAAAACTAAAAGTAATAACAAGGAAACGCCGCTTTTTGCTGGTGTTTCTTTTTTGTTTTGCTTTAGGAAATTGAACAATGGATCCACTTAATGTATATGAGAAAATATAATAGCATAAATATATCTTTATATCTTTATATATTTATTTATAAAAAATATTTGTGAGTTAGCTGCTAGAGTTTTATATTTTATAAAGCTGAACAAGCATTTCATTTTAAAATATCATCTGTGGTTGTAGGATGAAATTAAGTTTAATAGTAAATATTATAAAAGACTATTAATACTTTTAATATTAACCATTAACAATCTTTGTGTTATACTCTTTTTAGAATATAAAACTAATGGAGGTAGACAAATGAAAAAAATGATTTCATGGAACGTTAACGGTTTAAGAGCTGTTGTTGGTAAAGGGTTCCTAGATATATTTAATGAATTAGATGCAGATATATTCTGTCTTCAAGAAACTAAGTTACAAGCTGGTCAAATAGATTTAGATTTACATGGATATTATCAATATTGGAACTATGCAGAAAAGAAAGGTTATTCAGGTACTGCAATATTTACTAAAGAAGAACCTTTAAGTGTAGCTTATGGAATTGGCATAGAAGAGCATGATAAAGAAGGAAGAGTTATAACTCTAGAATTCCCTGATTATTATGTAATTACAGTATATACTCCTAATTCTCAAACTGAATTAGCTAGACTTGAGTATAGAATGACTTGGGAAGATGCATTTAGAGCATATTTAAAATCATTAGAAAAAAATAAACCAGTAATAGTTTGTGGTGACTTAAATGTTGCGCATAAAGAAATCGACTTAAAAAATCCTAAAACTAATAGAAAAAATGCTGGATTTACTGATGAAGAAAGAAATAAGTTTACTGAGTTGTTAAGTTCAGGATTTATCGATACATTTAGATTCTTCTATCCAAATCAAGAAGGAATATATTCTTGGTGGTCATATAGATTTAAGGCAAGAGAAAAGAATGCAGGATGGAGAATTGACTACTTTGTAACATCAGAATCATTAAAGGATAGATTAGTCGGTGCTAAGATTCATACAGATATCTTTGGATCAGATCACTGTCCAGTTGAATTAGAAATTAATTAATATAAAATAGTTAATAGATTAAAAGAGATTTTGTAATAACTCAGCTCAGGGAGCTGAGTTATTTTTAATTTTACAAACCAACTAAGATTAAATGATATTGTATGTGTTTCCTATAATAACAATTAATCAGAAGAATTATTAAACTTAATGAGATTAATAGGAGAAGTTATAGTTTAAAAAATATATAATCCCCTATGGCATATAAACCAACAAGGAAGAGAAATTTCAAAAGCAACTACTCTTCCTTGTTAATATTATCCTTCTTATCTCTTTTCTCTCTTTTATCTTAATTATCTTAAATCTTTCTTTTCTTACTTTTAATGCTAGTTCTAAACAATAAATGCATTAACGCTCTTCCGTTAAAAGGTATAAGGGGATAAAGATATGGCTCACCTGTAAATGTTCTAGTTGTGGCAAGTAATATAATACCAAGTATAAATCCACCAATAAGTCCCTTTAATCCTAATAGTGAAGTTAATATTAATAGCAATATCCTAAAGAACTTTATTGCAAACCCTAGTTCAACAGATTGCTGAGTAAATGTAGCTAAAGCAACTATTGCCATATAAAGTATAGTTTGAGGTAAAAACCATCCAGTCTTTATTGTAAAATCCCCTAAAATTAACGCACCAACAACAGATAAGGACATGCCTAAAGAGTTTGGAGTGTTTAATGATGCAAGCCTTAACCCATCAATTGCAAATTCCAGTAATAAGAATTGCCAAAATATCGGTATATGGTATGGGTCAGTTGGAAGTAAAAATCTATGATATTCTGGTAAAGTATCAGGATATTCTGTAATTAATAAATATATTGGAGTAATAAATAAAGTCATAAGTAAAATAGCATTTCTAAGAAACCTTAAATAATTTCCTGTTAATATAGGCGAATAATAATCATCAACATCCTCTAAGAAATCAAATACACTAGTAGGAAGAAGCATAGCTGAAGGATTGTTATCAACTAGAAGAGCAATCTTACCTTCTAATATATGAGCTGCAGTAACATCAGGTCTTTCTGTATACCTAACTTTAGGAAGTGGATTATACCAAGTCTTTTTACTAATGCATTCTATTAAACTCTGATCTCCTAAAGTTAATGCATCAACTTCAATTTCAGCTAATTGTTTTTTTACAGTTTCTAATGCTTCTGGTTTAGTTCTATCTTCTATAAAGGCAATTGCTACATCTGTTTTAGATTCTCTTCCAACAGAAACCA
Organism: Clostridium paraputrificum AGR2156; assembly: GCF_000424025.1. NCBI lineage: Bacteria > Bacillati > Bacillota > Clostridia > Eubacteriales > Clostridiaceae > Clostridium > Clostridium paraputrificum. The sequence goes on from NZ_AUJC01000008.1 coordinate 204,059, forward strand.
TCTCAAATCTTAGTTTTGGATCTCTTATCCTTCTTCTTATTAGTGCACTATTAAATACTATAGTTTCAACAAAACCATCTCTAGCTCCCCGTAAAACCTTTTCCTTATCTGGTTCTTCTGGTCCTCTAGCAGGATAAGTTCTAAGATCAATCATTATACACTTATCTAAATTTTCTACAAACATTGCAGTTTGACCAGAAAGGAGAGCTTTAATTATATTTCCAAAATCCTCTTCCTCTGAAACTTCTATAGCACTAATACATGTTGTAATAATTTCTTCTGCAGTTTTTGCTTTTGCTATATTATCTTCTTTATATACACAAAAGCTTTGTATTAAGGCCTGAAGTGATTCATCCTTAACAAATCCATCTAAGAAGAACAAGCTAACACGCCTTCCCTTAAGATTTAATTCTCTATATAAAACATCAAAAGACTTACCAAAACCTATTTCATCTTTTAAATAGTTTACATTTTTATTATAATCAGTACTAATATTCATATTCCCACCTCATAATCTTAGGATACTCATCTTGTAAAATAATATACTTTCTTGTAAAATGCATAGTATGACTTTAAATAGAAGGTGGCACAAATGATAGAAATAAAATTAGAAAAGAATAAAAGAAATGAACCAATTTTAAAACTAAGGGTTACAGAAGAAGATTTAAAGGATAAGTCATTTATTAAGAGAGCTTTAATGGAAGGTACATCTCTAAAGGGAGAGTATAACTATAAGGTTCCAATAAGATTTTTTCTACCAATTATAAATAAGTTAGATTCTAAGGAGTATGAAATACATAAGGATTCATTAGACTTTTTCTTGGAGTTTTCTGATGATTATGACGAAAAGTATTATTATAGAACTGAAGCTGATGCAAAATATATGAAGCGCTGGAGAGAGGAAGGATGTCCAAATATTTATAAAACTATTATAGATATTAATAATAAAAAAACCTATAAAGAAATTGCATTTAAAAGAGTAGGAAATACTTTTTCTTCGGCATTTGAGTAATAGTTCATATTACTGTATACTTATAGTAAGTTTAAAAGGGATTGGGGGATATAATTTTGGAAAGTAACACATATAAGCTAAAATTACAAAAGGTAAAGGGTACATGGACTACTTATCTTTTTGTAGTAGGTATAGGTGCGTTCTTCTTAGATTGGAGACTTGGAATAGCAATAGTATTAGTTGGAGTTGCCTTTACAATTAAGTTTAAGAATGACCCTGACAATAATTCAGCATTATTTTATAACTATGCTTTAACTTTATACTCAAAAGGGGATGCAAAGAAGGCAAAGGATGCCTTAAACAATGCTGTATATTATAGAAAAGATAATAAAGAGGCATACTTTTTTTTAGGGTGCTTATATTTTGATGAAAAGGACTATACTAACGCCTTAACATATTTAAAAAGAGGTGGAGTAGATAAGGTGAAAGATCCAAGCTTAACCTATGTTTTAGGAAGATGCTATTATCATACTGAAAACTATAAAGAAGCTATTAAGTATTTAACTATGATTACATATGAAGGTAATGAGTATCTTGAAAATGAAAGATTAACAGCTTTAGGCTATGCAGCATGTGAAGCTGAGGAATATGAACTTGCATATGATTCACTAAGTAAAGTGAAAATTGACCTAGATGAAATTAAGGGGGATGCCTTAGAGTATTGTTACTACTATGGAGAAGCATGCTATTATACAGATAGGGATGAGGAAGCAAAGGAATATCTAGGTAAGGTATATGAAAAGGATCCTTATTATAAGTATATAGATGTATTTTCAAAGGAAATAGAATTTAATTAAGTAGAAAGCACTGCTATTACAGTAGTGCTTCTTTTTAATTCTTCATTATTTTTGAAACTTATGCTAGTATATGAATATATAAAGGTTACATAAAGAGGAGAATATATATGAATTTAATTACACTAGAAAATATAAGCAAAAGTTATAGTGAAAAAACATTATTAAACAATGTTTCACTTGGTATAAATGACGGGGATAAAATAGGTATTATAGGTATAAATGGTGCTGGTAAGTCAACCCTTTTAAAAATAGTAACAGGAAAAGAGGAATTCTTTGATGGAAGTGTTACAAAGGGGAAAAATGTTAGGATAGAGTTTCTTTCTCAAAGTCAAGATTTTCAAGATGATGCAACTGTATTAGAGCAAATCTTTAAGGGTGATAGTAAAGAAATGAAGCTTTTAAGAGATTATGAAGAAACTCTTGAAAGTCTAAATTCTTCACCTTCTAATTTTGATGAGCTTAATGAAAGGCTAATAAAGCTTCAAGGTGAAATTGATGGATTAAATCTATGGGAGCTTGAAAGTGAAGCTAAAAGCATATTAAATAAACTTGGAATAACTAAATATGAAGAAAAGATAAAAAATCTATCTGGAGGACAAAAGAAGAGAGTTGCTCTTGCTTCTGCTCTTATTACTCCTTGTGATTTGTTGGTATTAGATGAGCCTACAAACCATTTAGATTCAGATTCTATAGAGTGGCTAGAAGAATATTTAAATTCTAGAAAGGGTGCATTAATTATGATTACTCATGATAGATACTTCCTTGATAGAGTAAGTAATAGGATAGTAGAGCTTGATGGAGGAAATCTATATACATATGAAGGCAACTATACTGCTTTCCTAGAGAAAAAGATGGAAAGAATTGAAATAGAAGAGGCTCAAGAAGAAAAGAGACAATCTCTAATTAAAAAAGAGTAAAAATGGGTAAAAAGAGGTGCTAAGGCTAGAACTACAAAACAAAAAGCAAGATTACAAAGGTTTGATGACTTAGTTAATCAGGAATATGTAAAAAGAGAAACAGATGTAGAAATGTCTTTTATAGGAACTAGATTAGGTAAGAAGATAATTGAAATTAACCATATAAATAAAGGTTTTGATAATAAAGAATTAATACATGATTTTAGCTATATCTTCACTAAGGAGGATAGGATAGGTATTATAGGTAATAACGGAGCTGGAAAAACAACGCTAATTAATATGCTTAAGGGAGCTATAAAGCCTGATAGTGGAGAAATAGAAGTTGGAGAAACAGTAAAGATAGGATGCTTTTCTCAGGATGACTCTCATATGGACTCTAATTTAAGAGTAATAGATTATGTTAAAGAAGGGGGAGAGTATATCCCTGTAGCAGATGGAACAAAAATAACTGCATCTACAATGTGTGAAAGATTCCTATTTGATGGAACTATGCAATATACAAAAATAGAAAAGTTATCTGGTGGAGAAAGAAGAAGACTTCATCTTTTAAGAGTTTTAATGGAAGCTCCAAATGTTCTTCTACTGGATGAACCTACAAATGATCTTGATATTAATACACTTAACATATTAGAAGACTTTTTAGATAGCTATATTGGTGTAGTAGTAGTTGTTTCCCATGATAGATACTTCTTAGATAGAGTGTGTAATAAGATATTTGCATATGAAGGAAATGGTGAGATTGTGACTTATAATGGTAACTACAGTGATTATAGTATTAAAGTCGAATTAAAGAAGGCTAATAAGGAAACAGAAGTTAAAAAAGAAAAAAAAGAAAATGCTCAAAGAGTAAGAGAAAGAGATTCAAGACCAAAATTTAGTTTTAAGGAACAGAAAGAATATGAAGAAATTTCTTCTGTAATAGAAAACCTAGAAAATGAAATAGCAAATGTAGATAAATTAATGCAAGAAAATTCAGCAAGTTACTCAAAGCTACAAGAGCTTATGACAGAAAAGGAGAAATTAGAAGAAGAACTTCTATATAAATATGAAAGATACGAGTATTTAGAGGATTTAGCCCAAAGAATTGAGGAATATAAGAATAATAATAAGATATAATTATTTCGAAAAACAATTGGAAATTAATTCTAGATGGGTTATAATTGTAGTAGGAGTTTGGGAATAATCGTTTATTTATGGGGTGTGTAGCGACTATGAAAGAGAATAATGGTATAAATGGGAATATAGAAAGTAGTTCTGAACTTGTTGCAGTAACTACTAATAATGATGTAACTAAGGAATACCTGGATAAGAGCAAGAAGTTATTAGAGGACTTTAAAAAAATGCAAAATGTAATAATGGAAGCTCAAGGACCTGATATTTCTATACTTATTAAAGTTACTCAAAATAATCTTACTAAAACTGCCATGGAGCAAGCTAGTGAGATGATTAAAGAGTTTCAGGGAAACTTTAATGAAGATTCTGTTGAAGACTTTATAGAACATTCAATATCTTTAATTACATCTATAGAAACGGCAAATTATTTATATGGAAGTATTATTGATATTCAAGATATAAGAAAATATATATCGGCTAAAGTTACCAAGCAAATAGTTATAAGAAGTCGTAAATTATTAGAACTACTTAAGGATACTAACTTTGAGGATAAGGTAAAGCTATCCATAATAGTAGAACAGCTTAATCTTTGTATTAAAGTATTTGACTATTGCTGGGATATCTATCCTAAGAATATAAAATCATTAAAAGAAACTAATAATATAGTCGAAGTTATGATAACTAATAGAATAAAACTTGGTTTAGATAACTACAATATTGAAGTTCTAAGAATGATGATAGATAGAAATATCTCAAAAATTGAGGCTTCAAAGATAAAGAAAGTAGATAATGATACTGTAGTTGGACAGGCAATGAATAATAATTCAAATGTTACTTCAAAAGATATAGAAGGTGATAATATCATTGTTACCAATGATAATTCTTTCTTTGCAAACTTTGACATAGAGGAAGATAATTCTACTACAGCTTTAGTACAAACCAATAATACTATAACTGATAGATTTGTAGATATCACAAATAAGGTTATTAAAGAGGTAACAGAAAGCTCATCAAATGATTTTATGAATATAGCATTACAGAAGTTTTATTCTATAATAGGTGCTATAGAAACAATGAATTATCTTAAGGGTAATGTAGTTGATAAACATGCAGTTTCATTGAATATATCTAATCTTTTAACAGAAATGATTTTCTCTAACTATACAGCTATTAAGCATAGTTGGGATGAAATGGTCGATAAGAGTCCAGAAGACTACACAGCTTATGCTAAAGAAGTTAAAAAGTATTGTGAGATATTAGTTGAAGCTTATGAAATGAGTAAGGATAACATTAATGCATTAAAAAAATGTGTTACTATAGAAAATGATTTATATAACATGAAGAGTGAATTTAACTTTAAGAAATTTGAGGTTGAAAAACTTAATAAATCAATAGATAAGCACTTAGAAATAATTAAGAAAAAAGATACTTCATTTACAGTTGAAAGAAAGAAGCCAGAGAAGGATACAAAGAAGAAAAAAGGAATATGGGCTAAGATATTTAGTTAGTTATAAAAACTCTAGCAAAATTTTTGCTAGAGTTTTATTTTATTCATTTACAATTCCCTTTAATGAAGAGAATTGATTTTGGTATAGTTCATTATAGAATCCCTTTAAGGATATTAAATCTTTATGTGTTCCTTCTTCAACTACCTTACCATCCTTAATTACAACAATTTTGTCAGAATTAATTATAGTTTTTAATCTATGAGCTATGACAAAGGATGTTCTTCCTTCCATCATGGTGTTCATGGCCTGTTGAAGCTTTTGTTCTGTAATCATATCTACATTGCTTGTAGCCTCATCTAGTATTAATATATCAGGGTTAGCTAAGATGGTTCTAGCAATGGATAAAAGTTGCTTTTGTCCTTTACTAAATATATTACTATCACTTGTTATTTCTGTATCATATCCCTTAGGTAAACTAATTATGTAATCATGTATATTAGCTTTAATACAAGCAGTTTCAATTTCATTATCAGTAGCATCTTCTTTTCCAAATAGAAGATTTTCTCTAATTGTTCCACTAAAAAGAATAGTATTTTGAAGAACAATACCTATTCTTTTTCTTAAAGAGTAGAAGTTTATATCTTTTATCTTTAAATCATCAAAATATATCTCACCATCTTTAGTATCATAAAACCTATTTAAAAGATTAATAATAGTTGTTTTACCTGATCCTGTAGGGCCTACAATTGCAATCTTTTCACCTTTAAAGGCTTCAATATTTATTCTTTTAAGTATAGTCTTTTCATCATTATAGGAGAAAGATACATCCTTCATATTTACATATCCATTTAAAACATCTATTTCCTTTGCATTAGGAGTATTTTTTATATCAGGTTCCTCCTTAAGTATATCCATAACTCTTTCAGCGCCAGTAAAGGCTAATCCTAATTGGTTATAAAGATTAGACATTTGGTTTATTGGTTGAAAGAATAATCTAGCAAAGTTTATAAATGTAACTATAAGTCCAATACTTGCATCACCCTTTAAGGTAAGCATAGAACCAGCTACTATAATCAAAACTAAGGTTACATTAGATAATCCGTTCATAAGAGGAATCATTAAGTAAGAAGTAAACTGCGCTTTTATTGCAGTATCTTTAAAACTTTTATTTTTCTCATGAAATCTTCTAACAACCTCATTTTCTAGACCATAGGCTTTAACTACCTTAAGTCCAGAAATCTCTTCTTCAATATAGGCATTAAGATCTCCAAGCTTTCCTTGTTGCTCTCCATATAACTTTCTAGTTCTTTTAATTAAAAAAGTTACAATTATAGCTAGGAATGGTGTGGCAATTAAAGTTATTAAGGCTAATTTAACATTTAATATAAGCATAAATATTAATACTCCAACTAATTGAATTAAGTTAGAAGTTAGCTCAATTATACTATTAGATAGTGTTATACCAATATTGTCTATATCATTAGTAAATCTACTTAATAACTCACCATGTGGAGTAGAATCAAAAAATCTTAGTGATAAGGTTTCTATTTTATTAAATAGGTCAGTTCTAATCTTATTTACAGTTTGTGATGCCACATCAGCATTTATATAGTTTTGGAACCATCCTGCAAGGGATGATAGAGCATATACACAAAATAAAACAATTACCCACTTAACTAAACCGTCAACATTAGGTATAGTTATATAATTATCTATTATATATCCCATTAGGAAAGGACCTATAAGCTTAGTTAAGGTATAAACTATAATAGAAAAGCTTATAATTATAAGCTTAGTTTTATGTTCTTTTAAATATGATAATATGAACTTTAAGCCTCTGTTATTCATATATGCTAAGCCTCCTCTCCAAGTTGTGTATTATATATGTTTTTATAATGAACACTACTATTCATTAATTCTTCATGACTTCCTACTGCAAGTATTTGTCCTTGATCTATAAGAACAATCTTATCTGCATCAATTATTGAAGATATTTTTTGTGCAACCATTATAGTAGTAGTATTCTTCAGTTCTCTATTTAAAGCCTTCTTAACTAAGCTTTCAGACTTTGCATCAAGGGCAGAGGTTGAATCATCTAAAATAAGTATTCTAGGGTTACCAACTAACCCTCTAGCAATAGAAATTCTTTGTTTTTGACCACCAGATAAATTATTACCTCTTTGATATACAATAGATTCATAATTTTCAGGTAGTCTATCAATGAACTCTTTTGCTTGTGCAATTTTTGCAGCTCTTGTTATATCATCTTCAACAGCATCTAAATCCCCTTGAACTATGTTGGATTTTACAGTTCCAGAGAATAGAGTAGCACTTTGAAGTACAATAGATATATTTTTTCTAAGGGTAGCCTCATTGTAGTTTCTTATATCCACACCATCTAATAGAACCTTCCCTGATGTAGGGTCGTAGAATCTTGGTATTAAATTTACTAAAGTGGATTTACCAGAACCAGTAGAACCTATAATACCTACAAATTCTCCTTCTTTAATATGAAGATTAACATCCTTTAAGGCATATTCCTCAAATCCATCTGTTTCATCATAATCAAAGGAAACATTCTCGAAGGTAATATCTCCTCTAATATCATCAGCGTTCTTTGAGGTATTCATAAATACTACATCACTAGTAGCATTCATTATGTTTTCAACTCTTTTTGCTGAAACCATAGCTCTTGTAAAATTCATAAACAATAAGCTTGCTATTATAAGAGCAACTAATAATTGTGATAAGTAATTTATAAATGCAACTAAAGAACCTATTGGTAAATCATTATTTATAGCTGATTTACCACCAAACCATAAAATTGCAACTATACCTAAGTTAATACTTGCTAAAAATATAGGCAAAATAGTACCTACCATTCTAGATGTACTAGTATTTAGTTTTGCTAAATTAGAGCTTTTGCCTTTAAATTTTTCCTTTTCGTTATTTTCTTGAACAAATGATTTTACTGCCATAATACCATCAAAATTTTCTTTCAATGTAGTATTCATATCATCTAATCCTTGTTGAGCTCCATAAAATAGGGGATATGATTTCTTAATAATAAGAAATAATGCAATAGAAATTACTAAAATAATAACTAAATAAATAGGAGATAATCTTGGTGCTGTTATAATACCTAAAATTATACTTCCAATAAAAAGTAGTGGTGATCTAATCAATATTCTAGTACCTGACATAACAAAGTTTTGAAGTTGATTTATGTCATTAGTCAACACAACTATAAGATTAGAAATACTTAATTCATCAATATTTCTAAAGGAAAGCCTTTGTATTTTATCAAAGGTACCTTCTCTAAGATTCATTGCAAAAATAGTTGATATTTTACTAGAGTTATATGTGTTTAAAATACCAAGTAAAACTCCAACTACAGCTATGAATATCATTAAAGCACCTAACTCTACTATGAGAGTTTTATCATTATTTTTTATTCCTCTATCAATTACTATTTGGAGTAAAAAAGGTTGAACAAGTTCACATAGAACCTCTAAAATCATAAATATAGGGGCAATAAACACTAAAATCCCTAAAGAAGAGAAATAGGGTTTAAACTTTTTAAGCGTTGCCAAATATATCATCCTCCCTGAAAAAAGTTTCTAAAAGTAGTATTCCTAAATAATTAAGATTTATCCTTGTCTATAAACAATAGAAAAGGGTGAAAATTTAATATATAATAAGAACACCTAAAATGAATAAATAAAGAGTTTGTTTTGAACCAATATTAATGATAATCTCTTAATCAATAGAGGAATTAAGGGATAAATTGTTAATATTGGTTTTTTTTCTTGTGTATCTAAGAAAATGAAAGTATTAAATTTATGTTAAAAAATTATTTGGTAATAAAGAGTGTCCCACTCTATGGGTTGGGGAAAACTATATTCTTTTTTAGGAGGATATTATTTTGAAGTTGGATAAAGAGAAAATAGAGAGATTGTATTTAAAAGGATATAACTATATTGAAATTGCAAAAGTTTTTAATTGGAAACCTGAAAGTGTTCGTAAGTGCATACAAAGAAATTTTAAAGAACTAAAAAGTCAGCATGAATTAGAGCGAGATAGAAGGAAAGCAATAGATAGAGCGTTAAAACGTGAAGTAAATGGATTTATGACTAGTAGAAATTTCGTAAAAATGAACCCTTCTATATACACTCAAAATAGTAAAGGTGACCTAGTATTAAAAAAGAGTGAGGTTTGCTATACAGAGGATACCCCTAGAATTTCAATTAATGAGGGATTAAGAGAATATCAAAAAACATTTATAGGTATAAAAGGAGTGGTATAGATGAAGAATCCAAAGAATCCAACTATGAATCAAAAGAAACGTATAAGAGAGAAAAGGTTAAATCCGAATAACTGGCAAGTTATAAAGGATAATTCGGAAATATTTGAAATAATACATAGAGTGACTAAGAAGATAAAAACATATAAAGTTAGTTAAAAATGTAGAAGAGTAAATCTTCTACATTAATTTTTCTTAAATATGGGAGGCTAGTATGGAAATTTACATGAAAATGAAAGATATATCCTTAGAAGGGAATTTAATAGATAGTGGTTGGATAGAAAATTTAAAATACGAAAATGGGAAAACAAATTTAAATGCGGTAATGATTTTATCCGAAATAGTATATTGGTATCGACCTGTAGAGATAAGAGATGAATCTACTGGAGCAGTATTAGGATATAAAAAGAAATTTAAAAAAGATAAGCTTCAAAAAACATATGAAGCATTAGGAGAAAGATTTGGACTAAGTAAAAGACAAGCAAAATTGGCTTGTGATTATTTGAAAGAAAAAGGAATTATTACAGTAGAGTTTAGAACAATAAAAACTAGTGAAAGAACATTACCTAATGTTATGTTTCTTGAACCAGTTATTGAAGAGTTAAAGAAAATAACTGGAGTAAATAGAAGCGTGAATGTAGGGTATCCTACAATAGAATGTAACACCCCTAATAATTCAGATGGAGAATCAGAGAAAGATAAAAATTGTAATTTAGATAAACCTAGTGAACATGAGGGTTTAAACAATAACGATACAACAGAATGTAATATATCTGACAATAGAATGAAAGGTATCTTACAACAGAATGTAACATACCCTACATAAGAGTGTGATACAAATACAAAGATTAGCTTGGAGAATACTAACAAAGACTACATGGATATTATTTCTACTAGAGAAAATATACATAACGATAAATGTGAGAAGGAGGATAGTCTGGAAGAAGAATTGACTAACAAGAAGGTTGAATATGTAGAAGAAATGTTGGATATTAAGCTAAATAAAAAACAAAGAAAGATAATTAGTACGTTAGAAATGGACAGGCTTGAAAGGTCAGTTTTGATAGTAAGCACATATACAGATAAGAGTGATATAGAGTTATATAAAATACTAGTAACTATATATAATAACCCTAATAATCACAATCAAATTAATAAGCTTAGTAGCCAAAGTAATGGAATTAACACTATTAGATATAACAGTTTTAATAACTTTACACCAAGGTCATATGATTATGATTCTTTAGAAAAGAAGTTATTAGGATGGGAAAATTAAGATGAAAGGAGATATTTTTATGAATGAAGTATATAGAGGAGATATTTTTTATGGAAAGTTCCCTAAACCACAAGGAAAAAGTTCAGTTCAGGGTGGTACAAGACCTGTATTAATATTACAAAATGATATTGGAAATAGATATGCTTCAACAGTTATTGTTGCTAAAATAACATCTCAAATCAATAAAGCAAATATACCAACTCATGTGAAAATAAAGAAAGATGGACTAAAGAATGAATCAGTTATAATGCTTGAGCAGATAGCAACTTTAGATAAAAAGGATCTATTAACTAAAGTTGATAGCTTAGATTTTAGAGAATTAAGAGCAGTAGAGAAGGCATTAAAAATAAGCATGGGTTTAGTAAGTTAATATGGTAGATATGTTTTGGTTAATAGGAGCAATAATATTTGTTCCATTAATAGGAGTTATATTTATAATGTTTTTAAGTTTACCGTCTTTTATTTACTATAAATTAAAAAAGTTAATTTTAGAAA
>NZ_AUJC01000009.1:0-196929 GCF_000424025.1 Clostridium paraputrificum AGR2156
GTCCTGAGCCAGGATCAAACTCTCAATAAAAAGTTTAATCTTGCTACTTGATTTCTCAAGTTTACTCGTAAAAAAGAATTGCTGGTTTTTAACTTTATATTCTGTTCAATTTTCAAAGATCAACTGCAGTCTCACCTGACTGCCATATCATAATATCATCTATCAAATTTGTTGTCAACACTTTTTTAATGTGTATTTTTAACTTCTTTGACTTGTCACAACTCATCTCTGCGACGGATATTATAGTAGCATTTCTTTTATATTTAATTAGTATAATTATTTCTCATTACTTTAAAATATATATTAATTTCTGTGTTTTTCTAACTTTTACTTAAAATATCTATTAAAGATACGCCTGGATAAGTATAGTAAGTCTTTTAATAATTTATACTCAAATATTTAATAAACTTTACTACTATTACATTTTATTCTAGTATAATGATATAAACAAAGATTATCCGGGAGGTTTTACATATGAAAAAAACATTATTTTTACTACTAATATCAACATCATTTATTTTAATTGGGTGTAATAATGATAAAAACAATTTAAATTCTCAGACTTCTACTATTATACAAACCAATAATTCTAACACTAACAACAAATTGTCTTCATTCTTAATTTCTCCAGACACCGTATATCCAACGCAATTTATTTCTTCCACAAACTCATTAATATTTCCAAACTGGGATGATAATAATAAAATATCTATCATTAATGATCCTATTCCGCAATCAATCATCACTTCAAAGGATATTGTTAAGTTCTTTAACTATTCAACACATACATTAACAATACAAGGTGATATTATTTATTTTGCAGATGCTTCTAACAACAACTCACTATCTTCAATAAATATAATCGATGGTACATATAAAAAATTAAATTCACATAATGTCAGCAACTTATTATTAACTGGAAACAACCTCTTATACATAAACAAAACTGATGGCAAGTTGTATTCTTATGATACAATCGATAAAACTTCTAAAATAATTATAAACAACGTTGTTGGAAAATACCTACTTAATGGAAATTATATTTTATATGAAAACAAAAGTGATTTTTCCAAGTTGTATAAAACAAATTTAGAAGGCACAGAAGACGGACAAGTTACCACTTTTTCCGTTAATAGCTTTGCTACTTATAACAACTATATAGTTGCCATTAACTCTAACGATAATAATAACTTATACAAAATAGATCCCGAAACTTTAAGAGCTACTAGAATAGCACTTATAAATGGAGAAAATTTAAAAACATTTAAGAACACTCTATATTTCATTAATCTTGATAAAAGCAATTATCTTTACTCATTAGATATTAACGATTCTAACAATCAAGTATCGCTATCACCTATAATAAATCAAGGCATTAATGAATATTATCCTTCAAAAAAAGGCTTCTTTGTTCAAATCAGATCAAATGTAAATAATACATATATATTTAAACCAAATTAAAAGGAAGCTTATCAAATAAGCTTCCTTTTCCTATTTCATATTCATAACTATCTCTTTAAACACATTGCCTCTTACTGCAAAGTTAGGGAACATATCAAAGGATGCACAAGCTGGTGATAATGTTACCACATCCCCTTCTTCTGCTAATTCCCTCGCCTTACTTACCGCTTCTTCTAAATTACTTACAAAGTTCATACTAACTTTTATATTCTTCTCATCTTCTAATTTATCAAATGCAGCTTTAATTTTATCTTTAGTAGCACCTAACACTATCAATTCTTTTATAAAAGGATATCCTTCATAAGCTAATGGTTCAAATGGTATATGCTTATCATACCCACCTACTATTAATATTACCTTTTTATCAAAAGCTTTTAATCCTGCTAAAGTTCTCGTTGGGCTTGAAGCAATTGAATCATTATAATACTTAACTCCGTCTAATTCTCTAACTAACTCACATCTATGTTCTACTCCTGTAAATCTTTCAGCAACTGCTTTCATTGTACTTATAGAAACATCATCCTTAGTAGCAACAAATGCAGCCATATAGTTTTCCACATTGTGCATTCCTTTTATGACTATATCATCCTTTTTGCATACCTCTTTGCCGTCAAGATATAGACTTCCATCTTTATAGTAAGAGCCATTTTGTAACATTCTCTTAGAACTAAACTCTCTTACCTCTCCATTTGCTTCTTTTTCAAAAGCATATGTTATTTCATTTTCTCTATTTACTACTAAAACTTCATTATCTTCTTGGTATAAGAATATATTTTTCTTTGAATCTATATACTCTTGCATATCTTTATGCATATCCAAGTGATTTGGAGCTAAGTTAGTACAAACCGCCACATCTATAGGAGAGTTCATTGTCATAAGTTGAAAACTAGATAACTCTAGCACAACCATATCTTTTTCATCAATTTCTTCAATTTGAGCAAATAATGGTGTACCAATATTTCCTCCAACCCAAGTTTTATACCCTTCTTCTATTAGTAACTTAGATATTATAGTAGTTGTTGTTGTTTTTCCATCGCTACCTGTTACTCCATATATTTTACCCTTACAGTATCTAACAAACTCTTCCATTTCAGATGTTATATACGCACCTTCATCTTTAGCTTTAACTAAAGCTTCACTATCAATTCTCATTGATGGTGTTTTAAATACCACATCAAATCCTGTTAATCTATCTAGGTACCCTTCTCCAAGTATTAATTTAACCCCTAATTCTTTAAAATCATCAGCTATATTCCCTAGAGTCTTCTCATCTTTAATATCAAAAGCTGATACATCTGCACCAAGTTTAACCAAAAACTTAATTAAAGGAATGTTAGAAACGCCTATTCCTACTACAGCAACCTTTTTATTCTTTATAAATTCCTTAAATTCACTAAAATTCTTCTTCATCCTAAATCCTCCATAAAACATCAACTTTTTATATTATCTAATATATTATTCTTATTTAAGTCTGTCCCATTTCTTTCTAATTATAACACTTCTAATTATTTTGTTCTACAAACGTGAAACTCCTTTAATCACTCCACTTTTTACACTCACATCTTCTAATGAACATAAAAAGTGGAGTTATATAATAACTCCACCTTAAATTAAAACTCTAAACTTTTTGCTATATAACTTTGTAAATCACTTATCTTAATTCTTTCTTGTTCCATGCTATCTCTATCTCTTACAGTTACAGCACCATCTTCTAATGTATCAAAGTCTATAGTTATACAATATGGTGTACCTATTTCATCTTGTCTTCTATATCTCTTCCCTATACTTCCCGCTTCATCAAAATCAACGTTAAAGTACTTACTTAACTCTCCATAAACCTCTAGAGCTTTATCAGAAAGCTTTTTTGATAAAGGTAATATAGCTGCTTTAAATGGAGCTAACGCTGGATGGAAGTGCATTACAACTCTTGAATCCTGCTTATCTTCAGTTGATAAATCTTCTTCATCATAAGCATCAACTAAGAAAGCTAAAGCAACTCTATCTGCACCTAATGATGGTTCTATAACATAAGGTACATATTTATCATTTGTTTGAGGGTCTAAATAAGACATATCTTGACCTGAATGTTCTTGATGCTTCTTTAAATCATAGTCAGTTCTGTCTGCTATTCCCCATAATTCTCCCCATCCAAATGGGAATAAGTATTCTATATCAGAAGTAGCTTTAGAATAAAATGATAATTCTTCTTGTGCATGATCTCTCATTCTTATATATTCTTCTTTTATACCTAAGTTCAATAAGAACTTCCAACAATAATCTCTCCAATATTCAAACCATTCTAAATCTGTTCCTGGCTTACAGAAGAATTCTAATTCCATTTGTTCGAATTCTCTTGTTCTGAATGTAAAATTACCTGGGGTAATTTCATTTCTGAAGGACTTACCTATTTGTCCTATACCAAATGGTACTTTCTTTCTTGAAGTTCTTTGAACAGACTTAAAGTTAACAAAAATACCTTGAGCTGTTTCAGGTCTTAAATATATTTCATTTTTTGCATCCTCAGTAACCCCAGCAAAAGTTTTAAACATTAAATTAAACTTTCTGATATCAGTGTAATTTAACTTGCCGCACTTAGGACATACTATATTGTTCTTTTCTATATACTCTTTTAATTGGTCATTTGACCAACCATCTGCAGATGCTACCTCTACTCCTTGTTCTGTCATATGATCTTCAACTAACTTATCTGCTCTAAATCTAGCTTTACACTCTTTACAATCCATTAACGGGTCCGAAAATCCACCAACATGCCCTGATGCTACCCATACTTCTTTATTCATTAATATAGCACAATCAACTCCAACATTATATGGACTTTCTTGTATGAACTTCTTCCACCAAGCTTTCTTTACATTATTTTTAAACTCTACGCCTAATGGACCATAATCCCATGCATTTGCTAATCCTCCGTATATTTCTGAGCCTGGGAATATGAACCCTCTACTTTTACATAAAGAAACTATTTTTTCCATAGTCTTTTCTACTGTCATATCTATACCTCCTAATTTATTTTTTTGTAAATAAAAAAAGCTATATCAACCATAAAGGGACGAAAAACATTTTCCGCGGTTCCACCCTTCTTGGCAATAAGCCCTACTTTCATAACTGCGCACTCAAGAGTTCCTTTCATAAAACACTCATAGTGATTCTCACCAAATATCACCTCTCTAAAATGAAGCATTATACTACTCTTCTCTATCAACATGCCTATTTAATTATATATTCATTTTATCAAAAGAGTTTTATATGTCAATACCAAAGGTATATCATATATATTTATATTTTTATATAATAATTGTATAAACGAAAATGTAAGGAGAGAGTTTTATGAAATACATCTTAAATCAAAGACTTATATCTATTGGCGACGACTTCACTATATTAGATGAAAACAAAGACAAGGTTTTCAAGATAGATGGCAAAGTTTTAACTATAGGCGAAAAATTATACTTTTCGGATTCAAATGATAACAAAATATTTAAAATTAAGAAAAAACTATTACGCTTAACAGAAACATACATTATTGAAAAAGACGGAGACATATATGCAACTCTAAAAAAAGATTTAATAAATATCATTAGAGATAAGTTTGAGATTGAAACACCATATGGAACCATAAAAGTAAAAGGGAATTTTATTGACTATGATTATACATTTAAAATTAACGGAAATGAAATAGGTAAAGTTTCTAAAAAACTTATTTCTATAAGAGACAAATATATAATTGATATAAAAAACTTTAATGATCACGCCTTAATTTTGGCATCCGCTGTGATAATAGATATGATATGTCATAATAAAGATGATAAAGACAACAAAAAAGAAAAATAAAAAAAGCGATAACTGTTCATCGCTTTTCTTTGGCTCCGCGAAGAGGACTCGAACCTCCAGCCTATCGGTTAACAGCCGAGTGCTCCACCATTGAGCTATCGCGGAATATCAGTATAATGACGATAAAATTGGCTCCGCGAAGAGGACTCGAACCTCCAGCCTATCGGTTAACAGCCGAGTGCTCCACCATTGAGCTATCGCGGAACGTCATTACATTAGATATTATATCAGCTTTATCTATAAATGCAACACTTTTTTTAAAATAATTTAAATATAGTAGTATTTACGAAAAAAACAGAGCATTTTAAAGATAGGAAAGAAAAAGGAGTTGATTCAATCAACTCCTTTTTTATGTTAATTATTTGTTTGTGGTTTCATTGTTGGGAACAATAATACATCTCTTATTGATGGTGCATCAGTCAAGAACATTATTAATCTATCAACACCAAATCCTAATCCACCAGTTGGAGGCATACCTGTCTCTAGAGCGCTCATGAATTCTTCATCAATCATATACGCCTCATCATCTCCAAGCTCTCTTTCTTTAGCTTGTTGTTCAAATCTTTCTCTTTGAACTATTGGATCATTTAATTCAGAATACGCATTACAGATTTCTCTTCCAAATACAAATCCTTCAAATCTTTCAGTAAACATTTCGTTTCCTCTCTTCTTCTTTGTAAGAGGTGAAATCTCTACCGGGTAATCCATAACAAATGTAGGTTGTATCATGTGCTGTTCTGCAAACTCTTCATAAAGAGCATTTAATACTTCGCCCTTCGTTACAGTATTTAATGGTTTCGGGAATTCTAAATGCTTTTCCTTTGCAATAGCTTGTGCTTCTTCATCAGATGCAATAGCATTAAAATCTATCCCTGCATATTCCTTAACAGCATCAACCATAGTTATTCTTCTCCATGGTGGCTTAAAGTCAATTTCTGTTCCTTGGTACATAACCTTAGTTGTACCATTTACTTTTTCGCAAACATACGCCGCTAAGTTTTCCATAATTTCCATCATATCATTATAATCAGAATAAGCTTCATATAACTCTATCATAGTGAATTCAGGGTTATGTCTTACAGACATACCTTCATTTCTAAAGTTTTTACCCATATCATAAACTTTTTCAAATCCACCAACAATAAGTCTCTTTAAATAAAGCTCAGTAGCTATTCTAAGATACATATCAATATCTAATGTATTATGATGTGTTATAAATGGTCTAGCTGCTGCCCCACCTGCTATAGGAGATAGTATTGGTGTTTCAACTTCTAAAAATCCTCTATTATCTAAGAACTCTCTTATGCCTCTTATAATTTGACTTCTCTTAATAAAAGTATCCTTTACTTCTGGGTTAGTTATAAGATCTACTTCTCTTTGTCTATATCTTAAATCCGGGTCTTTTAATCCATGCCACTTTTCTGGTAATGGCTTTAAAGACTTACAAATTAATTGAAAATTCTTAACTTTTATAGATATTTCTTCGGTTCTAGTTTTAAAAACTTCTCCTGTAGCCTCTACCATATCTCCTAAGTCAAATGTTTTATATGATTTTAATTGTTCTTCTCCAACTTCATCAATCTTAATGAATAATTGGATTTTCCCGTCTCTATCATGCACATCAGAGAAAACAACCTTTCCTTGTCCCCTCTTAGACATTATTCTACCTGCAACAGTAACTTCTTTACCTTCTAAATCTTCGAAGTTAGACTTTACTTGTTCTGATGTATGAGTTCTATCAACCTTATATACATCAAATGGGTCCTTTCCTTCACTCTTTAATTCAGCTAGTTTATCTCTTCTTAATCTTTCTTGTTCACTGAACTGAGATTCTAATTCTTGAATATTCATTTCCTCAGTTGACATTTACATCCCTCCGTTATGCTCTTCTTATATCAAGTACCTCAAATTTTGAAACTCCATCTGGTACATTAACCTCTACAACGTCCCCAACTTTTTTACCAATTAACCCTTTTCCAACTGGTGATTCATTAGATATCCTAAAGTTCATTGGATCTGCTTCAGCTGAACCAACTATAGTGTACTCAACTTCTTCATCAAAATCATAATCTTTTACCTTTACTATTGAACCCACAGAAACAGTATCTGTTGGTATTTCTGACTCATCAACAACTTCAGCATTCTTTAACATATTTTCTAATTGAAGAATTCTTCCTTCTGTAAAAGCTTGCTCATTTTTAGCTTCATCATATTCAGAGTTTTCACTTAAGTCTCCATACCCTAAAGCCACTTTTATTTTTTCAGTTATTTCTTTTCTTTTTACTGCTTTTAAATATTCTAATTCATCTTCTAGCTTTTTTACACCTTCATACGTCATAAGAAATTTTTTAGTTTCACTCATATTATACTCCCCTTTATCAACCTGACAGGTTGGTTTTATTAATTCCTAAAAGTATTTAACATATTATAAATCAGCCAATATAATATGTCAATAAATGATAATTAAGGGTACCCCACGCTTACCACTCAAGTTATATAATAACATTATACAACCTAAATCTTACCATTAATACCCTTATATTTAAACAATATCTGTTTAAATATTATATCATTTTATATAAATTTAATTCCTATTTTCTAAATTTATATTTTTATAAATAATTTTATGATAACTGATCTCTATATTTTCTTAATATTTCAATCACTTCTTCACTATTATCTAGTGTATTCATATGATTTTTTATATCCGTACAACCTGGAAGACCTTTAATATACCAAGATGCATGTTTTCTCATCTCTCTTACAGCTTTGTACTCTCCATCATATTTTATTGCAAGCTCATAATGTCTTAAACACATTTCAACTCTATCCTTATGTGTGATTATTAAATCATCTTCACCTTTAAGCTTTCTTTCTATTTGCTTAAATATCCATGGATTTCCCATTGCACCTCTTGCAACAACGATTCCATCACAATTGGAAACCTCTTTTAACTTTAATGCATCTTCTGCTGTAAATACATCTCCATTTCCTAATACAGGTATAGAAACAGCATCTTTGACTTGTCTTATGATATCCCAATTAGCATTTCCTTCATACATTTGCTTCTTAGTTCTTCCATGAACAGTTACTGAATCAACTCCAGCATCTTCTAATCTTTTAGCAAACTCCACTGCATTTATACAAGTTTCATCGTAACCCATTCTAAACTTAGCCGTAACTGGTTTATTGGATACTTTTTTTAAAGATCTTATTATTTCAGCTGCTAATTCAGGCTCCTTCATCAAAGCCGACCCTTCACCATTTTTAGTTATTTTTGGTGCTGGACATCCCATATTTACATCGATAATACAAATATCGTTTCTATTGTTAAAATATTTTTCAACAACCTCTGCCATTATCTCTGGATCTCTACCAAAAATTTGTGCAGCTACAGGCTTTTCCTCTTCTGCTATTCTTAAAAGGCTTTGTGTGTTTTCGCTTCCATAGTGTAATGCTTTCGCACTAACCATTTCTGTTGTTACTAATCCACAGCCCATTTCTTTGCATAATCCCCTAAAGGAAATATCAGTAACCCCGGCCATAGGTGCTAAAAATACATTGTTATCAAAGACCAGATTACTTATCTTCATCTTAATTACTCCTTGTTTTTATAATATAGTATTTTTAAACCTTCTAATGTTAAATCATCATCTACTTCATCTATTGCATCAGTTTCTTTAAATATCAACTTAGCTAAACCACCTGTTGCAATTACATATGGTTCCTCGCTATTTTTTCTCATCATTTCATTTTTCATTTTAGATACTATATATTCAACTTGACCAATATAACCATATAATATACCTGCTTGCATACTAGAAATAGTATTTTTGCAAATTAGTTGTTCTGGCAACTCCAACTCAACTCTAGGCAACTTAGCAGCTCTTTCAAATAAAGCATCAGATGATATCTTTATTCCAGGTACAATGCATCCACCTAAGTAGTCTCCGCTCCTTGTTAATGCACAAAAAGTTGTTGCAGTACCAAAATCTATTATTATAACAGGTCTTTTATGTCTTTCACATGCTGCAACAGCATTTACTATTCTATCTGCCCCAACCTCTTTAGGATTATCATATTTAATATTTATTCCAGTTTTTATTCCAGGACCTACTATTATAGGTTCAATAGAAAAACACTTTCTTATCATATTCTCTAAAGAATGCATAATATTAGGAACAACTGATGATATAATTATCCCCTTAACTTCTTTTGCATCTAAATTGTTTTGGGAAAATAATTGCATAACTTGTATTCCGTATTCATCCGATGTTTTATTAGGATCAGTTGAAATACGCCAACTTGCTATATACTCATTATCTTTATGTACACCAAGTACTATATTAGTGTTACCAACATCAACAAGTAAAATCATAAAAGCACCCCTTTAATATAATTAAAAGCAGCTATTAAAAGCTGCCTTTATTTCAGTAAAATAACTTAAATTTAACAATATAATTTTAGCAAGCCAACATAATTTGTCAAGTATATTAAAACACCATAAACATTGCTTACCATTAGAATAACCCTACTATCTCTCCATTTTCTAATATATCCATTTTATTTGCGGCAGGAACTTTTGGTAATCCTGGCATTGTCATTACATCTCCTGTTAATACCACAATAAATCCTGCACCATTTGAAACTTTTACTTCCTTTACAGTTATATCAAATCCACTTGGTCTACCCAATAATGACGGATTATCAGATAAAGAGTATTGAGTTTTTGCCATACATATAGGAAGCTTATCTAATGCAAACTTCTCTAGTTCTTTTATTTGCCTCTTAGCTGCTGCACTGTATTGAACTCCATCTGCTCCATATATCTCTTTAGCTATTGTTAGCACTTTCTCTTCTATACTTTTTTCAACATCGTATATTGGTTTAAAATCAGACTTTTCATTTTCTAGAACATCTTCTACTATATCAGCTAATTCTAATCCACCTTCTCCTCCTTTTGCCCAAACATCAGAAAGAGCCACCTTAACACCAATATTGTTACAATAATCTTTTACAAACTTAACTTCATCATTGCTATCTGTTAAAAACTTATTTATAGCTACAACAACAGGAACATTATACTTCTTGATATTTTCAATTTGTTTTTCTAAATTAACTATCCCTTTTGATAGAGCCTCAACATTAGGTGTATTTAATTCCTCTTTTGAAACACCACCATGATGTTTCAAAGCTCTAATGGTAGCAACAACCACTACACAATTTGGATTTAATCCACCATATCTACACTTTATATCTAAAAACTTTTCTGCACCTAGGTCTGCTCCAAATCCAGCTTCTGTAACAACTATATCACCAAGCTTTAACGCCAATTTAGTAGCTATGACTGAATTACATCCATGAGCAATGTTTGCAAAAGGCCCTCCATGTATTATAGCAGGAGTATTTTCTAAGGTTTGAACTAAGTTAGGTTTTATTGCATCTTTCATTAATAATGCCATAGCACCTTCTACTTCTAATTGTTTAGCATAAACCGGATTTCCATCTAAGTCATAAGCTACAACAATCTCACCCATTCTTTCTTTTAAGTCATTTAAATCAGAAGCCAAACAAAGAATCGCCATTATTTCTGATGCAACAGTTATCATAAATCCATCTTCTCTTACAAACCCGTTTACTTTACCGCCCATCCCCACGATTACATTTCTAAGCGCTCTATCATTCATATCCATAACTCTTTTAAATACAATTCTTCTTGAATCAATTCTTAAAAGATTCCCTTGATGTATGTGATTATCTATAGCAGCACATAATAAATTATTTGTTGCTGTTATTGCATGCATATCTCCAGTAAAATGTAAATTTATATCCTCCATAGGAACAACTTGAGAATATCCCCCTCCAGCTGCTCCCCCTTTTATGCCAAAAACAGGACCTAAAGAAGGTTCTCTTAACGCAATAACTGCATTTCTCCCTTTTTTACACAACGCTTGACCAAGTCCCACTGTAACTGTGGACTTTCCTTCACCCGCTGGTGTTGGATTTATTGCTGTAACAAGTACTAATTTTCCCTCTTTAGATTTATTATTATTCAGTACATCTAATCCTATTTTACACTTATACTTACCATATAACTCTATATCATCTTCTGTTAAATTTAATTTTTGCGCAATTTTTATAATAGGTTCCATTTTAGCTTCTTGAGCTATTTGAATATCACTTTTCACTACTATTTTCCTCCTTATTATAAAGTTCATATTAAGATTATACCATTGACTATATTTTTTTGAAATATTTTTCGTACATTTAATATTGTTCTTACATTATTATTCGTATTTATACCTAAATTTTATGATTTATATTATTATTATAAAATTAACTTTCGTACAATATAAAAAGTGCCGATAAACTCGACACTTTTTTATTATGCTAAATTATCTGTTTTATCAGCATTATCAAATATTTTTAAGAATTCTTGACCTTCAAGCTTTTCTTTTTCTAATAAAGCACCTGCAACAGCATGAAGTTTCTCTATATTCTCTTTTAATAAAGTTTCAGCTTTATTATAAGCTTCATCTATTAAAGCTTTAATTTCTTTGTCAATTTTAGCTCCGACTTCTTCGCTAAAATTTCTTCCTCTTCCTAGATCTCTACCCAAGAAAACTTCATTTTGATCTGATCCATAGGATATAGTACCAATCTTATCACTCATACCATATTCCATTACCATACTTCTTGCAATATCACTAGCTCTATCAATATCATTTTTAGCCCCAGTACTTATATCTCCTAAAATTAGGTGTTCAGCAACTCTTCCACCTAACAATCCTACCATCTCATCTTTAAGTCTAGACTTTGATGTATAAGCTCTATCTTCTGTTGGAAGATGCATTGTATAACCACCAGCTCTACCTCTTGGTATTATAGATATTTCATGAACAGGATCTGCATTAGGCAATAATCTCATAACAACAGCATGACCTGCCTCATGATAAGCAGTTAATTTTCTATCATGTTCACTTATAACTCTACTCTTCTTTTCAGGTCCAGCTATTACTCTTGTAATAGCTTCTTCCATCTCAAGCATGCCAATTTGCTTCTTACTTCTTCTTACAGATAGTAAAGCTGCTTCATTTGAAAGATTTTCTAAGTCAGCCCCACTAAATCCTGGTGTTCTCTTTGCTAACACTTCAAGATTAACATCTTCGCTAAGAGGCTTTTTCTTTGTATGAACCTTTAAAATTTCTTCTCTTCCCTTTACATCTGGTGCACCTACAACAATTTGTCTATCAAATCTGCCTGGTCTTAATAGAGCAGGGTCTAAAATATCTGGTCTGTTAGTTGCAGCTATCATTATTATTCCTTCATTAACTCCAAATCCATCCATTTCAACAAGTAACTGATTTAAAGTTTGCTCTCTTTCATCATGACCGCCACCTAAGCCAGCACCTCTTTGTCTACCTACTGCATCAATTTCATCTATAAAAACAATACATGGTGCATTCTTCTTAGCTTCTTGGAATAAATCTCTAACTCTAGAAGCTCCAACACCTACAAACATTTCAACAAAGTCAGAACCAGATATACTAAAGAACGGAACTCCAGCTTCTCCAGCTATAGCTTTTGCTAATAACGTCTTACCTGTACCAGGAGGCCCAACTAGTAACACTCCCTTAGGAATTCTTGCTCCCATTTCTATATATTTAGCAGGAAGCTTTAGAAAATCAACAATTTCCTCTAATTCAGCTTTTTCTTCATCAGCACCTGCAACATCCTTAAATGTTACTTTTTTAGCATCAGGAGAGGCTATTTTAGCTCTACTTTTTCCAAAGTTCATTACCCCTCTTCCGCCACCTCCACTTTGAGATTGTTGTGTAAATACAAATAAAAACACTAAAAACAGAACCACCAATAATACCACAGGTATTATACTTAACCACGCTACATTATTAGATGGAGCTTCATATTCAATTTTAACATCACTTCTTGGACTATCTTTTAATAATGAGTTTATCATCTCATCTGGAGCATTAGTAGTAAATATCTTATTATCTCGAGTTTTACCTTGAACTTGCATCTTATCTTGTCTTATTACTATACTCTCAATTTCGTTACTTTTCCACTTTTCTTGAAATAAGCTAAATGGAATACTATCAGTTGTTCCTTTAGTTTGCCAAATAGTAAAAGCAGCAAATACCAGAACAAATAGTACTATTATCCATAAAGCTGAGCTTGAATTCTTTTTATTCGCCATTCAAAGCCCCCCTCTCTTCTAGTTATTTTAAATTTTAACATACGCTATTTTTTTATACAATTATATTTATATTCTATCTTTCATATACCTCTGGTTTTAATATTCCTATAAAAGGTAGATTCCTATACTTTTCTGCATAATCTATTCCATATCCAACTATGAATTCATCAGGGACTTCAAACCCAACATATTTCACATCAATATCCACTTTTCTTCTTGCTTCTTTATTTAACAATGTAGTTATGTTTATACTATTTGCCTTTCTAGCTTTTAAATACTTTAACAAATAATCTAATGTTACCCCACTATCAACTATATCCTCTACTATTAAAATATCTTTTCCTTCTATACTGTGATCTAAATCCTTTAATATTCTAACAACACCTGATGTCTCAGTAGAGTTCCCATAACTAGATACAGCCATAAAATCAATTTCACATGGAACTGTAATATTCTTTATTAATTCAGCTGCATACAAAACTGATCCTTTTAACACACCAACTACTAACAAGTTCTTATCTTTATAATCGCAACTAATTCTATTTGCAAGTTCCTTTACCTTATCACTAATTTGTTCTTCACTAAATAGTATTTCTTTAACATCTTCCCTCATCCTCTTAATTCCTTTCCATTACAGTTATTTTTAGTAACTTTTTAGTATCTTTTGTTACTTTATATTCATTAGACACCTTTAACCCTACTAACCAAGCAACCTCATCATCAAATTGAATAATAGGTACTATATCTCGTTGACTTACTGAAACCTTACTATCTATGAATATATCTTTTATTTTCTTCCTACCATTCATTCCTAGAGGAATCATTTTGTCTCCATTTTTCCTGGTTCTAATGATAATATTACCATTAATTTTATCATAATTAAAATACTTTATAAAACTATTATCAGCAAACTTTATATTTTTTACATTTTCTAAAACTTCAAACTTAATAGAATACGCCCCAAAGCTAAATTCACTTTCTATATCATCTTTATTAATCACTACCTCTTGGCAGTATTTATCTTCCTTACTTTCCATCTTTCTTAAATAAATGTCTCCATAAACATTCTCTGCATATAAACCATTTGGTAAATCTACTCGTTTATTGGTACCTAGATTTAAAAGCTTTCTTATACTAGCAATATGCTTAGCTTCTATATTATATCCACTTCCACTTATAATAGAAGTAGCCTTCCTAATAACTCTATTTATTATTACACTTTTACAAGCAATAATATCACTTCTTATAATAAGATAGTCTTTTTCAACCTTACAATACTTAAACAAATACTCATCTATAACACTCTCTATTAACTCATTATCTTCTTTCAGAGTATCTGCCATCCTATTTATAACTGTTACTAAATCAGAATTAAAATTTTCTTTCATATATGGAATTATATCTAACCTTATTTTATTTCTACTATAATTACGTTCCATATTGCTTTTATCAATTCTTGGATTTAAATTATTTTTTTCACAATACCATTCTATTTCTTCTCTTTGTAAAAACAAAATCGGCCTTATATATATGCTGTCTCTTTTCACCGAAATTCCTGTTAATCCTTCTAATCCAGTTCCTCTCATAATTCTCATGAATATAGTTTCAACTTGATCATTTGCATTATGAGCAGTAGCAATTTTATTAGAATTAGTTTTTTTCATAACTTCTCTAAAAAATTGATATCTAGCTTCTCTACCTGCAGTTTCAGTTGACATTCTTTGTTTTTTCGCAAATTCATTTATATTTATTCTCTTTGAGTAAACTTCTATACCTCTTTCCACACAAAAATCATTTACGTACTTTTCATCTTCATTAGCCTCTTCTCCTCTTAGCATATGATTAATATGAGCTACAACCAGTTCTATTTCTAGCTGATTTTGTAACTTATATAATACCTCTAACAAACATATAGAATCAGGCCCTCCTGACACTCCAACAACAACTTTTTCTTTTTCTTGTAACAATTTATTTTCTAATATATATTCTAATACTCGTTTCTCCACGCTCATCAATTAATACCTCTTTTTAAAAAATACTATACCTACTATTTTACCTTTATATTAAAAAAATTAAAATAGCAGACCTTATCAGTCCGCTATTTAACTCTTAAAAATTAGTACATAGAATATACCTTAGACACAACCACAGTCATATCATCATTACATATATCACCACTTAATTCTTTAGACTTATTTATAATATCTTCAGCCAACTGTTTAGGGTCTTTTGATGCGCCTTCTAAAAACTCTTTCATCCAGCTATATACACCAACATTTTTCTTATCTATATCTAAAACACCATCACTTAATGTAATAATCAAATCTCCATTACTTACATTAGTTTTAACTTCATCTAAATCCATACTATCCAACAACCCAAAAGGCGGCATATTACTTTCTATAACCTCAACAGAATTACTCCTTTTTATAAAACTTGCCACTGCTCCAATCTTTATGAAGTCTACCTTCCCAGAATATAAATCTACAACATTCAAATCTAGTGTAGAAAATTTTTCATCTTCATCAAACTTTAAAGCAACTATAGAATTAATCATATCAACTGCCGTTTCTTTAGATAGTCCAGCTTCCAAAAACTGCTCTACCAAAGAAACAGTTGCATTACTTTCTCTTCCAGCATCAGGTCCTGACCCCATACCATCACTTAGTATAGTTACATATGAGCCACCTACACTTTTCCCAAAGCTGTAGGAATCTCCACTGTATTCTTCCCCATCTTTGGACTTTACAGCACCATATGACCTTACAAAAAACTTAGGCATTTCTTCAAATATTATATTACACTCATTGTCTTTAGGATTTATACAACACCCTTCCCCTGATATAGTCATAGGTTTTCTCATGACATTATTTATTATAGGCAAAATCTTTTTATAGCAATACTTACTGCCACAACAATTGTTCATTGTAATCTTAATTTTACTTCTTCCATCAACATCTCTATAACAATATACTTTTTTATATTCAATAGAAACTTTACTAAAGGCCTTCTTAATTAACTTTTTTATCTCATAATCAACTTCCACTTCTTTATTAAGATCTAACAAAACCTTATCAACAGACTTAGACATATTATCAATATGAGAAGCTATCATCATTCTACCTTCTTCTAATTTTCCCTTTAGAGCCTCTTCGCCCTTAGAATTATCAATAATCTTTTCCGCTCCCTTTATTAACTCAAACTTCTTTTTACACTTTTTCTCCAACTCTAATGGAAAACTCATCTTTTTCCCTTCACAGTTTTCTAATAAGGTTTGAAAAGAGTTAAATGTAGAAGTAAATTCACGATTCCAACATATTTGTCTTCTTACACAGTCACCACAAACCCTACCTACCAAGTTTTCTGTTAATTCTGTTCCCTTCTTATTAAAAACAAGATTAGTATTTCCCCTAGGTACCTTAAGAGCATCGGATACGGAATTGAGTACTATTTTCACTTGCTTTACCTTATTAAACATTTCTTCTCTAATTTCGTCTAAGGATATATTATTTATACTATCAGTTTTTCTATCACAATTTAATTCTAACTCAATTTTATAATACACCTTTTTAGGAATAGCAATATAAATCATTCCTGAAATTATCACTTCAACTACTGATGCTATATATAAATTATCAGAGTATAGAGCTAGAGCTATATACATAATAAAATATGCTAAAAACGAAAACACTCTTCCAGTATCCTTAAACACTCCCGCTATTAATCCTATGGAGCTATACATTGCTACACCTAGCATCATGTCTCCGGAACTTAATCCAACTATAATACCCATTGTTACACCAATAGCTGCACCATAAGTCCCTCCAGCAGCATAGGCTATAATCAAAATTAATAAATATGATATTATATTTCTTAATTCAATATTTAATATACTCAAATTTCCTATACCAGAAATTATCAAGCATATAAGTATTCCAGCACTAATCACTTCTTCTATCGTAAACAAGTAATTATCTTTAAACTCATCTAAACACTTAATCCCATATCTAAGAACAAATGATATAGGAACTACAACTATAGTATTTATCAACGCTAACGTTATGTTAACACCTAATGTATACTTATTTATAAAGAGGCCACAAAAAACAAATCCTATAAATGCAGCTATAAAGAACTCAGTATCTTTTATTCTTTTCTCTAATATATAGCTTGTGATATATACAAATAAAACTACAGCTGATACTACTAAATTTATATATCTTTCACCAGCAATATTTAATATAGTCATATACCCAATGGCAACTCCAACGCTAGCTATTAAATACTTCTTTATATCTTTTAAAGTTCCTATGGATATTAAAAATGCTATACCAAATGGAGCCATTCCATTTATATCTCCTCTATTCAAAAGCAACGTAACTCTACTAATTAAAATTGATGCTAATAATATAGTCAGATAACTTAAAATGTTTTCTTTTTCATTTACTAGAACCCTTTTCTTATCATTTACTCTCTTATAATTCTCCACCTTTAGTCCATACTGCATAAGTCACCTCTCCTTATTTACATAAATTGTAAATAAATTATATCACCACCCACTTTACGATATATGTCACTTATTGGACCTTATTTTATTTTTTCGTAGGACATTTACTTTTATTATTCTTACTTTTCTTTTTTTTATCTCCAATTTACTCAACTTATTAATCTAGAATTATTAATCAGTTTTTCTTATTAAACAAGCCTATATCTCATTTCTTAAAGAATTTTACTTTTTTTTTAATTTTGTCATTAATGAAGCATCTTTGTATTTTATTGATAGAAGTTGATATGAATATTTTTATTCCCAGTATCATAGAATTATTCTTTATATGATAAACCGCAATATAGTTTAACTATTATGGATTTAACCCTATCTAAAAATTTATAATAAAAAAAGACCTAAGAATATCTTAGATCTTTTTTGGTGCCGAAGACCGGAATCGAACCGGTACGGTGTTTAACCACCGCAGGATTTTAAGTCCTGTGCGTCTGCCAGTTCCGCCACTTCGGCATACGTGGTAGCGGAAATAGGACTTGAACCTACGACCCTTCGGGTATGAACCGAATGCTCTAGCCAGCTGAGCTATTCCGCCACGTTATGGTTGCGGGGGCAGGACTTGAACCTACGACCTTCGGGTTATGAGCCCGACGAGCTACCAACTGCTCCACCCCGCGATATTATATTATGAAAGATTGGTGCCGAAGACCGGAATCGAACCGGTACGGTGTTTAACCACCGCAGGATTTTAAGTCCTGTGCGTCTGCCAGTTCCGCCACTTCGGCTTAGCTTTCATATGCCGTTCTCAACGACAAGACTTATTATAAAGCATGATTAATATACTGTCAACATCTTTTTACATTCTTTTTTTTATTATTTAATCAAATAATAAAAACAAGCACTCTACCTAAATTAGAGAGCTTGCTTTATTAATTTATATTAATTATATAAACAATATCTTACGATCTATTCTTACTATTCTTACCTTTGAATTCTTGATGTTTTTTCACATCTTGCATTTTTTCTTCGCTATCTTTTAAAAACTTTGATATCTTATCTTCAAAATTTGCAGAATTAGGCTTACTTGATTTATCAGTTCCCCAATCGAATTCAGCAGGTCTAACTGACTTCTTTTGAACATTAGCTTGTTTTATCGATAAACTAATTTTTCCGTTATCATCAATGGAAATGACTTTAACTTTAACTTTATCTTGTTCATTTAAATGTTGTCTAATATCCTTTACAAATGAGTCTGCTACTTCAGATATATGAACTAATCCAGTTTTTCCTTCTACCTCCACAAAGGCTCCAAAATTTGTGATGTTTACCACTGTTCCTTCTAATATGTTTCCTGTCGCCAAGGTCATGTTTATAAGACTCCTCCTTAAATATAAATAAATAATAATATATGTTATTAATATAATAACCTAATTTTGAGAATTTGAGTCAGCTTTCTTTTGTTGTTCTACAGAGGTTTCACCTTTCTTTATCATATTAAGTCTTTCCCTCGCCAACTGCTCTAGATACTCATTAGACTGTGCTTTATCATGCTCTTCTTGCAGCCTCTCTTGTTTATTCTTTAAATACTCCAACTGAGCTTCTTTCGCAACTCTCTCCTTTTCAATTCTTCTCATAGCTTTTTCTTGCCTAACAAAACTAAAAATGAAAATTGCTACAAGCACTACTAATATTAAATTTTTTATAGTTAACCTCCTTTTCATCCATAGCACCTCATTCAAATTCTATAAATATATTGTAATCACTATAGTTACTTTATTCAAGTAATTTTTCTATAGTTACTTATTTTTATTTCCCATTTTTGACATAAATATCTTAAATGGATAAATAAAGTTCTTAGCACTCACTCTTAATGATTTTGAGATTTTTTTTCCTATGGTTCTCTCTGTTTTTAATATATGGGGACTTATAAATTTGATATAAACCGCAATTGCTATTCCAATAAAGATATATACATATGGACCTAGAAAAGCATAATTTGTATATAATAAAAAAGTAAATACTACTAATGCACATAGTGCCCAAAATAATAAGTCTTCCACAACTACTATTACTTTTGGAATCTTATATCCTCTTATTAACCTATATGCATCAAAAAGTATTCCAGTCAAAACACCGGCTAGCAAACTATATATTACTATATTAACTTGAATATTTAACTGTAACGGCATATTTTCTACTTAAAAATCTTTTTAATTATACTTTCTTTACTCTTCTTACCATCTTTACCGCTATAAATCATAGATGATATGTATCCCATAATAATCACATCTCCATTTTGAACATCAAGCTTATTCATTTTTAACCCCTCACCTTTAATAGCAAGATTCCCCAATATAGTATTTAAAGATATTTTTTCATCATCAAAGTTAACTACTTCTAACACTCCTGATAATGTAAGTTTTTTTCTATCCTCTAAAGATAAAGAACTTTTTCTTTCTTCTTCCATACACTTCTCCTCCTAAACATTCTAATAAAATATATGAATAAGAAAAGTTCTTTATTCTAATTTACTACTCTTTATCTTCTTCTCCTTCTATAATTATGTACATGTCTTTTGCTACTTCCTTCTTTACATGTTGGGCTATATTTATTATCTTTGCTTTTAATACTTTATTTGCAAAACTTATTTCTATTATGTCATCTTCTTTTACATCTGTAGATGGCTTAGCAACCTTGCCATTAATAGTAACCCTTCCACTTTCACAAGCTTCTTTTGCAACTGTTCTTCTTTTTATTATTCTTGATACTTTAAGATATTTATCTAATCTCACATTAACTTCTCCTTTTTTATTCTAAAAGAACCCGAGAAATCTCGGGTTCTTATTAATTACTTATTAACTTTTTCTTTGAATTCTTTACCAGCCTTAAATACAGGAACTGTTGATGCTGCTATTTTTATAACTTCTTTAGTTCTTGGGTTTCTTCCTTCTCTAGCTGCTCTTTCTCTAGTTTCGAAAGTACCAAATCCAACTAATTGAACCTTTTCTCCCTTTTCTAAAGCTTCTTCAACACTTTCTATGAAAGCCTTTAAAGCAACTTCAGCATCCTTCTTAGTTAATTTTGACTTTTCAGCCATGCTAGCGATTAATTCTGATTTATTCACGATTACATCCTCCTTAAAATACAGTTATTATTTCTAACTGCTCTTATGTACTATACTTACATTACCTTATTATATAACCTCTTTTTTAACTCGTCTATACATTTTTTGTATTTTTTGTATAGTTAGTCAAATGATACATAATTATATGCTTATACGTGGTATAGCACTAATAAACTATATTATTCTCCATAAATATATAAATTCCTTCTCCGATAGGTTATTTTTCTAGTTTTTTTGCCTCTTCCCATAACTTATCCATCTCTTCTAATGTCATTTCTTCTAATTTAATATTCATGGATTTTGCCTTTGTTTCAATATAATTAAATCTTCGAATAAATTTATCACTTGTTAAATTTAAAGCTTCTTCACTATCCACTTTTAAAAACCTACTTACATTTACACAAGCAAAAATCAAATCTCCAACTTCTTCTACTATTTTTGCCTTATTTTCACTATTATATACTTCAATTAATTCATTTATCTCTTCTCTTACTTTTTTCACAGCTTCTTCTACTTCATTCCAATCAAACCCTACTTTACTTGCCTTCTTTTGAATCTTTTCAGCTCTTATTAATGCAGGAAGCGCTTTCGCTATACCTTCTAAATCTTCTGTTACACTTTCAATATTCTTTTCTTTCTTTTTAAGATCTTCCCATTCTAATAAAACTTCACTTGACGTATTCACATGACTATCTCCAAACACATGAGGATGTCTATATACCATCTTATTACAAATACCTTCTACTATATCATTAAAGTTGAAATATCCATCTTCTTTTCCTATTGCTGAGTGAAAAACAACTTGTAATAGTACATCTCCAAGTTCCTCTATTAAAGCATTATCCTCTTCCTTATCTATTGCATCAACTACTTCATAACTTTCTTCTATAATAGCTTTTTTTATAGACTCATGAGTTTGCTCCCTATCCCAAGGACAACCATCCTCACCCCTTAATGTATCTATTATCTGAATCAAATCATATATATCCTTTTTATTATTTAAATCCTTAGGAATATATATAGATGTTAAATAATCTATGTCCTCTTGCATATCTAACTCATATAAAGGTATGTTTCTTATGCTTTCTTCACCCTCTATACCTGCTGCCCTACAATATATAATTTCAGTCTCATCATCATAGTATTCTGTTAATGCTAGTTTAACTTCTGAAGCTATCAATTGATTGTATACCTGAGTTATTATTGTTCCTATTCTTTTATCTAGAACTTGATTCTTTATATCAAATGCATCTATAACCTTTAATCCATTTATAGGGTCTATCTTTAATCTATCCATCATTGCATCTATGAAACTAACAGCTGGTAAAATACTATATTCAATTGATGCTTTTTCACACAACTCAATCAAGTTAAATACTGATTTCTCAGCTACTAAAGGATGCCCTGGAACAGCATAAACTAACTCTCCAGTTTTATTGTATTCTTCTATTATATTTTCTGAAATTCTCTTATACACTTCATCAAAGCTTTCTGAGCTTTCATAAAAATAATCACAAGTTTTAAAATCAATTCCTTGTTCTTTTATATATTCTACTGTAGGATGCTTCTCTGTTCTAAAATATACATTATTACTCTTTCTAATAGCATCTACAGCCCCTATAGTTAATGCTTCTGGTGCTCCAGGTCCTAATCCAACTATCTTAATCATTAGATTCTCTCCTTTTTATATATTATTAAGCTTTCTTTCTTATCCTATTTTTCACATCATCTACACTAAATACTCTTAGTGCAAATATACCTATGCCATATATTATAGCACCTAAAGATATAGATAGTAAGCATGATATACTATTGCTCATTGTATTTCTATATAAAAAGTTATATGTTAATATTACTACTACAATCATTAAACTAGCTGCATATCCTGGCTTTATAAAATTGTTATACAGCTCTATATTACTTCCAAGCTTAACCTTCATAGTAATCAAGTTAAGTAATGTAGAAACTATATAAGCTCCTATAGAGGCAATTACAGCTCCATATATATTTAACTCCGGAATAGCTACTAAAACTACTGTTAATATTACTTTTACAATACATCCAATAAATAAATTTATTACAGGAAGAATATATGATCCAACTCCTTGTAATATGGATGTAGTTGTTTGAGTCACTATGATAAATGGTATAGATATAGATAAGTATTTTAGAATATCTACCCCATCAAACCTTCCAGGAAATATAAACTTCATTATAGGCTCTGCCATAAAGAAAAGTCCAAAAAAACATGGTACTGCTATAACTGATGAAAGTTTCAATGATAAATTAATCTTATTTCTTACTTCTCCTTGTTTTCTTAAAAAATAGCACTCTGCAATTATAGGAATTAAAGATGTACAAAGAGCCATAGATAAAGTTAGTGGAATATTTACGATAACAGATGCCTTACCTGTTAATTGTCCATATAATATAGTTGCCTGCTGACCGGAAAAACCTGCACTATTCAACCTTTGTGGCACTAGTATAGAATCAATCAAACTCATTATAGAGCCAACAGTAGCCCCTAGTGAAATTGGTATAGCCATTTTTAATATTCTATTTAACACCTCAGGATTACTTTTTATCTTTTTTATTCCATAACTCCTTTTAACTCGCATATATTTAAAACCTAAATAAACACTTCCTATAAGGCCTCCAGCAGCAGCTCCAAATGCTGCTCCACCTGCCGAGTATTCAATACCTCTTGGTCTTAATACTATCGCTAATCCAACTCCAACTACAACTCTACCAATTTGCTCTAAAATTTGAGATATTGCTGATGGAGTCATATTTTGCAACCCCTGAAAGTATCCTCTAAATACAGTCATAATAGAAATTATTACTGGTGCAAATGAAATTCCTATAAGCGAATAATATGCTTCTGGTCTCCATTCTAAAATACTCATAATTGGACGTGCAAAAAGAAATAATATACAAGATGTGCCTGTCCCAAGAATAAGCATAAGCATAGATGATTCTTTTACTATTTCAAAACCACCCTTAACATCTCCAACTGCATTTCTTTCAGATATTAGTTTAGACATAGCTATAGGAACGCCTGATGCCATTGCAACAAAAAACATATATAATGGATACGATAATTGATAATATCCTATCCCTTCATCTCCAATTAGCATAACTAATGGCCACCTAAAAAATAACCCTAAGAACCTTGTCAATATTCCAGCTATACCTAATATAAGGCTACCTTTTATTAAAGATTGTTTTTTCATAAAATACCTCCAAACTTTACATGGTACTAATTATTTTTATTTCAAGCTTAGAGGTATTATTACTGTTTATTTACATTATTTTTATTCAGGATATAAAAAGATTACTGTTCCATTTGCTTTCCAAGGAACGCAGAAGCAGTTTCTGCTAACTTTATTTCTAATTCACCTAACTTTTCTCCTGCTTGCTTAGATAATATGACTACAGCACCTATAGCATCTCCTTCTGCTATTATAGGAGAAATAACTTGTGAAACATATTTTTCTTCTGCTCCATCATCATCATTATGTAATGGAATTATTTTATCTCCTCCTTCTCCAAGAAGAACTGTTTTTCTATCATCCATTATCTTTTCTAACTCATTACTTATTTTTCTTTCTATGTAATCTTTCTTTGGTCCACCACTAGCAGATATGAAAGCATCCTTATCAGATATTAAAACAATATGTCCTATAGCTTGTTGTAAGCTTTCTGCATATTCCTTTGAGAAATCTGTTAATTCTCCTATTGGAGAATATTTCTTTAATATTACTCCACCTTCTCTATCTGTAAATATCTCTAATGGATCCCCTTCTCTAATTCTTAAAGTTCTTCTTATTTCTTTTGGTATAACAACTCTACCTAAATCATCAATACGTCTTACAATTCCTGTAGCTTTCATTATTAAAATTGACCTCCTTAAAAAACTAATTAATTTGTAGCACTATTATTATTTGACTTCTTAGAAATTTTATTCACATATAGCCAATATTTATATAAATAAAAAAAGTAGGGATTAGTTTCCCTACTTTTCCTATCTATTAAAATCTATCAGTATAAGTTTTTACATTATATTCTTTCTTTAACTCTTCAATCTTTTTATTATAAGCTTCAGTTACTTTCTCTGATTTAATAGCTTCACTAACTTCTTTTTTAACTTCCTCTAGAGTTTTTACTTTTTCTTCCCCTTGAACATTTGCAACAGTTATTAAATGCCATCCAAACTTAGATTTTACTGGTTGAGATATTTCTCCATTCTTTAACTTCTTAAATGCTGCATCAAACTCTTCCACCATTCCGCTATTTTCATATTCT
Source organism: Clostridium paraputrificum AGR2156 (assembly GCF_000424025.1). Lineage (NCBI taxonomy): Bacteria > Bacillati > Bacillota > Clostridia > Eubacteriales > Clostridiaceae > Clostridium > Clostridium paraputrificum. Next base: position 25,459 of record NZ_AUJC01000009.1, read on the forward strand.
ACCCAGCCTAAATATCCACCTTTGCCTTTTGTAGAATCTGTGTTATAAGTATCTGCTTGCTTTTTAAAATCATCTAGATTTTTAATTTGAGCTCTTACTTCCTTAGCCTTTTCTTCAGAATCTAATAATATATTATAAGTATCAGCACCTGCTTTTGTTGTATATTTTGACGCCTTATTCTTTTCATAATATTCACTTATCTCTTCATCCGAAACTGTTACATCTTTACTAACTTCTTCTCTTAACTTGTCATTAACATCACTTGCAATAACTATCTCCTTAAGAAATGCTTCATATTCTTCTACTGTCATTCCATAAGATGATTTTATTTCTTTTTCATAAGCTTCTTTACTTCCTGCTACCTTTATTAACGCTTGTATTTGCTCATCAAGTTTCTTTTTAGCTTCTTCATCAGTCATAAGCAAGTTATTATCTTTACCATATTGTACAAGTAAAGCTCTAAGTACCATAAAATCTAATTCTTCTTCTCTAGCAGATTTTAAATCTTCTTTTATATCTTCATTAGTTTCAAAGTCTTCTCCATATTGAGTCTTTAGATACTCTAATGTTGATTTCATAGAATCATCTAAATCTCCTCTTGTAATCTTCTCATTGTTAACCTTAGCTAATACAACTTTTCTTTTTGATTCTGGTGTTCTTTCTATCATATTACATCCAGCTAAAGAAAACATCATTATACCGGCTACAGCCATAGTCACATACCTTTTTATCTTATTCAAAGCTATTCCCTCACTTTTCTCTTTATTAAGTAAAATTTATACAGTATAAGTATACAATATTAATGTGTCATTTCAAATACAAATACCTTCTGTATTTATTTATTTTTTATTAAATTTTCTAACATCTCTTTAAAGAAAGCTAACATGTTTTCTTTCTTTTGATCTTTTAGCTTAAATATAAAGGATGGTGCTTCCCCAAACTTCAGCATTATACTATCTTTATACTTCTCTATTATTATTTTAAATATCTTCTCGTAATCACTGTCTCCTGCTTGGAATCTAAAGCTAACATCATTTACGCTTTCTTTTATTTCTTCTATGGATAATAACTTAGCTCTACTCTTTATGTATGCAATATCCATTAAGTTATAAACAGGATCTGGAATATCTGAATATCTATCCTCTAGCTCCTCTTTTATATCCATATACTCGTCTATGCTTTCTATAGCTGCAATCTTTTTATATACTTCTATTTTTTGCATCTCATCTTCTATATATGATGATGGAATATATGCATCAACTTTTAAGTCCACCGTTGTCTCTATAGGTTCTTTATCAATATCACCCTTAATTAGTTTCACTGTATCTTCTAGCATTCTACAATACAAGTCATATCCTATAGCAGCCATATGTCCATGCTGTGCAGATCCCATCATGTTTCCAGCACCTCTAATTTCAAGATCCCTCATAGCTATCTTAAAGCCCGAACCTAACTCAGTAAAGTCTTTAAGAGCTTTTAGCCTTTTTTCTGCAACCTCAGTTAAAACTTTATCCTTTGTATATAATAAGTAAGCATATGCTATTCTATTAGAACGACCAACTCTTCCTCTTAACTGATATAACTGAGATAATCCCATTTTATCTGCATTATATATAATAATTGTATTTACATTCTGAATGTCAATTCCAGTTTCAATTATAGTTGTACATACAAGTACATTATATTCATTAGTCATAAAATCTAGCATTTCTTTTTCTAATTGTCTTTCTGTCATTTGTCCATGAGCTACTCCAACTCTACTTTCAGGAACAAGATTTTTAATGTAGTTAGCTATTTTTTCAATATCCTCTACCCTATTGTATACAAAGTATACTTGACCACCTCTACCTATTTCTCTCATAATTGCATCTCGAATTAATTGATCATTCTGCTCAACAACATAAGTTTGTATAGGATAACGTTCCTCTGGTGGTGTCTCTATTACAGATATATCCCTAACACCAGTTAAAGACATATGTAATGTTCTCGGAATAGGGGTAGCACTTAAAGTAAGAACATCTACATTCTTCTTTAGATTCTTAATTTTCTCTTTTTGTGCAACACCAAATCGTTGCTCCTCATCTACTATTAATAGCCCTAGATCTTTAAATACTATATCTTTAGAAACCAATCTATGAGTTCCAACTAAAATATCTACATTACCTTCTTTTACAGATTGCAAAGTACTTTTTTGTTCCTTAGTAGTTCTAAATCTACTTACCATATCTATTTTAATTGGAAAATCTGAAAATCTCTTAATCATATTTTTATAATGCTGCTCAGCTAATATTGTAGTAGGAACAAGAAATGCTACTTGTTTCCCTTCCATTACAGCTTTAAATGCTGCTCTTAAAGCAACCTCTGTTTTTCCATACCCAACATCACCACAAAGTAATCTATCCATTGGTTTGTCTGATTCCATATCCTTCTTAATTTCTTCTATTGATGATAGTTGATCGGGTGTTTCTTGGAACGGGAATTCATCCTCAAACTGCATTTGCCATTCTGTATCCTTTGAATATTTATATCCCTTAACCGCAGCTCTTGCAGCATAAAGTTTTACTAAATCCTCTGCAATTTCATTGATAGATTTTTTAACTTTACTCTTAGCCTTTTGCCACTCTGCTCCACCTAGTTTATTTACTTTAGGGGATTTTCCCTCACTTCCAATATACTTTTGGACTAAATCTAATTGATCAACAGGCACATATAACTTATCACCTTTATCATATACAATATCTAGATAATCTCTCTTATGTCCACTAACCTCTATTTGTTTAATCCCCTTATATACACCTATTCCATGGTTTACATGTACTACATAATCTCCAGGTTTTAATTCAGCAAAGCTTTTTATTTTAGATACACCTTTGCTCTTACTTTTGCTTTTAGACAGCTTTCTTTTAGCTTCTCCAAATACCTCTTTGTCTGATATCACGCAGGTTTTATACTTAGGGCACTCAAATCCCTTTAATAAATTTCCAAATGTTATAACAACTTCTCCTAATGCTATAGATTCAATATTATCTCTATAACTACTCTCTATTTCTCTTTCTCTAAGTGTAGAAACGAGCCTTTCTCCTCTAACTCGTGTACCTGATAATATAACTGTTCTATATCCGTCTTTTTTCTTCTTTAAAATATCTTCAATTAGCAAATCCAATTGACCTTGATAATGATGCAAAATAGCAGAATTAATCTCTATCTTCCTTATAGGGGATAAGAATCCCCCTCCCTTATTAATTGCATCCATAGTAATATTTATCTTTTCTTCTAATAAGTCAATAAGTTCTTCTTTCTCAAGTAATAGTTTTCCTTGAGAAGGTAGTATATCTCCCCTTTGAAGAAAAATAGAGTAATTTTCATTAAACTCTAAGTAGGTACTATCTAACTTACCCAGACATCTTACCTTATCATCAAGAACAAATATATAATCTTCTAAGTAGTCAAATAAACTCTCACTCTTCTTATAGAACAATGGTAAATAGCTATCTATAGTTTCAAAATCATGAGTTTCTCTTAGCTCTTCCAAGTTCTTAGAAATAATAGTATTTAACTTAATACCTCTTTCTTTATCCTTATTATTCTTTAATGTTAAGTCTAATTCTTCTCTAATGTTACTTAATGCATAATCTATAATTTCATCATCTATTATAATTTCTTTTGCAGGGAAAACTTCGATACAATTAACTTTCTCAATACTTCTTTGAGATTCTGTATTAAAGGTTCTTATAGAATCTATTTCATCACCAAACAATTCAATTCTATATGGATATATAGAATTTGTAGGGAACAAGTCTAAGAGCCCTCCACGAAGTGAGAACTCTCCTTTTCCCTCTACAACATCAACTCTATCATAACCTGCTTCAACAAGTATCTTAGATAACTCCTTAAAATCAACCTCATCACCTACACTAATACTAACTGTATGTGTTTTAAAAAGATCTTTTGGAGTATATCTAGCTGCAAATGCATCAATTGATGTTACTATTATATTTTTATTATTTGATAATATTTCTTTTATTACATTTAGCCTTGCCCATCTTAGATCTCCTGAAATTGCATCAACATTATAAAACACTATTTCTTTAGCTGGGAAATAATATACATTGCTTAAATATAAATTTAAATCTTCATATAAATTCTTAGCTTCCATATCGCTATTAGTTATTATAACAACAGGTTTGTTACTAACTTCATATATTCCATTTATCACATAGGATTTACCTGATTCCGATAATCCTTCAATTTCTATAGGATGTTTATCACCTTTTATATATGATTCCAGCTCAATAAATTCTTCACTACTTATTAAGGGTTCCATTAACCCTCTCAACCTCATTTTACGCACCATCCTTAAATCTTCTTATTTGGTATAAACCCATTAAATCTATTCATTGCCTCTTTAGTATCAGTCTTAATTATAACTTCTACCGAATCAACAACAGCCTTTAAAGTTTCTTCCAACACTTCTCTTTCTTCTTTAGAGAACTTTCCTAATACATGATTAACTAGATCAGATTTAGGTTGTCCTACCCCTATTTTTATTCTAGAGAAAATATCAGAACCTAAATGAGCAATTATGCTTTTTATACCATTATGTCCACCTGCACTACCCTTTTCTCTTATTCTTATTCTTCCAACTTCTAGACTTATATCATCATAAAGCACTAAAACATCCTCATTAGAAAGTTTATAAAAATCCATTATTGCCCTTAAACTTTCTCCACTTAAATTCATATATGTTGTAGGCTTTAAAAGTATAACCTTTTCACCGCCTATGAATCCTTCTCCATAGACACTTTTAAATTTTATCCTATTTAATTCTATATTATACTTTTCAGCAATTTTATCTATAGCATCAAAACCAATATTATGTCTTGTATTTTCATATTCTTTCCCTGGATTTCCTAGTCCAACTATTAAAAACATACCTATTCTCCTTTTGTTTCAATTATTATCTTAAATAATTATACTAAATAATATTATACTATTAAAATATCCAATTATAATAAAAATAAAAAAGTAACCAAGTTACTTTATATTTAAACTGTACAAAATATCTAAAAATAAAAGAGATCTTCATATGATCTCTTTTTATTACATGACCAACTCTATATTAGTTTTTATTCCATCGTGAAGTATAGTACCTTTAACAATATCACCAGGGTCTTTATCCTTAACTAATTTATATATATCTTCCGGTTTATCAACTTCAACCCCATTTATATTAATTATTATATCAGTAGGAGTTATTCCAGCTTTATCTGCAATTCCTCCAGCTTTTACAGTAGCAACATATACACCTTTAACATTTTCTTGTTTTTCACTCAAGGCAATTCCCCTATTTATTCCTAATATATCGGTATTTTCTATTAATCTTTCTACTATATGGCTAACTTCATTTCCACTTATAGCGAAACTCAAGTCATCTTCACCAAACTTATTATCTATAAACTTACTATTCATGGCAATTAACTTACCATTCATATTACATATCACTCCACCGTCATTAAACTTATTAATAACTGTATTAGTTTGAACTATTGAATATACATTCCCTTTATCATCCTTTACTTTATCATTCGTTGATGTTATTACTCCAGGCAAAGATATGCCTACATAACTATCCGACATAGCATTTCCTATTGATACAATAAATTCCCCTTCTTTATAATTGTTACATTCCTCTATTTCTATTGGTACCAAATTATCATAATCTATTTTTATCAATGCTATATCTGCTGTTTTATCATAGGCTACTAAATCACCTTTTGTGGGCTTAATACCTGGTGCTGTCACATTCACATAAATATCCTTGAAATTTTTAACTCTTGCATAACTTGTAATTATGTATCCTTCTTTTCTTATGGCTATACCTGTTACATTTTCTTCTTCATATGTATTATATGAAAGTTTGCTCTCCTCATTAGAAATACTAACCATAGAATATGATACCTTCTCTATTGCTTCAGAAAAGCTCTTTTGTAAGGAATCTTTATTAATCCCATAATTTTGCGTTGTACTATTTAAAACATTTTCCTTCGAAAAACTTTTTTGAATTATAACTTTTGCAGATATGGCTCCACTTATGGCTGCAATAAGTATAAAACATATAATTATAACTATATTTTTAATTCTAAAGTATCTTACTCTTTTTCTAAAATATATTTGCGACTCATTTTCTTGACTTCTATTCCCATTTTCTTCGTCACTCATAAAACCCCTCCAAAAACTATATCTTAGATATAGTAAATGTAAATCTTACTCCATCTTGTTCATTGTTAACCCAAATGTCTTCTCCATGCTGAGCTAATATTAATCTAACTATAGGCAGTCCTAACCCTGTACTGTCTTTATTAGTTCTGGCTTTATCAGATTTATAAAACCTATCCCATATTCTTGCTAATTCTTCATCTTTTAATAAAGGTCCGTTATTAAATACACTTACATATACCTTACTTCCTTTATCATTAGTTGTAATTTTTATATTTCCATTATCATTACTATATTTCATAGCATTATCAATTATATTGGTTAATACCTGTATTAGCCTATCTCTATCTGCATATACAAATTCATGTTCTCTCCCAAAAGTAACCTCAACATTAACTCCTTTATTTCTTATTTTCCCGTCAAACTTTGCAATACACTGCTTTATCAATATGTTAATATCAAATTCAACCATATTAAGTTTGAATTTTCCTTCCTCCATAGCAGATATATCTAATAAGTCGATAACTAATCTAGATAATCTCCTTATTTCATCATAAACAATATTTAGATAGTAATTTTCCTTATCTTTAGGTATAACCCCATCTAATATTCCTGCGACAAATCCCTTTATAGAAGTTATTGGCGACCTTAATTCATGAGAAACATTAGATATAAAATCTCTTCTATTTTTATCTGATTCTTCAATAGATTCTGCCATAACATTGAAGGAATGTGCAAGTTCTCCTATTTCATCATTTGAGGTTATATTTACCCTTTTTCCTACATCTCCCCTAGCTAATCTTCTAGCTGCTATATTTATTTCATTAAGTGGATTTATTATTATTTTTTTTGCAAAATAATATATTATTATTGCAGCTACTATTACAGCAACTATTGCAGACAACCAAACAATTTCATATACATGTTTTAATCCACTTCTTATACTCTGTTCCGATGTTATCATTACTATAATTCCACGAAAATAGCTATCCTGAAATATAGGTTTTAAATAAGTATGTGGTGATGTTTTCATAATCTCTCTTCCACCGTGTTCAATAGCTAAACCACTTTTTAATTTATCCATATTTTTTTGTGATACGCCTATATTCGTATACTTATTTTCTATGAACTTATCACTAGATACTTCATATACATACCCAATATTGTCAGTTATCAAGATATCAACATCCATAGAATTGCCAACAAAACTTATACAATCCTTTAGTTCATTTTGCTTTGAATTCTCCTTACCATTAAGATAGGAAAGAACAGAATCAGATATAACTTTACTTTGTCTATCCAACTCCTGTATCTTTTGTCTAAAAAAGTAGTTCTTAAACCATAAGGAAAGTACTAATGCAAGCGTTATTAGTATTAAAGCTAGAATACCAGAAAATGTTATTATAAGCTTGTATACTAACCCCTTTCTCTTCATCTACTTCACCTCAAACTTATATCCTACTCCCCATACAGTTTCTATTTGCCAATCCTCTCCTCCACTAAGCTTTTCTCTAAGTCTCTTAACGTGAACGTCTACTGTTCTAGAATCTCCCGGGTAATCATATCCCCATACTTCACATAGAAGTTGCTCTCTAGTGAACACTTTATTTTTATTAGATGCTAAATAATACAATAATTCAAATTCTTTAGGAGGCATCTTAACCTCTCCACCCTTGTATTCAACTTTATATGAATTTACATCTACTATTAATTCACTAAAATGTAACACTTCTTTGTTTGTACTATCAATAGAATATCTTCTCATTACAGCCTTAACTCTTGCCATTAATTCTTTAGGCTCAAATGGCTTTACTACATAATCATCAGCCCCAAGTTCCAATGCTAAAACTTTATCAAATGTATCTCCCTTTGCTGTTAGCATTATTACAGGAGTACTTCCTTCTCTTCTTATCCACTTTAATACATCAATACCATCAACGCTAGGTATCATAACATCTAGTAATACTAAATCTGGCTTGTAATTTATAAATTCTTCTTGGGCTCTTTTCCCATCATAAACTACTCTTGTATCATATCCAGAACTTTTCAAATACATATTAAGTACTTCACAAATATTGTTATCATCATCTACTACTAATACCTTGCCTAACTTACCATCCATGAATAATCCTCTCCTTCTTATTAACTCTAACTATAAATTTATCACTATTTCCAATAAATATATATACTTTAGATACAAATGTTACAAATTATTCACTAGAAAACATACATCCCTACACTATAAATTCCTAAAGAAAAAAAGTGTTCTAATTGACACAAAACATCAACTAGAACACTTTTTAATTATGTATTTATTCTTCGAATAACTTACTTATTGGTTCATCATCATATATTCTCTTAATAGCTTCTGCAAAAATAGGTGCTACTGAAAGAGAAGTTATCTTATCTGTTTCTACATTTTCTGGTAAAGTAATAGTATTTAACATTACTAATTCCTCTATTGCAGAATTATTGATTCTTTCAAAAGCAGGTCCTGAAAGAACTCCGTGTGTACAACATGCATAAACAGCAGTTGCTCCTAAATCCTTAAGTGCATTTGCCGCATTTGCTATTGTCCCAGCAGTATCTATCATATCATCAATAAGAATGCATTTCTTACCTTCAACTTCACCAATGATATTCATTATTTCTGAAACATTAGCCTTTGGTCTTCTCTTATCAATTATAGCTATTGGTGCATGCAATCTATCAGCAAACTTTCTTGCTCTGGTAACACTTCCTAAATCAGGTGAAACTACTACAACATCATCTTGATCAGCTAATCCTTTTTTAACAAAGTGTTTAGCTAATATTGGTGCTCCCATTAAATGATCTACAGGAATATTAAAATATCCTTGTATTTGTGAAGCATGTAGATCCATAGTTAAAACTCTATCTGCTCCTGCAGCGGTTAAAAGATCAGCAACTAATTTCGCAGTTATAGGATCTCTTGATTTAGCCTTTCTATCTTGTCTTGCATATCCATAATAAGGGATAACAGCATTTATTCTACCTGCTGATGCTCTTTTAAATGCATCTATCATTATTAACAACTCCATTAAGTTATTATTAACTGGTGAACAAGTAGATTGCACTATAAATACATCAGCACCTCTTACAGTTTCATTAATATCAACAGATATTTCTCCATCACTGAATGTTGATACTTTTGATGCACCCATTGGTACACCTAATATCTTAGCAATTTCATTTGCCAATTCAGGATGTGAATTTCCAGTAAAAACTTTTATATTTTTGCCATGAGTTAGCATATATTTGGGGACCTCCTTAAAATTAGTACTCTTTAGTTTTTGGTATAATCTATATTATTTTATTAAACCCCTCTTTTTAACCCAACCTTCAATATTTCTTTGCTTAGTCCTAGCTATAGCAAGATCTCCTTCTTTTACTTCAGAAGTTATAGTTGAGCCTGCAGCTATATAAGTATTATCTCCAACCTTTACTGGAGATACTAAATTAGTATTACATCCTATAAAACTATTATCGCCTATAACAGTTTTATGCTTTTCTTTTCCATCATAATTTACAACAACAGTTCCACAACCAAAGTTGCATCCACTTCCCACTTCTGCATCACCTATGTATGTTAAATGAGATACTTTAGTTTCATTGCCAATAGTCGATTTCTTTATTTCTACAAAATCACCTATTCTAGCATTTTTACCAATACTAGTTTCTGGTCTAATATATGCAAATGGTCCAACTGTAGTATTTTCTCCAATTTTACTTTCTAATACTACTGATGCTTGGACTTCGACACCACTTTCTATAATACTATCTTTTATTCTACAATTTTGTAGAATAGTACAGTTTTCCTTTATAACTGTTTTTCCTTCAATTATATTATTAGGATATATAATAGTATCCTTTCCTATTTCAACGTCTGTTCCTATATAAGTAGTCTTTGGATCTATTAATGTTACACCATTTTCTAAATGCATATTGTTTATTCTGCTTCTTAATATTTCTTCAGCTTCTGCTAATTGATCTCTCGAGTTTACACCTATAGTATCTTCATAATCAGCTAATACAGCCCCAACCCTCTTACCAGCTTCTTTTAGTATTCCGATAACATCAGTTAAATAATATTCACCCTGTGAATTATTGTTAGAAAGCTTCTCTAATGAGGATAAAAGTTCTTTTATATCAAAACAATACATTGCTGCATTCATTTCGTTAACCTTTAGCTCTTCTTCGTTACAGTCTTTATGTTCTACAATTTTTACAACTTCATCTCCATTTCTTATAATTCTACCGTATCCAGTAGGGTCATCTACAAAAGCAGATAATAAAGTTGCAGAATTGTTTTTCTCTATATGTTCATTCATTAATTTTTCTATAGTTTCTACCTTAGTTAGTGGTGCATCTCCTGCAAATATCGCAACCACACCATCTTTTCCTTCTAAGAAACTCTTAGCACACTTTACAGCATGACCAGTTCCTAATTGCTCTTCTTGCAATGAGTAAGATACACATCTACTTTTTGTGCCTTCTTTTACTAGCTCTGCACCTTTTCCTACAATTACATTAACATCTTGTATACAAGCTTTTCTCATGTTGTCTATAACATGATTCACCATTTCTTTTCCACAAACTTTGTGTAATACCTTTGGAATATCTGATTTAATTCTCTTTCCTTGACCAGCTGCTAGAATAAGAGCACATTTATACACAATACCACCTCAAAACTTTCTTTTATTATATAAAATAACTAAGTAAACTATATATACTTACTTTATTATATTTGAATAACTATATCATTTCAACCTTTCGCAAATTTTTGCATAATTCTATAAAATCAAAAAAGGTGGGGTGGCTATTGGTTTACCTGTTCCATATCAAGCTCCAAGTAACAGAAAAATAAATATCTATCTCCTTCATACTTAAAGTAATGAAATTATAAAAATATTATCCTTTATTTTATATCTTATAATATGAAAATGTAACAATAACTTTGATTTATAGAAAATTAAATTTTTTTACCTTCCTAGATAGTAAAAAAAATAAAAGGAAGTACTACTTCCTTTTATTTTAGCAAATAAATTATTCACTCACTGATTCTTCAGTTGTTTCTTCATTAAGCGCTTTTTCATAAGCATCTAATATAGAACCTTGAATCTTCTCTCTAGTGTCTGTGTTTATAGGATGCGCTATATCCTTAAACTCCCCATCTGGTGTCTTCCTACTTGGCATAGCAATAAATAATCCATTTTGACCTTCAATAACTTTAATATCGTGTACAACGAATTCATTATCAAAAGTAACGGAAACTATAGCTTTCATCTTCCCGTCAGTAGTAATCTTTCTGATTCTAACATCTGTGATTTGCACTGCACTACACCTCCAGTTGCCTTAATGGTAATATAATTCTCCATTTCCTCCCAAATTCCTCTTTTTATTCAAAATAAATTTAGAAAATTTAGTTTTGCATCATATTTCCACTAAAACATTGATTTATTAAGAAAACATTTCTGATGGTTGTACTTCTATTATTGAAGATTTATCTACTGAATTTAGTTCTACAATAGAAACATAATCATCAACTAATTTTTTTTCTACTTGCTTATTATCTATAAGAACTCCTATTCCAACTAATTCACTGTCAAATTCCTTTAGCAAGTCTTTAATTCCTTGAGCAGTTCCTCCACCCTTCATAAAGTCATCAATAAAAATACACTTACTTGATGGCTTCATAGATCTCTTAGATAGGGACATTTGTTGTAGTCTTCCACTTGTTCCAGATACATAGTTTATAGTTACCGTAGGGCCTTCAGTAACTTGAGTATCTCTTCTTGCTATAACAAGTTGAACACCTAAATTTCTAGCAACTTCATATGCAAGAGGTATCCCCTTTGTTTCAACTGTTATTACGTAATCTATGTCCATGTTTTTGAAACATGATGATAATATTACTCCTGCTTTACCTATAATTTGAGGATTGTACATAACATCAGTAACATATATAAAGTTACCTGCAATAACTCTTCCGTCATCTTTAAGTAAATCACATAATTCTAAAGCAAATTTGTTTCCTTTTTCATAACCTATAATAGGAATAAATTTTATTCCACCAGCTGCTCCAGAAATTGTTTCAACTCTTCCCATTTCAAGTTTTTCTAACAACTCTCTTATTATAACTATATCTTCACTTATTGTTGATTTTGCTGCATTTAATAAATCCGAAAATTGATTTAATCCTAAGATTTTATTAGGGTTTTCTAATAATAACTTTGTAATAGCTACAACCCTACTATTTCTACTTAACTTTTCCATTTATATCACCTACATTTTTCATAATTACACGAATTATCCAATTATAAACAACTCCTAATATTCATATTCTATTCCATATCTTTACCAATATCAATAGCTTTTAAACACTAATTTTGTAGAATGGTATTTTTTTACCCTAATGTGTGTTCATTTTATAAAATTTGTATATAATTATAAATGTACTAAGAAAAAGGGGATGATAACTTGTCATTTGATTTTATAAAAGATAAACATATGAAAATCCACTTCATTGGAATTGGTGGAATCAGTATGAGCGGATTAGCCGCTGTTTTATTAAATAACGGATATAAGGTTTCAGGTTCTGATTCTAAAGAGTCTGCAATTCTTGATAAACTTAGAAAAAAAGGAGCACAAATATACATAGGTCATGATAGTAAAAACTTAGTTGATGTTGACTTAGTAGTATATACAGCAGCAATTCCCGACAGTAATCCTGAAATTATAGAGGCTAAGAAGCAGAACTTAATATTAATGGATAGGGCAGAATTTTTAGGATTAATAATGAAAGGTCATAAATATAATGTAGCAGTTGCTGGTACTCATGGCAAAACTACATGTACCTCTATGATTTCACATATAACTCTTGAAGGAAATCTAGACCCTACTATACTAGTCGGTGGAGAATTAGATGTAATTAACGGTAATTATAGAATTGGTCAAAGTGATTATTTTATTACTGAAGCATGTGAATATAAAGCTTCATTTTTAAAATTCTTCCCATACGTTGGAATAATTCTTAACATAGATGCAGACCACTTAGATTACTACAAAGATATAAATCATATCGCAGAAACATTTGAAAAATTCTCTCATCTAATACCTAAAGATGGATACTTAATAGGTTACGGGGGAGACCACAGAGTAAAGGCTATATTAGATAAAGCAGACTGTAATACTATAAGCTATGGCTTTGATAATGAAGATATCGTTGCTAAAAATATTTCTTATGATAATAAAGGTTGTGCAACATTTACTGTTTATGAAAAAGATAAGGAGTTATTCAATGTTTCCTTATCAAATCCAGGAAAACACAATGTATTAAATGCCCTTTCAGCTATATCTACAGGTTTAATATTTAACATTCCAACTGATAAGATAATATCTGGTCTAAAGAAATGCAAGGGTGCTCATAAAAGATTCGAATATAAGGGTGAAATTAATGGCATAACAATTATAGATGACTATGCACATCATCCAGTTGAAATAAAAGCCACATTAAATACAGCTCAAAAAGTTGAGCATAATAAAGTTTATTGTGTATTCCAACCACACACATACACTAGAACAAAAACTTTATTTGATGAATTTACAACAGCTTTCGATAATTGTGATGAACTTATTTTAATGGACATATATGCTGCAAGAGAAGCAGATACAGGTCTAGTCTCATCAGATGAACTAGGTGATGCAATAAGAGCTAGAGGAATAAAATGTACCAATGCTCATTCTCATGAAGAAGCAGCTAATATCTTAAAATCAAAAGCAAAAAGTGGAGATATTATATTAACAGTAGGTGCAGGGGATGTAGTTATTGTTGGAGATAAAATATTAGGAAAATAGAACAAAAAAATCAAGACATTATCTAAAATACTATTATTTTAGATAATGTCTTTTGTTATACCCTAAACTTTCCTCTCATAATTTATATAAAAATCCTTTATTTATCATTGAAAAATCTTCATCTTTTTTATAAGCTATAGTAGTTATTTAAAATTAGACTTATAAAATTAATAATTTATAACAAAATATAAGTAGGAGTGATTTTTATGGATTTATTAAACAATATCAAAACCGCCGTAGAATTTATCCAAAAAAAGAGCAAGTATACCCCTGAAATAGGGCTAATACTAGGCTCTGGATTAGGTTCATTGGCTGATAGTATTGAAGACGCTGAATACTATGATTATAGTAGCTTACCAAACTTCCCAGTTTCAACTGTTGAAGGGCATGCAGGACGTCTAGTTATTGGTAAACTTAAAGGGAAAATAGTTGTTGCTATGCAAGGAAGATTCCACTTTTATGAAGGATATAGCATGACTGATGTCACTTTTCCAGTAAGAGTTATGAAGCTTCTTGGCGTTAAAACATTAGTTGTTACTAATGCCGCAGGTGCCGTAAATACATCATTTAGTCCAGGAGATCTTATGATAATAACTGATCATATAAATCTTTCTGGTTCAAATCCACTAATAGGTAGAAATCTTGATTCATTTGGAGTTAGGTTCCCTGATATGTCAGAAGCTTATAATAAAAATCTAGTATCTTTAGTAAAGGATGTTGCCTCATCTCAAGGTCTTGATATTAAAGAAGGAGTATATGCAATGATGAGTGGTCCTACATATGAAACTCCTGCAGAAATAAGAATGGTTAGAGTTATGGGGGCTGATGCTGTTGGTATGTCTACAGTTCCAGAAGTTATAATTGCTAAACATTCTGGTATGAATGTTATAGGAATATCTTGTTTAACAAATATGGCTGCAGGAATTTTAGATCAACCTTTAAATCATGAAGAAGTTATGGAAACTTCAAATATGGCAAAAAATAATTTTATAAATCTTATGACATCTTTAATCGAAAGATTATAAAAAATACAAACAAATGATAAAATTTTAGTATAACAAAGGAGAAATTAAATTGGACAGATTTATTGGAATTTTAGGCGTTATCGTTATTTTAGGAATAGCTTATTTATTTTCAGAAAATAAGAAAAAAATTAATTGGCGACTTGTAGCTACGGGATTAGGACTACAAATAATATTTGCTTTAATTATATTAAAAGTTCCATTTGGTAGAAAAGTATTTGAAGCTGCTAGTGGTTTTATAACAAGAATTCTTGATTTTACTGCTGAAGGTACTACCTTCTTATTTGGTAACCTTACGGATCAAGCTACTTTTGGTTCAATATTTGCTTTAAATGTATTGCCAACAATTATATTCTTCTCAGCTTTAATGGGAATTCTTTATTACTTAGGAATAATGCAAGCTATAGTTAAGTTTATAGCTAAGGGAATATGTAAATTACTTGGTACATCAGGAGCAGAAACACTTAGTGCTGTTGGTAATATATTCTTAGGGCAAACAGAAGCACCTTTATTAGTTAGACCTTACATAAGCTCTATGACTAAATCAGAAATGACGGCTATCATGGTTGGTGGTATGGCAACTGTTGCCGGTGGTGTTATGGCTGGATATGTAGCAATGGGAATTAATGCAGGTCACCTTCTAGCTGCTAGTATAATGGCTGCACCAGCTGGACTTGTTTTAGCAAAAATGCTAGTTCCAGAAACTGAAGAACCTGAAACAAAGGATATAACTAATATTGAAGTTGAAAAGACTGCTTCAAATGTGGTTGAAGCTGCTGCAAATGGTGCTAGTGATGGTTTAATGTTAGCTCTTAATGTTGCTGCAATGCTATTAGCTTTTGTTGCACTTATTGCTTTATTTAATTACTTAATTGGTTTAGTTGGTGGATTATTTGGTTTCCCTGAATTAAGTTTAAACTGGATTTTAGGTAAACTTTTCTCCCCACTAGCATTTGTAATGGGAGTGCCAACTGGAGATTTATCAGCAGCTGGTAGCTTATTAGGCCAAAAAGTTATGATTAATGAATTCGTTGCTTACTCTGATCTTTCAGCTCTATCAGCAAGCGGAGTACTACAAGAGAAAACAATTTTAATTATGACTTATGCACTTTGTGGATTTGCCAACATTAGTTCAGTTGCAATTCAAATTGGTGGTATAGGAGCTATGGCACCAAACAAAAAAGGAACGATTGCTAAATTAGGTTTTAAAGCATTACTTGGTGGTGCATTAGCAACTTGTTTAACAGCTACAATAGCAGGAATATTATTCTAATAGAAAAGCGAGTATTATTTTACAATACTCGCTTTTCTATTTATTCTAACCTCATCAACTCTGCTTTCACCTATATAACCTATATATTTATATATTCATATATTTTTTTATTGTTATATTTATATATTTATATATTTATATATTTGTAAGTTATTGAATTTTTATTTAGTTGCTTCAGCTTTTCTTTGTAAAATATAATTAATCGCAAAACATAAGGAAGATATTACAACAAGAGTTGTTACTCCAATATAAACATTTCTACTTCCATATCCAAATATATTTGAAAATAAACTTCCTATATTAGCCCAAAAACTTTCTGAAATAAAACTTGATGTTATTGTAAGGGTTGCTATAATTCCTCCAGCAATACACTTTCCAATATTGTTTAGTCTAAACAATACTGTAGTAATTAATAACCCTATAGAAAATATAACTAATAATACTCCAACTAAAAATAAGTAATTTCCTAAAAGAGATGTAATACTATTATCAACCTTAAATGATACACCTTCAAAAAAAGCTATATCTCTAACTTTCCCATAAATCATATCATAGTTCATTGGACACTCTACAAATAAATTATAGATTCTATTGATTATAATATCTATCACAGGAATCACCAATGAGACTACAACAGAGTAAAAAAGTGTTCCTAAATAAAAACTTTTTCTAGAAACATTATTAGCTTGTGAAAAGTAGAAAGGACTTTTAAATGAATTTAAAGCTGTTACAAAAATAAAAATCCATGTACTTAATTCTAAACCTGATGACACAAAATTTCCTTCATTATATTTAGCTACTATAGTTAATACAACTACTACTGCTATAAATATTGAATAATATATTATAGTTGGTTTAATAAATGTTTCTATTTGATATTTACATACCTTTTTTGCTTTATCCATCTACACTTCCCCCTTACTTGTTAAATTTACAAATAGCTTTTGAAGCTCAACTTTTGATATTTCTAAATCTAACTCCTTAACTTTCATACTATCTTCATTACTTCTCTTGCCCTCTATAGTAACTTTTTTAAATCCGCCAAGAACCTCTTCTGATACTATCTTTTTATCTTTTACATATTCATCAACCTTATCACTCTTTCCTGATACCGCATAACATTCAGAGATTAATGATTCTACCGAATTACACTTTAATACCTTTCCATCCTTAATAATAACTACATACTCTATAAGATCAGATATTTCTTCAATTATATGGGTTGAAAGGATTATAGTACTTTCATTTTTTTCATAAACCTTTAACAATTCTGAGTAAAATAATTCTCTGTGATTTGCATCCAAACCTAAAACTGGCTCATCAAATATAAGCACTTCTGCATTAGATGCTAAAGTTATAATAATCTTACATATTGAATTATATCCTGTAGATAAACTTCTTAGCTTTTTATCTATATTTAGTTCAAATAATTCACTTAGTTTTTTTGCATAGTCTATATCAAAGTTTTTGTAAAAATCTTTTGTCCACTTGAATATATCTTTAATCTTATATTCAGTAGGTAATAAATCTCTTTCTGTCATAAAATATATCTTAGAAAGTGCCACATCATTTTCTATAGCGCTTTCTCCGTCTACAATTATTTCCCCGGAATTTAAAAATACTCTATTTGTTATACAATTTAAAAGAGTTGTTTTACCAGCTCCATTTCTCCCTAAAAGCCCATAAATCTTTCCCGACTCAAATTCTAAAGATATATTATCTAAAACCTTATTTGATGCATATGTCTTTACTAACCCAGATATTTTAATATTACTCATTACTTAGCCCCCTTTTTATCATTTCTATTACCTCATCACTTGTTATTCCCAACCTTTTTCCTTCTTCTATTAACTTAGATACATAATTATCAAAAAACGTTGCTCTTCTTTTTTTCTTTAACTTTTCTTTTGCCCCACTACAAACAAACATACCTACACCTCTCTTTTTATAAATAATATTATCCCCAACTAACAGGTTATATCCCTTTCCTACAGTTGCTGGATTTATTTTATATGTCACAGATATTTCTGTTGTAGAAGGCACTTGTTCCTCTTCTTCGTATATCCCATTTAGAATTCCATCTTCTATTGTGTTAGCTATTTGTATATAAATTGGTGACTCATCATTAAACTCAAACATATTTTCACCTCCCCACCTAATTAGTTAGTTACTTATGTAATTAACTATAGCACTCCTGAATTTTGTCGTCAAGAATTTTTTTCCACAAAATAAAAGAACTGTATTTACACAGTTCTTTTAAGCTTATTTTTCTATTACTAATAAATCTTTTGTTACAGAGTTTAAAACCTTGCATCCATCCTTAGTAACCATAACTAAGTCCTCTATTCTTACGCCTATTCTTCCTGGGATATATATTCCTGGCTCTATAGAAAAAATCATTCCCTCTTTTACTTCCTCATGGTTCACCGAGCTAACATCACCAAAATCATGATCTTCAATTCCTATACTATGCCCAGTTCTATGAGTAAAGTACTTTCCATACCCTTTTGATTCTATATAATCCCTCGCAGCTTTATCTATATCAGAGAATTTTACTCCCTCCTTAACCATAGATATTGCATTTAAATTAGCGTTTTTAACCACTTCATAAACTTCTCTATCTTCTTCACTTGGTTCACACCCAAAGAATACTGTCCTAGTCATATCTGAGCAATAAGATTTATACACTCCCCCAATATCAATTACTATACTTTGACCTTTTTTCAATGCAGTATTATCTGTTCCATGATGAGGATCTGCTCCATTAGGACTAAATGCAACTATAGGCGAAAAAGAAAATTCAAATACACCTTCTTCTTCATAAAGTTCTTTTACACGTTCTGCATAATACTTTTCAGTTTTTCCTTCTTCTAATTCACTTATTAACCTTTCAATTACTCTATCATTTTTTTCAGAAGATATGAACATTAACTCTTTTTCTTCTTCATCTTTAATCATTCTTAATCTATCTATAATTGGAGAGGCATTTACATATCCACTTGCAGCATTCATATCCATTAAAGAAATTAAGAAATGAGCTGGCCAGTTCTTATCTACCCCAATCCTTTCACTTTTATCTAAAAATGACGCTAATATTTCTACTGGCTTATCTGTATCCTCATACCAAACTAAATCTACACCTAACTCCTCTTCTACAGGGAATAACTTATTAACTATAAGCTTATGTTCTCCATTTGTCTTTAATAAAAGCGTAACCATTCTCTCCCCTGGATGAAACCATTTCCCTGTTAAATAAAATATTGCTGGAGGTGCTGAAACTAAAATTTGTTTTAACCCCTCATTTTTCATTTTTTCTAGTACTTTATTTACTCTATTTTCTTTCATTTGTTTCACTCCTAAAATATTAATTACTTTATTCTTATATTACATCACATTAATTATAATATCTATTTCTTTATGCTATAATTACTTATATATAAAGTGTATTGGAGGAATTTAAATGAAGATAGGAATTATATCAGATATACACGGAAACATTTATGCACTAATGAGAGTGTTAGAGGACTTAGATGATCAAAAAGTAGACACTATTATATGTCTTGGAGATTTAGTTGGATATGGCCCCCATCCAAATGAAGTAGTTTCTATGATTAGAAGAAAAAACATAATATGTATAAAAGGTAATTACGACGCTTCTGTAGTAGATGGAGCATACACTTATATTAGAGATACAGCAATTAACTCTTTCTCTCTTCCTTGGACTGTTGAAGAGTTAAGAGCAGAAAATAGATATTATCTAGATAATCTTCCTACAAATATTACTCTAGAGTTTAATGGTAAAAGAATAAAGTTTGTTCACGGAAGTAACAATTCTATTAATGAATATCTTTTAGAGGATTCAGATAACACAATTAATATTATGAATTCTTTAGAAGAAGATGTTTTAGTTTGTGCACATACACATATCCCATCAATAAAAGAATACAATAATAAATTATTTGTTAATGATGGTAGTGTAGGAAAGCCAAAAATAGGATCACCTGACTCAACATATTGTATTTTAGACATCGATAAGGATGGTAATATAAAAGGAAAAATAAGACACGTTTCTTATGAATATAAAAGAATAGTAAAAGATATGCAAATGTTAAACTTCCCTTCCGCTTTAGTAAGAAGTTTTGAAGAAGGCGTTGAATAGAAATTGGATTAAACATTTTTTACTATCTATCACTAAAAAGTAAGCTATTGCAAAATTGCAATAGCTTACTTTTTACCTCCAATTATTAACTGCTTCTAAGTAATACTCTATCAATTGAGGTCTTGAAAGTGTATTGCTTAACAGTTTGTCTTTATCAACTTTCTCATCTTCACTAAAAGAAAAAAGTTTATCAACGGTTTCATTGTTTAAAAATTTAGTTTCTACATCAACATGTATATTCTCTATATCTATAGGATTTCTTGATGCTAGCTGAAATCCCCACTCACCAAATGATGGTACTTGAACATGATATGGTAAAACATAAAACTCCTCTTCCTCTAATGTTTTATTAATACACCAAAAAGCTTTTTTAGCATAATATGGACTAGTTGACTGTACAGATATTATCCCACCTTCATTTAGATGACTTCCAACAAGTCTATAAAAAACATTAGTATAAAGCTTATTTAAATTTTCATCATTAGGGTCTGGCAGATCTATTAATATTACATCAAATAAATCATTACTGTCCTGAAGATATTTAAATGCATCATTATATACAACATTCAATTTACTACTAGTTAATGCACCCTTGTTTATATCTACTATGTTCTTATTATTTCTACATAATTCAACCATATCTTCATCTAAATCAACTAGTGTTATATTTTCAACATCTTCATATTTAAGTACTTCTCTAACAGCAAGTCCATCCCCACCGCCAAGAATCAATATTTTACTCTTACTTTTTGACACTGACATAGGAACATGAACTAAACTTTCATGATACCTATATTCATCAGAACTTGAAAATTGAATATTTCCATTAATAAATAATCTTAAGTCGTCCTTATGCTTAGTAACTACTATATTTTGATATGGTGTTTGTTCTTTTATTATTATTTTATCCCTGTATAGCTTACTTTCTATATTATTCGCTATATTCTCAGAAAAGATTGTGCCTAAAAGCATTAATAATAAAGCTAATACAGCACTTATCTTGAATAAATTAATATTCTTTATATAATTTTTGTACTTAAGAATTATAATAATTGAAATTATTATATTTAATGTTCCTGTTAAAAATGCTGTAGCAAAGTACCCAAACTTAGGTAAAAGAATTAATGGAAAAGCTATAGATCCTATTAACCCTCCAATATAATCAAAACTAAATATGCTTGATAATGTTACCCTTAAATTCTTTGCATTATCCTCAATTATTCTAGTTAGTAAAGGTATTTCTAAGCCCACAAGAGTTCCTATTAATATAATTTGTATATACATAACAAGTTCATAAGATTCTATATATACATTTGATAAAAATAGTATCAATGAACTTATTCCTCCAAATATCCCAACGCCTAACTCCACAAGTACAAACCAGTCAAACAAGTGCTTTCTAATGAACTTAGATAAATATGAGCCGACTCCCATTGCACACATATATAATCCAATAGTTATTGAAAATTGCTTAATGCTATCTCCAACTAAATATGAACTTACTGAACTAATTAAAACTTCATATATTATAGAACAACCTGATATTATCAATGTTGTCATCATCAGTATCTTATAATTAA
The DNA here is from genome assembly GCF_000424025.1 of Clostridium paraputrificum AGR2156. NCBI lineage: Bacteria > Bacillati > Bacillota > Clostridia > Eubacteriales > Clostridiaceae > Clostridium > Clostridium paraputrificum. The sequence goes on from NZ_AUJC01000009.1 coordinate 47,584, forward strand.
ATTTCTTATCTTCTTCCATTTAAATCACCAACAAATATTAAGTGTGATTTTATCACACTTAATATATTACTCCACTAATTAATAATGCTAATCCTATAAACATTCCCATGACCATTATTCCTGCAGCAGGATTACCCTCACCTATCTCCTTATTTAAATCATACTTTTTATTGAATACCTTCATAAACAAATACCCAATAATACAAAATATCATTCCTATAAAGAAATATAACACTGTACTTCCTATCCCCTCTAGTAATGTTTGTGTCGTATTAGATATACTTGGAGACATTACCGCTGCCCTTAATATTATTCCAACTGCAATAGATGATCCAGCCATAATATATCCTACTGCTAAATTTCTTTTCTTTATCTCTACAGGAAAATCACATGGTATTACTAAATCTACCAAGAAAGTTCCTAATGTCATTAAGACTATACCTATACATGAATAAAAAATTGTTATTAAAATATCTTGCATTATATATCCCCCTTTTTACTTTCCTGAACTTGTTCCCCCACCTGATGTAGGTCTAGAACTTGTACTACTTTGCCTTACACTCTCTGAATAATTTTTATATTTATCATTAGTATTTGGATTAATTGTTCCATCATCATAGTTTTCATAACTTGTTGTCTTTTTATTATATCTTGTCCTATCTGTATTGTATCCTCTGGAATAATAATATCTTCTATAATAAGACGCAGAACTATGTCTTGCTCTATATGGAGCATTACTGCTTGTATAAGAATATAACCTTGAGCTTACTTGAACCAATGTTTCATTAGATTCACTAAAATATACTAAGCAATATTCATCTTTAGTTAGTATTGCCACAGTACCGTCATCTGGATTCTCCTGAACATCCTCCACATCGCCATCTATTCCATCTATTATATCTTTTGATGAACCGTCTACAGTCAAGCTTGTCTTATAAACATCAGCCCTCTCATCACTTTCAACTTCTGATGTTATAGAAGTGCTATATTCATAGTTAATACTTGTCTTTAAATATTCTGATATTTTTCTAGAACCACTTCCACTGGTTGATGTAAAAAAAACTACTAAAGACATAAGTATCAATAAAACTACAACTCCACCTATAAAAATTGACAACGTATTATTTCTTAATTTATGTGAAGAATCTGCACTATTAGCATACCTATCTTCTTCATATGTTGTTGTATATTCTCTAGTAATCTCACCTTTATCTAAATAATATCCTGTTGAATACTCCTTATCTCCCTCCCAATCTTCAATAGAAATAACTTTCTCTTCTGTTATATCTTCAAATTCCCTATAACTTACATTATCTCCAACCTGTGTATCACTTACTCCTTCGACATAAGTTACCTTAGCCGTACCATAGTCGGCCTCTTTATATCCTTTTTTCAGTATTTCATCCTCACTAAATCCCCTAGAGCTATTTTTTTGAGTATATAGTGCATATTCATCATAAGTTTCGTCAACACTTAGCCACTTTATTTCTTTTGTATTAGCACACATTACTTTATACTCTGTCCATTTATAATTATCAGCATAATTTATAAATGATATTTTCCCTAATACTGAATATAAGATTCCCTCTATCTTTATTTTAGAATTAATATCAAAATTCATTTTTACCCCCAAAAACTAAAAACTCAATTTATTTGAATTATATAAACTAAAACTTTTTATATATATTTTTTTCACCTCTTCAGTAGCATCATAAACTCCAGTATTAGCATCATATTCACTACTGCTTATCTGTATTAATATCTCTCCTAATATACTAGTATAAATAATACAAAGTTCTTTATCATCCATAAGTACTATAGTACCAGTTTCTACATCTTTAGTTTTATAGCTTACACTGGCATTATTTAATATTATATTTTCTGTTCTTTCTAATGTCTCTGATGAGCTATATACATTAGCTAAGCTATTACCATCACTCAAAGATGTTTTGTAGGTAAAATTTTTATCAAACCTTACTACATTATCAAGGGTCTCCCCCTTAATTACTCCAATAAACTTAATCCCTAAGAAAACTAAAATAAGCACTAGACAAATAGTAAAGATAGAATATGAAGTTTTTCTAAATCTTTCTTCATCAGAGTTTTCTACAACATTTAATTCATATATATTATCATACATTCCATCTTCATCTTTTACCCCATCAAAATCTGTTTTTACACTACTAGTTGGTACACTTATTCTATTTTCATTTATAAATTCCCCTATTGAATATTCCTCTTCATCATTCCATCCTTTATATTCTATAACCTTTCCTATAAATTCATTTTCAAACCTTCTATACTTTATTTCATCTCCATTACTCCTATTGGAAAGTCCGGTATTAACCACTATTTCTGCAGTTCCTGAACTATATAAAATAAAATTATTACTAAATAATTCATTAGAGTCAATTCCCCTAAAAAACTCTCTATTTTGAAATAATATGTATTCTTTATAAGCTTCATTTACTTCTAACCAACATACTTTATTACTATCTAAATCTTCCAATATATATTCTGCCCACTTTTCTTTAGTATTCATATTAGAAAATGTTGTTACCCCAATAACTCTATAATTATTATCATCAATTTTCAATTTAGAATTAGTCCTAAAGAACACCTCACTCACCCTCCTATATTTTACCACAAAGAGTAATAAGCATACAAAAAAGAGTAATGAATCTAATCTTTGTTCACTACTCTTTTTATACTCTAGTTATTACTTAAGTATGCCAACTACCTTTATACCTCTCATAGATTCTAAATTGTTGGAATGACATGAATAGAATTGCTCTGTCAAATCCTTTCCCGCTTGCACTCCAAAATGATTACCACTCCTCCAAAAAGAACTTTCAGTAACATCATATATAGTTCCATCCACAGCTACATATGCACTATTACCATTCTTTCCATCAAACCCTTCTAGCTCTTCTAAGGTAAATTCTTTACCTGATCTATATCCAGTTACTTCTTCATTATTTTCAGATTCATTAGAATCATTAATAATTAACTCAATATCATCTATAATATCTTTTATTTCTTCTATTATAGCTTCTCTGTCTTCTTCACTTCTGGACACTAATACCCCCTTTAAGTAATTTAGTCTATTAAACTTCTTTAATAACAATTTTTCTTGGTTCATATATTCCTCCAAAATCATAATCTATAATAATGTATGATAGATAAGTTGCATTTGTTAGAAAAGTATTGTAAAATTTACTTATTATATTTTATTAACTTTGACGAGAAGAGTAATCTTAGGAAGTAGTCTTAGCGAATAAGGGATGGTGTAAGCCTTATACGAAGCCTAATGATGAAGAACATCTCCGAGTTTCTAACCGAAAGTTTTATAACAAGTAGACTTAGACGTAGCCAACACGTTACAGTTGGAAGACATTATATAGTGTCTATTAAGGTGGCTATTTATAGCAAATTAGGTGGTACCGCGAATTTTACTTTCGTCCTGATAATAGGATGAAAGTTTTTTTATTTTTAGGATAAAATAACTATTAATATTAACAGGAGGTATGAAATGAACAAATCAACATTAGTAAAATCACTTTACAGAAACACAAGTGAATATTTATCAAAAGACATTACAATTTCAGGATGGATTAGAACTTTAAGAGCTTCAAATGCTTTTGGTTTTATAGAAGTTAACGATGGATCATTCTTCAAAAACATTCAAGTAGTTTTTGATAACAAACTAGAAAACTTTAAAGAAGTTTCTAAGTTACCTATTAGTTCATCAATAACAGTTATAGGTACTCTAGTTGAAACTCCTGAAGCTAAGCAACCATTTGAAATTCATGCAAAGGAAGTTATTGTTGAAGGTTTATCAGACTCTGATTACCCACTACAAAAGAAAAGACATACTTTTGAGTATTTAAGAACAATAGCTCACTTAAGACCAAGAAGTAACGCTTTTTCAGCAGTATTCAGAGTTCGTTCAGTTGCAGCTTATGCTATTCATAAGTTCTTCCAAGAACAAGGCTTTGTTTACACTAACACTCCAATATTAACAGGTAGTGACTGTGAAGGTGCAGGTGAAATGTTTAGAGTAACTACTCTTGACTTACACAACATCCCAAAAACTGAAGAAGGCGCTATAGACTTTAAGGAAGATTTCTTTGGTAAAGAGACTAACCTTACAGTTTCAGGACAATTAAATGCTGAAACTTTTGCACTTGCATTTAGAAATGTTTATACTTTTGGTCCTACATTTAGAGCTGAAAACTCAAACACAGCAAGACATGCTGCTGAATTCTGGATGGTAGAACCTGAAATAGCTTTTGCAGATTTACAAGATGATATGGAACTTGCAGAAGATATGTTAAAGTATGTAATCAAGTATGTTATGGATGAATGTCCAGAAGAAATGGCATTCTTCAATCAATTTGTTGATAAAGGATTACTAGAAAGACTTAACCATGTAGTTTCTTCAGACTTCGGTAAAGTTACTTATACAGAAGCTGTTGAAATATTAAAAAGCTGCGGTAAAGCTTTTGAATATGACGTAGAATGGGGTATAGACCTTCAAACTGAACATGAAAGATATTTAACTGAAGAATACTTTAAGAAGCCAGTATTCGTTACTGATTATCCAAAAGACATTAAAGCATTCTATATGAGATTAAATGATGATGGAAAAACTGTTGCAGCAACTGACTGTTTAGTTCCTGGAATAGGTGAAATCATTGGAGGAAGTCAAAGAGAAGAAAGACTTGATGTATTAAAGAGCAGAATGGCTGAATTAGGTCTTAAGGAAGAAGATTACTGGTGGTATTTAGAACTTAGAAAGTATGGAGAAACTAAACATGCTGGTTTTGGTCTTGGATTTGAAAGACTAATCATGTACATCACTGGTATGAGCAATATAAGAGACGTTATACCATTCCCAAGAACTACAGGACAATCTGATTTCTAATATAAATAAAGCTAGTAAACAGCTTGTTTACTAGCTTTTCTTTATTATCCTAAATCAACTTTCGAACTAAAGCTATTAAACATTGCTGTCCTTTTTAAATTATTATCTGCTGGCTCATATGTAGGATCTAGAGATAACGCTGCTCTATAATATTTTTGTGCTAATTGCCTATCTCCTGTTTTTTCTTCAATAACTCCAAGAAGATTTTGTATTTCTGCACTACTACTGTCATTCACTAACGCCTCTTTTAAGCAGAATTTAGCTTTATCATAATCCTTGTTAAAGATAGCATCTCTAGCTTCTTCTATATATCTTGAGATATCTTTATCTACTCTTAAAATATTCATATCTTTATCTAATACTTCTTTTACAACATCTCTAACTTTAGAAATAGTAAATGGCTTACTCAAAAAATCTACTGCTCCAATCTTCATAGAATCTACTGCCATTTCAACTGTTCCAAATGCAGTCATCATGATAACTCTAGTTGAATTTCCAAACTTTCTTATTCTTTTTAACACATCAAATCCATTTAATTCTGGCATTTGTACATCCATTAAAATAAGATCATATTTTTTATTATAAATTAATTGCAATGCCTCTTCACCGTTACTAGCTTCTTCTATATAGTACCCTTCCTTTGCAAGGCATTTATTAAGCCCTAATCTAATATTACTTTCATCATCAACTATTAATATCTTTTTCATAAATAACCCCTCCAAGCTTAAGAGTAAAATAAAAAGTACTTCCTACACCAATAATACTATCTACCCATATATCACCACTATTTGCCTTTATAATCTCCTTACAAATAGCTAAACCTAATCCTGAACTTCCAGAATTATTTTTATTATTGCTTTTTATTTGCACAAACTTATCAAATATCTTTTTCTGATCACATTCTTCAATACCCTCTCCATTATCTTTAACAGAGATAAGCATTGTATTATTAACTTCTTTAACAGATATCTCTATTAACCCTTCACCGTTACTATCAACGTATCTTAAGGCATTACCTAATAAATTAGCTAAAACCAAAGAAACTTTACTTTCATCAGCTTTTACATTCTTATTAACTCCATTTATATCTATATTTAATCCTACCTTTTTTTCTTCTAATTGCATCTTAAATGATTTCTTTACTTCAATTATTGTTTTTGATATATCAAATTCTTTTATATCCATTACTATCTTCCCAGATTCCATTTTTGATAAATCCAAAAGATCATTCACAAGATTATTAAGCCTATCGCTATCATTACTTATAATATCTAGCAATTCTTTTTTTCCTTCTTCTCCTTCGTAGGCTTCTTCTTTAAGTAGCTCTACAGCCATAATTATAGATGTTAATGGGGTTCTAAATTCGTGAGAAACGGTGGATATGAATTCAGATTTCATGTTATCTATCTCTTTAAACTTAGTTATATCTTGCATTATTGTTACAGTACCAATATTTTTTTCATTCCTAAACCATATCGGATTTGATATAACTTTAAAATACTTTTTTAAATCCCCTTCCCCAAGTTCTATATATTCAACTCCCTTATATTCTTTAATAGACTCCCTTGATTTTTTTATTATATTAAAAATATCTCTATTATTTATCCCCTCAAGGAAATGTCTACCAAATATATTTTTTTCTTTAACGTCAAGAAGTCTTTCTGCTGATTTATTTACCATATTAATCTTATTGCTACCATCAGTAACAATAAGGGGGGAATCTATACTTTCTATTATTGCTTCACCTTTTTGTTTCTCTCTTAATATCTCATTAATATTTAATTGTTCATACTCTCTTAATTTAGATACCATTATATTAAAATCATTTAGTATATAATTTACCTCTTTTTCTCTATTAAGTGGTATAGAATACTCATATTTCCCCCTTGATACCTCATTTATTCCTACTGCTAAATCCTCTAATGGATGAATAAGTTTATTTAGCAGATACCACATGATAGACATCCCTAATAGTAATACGACCATTGACATTCCCAATGTTGAATAACTAGCTTTATCAGCTAACCTTTGTGACTCTAACTTTTTAGTTAACATTGAATTTTGGTTTATTTCTAAAAGATTACTACATTCTTTTTTCAATATTTCAAAGCAAGGTAATACATCGGTATAATAATATCTACTTGTAATATTATTTCCTTCATTACTTTTTAGCTTTTCTAGTTTATTAACCTTATTTGTATATTCTACATAATGCTTCTCTATATTAGAAATAATTTTCCCCTCTCCATCCTCCGTAATATTATCCTTTGCTTTATAAAACCATTCTAAAAATTTCATATGGTTAGATTCATATTCACTTCCAAGACTTAAATTCTCTTCAAAGATAAAAGCCAGCTCAATACTGTCTTGCCTTTCTATAGCATCATTCATGCTCTGAGCAGCAACAACACTGTCATAATTAGAAAGCATTATTGACTCTATCGACTTTTGAAGCTTATTAAAATAATTTATAGATACAAGGCTATTTCCAACAGTAAAAAAAATAAACACAACTAAAATTAAATATATTTTTGATTTTATACTTTTCATAATCTAACTTATTCCTCATCCTAAAGTCTTACTAATCTGTAACCTACTCCAATATGAGTCTGAATATAGCTTCCTGTTTTTTTGCCTTTCTCAATTTTCTTTCTTAATGTAGCCATAAAAACTCTTAATGACGGTATATCACTATCTAATGAACTTTGCCATATCTCTTTTAATATGTATTTATGAGTAAGAACTTTCCCTACATTTTTAGCCAATAAACAAATAAGCTTAAATTCTATAGGCGTTAGATGAGTCTCTTCTCCATCTACAAAAACACATCCTGATACATAATCTACTTTTAATCCTCCATTAATAAATTCTGTACTTTCGCTATTTTTTGTATTATCATAATTCATTTTTCTTATAGCAACTCTAATTCTTGCTAAAAGTTCATCAACACTAAAAGGCTTAGTTAGGTAATCATCAGCACCTGAGTCTAAAGCTTCAATCTTATCTTTATCTTCGCTTCTAGCACTTACCACAATTATTGGACAGTTTGACCACATTCTAACTTTTTTTATAATCTCTCCTCCATCAATATCAGGTAATCCTAAATCTAAAATTATTATATCTGGCCTTTTAGATGTAGCTAATAAAATAGCTTGCTCTCCATTCTCTGCTGTATAGCAATCATAAGAATGTACTTCTAGTGTAGCACTAATAAAGTTTCTTATTGCCTTATCATCCTCTACTACTAAAATTGATGTCTTCATTATTCCTTACCTCCACTAAATCTAATGTGAACCCCATTATCGTTCCTTTCGGTTTATTATCTCTAACATATATTTTTCCTCCATGTGCATTTATTATAGATTTACACAGTGCTAACCCTAAACCTAAGCCCCTTCTATTGTCTCCTCTGTTTCCATTCACAGTAAAGAACATATCAAATATGCATTTCTTATCTTGTTCACTTATTCCACTTCCATTATCAGCTACCTCTATTACTACCTTTTTACCTCTTACAAATGAATTTATAGTTATTTCTGAACCTTCATCTGTATACTTTATAGCATTATCTACTATATTTATTACAACTTGAACTATTAATCTAACATCTACATTAACCATTAATAGTTCATTTTGTAAATTTACATTAATCTTATATTTAACTGACTTTCTATTAACATGTTGTAATGCCTCATTTATTATTTCCTCCACAAGTTGAGGTTCAGTTCGTAAATTAACATTTCCATTATCTATTCTTGATACTGACAATAAATTTTCTACTAAATTAATCAACCATAAAGAGTCATCATATATATCTAAAATTAATTTTCTCTTTGTATCTTCATCAAAGTTATTAGATAATATCGAATTTGCACTTCCTGATATACTTGTAAGAGGTGTTCTCAAATCATGAGATACCGCCCTTAAAAGATTTGCTCTAAATCTCTCATTTTCTGCTTGCATCAATGCTTTTTTTTGTAATTCATTTAATAAAAACTTTTCTATCGCAAATGATATCTGATTTAATAATGCAGCAAACAATGACTTTTCACCACTGTCTATTCTCTCCTCTGTATTAATAACAATTCCTACAACTGCCATTACTTTTTTCTCTCCAACTAAGGGCGTATACATTAGCTTTGCTCCTGGAAGAGTATCTGTATTTGCTCCTGCTCTTCTCTTATTTTTTATTACCCAACTAACAACAGCTTGTTCATCTACCCCTATAAACTTTTCTTCTAATTCTATTCCATCTTCATCTTTATAATTATAAACTTTACTTATCTTTTCATCCTCTGCTGTATAAATAACTACTGGTTCTTTAAGTAACTTATATATTTTCTCTTGAGCACATAATATAATACTATCTATATCATTACACCTTTCTAAATCTCTACTTAAATCCAATAATACATTAGTCCTGTATGCTATTATTGCAGATAAATTAGCTTGAGATTTTACTTTGCTCGTTAATGTACTCGTAACAAATGCTGCTATAAGCATTATAAAGAATGTAACTATATAACCTGGATCATCGGCGTTAAAGGTAAATCTTGGTTCTGTAAATAAAAAGTTAAAACTCATTACTCCTATAAATGATGAAACAGCACCATAAAATCTTCCTCTTGTTTGATTAGAAATAACAAGAACACCAAGTATAAATATTGTAATAATATTGGCTTCTCCAAACCCTGCTTTAAAAAACAACTGTCCTAACATTGCACAGAACGTTAATACTACTACAGTCTTTAAAGTATCTATTGCTGATAATTCTATCTGCTTTATATATTTTCTTTTTGGATTATATAAACGTGATTCTTTATCTGGAATGACGTATATATCTATATCCGGAGCTAATTCTATAAGCCTATCTACAACTCCAATTTTACTTGCAAATATATTTCTTCTTCTTTCACTTCTCCCAATAATAATTTTTGATACTCCACTTACTTTCGAAAATTCTGCAACTTGATAAGGAACATCATCTCCATAAACAGTTTCTATAACTGCTCCTAAATCTTCTGCTAATTTCAAATTATTTCTAAGTCTTTCTATATTCTTTGAACCTAACTCTTTTGAATAAGTAGTTTCTACAAACAAAGCTATAAATTTCCCATGAAAAGCTTCTGCCATTCTTGCAGCTGTTCTAATAACTTTTGCATTAGATGGAGAGGAGCTTAAACATACTAATATATGTTCATTTGTATGATAAACACTTTCTCCACAAACCTTATTTATACTTACTTCTTTATTAACTCTATCTGCTGTTTGCCTTAATGCTATCTCACGAAGGGCAGCTAAATTCTCTCTAGTAAAAAAGTTATTTAAGGCTCTTTTTGCTTGCATATTACTATATATTTTTCCTTCATTTAATCTATTTATTAAATCTGAAGGCTCTATATCTATAAGTTCTACCTGAAATGCCTCATTAAATATTCTATCTGGAACTCTTTCTTTAACTGTTATATGAGTAATTGATGCAACTATATCATTTAGGCTTTCTATATGTTGAACATTAACTGTAGTATAAACATCAATTCCTGCATCCAATAATTCTTCAATATCACTATATCTTTTTTTATGCCTTAATCCTTCTGCATTTGTATGCGCTAACTCATCAACAATAACAAGCTTAGGATTTCTTTTTAATGCTCCATCTAAATCAAACTCATTCAACTTTATATTTCTATAATCAACTTTTAGGGTTGGAAGTAATTCCAACCCTTCTAATAAAGCCAATGTTTCAGGTCTAGTATGAGGTTCAACATACCCAACAACTACATCTATACCTGATTTTTTAGCTGCATGAGCAGCATCTAGCATCGCATATGTCTTTCCAACACCTGCTGCATAACCAAAAAATATTTTTAACTTTCCTCTTTTATCTTGTCGCTCCGAGTTATTAACCTTCCTTAATAAGGTTTCAGGATTTGGCCGAACTTCTCCCATATAATCTATACCTCTCTATTCTAATATTCCATCTAAAGCAAGATTAACTTCTAAAACATTAACCACCTCTTCACCAAATATCCCAAACATTCTTCCTTTAGTATATTTATCAATTATTTTTTTTACTTCTTGAGTATCTAGGTTACGTGCTTTAGCTATTCTCTCAACTTGATACTGAGCGGCAGCAACTGATATATGAGGATCTAATCCACTACCTGAACATGTTACTAAATCAACAGGAATAGCCTCCTCTTTCACAGTTGGATTAGCCTTTCTAATCCTTTCAACCCTTTCTTTTACAAGCGCTTCATATTCTTCACTTGCTGGACTTAAATTTGATGGAGTTGCATACATTAAAGCGTTTCCCTCATCATCAGTAAAAGTTTCTGTATCAATATTCATTATACGCCCCCACAAATATTCATCACCTGTAAATTGTTGTGCTAACAAAATACTGCCATACTTCTTGCCATCAATTTCTATAATACTACCATTTGCTTTCTCTTTAAATAATACTTGTGATATTCCTGTCATTACTAAAGGATATACTAACCCACAAAGTACCGTAAAAACTATTATGCAAATAAAAGCCTTTTTTGCTACCTTCATTATAACTACCTCCTATACTATTCCAAGAGCTGTAATAATTACATCAATAATCTTAATTGCAATAAATGGAGCTATAATTCCTCCAATTCCATAAACTAATAAATTTCTTGATAAAAGCTTACTCGCTGGAACTTCTCTATATTTAACCCCCTTTAATGCAAGAGGTATTAAGGCTACTATAATTAAAGCATTATATATAACAGCAGAGAAGATTGCACTTTCTGGACTTGCTAATCTCATTATGTTTAATTTATCTAATTGAGGATAAAGTCCAATAAATAATGGTGGTATTATTGCAAAGTATTTAGCAATATCATTTGCAATACTAAAAGTAGTAAGAGCACCTCTAGTCATAAGCAACTGCTTACCTATACGAACAATATCAATTAACTTAGTTGGAGATGAATCCAAATCCACCATATTTCCTGCTTCTTTAGCAGCTTGAGTACCAGTATTCATAGCAACTGCCACATCAGCTTGCGCTAATGCTGGTGCATCATTTGTTCCATCACCAGTCATGGCAACTAAATGACCTTGCTTTTGGAAATCTTTAATCATATTAAGTTTTCCTTCTGGAGTAGCTTCAGCTAAAAAATCATCAACTCCTGCCTCAGCTGCTATTGCTGCCGCTGTAAGAGGGTTATCACCTGTAATCATTATTGTTTTAATTCCCATTTTTCTTAAATCTGCAAACTTTTCTTTAACCCCCTTCTTAACTATATCTTTTAAATGTACTATTCCTAATACCCTACCATTTTTAGCTACAACTAATGGAGTACCTCCAACATTAGCTATTTTTCTTACTTCTTCATCACATTCCTTAGAGAAGGAGCCGCCTTTTTCTTCTACATATCTCTTAATTGCATCTGCAGCACCTTTTCTTACTTCATTTCCAGAGAAATCTACTCCACTCATTCTTGTTTTAGCTGTAAATGGTATGAATGTAGCTTTTAATTCAGTCATATTACGTTCTCTAATTCCAAACTTTTCTTTGGCTAATATAACTATACTTCTTCCTTCTGGTGTTTCATCTGCTAATGATGCTAATTGAGCTGCATCAGCTAATTCTCTTTTATCAATACCATCAACCGGTACAAACTCACTAGCTTGCCTATTCCCTAATGTAATAGTTCCTGTCTTATCTAACATTAAAATATCAACATCTCCAGCAGCCTCTATTGCTCTACCACTCATAGCTAAAACATTCGCTTGATTTAGTCTACTCATTCCTGCAATACCTATAGCTGATAGCAATGCCCCTATTGTTGTTGGCGCTAAACATACTAATAATGCTAGTAACACTGTTACAGAAGTATTATTTTCTACACCTGCTTGAAGAAAGGAGAACTTTGAATAAGAATATAACGAAACAGTTACAGTTAAAAATATAATTGTTAATGCAACAAGTAATATTTGAAGAGCTATTTCATTAGGAGTTTTCTTTCTAGCCGCGCCTTCTACCATAGCTATCATTTTATCCATAAAACCTTCACCTGGATCATTACTAACCTTAATAACAATCCAATCTGATGTAACAGTTGTACCGCCAGTTACTGCACTTCTATCCCCTCCACTTTCACGAATTACTGGTGCAGATTCACCTGTAATTGCACTTTCATCTACTGATGCTGCTCCTTCTATAACATCACCATCTGCTGGGATTTGTTCTCCAGCATGAACAATAATTAAATCACCTTTTCTTAATTCTGATGAATTAACTTTAGTAACTTTAGATTTATCAGTAACAGAATCTATCTTACTAGCTACAACATCCTTTTTTGAAGCACGTAAGGAATCTGCTTGAGCTTTCCCCCTACCTTCTGCAATAGCTTCTGCAAAGTTAGCAAAGATAACAGTAAACCAAAGTAATATTGCAATTCCTAATATAAAACTAGGCGAATTATCTTTTATTCCAAATAGAGATATAGTATATAATATTGATGATAGTATTGAAGCTATATAAACTATAAACATTACTGGATTTTGAATTTGAACTTTAGGATTTAACTTAATAAATGAATCCTTAATAGCTCTTTTCATCATACTTTTATTAACTAGGAATTTTTCTTTCTTCATCTCTTACTCCCTCCTTCTACGCAATCATTTGAAAGAACTCTGCTATTGGACCTAACGCAAGTGCAGGGAAAAAACTTAATGCTCCAACTAAAAGAACTACAAATATTAATAATCCTATAAACAAAGCATTATGAGTTGATAATGTTCCTACACTAACTGCTACTTTTTTCTTTTGAACCAAAGAACCTGCAATTGCAAGTGTACCAATTAATGGTACAAACCTAGCAAATAACATTACAATACCTATTGTTATATTTATAAACGGTGTATTAGCTCCAAATCCAGCAAAGGCTGATCCATTATTGCCTCCTGCAGATGAATAAGCATAAAGCATTTCAGAAAATCCATGAGCTCCTTCATTATTTAAGCTTTCTACTACTTGAGGAACTAATGAAGCTATTCCACTACTAACAAGTATTGCTATTGGTGTAGCAAGACAAACTAACATTGCCATTTTCATTTCATAAGGATCTATCTTCTTTCCTAAGTACTCTGGCGTCCTACCTACCATAAGACCTGCAATAAATACTGCTACTATAGCAAATGCAAGCATGCCGTATAAACCACATCCAACTCCCCCAAATATAACTTCTCCAAGTTGCATTTGAAGCATTGTTATCATACCTCCTAATGGAGTATAGCTATCATGCATTGAATTAACCGATCCATTTGAAGCAGCTGTAGTAAATGTAGCCCAAGTACTTGAAGTCGCAATACCAAACCTACTTTCTTTTCCTTCCATATTGCCACCAGCTTGTCCTACTGGTGAAACATCAACCATTCCCGCTTGAACAAGCTGAGGTGTTGCGTTGGCTTCACTTACCGCAACAATAGAAAGTGCTACAACCAACATAATAAACATTGCTAAGAATATTGCTCTTCCTTGTTTTTTATCTTTTATACTTCTACCAAATGAAAAACATAAAGCTGCTGGTATTAAAAGTAATGAAATCATCTCTAACATATTAGAAAATATTGTTGGATTTTCTAATGGATGTGCTGAGTTAACTCCAAAGAATCCTCCTCCATTTGTACCCAATTGTTTTATAGCTATTTGGCTAGCTGCAGGACCTTGTGGTATTACCTGCTTAGTAATTACAGTTCCATCTTCTAACTCTATTGGTTGTACTAATTGTACTTCTTCATAAGAATTAAGATTTTGAACAACTCCTTGAGATGCTAATCCAAGGGTAACAACTATAGAAAGCGGTATTAAAACATACAGTATACTTCTAGTTAGATCCACCCAGAAACTTCCGATTCCTTTTTCTTTAACTCTTGTAAAACCTCTAATTAAAGCAAAAAGTACTGCAATACCAGTTGCTGCTGATACAAAGTTTTGAACAGTTAAACCTAACATTTGAGTTAGATAACTTAACCCACTTTCACCTGAATAGGCTTGCCAGTTTGTGTTAGTTACAAAGCTTGATGTTGTATTAAATGCCAAGTGAGCTGTTGTGCCATCAACGCCTTCTGGATTAAGTGGCAAAACTCCTTGTAAAACATTTAATAAGAATAAAATTATAAATCCAAATATACTAAATGAAACTACTGATACCGCATACTTCTTCCACGTCATATCTTCTTTCTTATCTATTCTCATTATTTTATATATAAAATTTTCTACAGGTACTAATACTTTAGATAAAAATACTTTTTCTCCATCCATAACTTTGCTTATATATTTTCCAAGTGGAATTGCTAATGCCACTAGAATAACTAAGTATAACCCATATTGTAATACTGCATTCATTATTCATTATCCCCCTTTAATAAAATGTAAAAAAGATATATAAATAGCACTAAGGCTACTATACCTATTAATTTGATAATAATTTCCACTAATTCATCCTCCTCTCTTACGAGGTTAATTATAGATAAAAAGATATAAAGATAGTGTTAGAGTTATTAGCACTAGTATTAAGATTGTATAAAGATAAAAAAGTAAGAAGAATTATTATTCTCCTTACTTTGTATAAGTTTAAGTATTTAAAATTTAAATCAAAAAAGAGGATACTTTTAGTATCCTCATAATATGTGTAACTTATTATTTTATTTCCTTCCAAAGGCTAGCTGCACTTACTGGATTCCAATCATCTTGAGATGTATGTCCTTGTAAACATTTATACTTTTTATCACTATAGTTTACTTTATCACCCACAACATATTCTATACCATCTCCAGACCATTCGGCTATACTACTATCTGACAAAGTAGCTGATGCAGCTAAACTATCATCTACCTTAACAGCTAACTCCTTTGTAACAGTGTTTCCTTCATCGTCTTTAACTGTTAACACATATTCATATTCACCCTTTACCTTGTTTGACATTATATTTTCTTTTAACCCTTCATCGACATCCTCTTTAGAAGATACCAACTGACCATTTTCTGTTAGTGTATAGTCTACAGATTTTACTCCCTCACATAATTCTACTACAACTACATAATTCCCATCTTCACTTACTTCTTTATCCGCAGATATATTTACCTTATCCTCTGTAAGTGTACTTTTATCCCCACATCCTACTAATGCTAATGATAATCCCACTAATATCATACTTATTACTTTCTTTTTCATTGACCACTATCTCCTCTCTAGTACTATACCTTTATCATTTCCAAATTACTACCTGATTTCTCTTTAAACTCTCTTTAACATCTATAATTCTTTGATTTGAAGATCCCCTAAACAATAAACCTTCCTCTTTCTTATCTTCTTCAAATTGACCATCAACTAGTACATCTAAAGTATTAATTAACCTTCTCCATTCTGGCTTTTCATTAAAATGACTTACTATGAACTCATAAGTATATCCTGTATAGCTCCATATATTTAGACCATGCTTCTTAAAAACTTCCCCCATGTATGCAAATTCTTCTGGCCTTTCAAAAGGATCGCCACCACTAAATGTAACACCTTTTATCATTGGATTACCTAAAACATCCTTTATTAATTCATCCATGTCTTTTTCTTCTCCGCCATCAAAGCTATGAGTATCAGGATTAAAGCATCCCTTACAATTATGCCTACATCCTTGAGAAAAGAATACTCTCCTCATCCCAGGTCCATTTACTAAACTTTCGTATGCTATCCCAGCTAATCTTATTGTATTACCCACCAAAACCCCTTCTCTCTATAGATATTTCTACATTTATTATATCACCAATTATAATCACACAATATCTATTTAGATAAATATCCTTCTAACCAATCTATAAATTGTGTAGCAGATCTTGGTGACCTACCATTATGCCACTTTTCCCACTTTAGGGCTTCTCTATGAACATATTCCTTATCTATATCTAATCCCCTAAGATCTACTAGACCATCTATAATCTTTAAAAACTCTTTTTGATCAGGAGTAAAGAAACTAATTGTAATACCAAACCTATCTGATAGAGATAACTTTTCTTCCATTGTATCCTTTGAGTTTATCTCTTCCCTATCAGCAAACTTTTCAACAATTAAATGTCTCCTATTAGTTGTAGCATAAATTATTATATTATCAGGTTTATTTTCTACTCTTCCTTCTAATATTGTCTTTAAAGCAGAGTAGCTATCTTCATTTTCATCAAAAACCAAATCATCAACAAAAATAATAAACTTTTGCTTCTTATCTTTTAACAATCTAATAATTCTAGTAAAATCTCTTAATTGATCTTTATCAACTTCTATTAACCTTAATCCATCCATATAAAATTCGTTAAGTACAGCTTTTACTGTAGATGACTTTCCTGTTCCTCTAGCTCCATATAACAATAAATTATTAGCAGGAAGACCCTTTAAAAAACTCTTTGTATTATCGATTATTTCCTTCTTTTGAGTTTCATAACCTATTAATTCAGATATATTTATTGGGTCAGGCTCTAAAATTTCTCTTAAGTGACCTTCATTATCATCATGAAACCTTTCCCAAACAAAGGCTTTATAAGCTGTGCTTCTTCCTGTTCCATTCTTTATATGAAAGTTCTTTATCTTATCTATTTTATTACCCCAATTATTTTCACACATCAGAATATGCTTTAATTTTTCTATATCCATTTCTGTTTTTGCTATGTACTTATCTTCATTTAAATTCCATCCTATAAGCGAATCTATAGTACTTACTGAATCAAATTTATTTAATAAGATACTCTTAATATCATTGCTAGTAACATTTGCTATGTCACATAACAAGTTTAGTTCATTAAATATGCCATCTTCAGTAAAACTAGGTACCTCTCCAAAATTACTTAAAGATTGATTAAATGGATTTGAGCTTAATAGCATGTCATCTATTATAACTTCCTTAAATGATAATATTCTATTAACCTTAAATAATTCAAATGTAAATTCATTATATGCCTTTACACACTCCTCAATCTTAGAGTTATCACACAACTTATCAACAAGCTTTCTAAATTTATCCCCAACTTTCTCTTCAAATATCCCCTTATACACACAAAGAGAATTTAAATTTAATTTAATAATTTCTTCCTTATTCATTTTTAGCCCCACTTTCTATTTTTTGTATATACTACTATTTTATCACAACAAAAAAGAAGGAATCTTACATATGTAAAATTCCTTCTAATCTTTTATAAAACTAGTTTTTTTGTGCAATACTCTTCTATAGCATTAGCAACGATTTTTGCATTTGCTACAGCTTCAACAACGGTTTTAGCTCCAGTTACTACATCTCCTGACCCAAATACACCATCTCTAGTTGTATGCCCTTGTTCATCAGTTACTAATAGTCCCCATTTATTTGTTTCTAAGCTTTCTGTATGAGAAACTATATTATTCTTAGGCGCTTGACTTACAGCTATTATTGTAGAGTCGCACTCAAAGAATTCCTCCTCATCTTCCAATATCTTAGTTTGTACTCTTCCATCTTCACCTTTAATATTTTCAGTTCTAACTAATTTAACTCCTTCTTCAGTTATTTCTAAAGGAGCTACAAAATGTTTAAACTTAATATCATCTTCTTTAGCTTCTCTTATTTCATCACCTGTTGCTGGCATATCCTCTTCACCTTTTCTATAAAGGATATATACTTCATCAGCACCATTTCTTTTGGCAACTCTAGCAGCATCCATAGCTACATTTCCTGCCCCTATTACAGCTACTCTTTTCCCTAATCTATATACATTTGGAGACTTTAAATAATCTATTGCATAATGAACATTGCCTAATGTTTCACCTTTTATATTTAAAGTTTTTGGGTTCCATACTCCTGTTCCAATAAATATAGCTTTATATCCATCACTAAATAGTTTATCAATAGTTATAACAGGACCAATTAAGGTATTTGGTCTTATTACAACACCTGAATCTAAAAGTCTCTCTTCAATTTTATCTATCATTTTATTTGGCAATCTATATTCAGGAATTCCATACCTTAAAACTCCACCAATCTTTTCATGAGCATCAAATAAAGTTACTTTATATCCTTTTTGTGAAAGTATAAATGCTATTGTTATTCCCGCAGGACCTCCACCAACTATAGCAACTCTATCCTTTATCTTAGGAGTATTTTCTATCTCCATTTCTTCTAAGTATTTAGTAGAAATCTCTGTTTCTATATCGTGAAATCTTACCGGTTCATCTTTAATACCTTTTATACAATATCCTCTACACTGATCTTCATGAGGACATACTATTGAACATACTAAAGATAATGGATTATTTTTAAATAGAACTTCTCCTGCTTCCTTTAACTTCCCTTCCTTATAAAGCGCTATTACTTCTGGAATTGGTGTGCTTATAGGACAATGTTGCTTACATCTTGGATTCTTGCATGACAAGCATCTATTTGCCTCATCTAAATATAACATTTCTCTTGTACCTCTCTTCATTCTTATCTAATAGTTTGTTATTTCATCATATATAATATTACAAATAAAGACAAGAGTAAAAATTTCACTATATTTATAATCTAATTAACTGACCATAGATTTTCTTAGATAATTGCGAAATGAACTCATTACTCCCCCTTGGTCATAATAGATATTATATATGGTCTATTAGCATATACAACAACTACATCATGATTATATGCTCCATTTATAACTATCTTATGTGCCACCTTCACGGAAATATATTTTAATATTTTAACCTTATCCCAACTTGTTTATTAAAGACTCCCTCTATCAACTATATTAAAATAAAAGACCATTGAATATATAATACATCCCTTATCTATTTGAGAAAGGATGTATTAATATCAATAGTCATTAAAAATTGTACTAATTACTATGTTTTACGTAATTAAGTCTTCCACCTAAATTAATTACATCAATTTCTTTTTCTGTTAAATTAACCGTAACCTCAAATTCTATTCCTTTAGTAACATTTTTAATCTTAACAGTTCCAGTCTCTAAAGAGCGCTTTACATTATCAATAACTAAATCATCAACTAAATCTATGCTATTATAATCACTTTCTTCTTTAAATTCCATAGGAATTATACCATTATTAATTAAGTTAGCTTTATGAATTCTAGCAAACGATCTAGCAATTACAGCTTTTACTCCAAGGTATAATGGAGCTAATGCAGCATGTTCTCTAGAAGAACCTTGTCCATAATTATCACCTGCAATTATGAAACCACCGTTATATTCCTTAGCTCTCTTATGAAATTCTACATCTACTGTATTAAAACAGAATTCTGAAAGATATGGAATATTCGATCTAAATGGAAGAAGCTTTGCATTTGAAGGCATTATATGATCTGTTGTTATATTATCCTCAACCTTTATTAATACCTTACCTTCAACACTGTTCCCTAAAGGTTTATTTACTGGGAATGGTTTTATATTTGGTCCTCTTACAACATCAACTTCTGCATTTGTTGGTGCAGGCGCTAATATCATTGAATCATCTATTAAAAATCTTTTAGGCATATCTATTGTTAAATCCACATCTAATTCCGTTGGATCTGTTAAAACTCCTGTTATTGCTGATACTGCTGCTGTTTCAGGACTTACTAAAAATACCTTAGCAGATAGGGTTCCACTTCTACCATAGAAATTTCTATTAAAAGTTCTTAAAGAAACTGCATCTGTTGATGGTGCTTGTCCCATACCTATGCAAGGGCCACAAGAGTTTTCTAGTATTCTTGCACCTGCACTAATAATGTCAGCTAATGCTCCATTTCTAGCTATCATCTCCATAACTTGTCTTGATCCAGGGGCTATTACCAAACTTACATTAGGGTTAACCTTTCTTCCCTTCAGTATTTTAGCAACCTTCATTAAATCTTCATATGAGGAATTTGTGCAACTACCAATTGCTACTTGGTCTACTTTTATCTTTCCAAACTCTTTTACTTCCTTAACATTATCCGGACTATGAGGCCCTGCAGCTAGTGGCACTAATTCATCTAAGTTTATAGTTATTTCATCGTCATATAATGCATCTGCATCAGGTTTGAACTCTATCCAATCTTCTTCTCTTCCTTGAGCCTTAAAAAACTCTAAAGTTCTTTCATCACTTGGGAAAATAGAAGTTGTTGCTCCTAATTCAGCTCCCATATTTGTTATAGTAGCTCTTTGTGGAACTGATAGTGACTTAACACCTTCACCAGCATATTCAAATACTTTTCCAACTCCACCTTTTACAGTTAACTTTCTTAATACTTCTAATATTATATCCTTAGATGCTACCATCTTATTTAACTTACCTTCTAAATTAACCTTGACTACTTTAGGAGTATTTATATTATAGGCTCCTCCCCCCATAGCTAAAGCAACATCTAATCCACCAGCACCCATAGCTAGCATACCAACTCCACCAGCTGTTGGGGTATGACTATCAGATCCAATTAAGGTCTCTGATGGTGTTGAAAATCTTTCTAAAAATACTTGGTGACATATTCCATTACCTGGTTTAGAAAAATACACACCATATTTTGAGGCTACTGTTTGTATAAACTTATGATCATCAGCATTTTCAAATCCTTGTTGCAACATATTGTGATCTACAAATGCTACTGACCTTTTAGTTTTTACCCTATCAATCCCCATTGCTTCTAGTTGTAAATATGCCATTGTTCCTGTTGAATCTTGAGTTAAAGTTTGATCTATTTTAATTGATATTGGTTCCCCTGCCTTTAATTCACCTTCAACAATATGGCTTTTTAATATTTTATATACTAAATTATCGCCCATCTTCTTTCCCCCTTAGTACTTATTGCGATTTAATTATCTTTTTCTGCTAATTGTCTTTTATATTCCTTATATAGCCCAACAATCTCTTTATCAAATAAACTTCTCTTCAATCTAACAGAAGTTGATCTAACCATTTCTAATATAAATGAAGCTTCTTCATTAGTAAGTTCTATATTATATTCTTTAAACTTATTTACTATAGCTGCCTTACCTGAATGCTTTCCTATTACTATTTGTCTTTCAAGACCAACTACACTTGGATCAAAAGCTTCATAATTTTTAGGATTCTTTATCGCTCCATCTGCATGAATACCTGATTCATGAGCAAACATATTTGTACCTACTATGGCCTTCCAAATAGGTAACTCTCTACCTGATGCCTTAGAAACATATTCGGAAATTTCCCTAAACATTGTAGTATCCATGTTCACATCGCAGCCATAGACAAACTTCAAGGCCATAACTACCTCTTCAAGAGCGGCATTTCCTGCTCTTTCTCCTAGTCCATTAACTGTTACCCCTACATGATTAGCCCCCCCCCTTAATCCTGCTATGGCATTTGCAGTTGCCATACCAAAATCATTATGAGTATGCATCTCAATATCTAGCTTTGCATTGTCATGTAGACATTTAATCTCCTCTTCTATTTGGAATGGTCCCATTACACCCACTGTATCACAATACCTAAATCTATCTGCACCAACTTCCTTTGCAGCCTTCATGAACTTAATTAAAAACTCTCTATCAGCTCTTGATGCATCTTCACCATTAACAGATACATATAAACCATTCTTCTTAGCATATTCTACAGATTTAACCATATTCTCTAGTACCCATTCTCTTGATGTCTTTAACTTATTCTTAATATGAATATCTGAAACTGATATTGATATGGCTACAGCATCTACTCCACAATCTATAGACTCTTGTATATCAGATATGACAGCTCTATTCCAAGCCATTATACTGCTTTTTAAATTTCTCTTTACTATGGATTTAATTGCATTTTTTTCATCTCCACCCATAGTTGGTATACCTACTTCTAATTGATCTACTCCCAAGTCACTTAACATTGTTGCTATTGCTAGCTTTTCTTCATTAGCAAATACAACACCGGCAGTTTGCTCTCCATCTCTAAGAGTTGTATCTACCACATAAATTTGTCTTCCATTTTTTAAATCTTTTACTGGCATAATATCCCCCTTTTCTTATTTCTTTGTTATATCCTTTCGATTATCTATATGAAGCCCCAAAAATTAGTGGATATATCAATTTACTATTTTACCATTTTATTCTATCACACTAAATTATTATTAACAATAGAAAAATAAAGACTTTTGCAAGTTTTGTATAGTTTCAATTCAATATTTTCTATATATTTTTAAATTATCACTAAAATACTACTAATTATTGCAAGATTTATTATAAAAATTGCATTGCAAAAGGTATGGTGGATATTTATTTTGCTTGTGCCGTCGCTTCGCTCTAAGTCACACCAAAACAAAAAGGATGCAACTTAATTGCATCCTTTTCCTACTTATATGTAGACTCGTGTGATTCTGTATGTGTTATTCTGTCGTCCCTTTCATGTGACTTTCCAGACCCGAATCTTTCATCTAAGCTTAAATATCCTGTTACTCTTGAAATTCCTTGTATGTTATTACTTCCACACTTAGGACATGCACACTCATGATTATGCAAAGTTTCTCCACAATCTTTGCAATATCTTATATGAAAATTAACACCAAGATAACTTATATTAGTATTTTTATATGCATAATCAATTATATCTTTTATTGTATCTCCTGTAGGATTATCATCTACCTCTATATAACTGATATGCCCTCCATTACAAAGCTTGTGATAAGGTGCTTCAATATCAATTTTATCTTTAATTGATATTGGGAAACCAACAGGTATATGATAACTATTTGTATAATATTCTTTATCTGTAATCCCCTTTAAAAGCCCAAACATCTTTTGGTCTTGTTTTATAAACTTTCCTGAAAGACCTTCTGCTGGTGTAGCATAACAGCTCCAGTTAAGACGAGTTTTTTCAGTTAATCTATCTATATTACTTCTAAGAAATGTAATTATTTTTTCACCAAGTTCCCTTGAAGCTGGGTCTTCTCCATGATGTTTTCCTGTTAAAGCTACTAAGGTCTCTGCTAAACCTATAAAACCAATTCCCCAAGTTCCTTGTTTTAATATTGGCTCTATAGAATCTTCTCCACTAAGCCCTTCTGCGCCTTTCATCAGATGCTGTCCTGCAACAAAAGGTAGATCTTTAACTCTTAGGTTCTTTAATACTCCATATCTATGCATTAATGCTTCCTCAGCCAAATCAATTCTCTCTTGAAATAATTCAAAGAACTTTTCAATATTACCTTTTGCTTGAATCCCTATTCTAGGTAAGTTTATTGTTGTTGGAGCTATATTTCCTCTACCTTTGCACCCTGGTTCTCCATTAACATTTTTCATTAGATATGTTCTACATCCCATAGTAGCTGGCATATATCCCTGATTATAATACTCCTTATTAAAATCCGCATCAATATTCATAAAAGTAGGGTTCATTCTTTTAGCTGCCACTCTGCAAGCTAATTTATATAAATAGTAATATGGATCTCCTTCTTCCCTATTAACTCCATCTTTTACTCTAAATATAATATTAGGGAATATGGGCTGTTCACCCTTTCCTAATCCTTTTTCATATTCCTCTAAAAATATTTCACACACTAAAGCTGCATCATCACTGTTAGGAATACCTATATTAACAGAACTAAATGGAACTTGAGAGCCCGCTCTAGAGTGCATAGTATTCAAATTAAACACTACCCCTTGCATTGCTTGATGTACTCTTTCTCTAACTTTTTTCTCTAATATGCTTTCTATTCTTTCACTTGGAACTCCCAATTCTTCTAATTCCTTTTTTATCTCTTTTCTTGTTGGTTCAACAAATATGCCTAAATCATTATCAAAATCTGGATGAGATTGACCTCCAAACATATCATTTTGTGTTGATTGTAAAAGTATGCATGATAATTCTGCTGCTGTTTCTATTCTTTTAGGTGAGTTTATTGTTCCATATCCTGTATTGAAGCCTTTTTCTAACACTTCTCTAGTAGGAATATGAAGACAATTTGTAGTTAAATTATAACTATCTAAATCATGATAATATAAATCTCCTGTTTCATGAGCCTTTGCTAATTTCTTAGGCATACTAGCTAATGTATGCCATTTATTTGATTCAGATGCTATTCTTAAAAGCTTAGAACTAAAATTATTTCCTACATTTGCATTATCTCTATCTGTTTCAACTCCTATTTGTTGAATTGCTTTCATTAAATCAGATTTAATTTCTCTAATCTTTGTTCTCTCATTTCTATAAGTTGAATAGGATATAGCGATATTTTCATGGCCACTATCTCTTAATGCTTTTTCAACTAAATTTTGAATTTCTTCTACAGATATACTTTTTTTCTCTGTCATTTCTATGTAATTTATAACCTTTTGCACACAGTCAAACACCTGACTAGTCTTTAAGCTTACTCCCTCTTCAGTAGCTGCTTTCTTTATAGCATTGGATATCTTATCGATATTAAACTCAACTGTTCTACCATCCCTTTTAACTACATATAGCATTGTTCATTCCCCTTTCATACAATATATTGTGCCTATCACCTTTATAATTATACTTTATTAAATCTTACACTTCAATATTCCACAATTTTCAATTTTATCAAAATACCTTCATTTAGTATACTATTTGTCCACTTATCTTCACTTTTTATTTGTTTGTATTATTTTTCTAATAAATGAATAAACTAGTACTATACCTATTTTTATTTTTGTTAAGGAGGTAATGATGAAAAAAAGATTAGCAATAATAATAATAACAACTTTACTAGGAAGTTGCCTTTATGGTTGTAATAAAAAAGAAGCAGTTAATTCTACTAATGTAATCGAAAGCAAATATTCTTTCCCTTATACAGGAGAAGAATGTGATCAAACTTCTATAAACAATACTCCTTTTATGGTTATGGTAGAAAACTCACCATCTGCTCGTCCACAAAGCGGCCTGTCACAAGCAGATATTATTTATGAAACCTCTGCCGAAGGTGGTATTCCAAGATTCATGGCTTTATTCCATAGCCAATCACCTTCCATAATTGGTCCAGTTAGAAGCGTTAGGCCTTACTATATAACACTTTCTAGAGAAAATTCACTGCCTTTTGCTCATTGCGGTGGGTCTTTGGATGCATTAAATGAAATCAAACAAGATAATTCTATAATGAGTATAAATGAGATATCTAAAGAACATTACTTTTGGAGAGACTCTACACGAAAAGCTCCTCACAACCTATATACATCATCTGAGAAGATACGCAGTTTTATATCTACTACTAATTGGGATGTAAAATCAAAAAACTTCTCTACATTTGATAACGAATATTATAACAGCAATGATTACAAAACATGTGATAACATTTTAATAACTATTAATAACCATTATAATACTTCCTACACTTATAATAATAATGTTTATACTAAATACATGGATGGTGAAAAGGCATGGGATATGGCATATGAATCTCCACTTGAATTTTCCAATGTAATAATACAAAAGACTGATATAAAATTGGGGGAAGACGGATTGCATCTTGATATAAACATGATTGGTGAAGGAGATGGTCTTCTATTAAGTAACGGAAAAATTTTAGATATCAAATGGAAGAAATACAGTGAACTATCTGAAACAAAAATATATGATATGAACGGAAATGAACTCCCTCTTGCCACTGGCAAAACTATTTGGCATATTGTAGATAATAAAACTAGCATAAAATATTAAAATAAAAGAATCTCGCTTTTGCGAGATTCTTATTATCTTCCTACCTTTTTCTTTTTCTTCTCCATATATAGCATTCTATCTGCACAAGAAAATATTTCATCCTTTTCTATATTTGAATCAATACTTATTGTTGCTAATCCATATGTAAATCCTATTTTTATATTTTCTGAACTCATGGTTAGAATATCGTTTATACCAGATAGCTTTTCTTTTACATCTTCAACCGTTGATTGCCTAAATATTATTACAAACTCATCTCCTGACATTCTTGCATAAGTATCATTTTTCTCAAGACATTTTCTCATTGCAGCTGCCATTTTAACTAAGGCTTCATCACCAGCCCTGTGTCCAAATGTATCATTTATAACTTTAAAATCATCTAAGTCAATAATTGCAAGAACACTTTCTATACCATTCTTCTTAACTTCATTTAATTCATCTTCAAATATTTGATTAAAGCTTCTCCTGTTATAAAGTCCTGTTAGTTCATCATGAGTTGCTATATGCTTTAATTTATCTTGCGTCAAAAAGTTTTTAATTTCCACTTCTAATTCATGCTTTATATACCTTAATAATTTTATATCCTCATCTGTAAACTTATAGCTTCCCTCATCAGAATATATATTTATAACTCCTATAAGCTTGCCATCAGAACTTATTGGAGAAACTAATATATATTCGTTCTTATACCCTAAACTTGATTTCAAAATAGCAATATCTTTACAACCATTATATTTGTATAAAGCTAACTCTTCCTTAGGTAAAGGACTCAAACTAATATCACTATTAAATCCTCTTATGGTCTTATAATGAAATAATCTATCTTCCTCCTGAATCAATATGCTACCCTTATTCCCTTTTTGAATAACATTGAGTGCTGTTGTTAAGATTAAATCATAAACCTCTTGCTTACTCTTTATTAATTGAATCTTATCACCTAATATACATATTTCTTTTCTTATTCTATCTGATTCACTTATTCTATTCCTTAACTCTTTTATCTTTAATGCCTGTACTATTAGAATACTAAATACTGTAATGAGATAGATAGTAACAAAAAAATTACTTTTCATAACTCCCCCACTTATGTAGCATATTATATAAATTATATTACTTTTTATTATGTTGGTACAGTTTTTTAATTCTTATTTTATTATTGAATAACCTTATCACTTTTGATATAGTTAACTATATCAATAGTGATAAGGTTTAAGAAAATTACATATATTATCTATATAAATATTAGGAGGTTTTTTATATGCAAAAGATAGGTATAATTACAGATAGTGCTTCAGACATAACAAATGACATTATAGAAAAATATAATATAAAAGTTGCACCTTTTAGAATAATATATTCAGGTAAAGAATATGAGGATAAAGTTGATATAACTCCTGAAGAAGTATACTCTTCCTTACACAAGGAGATTCCTACAACTTCTTTACCAAATGTAAAAAGAATAAATGAGATATTAGATGAATTTGAAAAGGAAGGATACACTCATGTTATATCCATAAATATTTCTAGTGCCCTTTCTGGTACTAGTAATTCTATTAGGTTAGTGCTTGAAGACCATCCTAAATTAACTTCATTTGTATTTGATACAAAAACTTTAACAATGGCAGAAGGTTGCTTAGTTATTGAAGCTGCAAAACTAGTTGAAGAAGGAAAGACCTTTGAAGAAATCGTATCTATATTACCAACCCTAAGACCTAAAGTTCAATGTTATTTTACACTTAATACATTAGAATACTTGAAAAAGGGCGGAAGAATTGGTAAGGTATCTGGAACAATAGGAGAAATTTTAAGCCTTAAACCAATTATAGAAGTTGGTGATGATGGTGTTTACAATACTTATGCAAAAGTAAGAGGAAGAAAACAATCTCTTACAAAGCTACGAAAAATATTAGATAGTTACTTAGAAAAAGGTAAATGTAATGTTTGGGTTCTTCATGGTCATTCCGAGGAAGACTGCAAAGATCTTTACAATTCCTTTAAGGATTTAGATAATATAAATAACATAGAAACTGGTTCAATTGGTCCTGCTCTTGGAGTTCATACAGGTCCTGGTCTAGTAGGTTTCATAGTTCAAGAGGTAGAATAAATTAATGAATGATTTATCCTCTATGAGTCCTCAAGAGATAAAAGCTGCAGAAAAACAACTGTACGAAGAATACAAACAAAAGGTTGCTCAACTAAAGAAGGTTCAAAAAGAAAAAGAAGCTGTAGGTCAGGTCTTTACAAAAGGACTTCTCCCTATATATGTTCTTTATATCTTAAGTCTTGGCCCTTCAAACGGAAATGATATAGCCCATAAAATAGGTGAAAGAACTGGTGGTTTATGGATTCCTAGTACAGGAGGTATCTACCCTCTTCTAAAAAAATTAGAGAAGCAGGATTTAATTATTGGAGAATGGGATGATCTAGACAAGAAATTTCAAAAGATATATACTTTAACCCCAGCAGGAATGTTAGAATTTGAAAATAAAAAACAACTTTTAAGGCCTAAAATTGAAGAAGCATTAAAAGTATTTAAAATAATATATAGAGATATTTATTAGATATACTTTTTATGAGTATATCTTTTCTTTTTACTGCCATCCTAAATATAAGGAGGTAGTAAAATGAGAGGAATAATAATTGATAAGAACTTTTCAGAAGCTTTTGTATGCCTTGAAGATGGTGAAACTATTTCCATTCCATCATCTGAAGTTACAGATTCTAATGTAGGAGATATGATTACATTATCTAATATATCAATTCCTACAAATTATAATTCTAACTCTAATCTAACTAATGAAAAATTACTAGATTTCTTTTAGTTAAAATAAAAAGGTGGAGTGGATATTTATTTTGTTTGTTCTGTGGCTATGCTCTAAGTAATATCAAAACAAATATCCATCCCTTCCATACTAACGGTAAGGAAAATATAGAATTATTATCCTTAATCTTATATTTTCCTAAACATAAAAAAGATGCCTCTTGGCATCTTTTTATTGATTAATCACCACAAGTAATTGCACTTACAGGGCAACTTGCTTGAGCATCTGCAGCTGCATCTTCACAATTTGAAGGAACCTCATCAACAATTACATGAGCCTTTCCATCATCTTGTAATTCAAACACCTCTTCACAAATAGATGGGCATAGTCCACATCCTATACAAGTATCTTGATCTACTACTGCTTTCATTATTAATTCTCCTTCCTATAGGAATTTACATACATAGCTTACCCAAGGAAGAAAAAATTATTACTTTATCTAATATAATCCTTCAAAAATTAAAGAATATAGAGAACTATCTATTACATACTCTTCTGCTTTACCTTCTTCTAAAGCTTCTGTAAATTCTAAATCTATTGGCAATTCACCTAATAATGGTAAACCTAGATATTCAGCATGCTCTTCTGCTGACTTTTTACTAAACACTCTTATTTTTTTATCACACCCTGTACATGTGATATAAGACATGTTTTCAACTACACCTTTTATTTTTATACCTATCTTCTCAGCCATTATTACAACTTTTTTAACTATCATTGACACCATATCTTGAGGTGTAGATACAATTACTAATTCTTTTATAGGGAAATCTTGCATTACTGTTAAGGCTATATCACTTGTTCCTGGTGGCATATCTATTAATAGGTAATCTAAATCACCCCACTCAGTGTCTACATACATTTGATTTAAAACCCCAGTTATTACTGGCCCCCTCCAAATAACAGGTTGGTCTTCAACTTGTGTAACTAAATTCATAGACATAACTTTAATACCTGAATTAGTTTCTACAGGTATAAACTTAACTGTATTCTCATCAATAGGAATTATTTGACCTCTCTTTTGGTTTATTCCAAAAAATCTTGGCATAGAAGGTCCTGTTATATCTGCATCTAATACACCAACAGAATAACCTTTCTTTCTAAGCATTGAAGCCATTATTCCTGTAACAGTAGATTTACCAACTCCACCTTTTCCGCTAATTACTCCTATAACATTCTTTACATTACCATACTTAGGTAAAACCTTAATTGAACATGTTGATGTACCTTGTGAAGAACATGTTCCTTTACTTGGACAATTATCACAACTACTCATTTCCTATTCCTCCATTGTATATTAATTACCATTCATCTGGTTTTTCTCCTGGGTTTCCTATGTATATATCCCAGCTCTTATATTCATAGTTTCCTACTACATAATAGGTTTCATAAACTTTATCCTTTTTATTATCTACAGTTATTACAGTTCTAAATTTCTTTGAACTATAACCCTTATTCTTTACACTTATTACAGTATCAAATTCTTCCGAATTATTATTAATCAGCTTTGTACCAGCAACGACTTTATCTAAGTTTTTTTCAAACTTTTTTAAATCAACAGAAAACATATATTTTAGACAATCTACGTCTCCAGTTATATCTATACCTACCTTATTATCACCTTTTGATAATTCATTCTTTTTTAATTCTAATACCTGCAATATAGAATTATAGTAAATATCCTCAAAGTCTCTTGGTTTTCTTATAAAGGATAAATTTTGAGTTATACTATCGTCTAGACTTTTTGAAACAAGATAAGAGTTATTTTCATCATAAAAGTTTCCTACGCCTCTTTCATCTACACTAACTACATAGTTGTAGGACTTAACTTCATCTCCCATATATATTTCAAATACATAGTCTGGGTCAAGTGATGTTTTTTCATCCTTAATATTTCCCTTTGAAAGTATCTTATATATATTTTGTATTGCGCTCTGATCATTTACAATAAATCTAAAACCAGCATCTCTTGAACTTTGAATAATTATTTTATCTACCTTATTTTGAAGTAAATAATCAAAATCAGTATTTTTTAATCCAACCTTTACTAAAGCAGTATCTATTAGACCACAACCCGTTAAAGAGATACATATAATTATAAATACAGACACTAGAGCAAATCTATACTTCTTCACTTTCCTTTTTTCTCTCCTTTTGTTTTTGAATAAAATATATAGCTAATCCAAATATGAATGTAAAAATAGCTATAAATTGTGATGTGGATAAAACTCCAACATTTCCTCTTGGATCATTTCGTAAAAATTCTATTAGGAATCTTCCTACACTATATATAATAACATATAAGGAGAAAATATGTCCGTCTACCCTATTCCTTTTCGAGTACCATATAAGAAAAGCTGCTAAGGCAAAATCAAAAATAGCAGAATATACTTGTGTTGGATATAAGGATACCCCTGCCGGCGCTAAAGCTCCTTCTGGGAATATTACGCCAAACTTGCCTGTGTTTTCAGCCCCATAACAACATCCTGCTAGAAAACATCCTATTCTTCCGAACCCTTGTGCTAATGCTACTCCTGGAACAACACAATCAAATATCTTCACAGTATTCCACTTATTCTTTCTACAATAAATGTATATAGATAATGCCCCTAGTATAATAGCTCCATATATAACAAAGCCTTCACCAAAATTTAATAAAATAGATGGATCTTTAATTATATTTTTAAATTCAGTTATTATAAATAACAACTTACCACCTAGGACACCACATATAACCGCTATTACAATTAGGTTAAATACCTTGTCTTCATCATACCCTAACTTTTCGGCTCTCTTTGTAAACATATATCCAGCTATGATTACACCTATGGCAATCATAAGACCATAACTGTAGACATTATGTCCAAAAACTTCAAATAAAACTAACCTCATGACTCCTCCTTACTTTATAATCTAATAAATTAGGAGAAGCTTAATAGCTTCTCCTAATATTTAAATTATAATACTTTAAGTTATTAATGGCAAATTCTTATTTCTTTTGTACATTAATGCTTGATACTATTACATCATATATAGCATTCATATTATCTTTATATGATCCTTTTTTTGCTGTGAAAGCAAACTTACCAACCTTTGTATCATCTAACCTTAAGTAATAATTTGTATTTATAAAAGAATACCCATTCTCTACCTTAGTTGTATATTCTAATTTAATTCCCTTGTAACCATTACAACTATAATTTTCAATATTCTCATTACTATGCTTAAGGGCAAGGTTATCTATATCTTTTTGTGCTAATACCTTCACATCTTCTTCAGTACTCAATAGTTCTACATATCCCATTATATTTTTTTCTTCGCTATTAAACTCTGCTTGATAAAGTTTATATGAGTTATTCGCTTTTTCTTTGACCACCCAAGTTTCTGGTATAGAATATGAATATCCCTGATCCTTCATTGAAAATTCCTCTAAAGAGCTTATATCATTATCTAATAAAGCTACCTGTTTAAAATTATCATTGAAGAATCTTTGAGAAAAAATTAATATTATTACTAGAATTACTAATATAGCAGTCATTAATAATTGCTTTTTTTTCATTTAATCAAGTTATCCTACTTCATTGGAACTACAACTGTTGAATTCTTATAATCGTAGAACATTAACCAACAACCTTCTTTATCTTTGTCACCACTCATCCAAGTAACAAAACCTGTCTTTCCAGCATAAGGTTGTTCATCTTTATCCTTCTTTCCAGGAACCCCGTAAACTATATACTTTAGGTTTCCTTTTTCATCACATTTATAGCCAAGCATGAAATAGCCATACTTCTTGATATATGGATAGTAGTTTAACATTGGATAATATGCTATTGTATACTTATTATAATTAGATATATTGCACATATCATCTAGGCTCTTAATATTAACTTTATACCATTTACAATACTTAATTTCCTTAAACTTATTTTTAACCTCTTCAAAGTCTTTAATAATATTCTCAAAGAATTCACCTAGTGAACCTCTCATTTCAAAATCATATGGATCTAATTCCTTTTCTTCTACTATTTGTGCTTCATATTCATCAAACCTATATTCTTCTGATTCTATTTGATCTCTCTTTTTACAAACTCCCATGCAGCCCATATTCTCTGTATACTTTTGATCACAATAGTTTATATTTTCACACTTATCTTCTTTTTCTTCTTTATGATGATCATCTTTGCATTCATCATGTTTTTCTTTCTTTTTAACTTCTTCATGATGGTCTTTATCGTTATCCTTCATTTCATCCTTGCACTTATCCTTCATTTCGTCCTTAGACTTATCTTCATGATGGTCTTTATGTTCTTTTTCTTCATGATGCTCTTTATGTTCAGGCTCTACACACTTAACTTCTTCAACCTTTTTTACTTCTTCTTTTACTTCCTTTTTTACCTCTTTTTTAACTTCCTTAACTTCTTTTACTTCTATATCCTCTTTGTTCTTGTCAATATGCTTTAACACCTTGCATTTTTTCCAACTATCCCCTACATTCTCACCATTCATAAATCCATACATTAAATATGTAAGTTCTCCACCTACATACTTACATATTGCAGCACCAGAAACCTTATCATAAGAAAAATCTAAGCCTGCAATATTATTTACATAATACTCTTTAGAAGCTTCTCCTTTTCCTATATCACTAATCTCCAATACTCCTAAATCTACTATTTGCTTCATATCTTTCTTATAACATATAAGTAAGATAGAATACTTTTCTTCTTTCTTTAAGTTTTGCGCATAGAAAGATATCTTGCACTTATCCCCTTTAGCTTCTATTTTTGCATAACCTGACAAGGCTTTTTCACCTGAAGCAGCATGAGTTTTCTCATCCTCCTGTAAAATTATAAAGTTTCTATACAATTTATTATGTGCCAAACGCCTATTCCCTCCACATATATTACTTCAATACATTATATGCTTAGCGGTTCTTATTATTCCTTTGTAAGTATTCCTAAAAAAATAAAGGTAGATGTATTTATCTACCTTTAAAGCATTAACTATTTCTTATATTAATTATATTATCAGACAACAAAGCAAATTCATGTAGTGATAAAGTTTCCCCTCTTCTCTTTTGATCTATCTCCGATAATTCAAAAGCCTTCTCTATTTCTTCTTTTTTCATCCCTAAGAACTTAACTGCATTCCACATAGTCTTTCTTCTCATATTGAATGCATTTCTAATTATTTCAAACATAAGTTTTTCATCTTTAACTTCTACTCTCTTTTCAGATAATTTATCTAATCTTATTACTATTGAATCTACCTTTGGTCTTGGTATAAAACTTCCTGGAGATACCTTTCTTACTATTTTAGTATCACAATAATATTGAACAAGTAATGATAGAGCACCATATTCTTTACAATTAGGTTCTGCATTTATTCTTTCTGCCACTTCCTTTTGAATCATTATAGTTAAAGACTTAAAATTATAATTATCCTTAAGTAATTTAACTATTATTGGAGTAGTAACATAATAAGGTAAGTTTGCAACTAGCTTAACACTATTCTCATGACCAATAATCTCATTAAAATCAACTTTTAATGCATCCTTATGTATAAGTGTAAAGTTTTCATACTGTCCAAGTTCTTCTTTAAGTATTGGGATTAAGTCATTATCTAACTCAATGGACACAACCTTCTTTGCCCTACCTATTAACTGTGCAGTTAATGAACCTACCCCTGGACCTATTTCTATTATTAAATCATCTTTATTTACTTCTGCACCCTCTACTATATCAGTTAATACCGAATCATCTATTAAGAAGTTTTGACCTAGACTTTTTGAGAACTTAAAATTATATTTCTTTACTAAGTCTTGTGTTTTATAATCTTTTATATCCATTTACTATTCTCCTAATTGTTCTTCTATTTTTTTAATAGCGTCCATAAATTCTTCTGGAGTTATGCCATAATTATTTAATCTAGAAATCATTTGATTTGCATTTCCATATCCTATGCCCAACTCTTTACCAAGTATTATTCTTCTCTTTTTAGAGTCTCCAACTCCTGTTAACTTAAATCTAAACATATCTTTCATATCGAAAAATTCTCTTTTTTCCTCTAGTGTAACTTTTGCATTTTCAAGTGCTTTGATTATAGTTTCTGGACTAGCATTTTCCACACCAATATCTCCATCTTTAAGTCCATCTTCTTGGGCAATATATGCATGCTTTACCCCTTTTACTCTTTTTGATATTATACTTCTAATCTTTTCTCCAGCAAAGTCAGGGTCTGTAAGTACTATTACTCCCTTCCTCTTTTGAGCTTCTTTTATTCTTTCTATAATCTTTGCATTTATACCAAACCCACTAGTTGCAATAATTTCTGCATCTACAGCTTTTTTCACTGCTGTTATATCGTCTCTTCCTTCTACAACTATAACTTCTTTAATCAAATTGTTTCTTCCTTTCACTTAAACCTATATTTAATTTACATATATATATGTATTATGTCAAATTTCTAAAAAAATAAGAGATAACTTTCCGTTATCTCTTAAAATTAATTACCATTCACCTGGATAAGCAATTACTAATACTTCAACATTATACTTTCTTCCCCAAGCTTTACATTGACTTGAAGAATTAAAGTAAACATCAATAATATTTCCTTTAATTGCACCACCAGTATCTGCAGCTATAGCATAACCATAACCTTTTACCCAAACCTTACTTCCAAGTGGAATAACTCTTGGGTCTACTGCAATTGTACTTAATCCTCCTGGATTATATACTGGTGTTCTTCCTGTAGCTGTTTTTCCATGTCCAGAGTATGCTGTTGATTCCATAAATAATCTTTTCTTTCCTACTATATTACCGCCTCTATTAGCTGTAATGTACGCTCCACCTTTAACTACTAATTGATCTTCGGCAGCCTTGATTGGTTTTTGGCTAACTGCTTCTTTAGAAACAACTTCACCATCATGCTTTACAATCTTATATGTTACTTCCTTTTCACCATTAACGCCCTTACGAGTAACTACCTTATCAGATACGTCTTTAGTATAATCTACTGTAGTCTTTGTGCTATATGGAATTACTTGTGTCTCAACAACTTCCTCTACTGTTACCTGTACCACTTGTACATCCAAGTTGGATTTAATTGGAGTATCTACAGAAGGTGTTACTATATCATCACCTTCTTGATATTCTATGCCTTTTTCTTTAAGCATATCTGTTTCTGCTACTAGCATCTCTCCTATTGTATCCTCAGCTGTTTCTATCTCTAATTCTTGGCCAGCTATAACAACTTTTACTGGTACAGCTTTCTTAATAGTAATTTCTTGGTTTTCTGATACCTTGGATTCTAAGGATGGTTGTACTTTATCCTTAGCACCTAATTCGATGCCTTGATTTTCCAACACATCTTTAACAGTCCCTTTATATGTGACAAATGTTTCATTACTTCCGTCTATACTTATATTTACTGTCTTTCTCATGCTGACAACTGTCATAGTTAAAATTACTGCTAAAGCAGTTAATCCTAACAAAATCTTTGCCTTCGGACCGTTAGAAAAACTTCTCTTTAAGTGTTCTTTAAATTTTTCTACCATTTATTTCCCTCCCTTGGCAAGAGCGTCTTTTGAATTATATATCAAATCTGCACTAATTGTCAAATTTCATACTCTTGCTACTAATGAACATACATAAAATGCACTCTGTGCATAAAAGAATAATAAAATAATTATAATAGCTTTTTTGTTCTTATTGGGCTCCTTAAAATAAATGATATTACTAAATTATACATAGCCTCTTTTTGAATTATTACCCTATATTGTGTTTTTATTCAATCATAATTACATTTTACAATAATTACTTAATCTTATCAAATTAAAAAAGTTTTCATTAACAATCTTATTTACTGTAATAGGATCAACTTCTTTTATTAATGCAATCTTCTCTATTACATATTTTATATAATCTGATCTATTTCTTTTTCCTCTATTAGGCTCAGGTGACATGTAAGGACAATCTGTCTCTACAAATAACCTATCTAATGGTATTTCTTTAACCACCTCTATCAACTTTTTAGCATTCTTAAATGTTATCACCCCTGTAACTCCAATATAATATCCTCTTTTTATACATTCCTTAGCAAATTCTACACTTCCTGAAAAACAGTGTACTACCCCCACCACATTAGGAAACTCTTTAATAATTTCTAATGTATCTGCATGAGCATCCCTATCATGTATTACTACAGGAAGATTCATATCTTCTGCTAACTTCATTTGAGCCCTAAATGCATCTTTTTGAACATCTCTTGGTGGATTTTCTTCCCAATAGTAATCTAATCCAATTTCGCCCACTGCAACTATTTTATCATTCTCATTAATAATTCTTCTAAATTCTTCTAACCTATCTTCTGTAAGCTCATTAGCATTCTCTGGATGTATACCTATAGCCCCATAAATAAAATTATTTTCTTTTATAAGCCTACAAGTTTTACCAACACTATCATATGTTGAGGAACAATTTAGTATTCCAATAACCCCATTTTCTACTAACTCTGCAAATACCTCTTCTCTATCATTATCAAAGGCATCATCATCATAATGAGCATGACTATCAAAAATTCTATATATATTCTCCATATAAACACATCCTATCTAGTAATTTATTTATACATTATACACCATTGAGAAAAAAATAGCCTATACAGCTGACTCCCTTTCATGAATCTCTACTGTATAGACCAATTCTCCTTTATTATAACTTATTAAAGAGATATGGACTCTAACTTTCTTAAACTATTATCATAATCTTTAACTACACCTTCCACATCACTTTTCAAACTACTTTCTAGATTGCTGTGCTCATCAATAAATTTATTAGCATTATTCATTCCCATTTTCATTGCTTCTATTGCATTATCTAATATTTCTTTATCACTATTGGCAGAAAGTAGTTTGATTTTTTGAAAAAACTCACTCATCATACCGATTACTCCTAATGAATCATTAGCATCTCCACCTAGTTGTTCAATTCTATGTGTTATTGCTTCTTCATGTCTCTTAAATGTTTCTGTAACTTCCACTAAAGAATCTTTTAGCTCTTTAGACTCTGCTCTTTCAATATAATCCTTAAAAGTACTCCCTCCCATGTGGATTCCCTTCAAAAACTTATTCATTTCTTTTATTACTTCAGTATTATTGCTATCCATAAATATCACCTCAAATATAGTTTCATATAAATATAAATTTTTATACTATTTTTTTATTTATGTCACACAACTGTCATATCCTAAGTTTATATTTAAATACATAGTAGCTAAGACATATACGTTTATATTCTCTTATTTTTAAATGTATAAAAAAAGCAGAGGAGATATTTATTTTGCTTGTTCCGTCACTACGCTCCAAGTAATAACATAACAAATATCTCCCCCATTCCTACTAAATGTAAGGAAAAAGACCTAGAGTATTTATCCCCCTTTTACTTAAATACTCTAGGTCTTTTTAGTTGTTAATATTTGTTAACAACTTGTTTCCAAAACATATTTCTTTTTGACACTATTTTGTCATATTTATAATGTAACATATAACTTGTAAAGTAGTTAAAGCATTATTATTTACCCCTTATAACCATCTTAAATAGATTGGTTTGTAGGACATCCCAAACCCCTATTGCGGATGTCCTATTTTTTTGTTTAATTTTTCTCTTCTTTCATCAAATTTAATTCTTCATTTGCATTCTTTTTATCTATTTTTTCAAATAGTATACTAATATCATCTATTTCACCTGACTTTATTTCTACATAGCTCCAAGTTGCTTCATTTAAACCTATAAAACTCCTTATTTTAAAAGAGGACTCAGGCATAAAAGGTTCTAATAAATTAGATAAATTGGCAATTAACTGCACGCATACATATAAATCTTTACCACATTCTATCTTATCTTTTTTAACTTTTACCCATGGCTCAAATTCATCAAACATTTTATTTGCTTTTCTTATCATTTTAACTATTTGCTGTAAACCATCTTTAAATTCTCCATCTTCAATTTTATCTCCAACACTAAAATATAGCTGAAGAATTTCATTTTTCAATGATTTAGGTACTTCGCCACTTGGAATTTCCCCTCCAAAATTCCTTTTAATAAACGTCAAAGTTCTATTTACAAGATTTCCATATAATCCAACTAAGTCATTATTAGTAGTATTTATAAAATCTCTCCATGTAAAATCAGAATCTTTATTTTCTGGCCCATTTAATATTATATAATACCTTACTGCATCTGAATTATATCTATCAATTATGTGGTCTACCCATATTGCCCAATTTTTTGCTGCTGAAAACCTCTTTCCTTCAAGCTTTAAATACTCTCCAGATACTTCCCTAATTGATGGATTTTTTATTCCTAATCCTGATAGTATTGCCGGAAAAATAACTGTATGGAATGGAATATTATCTTTACCATGAACAAAGTAAACCCTACTATCTTCACCATCCCAATATTCCTTATAATCTTCCCCACGTTCTTCAAGAACTTGCATACTTGCTGTTAAATACCCCATTACAGCTTCAATCCAAACATATATTTTTTTATCTTCATAACCACTTAGTGGTACATCTATTCCCCAATTAAAATCTCTTGTTACAGCTCTATCTCTTAGACCTTCATCAAGATACCTCTTAGTAATTACTTCAGCATTTTTTCTCCAACCTTGTTGCTTTATATATAATCTTCTTACATCATTTTCAAACTTAGACAAAGCAAAAAATAAATGACTTGTATTTTTAATTACTGGTTCAGAACCACATATTTTACACCTTTTATTTAAAATTTCTGATGCTTCAAATATCTCAGAGCATTCTAGACATTGGTCACCTAATGCCTCTCCTCCGCAAATTGGACATTTTCCCTCTATATATCTATCAGATAAAAATTCACCACACTCTTCGCAATACACCTGTTCAATATCTTTTTCATATATATATCCTTTATTATATAACTCTAATATGAAGTTTTTAACACTATTACTATGATATTCTGTATGAGTTTGAGTGAATAAATCAAAAGAAAAATTTAACTTTTTAAAACAATTTAAGAACTCATTATAATATTTTTTAGAGGCTTCTAATGGTGTTATTCCTTCCTCTTTTGCTTTCATTGTTACAGGAGTTCCATGGGAGTCACATCCTGATACAAATACCACTTCATCTCCCATTAACCTATGATATCTCGCCAAAATATCCCCTGGTAATAATACTGCTATTCTTCCTAAGTGCAATGGACCATTAGCATATGGCCATGCATTTCCTATAATTACATTCAATAATATCCCCCCTTCTTAGAATAATAAAGATGATATGAATAAAATGAAGTCTTAATATTAAAACTCCCTAAAGAGAGCTACCTTAATTAAAAACCCAGCAAAGGCTGGGTTTTATACTTGACTCTATTATCTTTTTAACTTTATTATCCCTCTTATCTAACTACACTTCCTGTTGGTAATTCTCCTGGGTTAACAAGTGTTAATAAACTATCATCATCAGTAGATGCCGCAAGAATCATTCCTTGTGATAGCTCTCCTCTTAACTTAACTGGTTTTAAATTAGCTACAAGTACTACATACTTTCCAACTAATTCTTCTGGCTTATAGTATTTTGCTATACCAGAAACCACTTGTCTTTCCTCTCCACCTAAATCAACCTTTAATTTAAGTAACTTCTTAGCCCCCTTAATTGGTTCACAAGCAAGAACTTTTACTACTCTTAAATCTAACTTTTCAAAATCCTCTATAGTTATCTCTTCTTTAATAGGTTGGATTTCTCTTTTAACTTCTTTCTTTTGAGCTGCTTGAATAGCTTCTAATTCAGCAAGTTTTGCATCTATGTCTATTCTTGGGAATAAGTTTTCACCTTTATGAACCTTAGTTCCTGCAACAGTTCCATCAAAGCTTGATAGTGTTGACCATTCAACCACTGTAGTATTTAATTGTTCATTAATCTTCTTAGCTGTATCAGGTAAAAATGCTGATAATAATACAGATGAGAATCTTAAACTTTCAGCTAGATTGTATAATACAGTTCCTAGTCTTTCTTTCTTGTCTTCATCCTTTGCTAATATCCAAGGAGTTGTTTCATCAATATATTTATTAGCTCTTCCTATTAAATTAAATATAGATTCTAAAGCTTCTGGAATTCTTAATTCATCAATAGCCTTTTCTACTAAATTAGGAGTCTCTAGGGCTAACTTTATTAATTCATTATCAATATCTTCCTTAGCTGTTGGAGCAGGTATTACGCCATCAAAGTACTTTTCTACCATTGCAACAGTTCTAGATAAAAGATTTCCTAAATCATTACATAAATCTGAATTTATCTTCTTTATGAATATTTCATTATTAAATAATCCATCTGATCCAAATGGAATTTCTCTTAAAAGGTAGTATCTT
Organism: Clostridium paraputrificum AGR2156; assembly: GCF_000424025.1. Taxonomy (NCBI): domain Bacteria; kingdom Bacillati; phylum Bacillota; class Clostridia; order Eubacteriales; family Clostridiaceae; genus Clostridium; species Clostridium paraputrificum. Next base: position 89,378 of record NZ_AUJC01000009.1, read on the forward strand.
ACTGGATCCACTCCAAAGTTTTCAACTAAAACTACTGGATCTACAACGTTTCCTTTAGACTTAGACATCTTTCCTCCATCAACAAGTAACCATCCGTGTCCAAATACTTGTTTTGGTAATGGTAAATCTAATGCCATTAACATAATTGGCCAATAAATAGTATGGAATCTTAATATATCCTTACCTATTAAATGTACATCTGCAGGCCAATACTTTTTATATAATTCATTGTTATCACTTCCATATCCTAATGCAGTAATATAGTTAGATAATGCATCTATCCAAACATAAACAACGTGATCTTCATCAAATGTTACTGGAACCCCCCAGTCAAAGCTTGTTCTTGATACACAAAGATCTTGTAATCCTGGCTTTAAGAAGTTGTTTAACATTTCATTTTTTCTTGATTCTGGTTGAATAAAATCTGGATGTTCTTCTATATACTTTATTAATCTTTCTGCATACTTACTCATTTGGAAGAAATAAGCCTCTTCTTTTGACTTTTCTACTGGTCTTCCACAATCAGGACAATTTCCATTTACTAATTGAGTTTCAGTCCAGAAAGATTCACATGGTGTACAATATAATCCTTCATAAGAACTCTTATAAATATCACCTTTGTCATATAGCTTTTTAAAGATATCTTGGACAGCCTTAACGTGATAATCATCAGTTGTTCTAATGAACTTATCATAGCTAATATTCATCATTTTCCAAAGGTCCTTAATACCTGCAACTATTTCATTAACATGTTCAATAGGTGTTATTCCTTTTTCTTCAGCTATTCTTTGAATTTTTTGACCATGCTCATCAGTTCCTGTTAAGAACATTACATCATAACCTGTTAATCTTTTAAATCTAGCAATTGCATCTGCAGCAACTGTAGTATAGGTATTTCCTATATGCAAGTTAGTTGATGGATAATAAATTGGTGTAGTTATATAATATGGTTTTTTACACATTTTTTAAATTCCTCCTTTTGTTTTCTGATAATAAAAAAGTCCCTATATAGGTATTTTGCCTATATAGAGACGTAATAAACTTATTTACGTGTTACCACTCTATTTCTTTTTTATCTCACGATAAAAAACTCACTAAGTGACTATCATCACTCTGCAATATAACGGTTGCTACCGTAACCATCTAACTTATTTAAGCTCAAAGGTTCTACTCCAAGACCATCTTCATAAAGCTTCTTTGACATTAACTTTCACCATACGTTAACTCTCTTTAGACTTTCTACTTTACTACTCTTCTCTTCATAGTATTTACTTATATTTTATGATAAATCAAAAAAAAATATCTGTCAAATATTTTAAAGTTACCAACATCAATAAATTCGTTTCTAAATTATCAAAGAAATAAATTAACACTGTGGTATAATATTCTAAAACAGTAAAGGGGAGATATAAATTGAATAGATTTGAATTTCCTAAGGTTGGCTATAGAAACCTTAAAACTGCTTTAGCAGTATTTATATGTATGGTTTTATTTGAACTAGCAGGAGATAAGAATCCTTTTTATGCTTGTATCGCAGCAGTTATATGTATGAAAGATACTGTTGAAAGCACTTTTAGTATGGGTAAAAATAGACTTATAGGTACTCTTCTTGGAGGTCTTATAGGAGTACTTTTTATATTTATAGTAGATAACATATTATTTCTACAATCTATAAATTCTCTTGTCACTGCTGTAGGTGTAATTGGAGCAATTTATGTATGTAATATAATAAAAAAGCCTGGTGCTGTTACCATTTGCTGTATTGTTTTTATAGGAATTATGATTAATTACGATGGACCAGCCTCATATTCTTATGCCATAGGTAGAAGTATTGATACTTCTATTGGAATAATAATAGCAATATTTATAAATAAATATATAAATCCTCCTGTAGAGAAAAATAAAGATTAACAAATAGTTTTCAGAATATTCTTGATTGTAAATATCTTCTTATATATAATAAAAATAACAGTCGAAAAAAGAGGATTTATTTTTAGGGGGTATTGGGATGAGTGATTTATCATTATTTAAAGCATTCTTGGTAGAAGCAAAAAAAAATTCTTATAATGGTCGAAATAAAAAGGTTCAATCTTCTAAACCAAACTCAGATGATTTTACTTTTAAAAAATACGATTATTACTACCTAGATAGCCACATAGGCAAACAGAGGTTTATTGGTCAAGAAGTTATTTGGAAAGATGAAAAGTCTTATTGGGGAATGAATTATGCTGGAAAATTATTAACTAATGATATTCCAAGTGGTTTTTCAGACTTTTTATCAGAAGCTTTATCTAGAGTTTCTGAAGATGCTCCTTATAGAGGACCAAAGAGTTTTAGAAAATCTGACTTTGAATATCAATGTCTTTGGAAGGGAGAAGTTGATTCTTTTAAAGGCGAAGAATTTATATCTTATAAAGGTTCTCCGATATTTAAATTAGATTTTCATGGTGGAACAATAAAATAGTCAATAAAATTAGAGCGATACTAAGGTAAGCATTATCTTAATATCGCTCTTTTATTTATTGTTATATTTATTTATTATTATGTTTATATATTTATTTATTTTTATATTTTACTTATGCTTCAACCTCATCAATAGGTTTTCCTATAAAATACACTAATAGACCAAGCCCTATAATAGATAATGGTAATACAATATATATCGGTAACCCTAATCCAACTGGAATATAACCAAATAATATTGTAAGTACTGCTACAAATAGTGCATACCACATTTGAGTCTTAACGTGAGCAATATGATCGCAACCAGCTCCCATAGATGACATTATTGTTGTATCTGATATAGGTGAACAATGATCCCCAAATATTGCTCCTGTTAATACAGCACTTGTACTCATGATAATATAAGTCATATCTGGTGAAATTGCATGTGCTAGAGGAATAGCAAGTGGCATTAATATTCCCATTGTTCCATAAGCAGTTCCTGTTGCAAATGAAATTACAGCTCCAAATATAAATATTACACTTGGTAACAAGAATTGTGGTAATGAATCTGATAATAATGTTACTAGATATTGTGCTGTACCTAATTCTTTAATTACTGAACTTAAAGACCAAGCAAGTATTAATATAACTCCTGTTATAATTAATCCCTTCATTCCATCTATCCAGATTTCTATACCTTCTGATATAGTAAATATTTTCTTACAAACACCTAAAATTAGTGCTACGATACTTGCAAATAATGCTGCTTGGAATAATGCTATAGAAGCATCTGCATTACTGAATGTTTGTTGTATTGCTGTAAATGAAAATGGAGATTCTGTTAATACAGCCTTTAATGCTATATCTTCTCCTGCCATAATTGCAGTATACCCACTATAATAAAAACTTGCTAGAGCTGCTACTATTAATGTTCCTATTGGAATTATAGCATTCCATATGCTTAATTTAATTCCACTCTTAGCTTCAAATTCTTCAGCAGTATCTTCATCTATTGCAATATCCTTTAATTCTTGCTCTCCTCTTCTTGCTTTTATTTCAGCCTTTCTCATTGGTCCAAAATCTCTTAAAAGTACAGCTGAGAAAACTACAAATGCAAGTATTAAAATGTTATAAAACCTATATGGAATAGTTTGTAAGAATACTCCAAATGAATCTACATTTTGCCCTATTCCAGCAAATGCATCTCCTATTAGCCCAACTTCAAGGCCTATCCATGTTGATATTATTGCAAGACCCGCAATAGGTGCAGCTGTTGCATCTATTATAAAAGATAACTTTTCTCTTGATACTTTCATCTTATCTGCTACTGGCTTCATTATTGGTCCAACAATTAATGCATTTGCATAATCATCAAAGAAAACAAATAACCCTAATAACCAAGTAACAATTTGTGTACTTCTTGGTGTCTTTGCTCTTTTAGCAAGCGCTTCAGCTACAGCTCTAGCTCCACCCATTTTAGAAATTAAATTAATAACTCCTCCAATAACTAATACTTGTAATACAATACCTGCGTTCCATGGATCTGCAAGTGAATTTAATGCTCTTTGTACAAAATCTAGGAATGCTTGTACAAAGGCTCCAAATAAATTATATCCTGCAAGCTGCACCATGAAACATCCCGAAAGTGTTCCTATAAACAATGATATTACAACATTTTTAGTTATAAACGCTAATATTATAGCTACTAATGGTGGTATAAGTGTTAATACTCCAAATCTTTCTGAATTTACTACAGCAGGTTCAACCTCTGCTGCAAATACTACAGTTGATGATAATAAAATTAGCATAAATGTAGATATGAACAATACTAAACTTCTAGTTCTGTTTTTCATAATAATTCCCCCTAAATTTTAATTGTGAAAAGATTTAGAGGTAAAAATAGGAAAAGCCTTGAGATAACACTCAAGGCTTAAAATATACACATTAAAAATCCTGAATGATAGCTCACCACAAAAACATTTGTGACAGTCTTATACATATTCTGCATAAGCCCAGCATTAGAATATTAAAGCTTTAATTCTATACTTCGGCGATAATTCCTTTCCTATTGCTTCATCCTGCTTACGTCCACAACAGTACTATTAAGTATCGCGCCTCTACCTCTTCTCTTATTCACTTGTAATAATTTAGATTAATTATACATAATTTCTTATCCACTTGCAAGATTTTTTTAATAGTCTTTAGTAATTATTAACTTTTCCGTTTCTTTTTCTTACTTCTAAAGCCTCCATCTCTAACCACTGCTATTAATAAAAATATAGCAAATATAGCGGATATAATGTATCCAGCTATGCCCATTAAAGATATTCCTTTATATATGGGCCCTACATTATTACTTATTATCAATGATGACGCTATTATTAATGATGAAATAAGTAATGCTCCAACTAATCTGTTCACCATATTACTTATATGATCTACTGAATTTTCTAAATCTGTAATATTAAAATTAATCTTAGCTCTACCATCCGATATACTGCTTAATGCCTCAACAGCTTTGCTAGGAATTCTAGAAGCATCTCTAAAAAAAGAATATGCAGATAATACTAACTCTTCTTCATTTATATCTTTAATCAAAAGCATCTTATTTTTTCCTTTAACAAAGGATGTTATTACTGATATTATATCTAATTGCGGATCAACCTCTGCAATTACCCCTTCTAAAATCACTAAGCCTCTAAAAAGTATTGCAAGCTCCTTAGGAAATTGTATGTTATTATTCTTAACTATAGAAAACATTTCTTCCAATAATACAGCTATTTTTATATTTTTAAGAGATGTATTTAAATATGTTGTAAATAAATAAGATACGTCTTCATATAAGTTTCCTTTATTTACTTTTCCTCTCTTTATTCCAATAGCTAAAATAAAATCTACTATTTTATTCTTATCTCCTGTAGCTACTGCTATCATGGCTTTGTTTAACCAGTTTTTTAGTCCCTCATCTAGTTCTCCTGTTATACCAAAATCAATAAAACATATCCTTCCATTTGATATCAATAAGTTTCCAGGATGAGGATCTCCATGAAAAAAACCATCATCAAATATCTGCTTACAATATGATAATGCTAACTTTTTTGCAATATCTTTATTGCTATATCCTTTTTTTTCTATCATTTTCATATCATTTATCTTAAATCCATTTATATATTCTAAAGTTAATACCTTTTCACTACATAAACTAGATATAACATCTGGCGCATATATAGGTGAAATATTTTCATTATTTTCTCTAAACTTAACTATGCTCTTACTTTCATCTATAAAGTCTAATTCCTTTTCTGTAGTTGATTCTAATTCTTCTATAACAGCAAGAGGATCAACTATATCAATATCAATTCTTCCCTTAGATAACTTTATTATTTTTTTAATTATATCTATATCAGTTTTCATAGTATTATATATATTCGGTCTTTGAATTTTTACAATAACTGCTCTTCCATCATTTAATATAGCTTCGTGAACCTGAGCTATTGAAGCTGATGCAGTTGGCTTCTTACTAAAGTATAAAAAACAATCATATATTTTTTTATTAATAGATTCTTCAAATACACTTTTAATATTCTCAAAACTTTCTTCTGGTGCTGAGTCTTGTAACTTTATTAATTCATTTATATATTCCTCTGGTAATAAATCTGGACGTGTACTTAATATTTGACCAATCTTTATAAATGTAGGTCCTAATTCTTCTAATGCCATTCTCAAATTGATAGGAGACTTTTTGCTATTATTAAATTTACTATCAATTAAATACCCAAAACCATATGAAATAAAAACTCTTATAATCTCTTGAAACCTGTCTCTAGATTTCATATAAAAACTCAACTCCCTAGATAAAATCCCTTACTTAACCATCTTTAAGCAAGGGATTTAAAATTTCTAATTAATTTTTTCTTCTAATCTTTCTATAATTCTTTTTAATTCTAATACATCAGCCTTTGTAGCGTAATTCTTTTCTTCTAAAATATCATTTAGCTCTTCTTTAGTTAATGGCTTTATATTATTCACCTTTTCTAACATAGATTCCTTTGCATCGTTAGCTGTATTTTTTACATCTCTTTTTAACTCTTCTGACAATTCTCTTCCTTCCTCTAAAGTTAATTTTCCTCTTTCAACTAACTGAGAAATTACCTCTGTTGCCTTTTCATATGTTAATGCAGCAGCACCAACTCCAGCCAAAAAGATATTCTTTGCATCACTTACCATAAAACCATCTCCAACTTATTCTTAATTAACCATAAATTATATTTACCCTTAAGTACCAAATTATATACTATATTTATTCATAAATTCCTCAATTTCTTCTACAGTCTTAATCATATCCTTTGTTAAAACTTCAACACCTTGTGATGTAACCACCACATCATCTTCTATTCTTATTCCAATACCTTCTTCTTCTATATAAATTCCAGGTTCAACAGTCCAAACCATTCCTTCTTGTAAAATAACATCTCTATTATTTCCTTCAATATCATGGGTATCTAATCCTAGACTATGGCCTATACTATGCCAATAATAATTAGAAACATCTTCTCTATCCTTTATTAAACCTAAATTAATGCATTCTTCTGCAATCCATTCTTTTGCTTTTTTATTTAAATCAAGGAACCTCACCCCTGGTCTTATTTCATTAATAACTTTCTCGTTAACTCTTAACACTGCATTATAAACTTCTTTTTGCCTGTTACTAAACCTTCCATTTACAGGGAATGTCCTTGAAATATCACCGTTATAATAATTATATTGCGCTCCTAAATCAAATAGAATCAAATCTCCATCTTTTATATCGCAATTATTATCAACATAATGTAATATGGTTGCATTTTTTCCTGCAGCAGCTATTGTTTTAAACGCAAAATCCTTTACCCCATTGCTCTTACAAACAAAATCAAAATATGCCTCTACTTCATATTCCTTCATTCCCACTTTACAGTTTTTCATTAAACTGTTTACACCTTCAATAGTTATATTTATGGCCTTTTTTATCTCTTCAATCTCTTCTTCATTCTTGATTAACCTTAAGGGTGCAATTAATGGTGCTAAATTTCTTATATTTGCAAATGGATACTTTCCTTTAACTTCATTTGCAAATTCTCCGACAACATTTTTTAGGCTATTAAATTCTTCTCTATCTATATCTAAATATAAGTTTACTTCAACTAAATTATTGAATGTTTTATTTAAAAATAATTTAAAAGTACTTATAAACGCTACATCCTCAACTCCCGATATTTCTTTTCCCTCTTCAGGCCTTATACTTTTACCAACCCACTTTTCCATTTCCTCATCTATATCTTTAATAAATAATCTTTCACTTATTACTCCATTTATTTTTGTTAAAACTAAAATATGCTCCTCTTCATCAATTCCTGTAAAATAGTAAAAGTTTCTATTAGGAGTAAATTGATATTGTTCATCAGCACTTTTTCTTGGTGCATTACCTGCAAAAAGAATTACTATTGAATTATCATTTACCTTTTCCATAAGTCTTTCTCTATTTCTTTTGAATACCTCTTTTATCATACGGTTCACCATTCCTTCCTTTAATCTATTAATAGTATATACTAATATTATACAAAAAAAGAAGCTTTCGTAAGAAAGCCTCTAAATTCAACTTTTTCCATAAACTTCATCTGACATATTAATTATTTTTTTATAAAGTCCCCAAATTAATATTAATGAAAATATAACAATCATTGAGAACATCCCTATATAACTTTCAACCTTCATAGACATTGCTACTAATCCAATTCCTAAAATCAGTATTACAAATACCATAACTACTGATACAACGTCATCCTTATATAAAATTTTTTCATCATTCCACTTCAACTTAGGATTAATAAAATCAAATAATATCTGTATTAAGGTTACTACTGTAACTCCAAATACTGATGATAGCACACCTAATAAAATTATTGGTAAAGCTACCCTTAACGACACTAAAAGTGTACAAATAAGTATAGGAACTAAAGAATTTATACACAGAGATGATATTATCTTAGATTTTGCCTGATCCTTATAAGATATAGGAATTATCTTTGAAAATACAAAATCGCTTCCTTCTCTGGACAAACACTTTCTACCTCCACCAGCTGAACAAATTGAAAAAGCTGCTAATAAAAATGCCCCCACAATTATGACAGAATTATATTTACCACTCAATATAATACCTTTAACATCAGTAAAGCTTCCATTAGCCACATAAATTATAGTTAGAAAAATAGGCATATATAACATCATTACAATTGAATTTATAAAAAACTGCGGTGTTCTAAATACTATTCTTATATCTCTAATTACAAGAGACTTTATAGGAGATTTATTGGAAACTATACTATCTATATTTTTTTCTTTTAATATATCTACTCTCTTACTATAAGTTTCAGATATTCCTATTATACCTTTTAAATATAGTTTTCCTCCTACTACGTAATATATTATACATAGTAATATACAAATAGCTATGGAAATACCCATATAAAAAATCCCCTTAGCCTCACCATTATATAACAACCCGTATGCAGCATACTTATTTGTTATAAACATTCCAGATAAAGCACCTATAAGACTATTTTTTTCTTGAATGATATTAATAAGTGACGAGGAACTTTCAAATAAAGTAGAACTTCTTTGTGAAATAATATTTATTAAAACTACCAAAACTAAAGATAGACTACCTGATATAGATCTAAAAGCATCTTTATGCTTAGATAAGTTAGTAAATCTCATTAAAAGCATACATACTAAAGCAGCAATTATCATTGGTAAAGTAGGACAAATAATAACTGCAAGTGCTATATAAACAAAAAATATTGGACTTGCCGATGACTTTTGAGCAAAAACTAATAAAGGAACTACTATTATTGTGGAATATAAAATCATATTTATTAATACAGCTATAAACTTACTTAACACTATTTCACTACTCTTAAATGGCATAGGTAAAAAGTGCTCTATGTCATTGGAAAAATAGTATGTATTCATTATAGTAAATATTCCTAAAAAGAAATTTATAACAGCTCCTATAAGCAATATTAGTGATAACAACGTTCCCTCTTGTCCAATTATTGCAAAAGGCTCATATAATACATCTACAGTAATTATCAGTGGTAATGACATGAAAGCTATTAACAACATCATTAATAAGGCCATAAATCCAGACTTCATTTTTGAGCCATTGAACATATCTTGAAGGGCATCTCTTACAAAATATTTTGTAAGTACCTTAAGTCTATTCATTGCTTGTTAGCTCCAAGAACATTTCTTCTAGTGATTCACTTGCCTTAAACTCTTCTCTCATATCTTCTAAGGTTCCATTAAAAATTAATTGCCCTTTATTAATTATTGCAACCTTATCACATATCTTTTCAGCAACTTCTAATACATGAGTTGAGAAAAGAACAGTATTTCCTTCATTAGCATGCTCTCTCATCATTTCTTTTAATATAAAAGATGACTTTGGGTCTAACCCTGTCATGGGTTCATCTAATATCCACACCTTTGGCCTATGAAGTAATACACCCATTATTATTATCTTTTGTCTCATACCATGTGAGTACGATTGAATCTTATCCCCTAATGCAGAATTCATTTCAAATCTTTCAGACATATCTTTTATTCTTAATTTTCTATCTTCACTTGATACACCATATATGTCTCCCATAAGATTCAAATATTCCATTCCAGTTAACCTTAAAAACATATCTGGGCTATCTGGTACATAACCAAACTGCTCTTTTGCCAAAACAGGATTTTCAACAATATCAATATTATTTATGGTTATATTTCCTGATGTAGGAGAAATAATGCCTGTTATCATCTTAATAGTTGTAGTTTTTCCTGCTCCATTTGGACCTAGCAGCCCGTAGATTTCTCCATCTTTTATTTCTAAGTTTAAATTATCTACAGCTTTATACTTTCCATTATAAGATTTAGTAATCTGACTGATATTTATCATTCTATCTCCCCCTTTAGAGATAATTTTACCAATTCAATTACATTTTTTCCATAATATTAAAAGAAAAATATATTTACTAAAAATATAGCACTAATTATAGCAACCATATCTGCAAAAACAGCTGCCCATACAGTATGTCTTACTTTTTTAACCTTTACTGCACCAAAATAGACTGTAACTGTATAGAATATGGTTTCTGTAGTTCCCATAATTACAGAAGCTATTAATCCTATTTGCGTATCTGGTCCATATGTCTGAAGTAAATTTGCAAATATACCCTGTGCACCACTTCCTGATAATGGTTTAATTAGTATCAATGGCGTTATTTCTTGAGGTAATCCTATAAGATTAGTTAGGGGTGATAATACTTTATTTAATACATCTAATAGATTAGCAGCTTTAAATATATTTACTGCTACAATCATAGCCAAAAGGTACGGAAATATTCTCATACATACTTGAAGTCCTTCTTTTGCACCTTCTACAAACCATTCATATACCTTGCCACCCTTTATCATTCCATAACCTATAATAAGTAGAACTATAATTCCTATTATACTTTTTGTTATATAATCGCCCATTTATAATCCTCCTTAAAAGTATCTCTGCAAAATCTTACAACATATTACTCCAACAATAGCTGCTGATGCTGTTGATAGTATTGCAGGCAAAATAATTGCTCCAGGATTTGAAGATCCAGCAGCTGCCCTAATTGATATTATTGTTGAGGGTACTAATTGAATACATGCAGCATTCATAACTAAAAAAAGAGCCATATCATTACTAGCCCTACCTTTATTAGGATTTAATCTATCCATCTCTTCCATAGCTTTTATTCCAAACGGAGTTGCAGCATTTGACAATCCCATCATATTCGCTGTTAAGTTCATCACTATTGCTCCAAGAGCTTTTTCATCCTTTCCTGCATCCTTAAATAGGAACTTTAATAATGGTTTCATTAATCTTGCTAGCTTCTGAGTTAATCCACTTTTTTCTGCTATTTTCATAACTCCGCACCAAAAACACATTATTCCAACTAATCCAATGATAAATTTCACCGTGCTATCTGCAGACTCAACAATAGTTGTTGATATTTCTGCACCATTACCAGTAAATATAGCTACGAGTATACCTAAGAATATTAATATAAACCAAATATAATTAATCATATTATCCTCCTAACGTTAAGTTTTCTATTAAATATATGCCTTGCACTTAATATTTAGTAGTGATAGGATTAATATATACAATCTATTTTTTTACTTAAAGGAGATTAATTTATGAAAGAAACTAACTTAAAGATAGCTCAACAAGATATAGAAGATGCTTTAAAAACTGTTGAGGATATAGAAAAAGTAATTAATGAAGATGGATCATCTAAAGATATAATTAAGGAAAAATTCGAATCTTTAAACGAAAAAGTTAAAAAGTTAGAAGATATATTAAAGAGTGAAGGTATCATATAAGGTTAAAATAATTAATAGAGATAACAATGATGGTAAAGTAAAAGGATGAAACTCTAAAGTTTCATCCTTTATTATATTTCTATTTACCTAAATTATTGCTTCTTTGGCTACTATTTCTTCTTTATCTTTAAGCTTTCTAACTGACATAAAGAAGATTATCAAAGTGATTAGTGATGATAATCCATCAGAAACAGCTCCTGCAAGCCACACTCCTGTTAACCCAAAAATCTTTGGTAGTATTATTAAACAAGGTATTAATAATATTACTTGTCTTAATAAACTTAAGAACATAGATATCTTAGCTTTTCCTATAGATTGGAAGTAATTAGAACTTATTACTTGCGCTCCTACTACAGGTAGCATTAATAAGAATATTCTCATACCTGTGCTTGCTATGCCTACTAACTGCTCATCTCTATTAAATATTGATATTAATAAATGTGGAGCAGCTTGAGTAATTATCCATCCAATTGAAACTATTATAGTAGCAACTATAGTTGCGGACTTTACAGCCTGCTTAACTCTCTTATATTTTTCTGCACCATAATTATATCCTATTATAGGTTGTGAACCTTGGTTTAAGCCAAATATAGGCATCATAAATATCATAGCTACACTATTTATTATAGTCATAGCACCTATAGCTAAATCTCCACCATAAGTCTTTAATGCATTGTTAGCCAACACTTGAACTATACTTTGAGCTATTTGCATACTAAATGGACTTACTCCAATAGAAAAAATACTCAAAACTATAGCTTTATCTAAAGATAAATATTCTCTTTTAATTTTTAAATTACTCTTACCTTTTGTAAAATAATATAAAATCCATATAGTTGAAACTATTTGAGATATTACAGTTGCAATAGCTGCTCCTCTAACTCCCATTCCAAATACAAATATAAATATAGGGTCTAATATAATATTAGTACCTGCACCTATTAACATTGATAACATAGCTACCTTAGGACTTCCATCACTTCTAATTGAATGATTTAGTCCAAAACTTAGCATATTAAATATAGTTCCAAAGAATATTATTTGCATATATTCTCTTGCATAAATTTCAGTATCTGCACTTGCTCCAAACAATCCAAGTATTTTATGCATAAATACAAGTCCTATTATAGTTATTAAAACACTAGCTATAATAATTAAAGTAAATGCATTTCCTAAGTGCTTTTCAGCCTCTTCTCTTTTATGTTCTCCAAGTTTTAAAGATATTCTGGCACTTGTTCCTATTCCAATTAACATCCCAAATGCCATTATTATAGTCATTATTGGCATTGTTATACCAACGCCAGTTAAAGCTAATCCACCAATATCTTTTATGTTTCCTATATACATTCTATCTACAATATTATATAAGGTATTTACTACCATACCTATTATAGCTGGAATGGAAAACTCCATAAGTAACTTTGATATTTTTTCTTCTCCAAGTCTAGCTTGTCCTCTCATGCTTAATTCCTCCTTAGTGTCTCACTAGATGCTATTTTTTTTAGTAATGTAAGAGTTAATTCTCTTTCATCCTCTGTTAAAATTGAAGTAATCTTTTCTTCCCACTGTCTATGTACTTCAAAAAAATCTTCTTTTATACTTAAAGCTTTCTCAGTAAGTACTATTATATTAGCTCTTTTATCAACTGAACTTTTATTTCTATATATGTATCCTTCTTCTTCAAGTTTCTTCAAAGCTCTAGCTGTGGTAGCTTTATCTATATTCAAAATATTGCTTAAATCTTCTTGAGTTAATCTTTCTTTTTTATATAAAACTCTTAAAAATTGATATTGTCCCGCACCAATATTATATTTTGCATATGCCTTTGAAAAAAAACTATTTCCGCTTCTATATATTTGGGAAACAAATTTCCCTATAGAGTCGTATTCCTTATTTCCCATATTATCACCTAACTTCATCATAAATAGTTGCAACAGCAACTATTTTACTACTAATTAGTTGTACTTGCAACTAATTTTTCAAAATAAAAGAAGTAGTGTTTTCCACTACTTCCTTTTCTACTTAGTACTTTCTCTTTGTATTAGTTGATAGTCTAAAACATAATGACCTTGTTCTAGCTCCTTCTTATTTAGAAGTTTTATTAACATTCTCATAGCTACTGATCCCATGTCATAACTAGGTTGAGATATAGTAGTTATTCTTGGATAAAAATATGAGGAAACATGGTTATTATTAAATCCAATAACACTTATATCCTCTGGAACATTATATCCTTTTTCTCTTAACTTATTTATTGCTCCGATTGCTATCTCATCAGATGCGCATACTATTGAATCAAACTTCTTATTACTTCCAATAAACTTTTCAACTGCTTCATAACCAGTTTTAACCTTTAAGTTATCAAAGTAAACTAATTCCTCATCAATATTTATACCTTCTTCTTCTAATGCTTTTTCAAAGCCTACAAATCTATCTCCCCAAGCATTCATTGTATCTTGTTTTACTCCTATAAATGCTGGTTTAGATAATCCTTTATCTAATAGATACTTTGTACCCTCATATGATGCACTTATATTATCTATAGTTACACTTGGTAAAACTCCATCTTTATCCTTCGTTTCAACTAAGATAGTTTTTAAGTCTAGTTCATTAATTAAATCAAGCATTTCTTCACTTAATGAACTACTCATATATATTACTCCATCAACCATCTTTTCCTTAAGTACTCTTAAATACTCTTTTTCTTTTTCTACATCAAAGTCTGAATTACATAAGATAACATTGTAATCATAAATATTAGCAACGTCTTCCGCTCCTCTTACGATTTCAGGATAAAACTGACTTGATATATCTGGTACTAGTATTCCTATAGTCTTTGTTCTTTGAGTCTTTAAACTTCTAGCTACTATATTCGGTCTATAACCTAACTTTTTAATGGCATCTAGAACCTTTTTCTTAGTGTCTTCGTTTACGACATCGATATCATTAAGCACCCTTGAAACTGTTGCAATTGAAACTCCAGCCTCCTTAGCTACATCTTTAATAGAAGTTGCCATTAACTCATCACTCCCATTTCTTATATTTTAATTATTTAATTATAACCTATATATTCTCCCAAAAACAAGCAAATCCCTGCTTTATTTATAGTTTTTGTTAAAAATCTTTTAAAATACCCTTTTTAAGAACAAATTTTGAACAAATGAAAAGGTTACTATAAATTCTATAGTAACCTTTTCAACATTTATTACTCTATTTTACTACTTTAACAGCCATATTAAGCTTTTCTCCATTAATAGTAGATTCAGTATACTCAATGTTTTGTTCATTGCATACAACTTCTACTGTTAATGTTTCTCTTTTAATTGTATCTTTGAACTTCTTAATAACATCTAATAACATATCATTATTAGCTACATATAATGTAATCTTATCAGCAACTTCGAATCCACTTTCTTTTCTCATATTTTGAATCTTAGAGATGATTTCTCTTACGTGTCCCTCTTCTCTTAATTCTTCTGATATATGAGTATCAAGAACTACACCAATTTCACCTTCACCTGCAAAAGCATATCCATCAAGACCTTGCATTGTTACAAGTAGGTTTTCTTTGTTAAGCTCTATTTCTGTTCCATCTACATTTATAACTTCTACTCCACCATTATTTATCTTTTGAGCTAACTCCATTTGATTTCTAGAAGCTATTTCTTTTCTTATTGCAGGAATCATTTTTCCATAAGCTCTTCCTAAAACAGGTAAGTTAGGCTTTATTTCAAAGTTAACATGTTCAGAAAGATCCGCACCAAACTCAATTGACTTTATATTTAATTCATCCTTAATAATATCTCCATAGTACTCTGGAAGTGATGCTACTGAAACTAACATTTGAGAAAGTGGCTGTCTATTCTTAATATTAGCACCATTTCTTGCACTTCTTCCTAACTTAACTATTGTGTAAGCTAAATCCATTTCCTTTTCCAACTCACTGTTAATAGCTTCTTCATCAACTGTTGGCCACTTACATAAGTGAATACTTTTTTCAGCTGAAGAATCTAAATTAACAACTAAGTTTTGATATATCTCTTCTGTGATAAATGGTACAAATGGAGCTGCAACTTGTGATAAAGTTACTAAAACTCTATATAGAGTTACATATGCACCAATCTTATCATCAGTTAATTCTTCTGACCAATATCTTGCTCTGTTTCTTCTTACATACCAGTTAGATAAGTTATCTGTGAACTCTTCAATTTGAAGAGCAGCATTTGTAATGTCATAAGAGTTTAATTTAGCATCAACATCCTTAACTAAAGTGTTTAACTTAGACATTATCCACTTATCCATAACATTATCAGAAACAAAATCTTTGTACTCTAACGGATTGAATCCATCTATATCTGCATATAAAACATAGAATGAATATACATTCCATAATGTACTTAAGAACTTTCTTGATGCCTCTCCAACATCATCAGTTGAGAATCTAGTTGGTAGCCATGGAGCACTTGCAGTGTAGAAATGCCATCTTGTAGCATCTGCACCTTGACTTTCTAAAACCTCCATAGGAGCAACAACGTTACCCTTAGACTTAGACATCTTTAATCCCTTCTTATCAAGAACGTGACCTAAAACAATACAATTTTCAAATGGATTTCTATCAAATATAGCAGTTGAAATAGCTAATAATGTATAGAACCATCCTCTTGTTTGGTCAACAGCTTCTGATATAAATTGAGCTGGGAAGTTTTGCTCAAATAACTCTTTGTTTTCAAATGGATAGTGTAATTGAGCAAATGGCATTGATCCTGAATCGAACCAACAATCTATAACTTCCTTAGTTCTTTCCATTTCCTTACCACACTTTTCACATTTTAAATGAACATTATCTATATATGGTTTGTGTAATTCTATATCATCAGGTACATTTACACCCTTCTTCTTTAATTCTTCAATACTTCCAATACATTCTTTGTGACCACATTCACATTCCCAGATTGGAAGTGGAGTTCCCCAGTATCTATCTCTTGAGATACCCCAGTCAATAACATTTTCTAAGAATTTACCGAATCTTCCTGTTCTTATGTTATCCGGATACCAGTTAATCTTATTATTGTTTTCTAATAACTTATCTCTTAGAGTGCTCATTGCAACAAACCAGCTCTCTTTTGGATAGTAAAGAAGTGGAGTGTCACATCTCCAGCAGTGTGGATATGAGTGAAGGTGCTTTTCTGCCTTAAATAGCTTATTATTTTCTTCAAGCCACTTACAAATGCTTTCATCACACTTCTTAACAAACTTACCTGCCCATGGAGTAACTTCTTCTACGAATTTACCCTCTTTGTCAACTAAGTTAATGAAAGTGATTCCATTAGCCTTAGCAACAAGATTATCATCTTCACCATAAGCTGGAGCAATATGAACTATACCAGTACCATCTGTTAATGTTACGTAATCACCATGGATAACTTCAAAAGCTTTACCTTCAACTCTTCCAAACGGCATTAATTGTTCATACTTAATTCCTAGTAATTCTGATCCGTTAAATTCTCTAACTATTTCAACTTCTTCTCCAAGAACCTTACTAGCAAGATCCTTAGCTAAGATATATACTTCATCTCCAACCTTTGCTTCTATATAAGTATAAGCTTTATTTATACATAGAGCTAAGTTTGATGGTAATGTCCAAGGAGTTGTTGTCCAAGCTAATATGTACTTGTTTTCTTCTCCCTCAATCTTAAATTTAGCAATACAAGTTAAATCCTTAACATCTTTGTATCCTTGAGCAACTTCGTGTGAAGACAATGCAGTACCACATCTTGGACAATAAGGCATTACCTTATGACCTTCATATAAAAGACCTTTATCCCACATTTGTTTTAAAGCCCACCATACTGATTCTATATATGGATTGTGATATGTTACATATGGATCATCCATATCTACCCAATAACCAATCTTATTAGTCATTTCTTCCCACATAGAAACATATTTGAATACGCTCTCCTTACATTCTGTCACGAATTTTTCAACACCGTATTCTTCAATTTGTTCCTTACCTGATATTCCAAGTTTCTTTTCTATTTCAAGTTCTACAGGTAACCCGTGAGTATCCCAACCGGCTTTTCTAATTACCTTATACCCCTTCATCACCTTATATCTTGGAATTATATCCTTCATAACTCTTGTTAAAACGTGACCTACGTGTGGCTTACCATTAGCTGTTGGAGGCCCATCATAGAAAGTGAAGTATTCACCATCTTGATTCATATCAAAATTCTTTTTGATAACATCATTTTCTTTCCAAAGCTTTGCTACTTCTTCTTCCATACCAACAAAACCTTTTGAAAGCTCAACTTTTTTGTACATCTTATTTTCTCCTTTCTCATGTATAATCAGATATTTTAAGTATTCTCTTTTATTAGATATCTAGTCATATCTAATTTTAATAAATAAAAAAACTCCATCCAAAAGGACGAAGTTGAATTCGCTATACCACCTATGGCAAAGTATACCCTTATAATAAATTTAGGGTACTTATTTCAAGCACAATCATGCTCTATCCATTAACGCTGGCTAACGGGAATACCTACTAAGCAAGGCTGTTCAATTTCCAACTCCTAGGTGATTTTCACTAAGACACTATATAACTTCACACCAACCAGTTACTCTCTTAAAGTAGAAATCTTAATTACTTTTCCTAATCACAGTTTTTATATTATTTATTATATACCATTCCTAAAATAAATGTCAATTACTACAATATACTTACTTCTATACGTTTTTATTCTTACTATCTAATAATTTTTATTAATTAGTATTGACTTTTACTTTAAAATATGTTTTAATATAGTCAAGATAACACAAAGTTATCTAATCCCCTTATTTTCCTTAGTCATCAACTTAGGAGGTAACTAAATGGAAAATAATATAAATGAAAAAATCCTTGATAAAATCACAAAAGTATGTGTTTGCAAGGCGATACCAAGATCCAAAATTAAAGAATCTATAGAATCTGGAGCAAAAACTGTAGATGATGTAGCTAAAGCTACTGGTGCTACAAAAGGTGGTTGCAAAGGATGTAGATGTATCCCTAAAATTCAAGAGTTAATCGAAGCACATTCAATCAATCAATAGGTATTTCCCCAAATATTATTGGTTGACTGATTATATCTCCCCAAGCCAATCTGTTCCCCACAGATTGGCTTATTTTTATATATTTTTTAACTAAAAAGAGACTTCTTAAACAACTGTTAAGAAGTCTCTTATGTTACTATTTAATTAAATGCATTATATATAGACTTTATAGCCCTTTCAAAGTCTTCATTTTCAATTCCAACTAATATATTCATCTCTGATGATCCTTGATCAATCATTCTAATATTTATCTTAGCTTTTGCTAATGCTCCAAACACCTTCGCTGCTACCCCCTTGTTTTTAGCCATACCTTTACCAACTGTGGCTATCATAGCCATATTAGGATGTACTACTATAGAATCCGGATTGCAGCTTCTTCTTATCTCTTCAATAACTATATCTTTCTTTTTCTTAAGCTCTGAATCTGCTATTACTAAACACACTGTGTCTATCCCTGCAGGCATATTTTCAAAAGATATATTATTCATTTCTAATATTGATAACACCTTTCTACAAAACCCTAATTCATTATTCATCATTGCTTTTTCTATTGATATAACAGTAAAGTTCTTCTTACCTGCAATACCTGTAATAGTTTTACACTTTTCATTTTCAGTGTCTTGAACTATTATAGTACCCTTATCTTCAGGTAAATTAGTATTTTTTATATTAATTGGTATTCCAGCTTCCTTTACAGGAAATATTGCTTCTTCATGAAGCACTGAAGCCCCCATATATGATAATTCTCTTAATTCCTTGTATGTAATTTTACCTATAGTCTTAGGATTTTCAACTATTCTTGGATCAGCCATTAAAAATCCAGAAACATCAGTCCAATTTTCATATAAATCCGCATTTATACTTGCAGCAACTAAAGAACCTGTTACATCAGACCCACCTCTACTAAAGGTTACTATTTCACCTTGTTCATCTGCTCCATAAAATCCTGGAATAACAGCTCTTTCAATTTTGCATAACTTATCCTTTAACCTTTTATTAGTTTCTTCACTATTTAATGTTCCATCCTCGTTAAATAATATAACTTCTTTTGCATCTACAAAATCATACCCTAAATAGTTAGCTAAGATAATACCATTTAAGTATTCTCCTCTACTAGCTGCATAATCCTTAGATGCACCGTTTTCAATATCCTTTTTTACTACATCTAGATAAGTGCTTATATCTAAATCTAACCCCAAATCATTAACTATTCCAGTATATCTCTCCTCTATATGCTTAAATACATCCTCTAAAGAAATACCTGTCTCAACATGCATGTGACAAAGATAAAGAAGATCTGTTATCTTTGTATCCTTCCCATGTCTCTTTCCTGGTGCTGATGGTATTATATACCTTCTAGCATCATCTGCAAGGATAATTTCCTTTACTTTCTTGAATTGTGAAGCATCTGCTAAAGAACTTCCACCAAACTTTGTAACCACCTTATTCATTTTTATTGCCCCCAATTTTTATTAATATACTTTAAAATATTTTTAAATCTATTCTACCAAATTTTTCATACTTT
Organism: Clostridium paraputrificum AGR2156; assembly: GCF_000424025.1. Classification (NCBI taxonomy): domain Bacteria; kingdom Bacillati; phylum Bacillota; class Clostridia; order Eubacteriales; family Clostridiaceae; genus Clostridium; species Clostridium paraputrificum. The sequence continues at coordinate 109,887 of NZ_AUJC01000009.1, forward strand.
TCAATAGTAATGCAAACAAATTTTTATTTTCTATTCTAACTCCCTATAAAAATAGTAATATTACTGGTATAATCGAAAAGAGTTTAATGAAGGGAGTTTTTTATATGAATAGTAAATTCTACTTATATAAAGGAAAAAATAAAAAAGCTGAAAATGGTCGTCCTTGGATATATATAGATGAAATTAACGAATATGATGGTGACTATGAGAATGGTGATATCGTTGAAGTCTATAATCATAAAGGATATTTTATAGGCAAAGGTTATATCAATGACAGAAGTAAGATAACTATAAGAATAATGACAAGAGATAAAGATGAAGTAATAAATAAGGAATTCTTCAAAAAGAGATTTGATTCTGCCTGGGAATACAGAAAAACTGTAATAGATACCTCTTCTTGTAGATTTATCTTTGGAGAGGCTGATTTATTACCTGGTCTTACTGTTGATAAATTCGAAGATTATTATGTAATTCAAATCTCAACTTTAGGTATGGATAAATATAGAGATATAATTGTTGATATCTTAGTAAATAACTTTGGAGCTAAAGGAGTTTATGAAAGAAGTGATTTGGCTACAAGAGAAATAGAAGGATTAGAACAAACTAAAGGATTTTTAACAGAACCATTTGATACTAATGTTGAAATTATTGAAAATGGAGTTAAATATATAGTTGACTTAGAAAACGGACAAAAAACAGGTTTCTTCTTAGACCAAAAAGAAAATAGAGCTGCAATACATAGAATTTGTAAAGATAAAGATGTTTTAGATTGCTTTACTCATACAGGTTCATTTGCACTTAATGCTGGTATTGCTGGAGCTAAATCAGTTTTAGGTATTGATGTATCTCAACATGCTGTTGATTGTGCAACTAGAAATTCTGAACTTAATAACTTACAAAATATAGTTAAATTTGAATGTCACAATGCCTTTGACGTCTTATCGTCTTGGTCAAAAGAAGGAAAACAATTTGATGTTGTTATACTAGACCCTCCGGCATTCACTAAATCAAGAAATACAATTAATGGCGCAAAAAGAGGATACAAAGAAATTAATCTTAGAGGCTTAAAAATGGTTAAACCAGGCGGATATTTCATTACTTGTTCATGTTCTCACTACATGAGTGAAGATCTTTTAAAGTCTACCATAAATGAAGCTGCTCATGATGCACGTAGAATATTAAGACAAGTGGAATTTAGAACCCAATCGGCTGACCACCCAATACTTTGGAATTCAGATGAAAGTTACTACTTAAAATTCTTTATATTCCAAGTTGTATAACTTACTAGAGTGAGAGTTTACTTTTAAAACTCTCACTCTAATAAATTATTTATTTCATCTTTATAGGACCACGCTAAGCAATGCTTAGGATATCCCTTCTTACTAACGTCCCCTACTCTTAATGCATACTTTTTATCTTTACTAGACATTATTTCTTCCCTTAATATTTTCAAAATTGTTTCTACCCTATTTGAATACAAATCATACATTCCTTCTGCTGGCTCTCCCCAAGCACAAAATATATAATCAGCCTCTTTTATTTCCTCTCTTATGATGCTATCATTAGTAACTTTATTATCATTTCCCTCTACATACTCTTTTCCTTCTAATAAATATTCTCTAAATAAATCTTCTTTATTAACTTCATACAATACAAACAAATTTACTATTGTTATTTTCTTAATGCCTTTAAGTTCTAAGCTCTTATCGTTTAAATATTTAATTATTCTTCTATACTCGCTATTACAACTATTACTCTCTATCCCTTTTGGTGCTCTTGATATTATTAAAACATTCTTCCCATTATTACCAAGTGTAAATGAGGTTTTATAACATCTATCTCCCAATTCATCTTCAACTAAATTAATATTTTTTTTACTTATAATTTTAGGATATTTACATCTACACATTACTACTCCCCTTTGATAGTATATTACTAATAATTACTTTGTAAATGTTTAACTTATTCCTATAATATGATTTTTTATGAATTCAGTGAATATAAAAAGCCCTGTCTCCAGAGCTTCTTAACTTTTTATATTTTTATATTTTTATATTTTTAAGTTAAATTATTTCTCCACCCTTATATTCAGGAACTATAGTTGTTATATCTTTTTTCATACAGTAACCTACATCATTTATTAATCCTAAACTCATCATAACATTATAGTGTCTTGCTTCTTTGATAAAATCAATAATATTAGGATTACTTTCAAAAGAAAGTAGTGCTGTCTTTGATAAATCTGTTAGCTCTAACTTATCACATTTTTCTATAAGAGCTTTTATAATAGCGCCAGAACAAATAAAATCATCCATTGAGAACTGACCATTAGTTCCTGCATTAACTATCACAACATCTTCATTTAATGAAAGTAACTTTTCAGCAATAGCTGATACATTTAACATACAAGCAACAAATATCCTCTTAGCCTCTAAACAACTAGTTAGTGTTCTCGTTCCATTAGTAGTTGTAATTATTATAGTTTTTCCTTCTACCACTTCTTTTGTATATTCTAATGGTGAATTAGATAAATCAAAACCATCTATCTTTAATGCTTTCCTTTCTCCACCTAATATACATTCTTTCTCTCCAATAGAAGCTTTCAACTTTAGGGCTTCTTCTATTGTTAATGTTGGAATCACTTTCTTACACCCATTCATTAATGCAGTAGTAATTACTGAAGTAGCTCTAAGCATATCAATTACTACTACCACCTTATTTTCAATTATATCTTTTCTAATATAATCAGCTGAAATAATAATATCTATTTTCATAATCTCATCCCCAAAAATTAATTATTTAAATGTCTTCCCTTGATAAATATCATTATCTATGAATGCTTTATCTATAGCATTTAAAATCTCCCATTTCTTTAAACTCCACATAGGACCTATTAATAAATCTCTCGGTGCATCACCTGTAAGTCTATGTATAACCATATCCTGTGGTAACATACAAACTGATTTACATAATAAATCAATATAATCCTCCTGAGATAAGAATTCTAGACCTCCAGCTTCATAAACTTTAACTAAAGGTGTATTTTTCATTAAATGCAATAAATGAAATTTAACCCCCTGAGCACCACTGTGAGCAATATAATCCACTGTCTTTAACATATCTTCTTTTGTTTCCCCTGGCAATCCAAAAATAGCATGAACTACAAAATCTATATTTCTCTTTTTTAATCTAGTGATAGCCTCTTCAAACACATCTAGATTATATCCTCTATTTATCTTTCTAGCTGCGTCATCATTAGATGTCTGCAAACCAAGTTCTACCCAAACATAATACTTTTTATTTATCTCTTCTAAAAGATCTAATACATCTTCTCCTAAACAATCAGGTCTTGTAGCTATAGCTAAAGCTACTACACCTTCTTGGCTTAAAGCTTCTTCATACTTTTTCTTTAGGACATCTACAGGTGCATAGGTATTAGTATATGCTTGGAAATACGCTATATACTTTCCTTGCTTCCACTTCTTATTCATCATGTACTTAATATCTATAAATTGCTTCTCAATAGAAAAATCTCTATCTCCTGCAAAGTCTCCTGATCCCCTCTCACTACAGAATAAACATCCACCTTTGCTAATAGTTCCATCTCTATTAGGACAAGAAAATCCCCCATCAAGTGAAATCTTGAATACTTTCTCCCCAAATTTATTTCTTAGGAAATAATTTAAATTATTATATCTCTTTCCTCCCCAGTCTTTCACCACGGAAATCTCCTCCTCTTTTGATAATATATCATCTACTATAATAACAAATTAACTTTAAAATTTAAAATCCTAGTGTTTCCAAAAAAATATAGCATCAATACACTTGATGCTATTTATATATTATTCTATTAAACCTTCTGATACTAAAAATTCTCTAGCCACCTCTTCAGGAGATTTGCTTAATTTATCAACTTTATAATTTAAATCGATCATAGCTTCTTCATCTATTTTTCCATCTAATACAGCTAAGACTTCTTTTAGCTCAGGATATTTTTCTAAGGTATCCATTCTAATAACAGGAACTGCATTATATGGAGGAAAGAATTCTTTATCATCCTCTAAAACTTGTAAATCAAAGGCCTTTAATAATCCCTCTGTAGAGAATGCATCAATAAATTGACAATCACCACTTTTTAAAGCTGAATATCTAAGACTTCCATCCATAGCCTTTATACTTTTAAACTTCAATCCATATAATTTACTTAATTCATTTAATCCATCATCTCTATTAACAAACTCCATTGTAGGGCTGATTACAAATTCCTCATTATACTTAGCTAAATCAGATACTTTTTTTACATTATATTTCTCTGCAATTTCTTTAGTTGTTGCTATTGTATAAGTATTATTAAAACCAAGTGGATTTAATAATGTTAAACTATATCGCTCCTCCATTAACTCTTTACTTCTATTATAAATTTCATCTTTATCTCTTATTAATGGTTCTCCTAATATATTTAGTAGTAAAGACCCTGTATAGTCAACATACATATCAATCTCTCCTTTTTGTATAGCTGATGACACAACAGAGCTTCCTCCTAAATTTAATTTTCTTTCTACATTAAGGTCAGTTTTTTCTTCTATTAAATCTGCCACCATATTTGCTAAAATTAATTGTTCTGAATAATTTTTTGATCCTACTACAATTGTGTCACCTTTTTTTTCCTTAAATATATTAGATATACCTGTAAACACTAATAAAATAGCTAGTATAACTCCAATTACCTTAAGGATCTTATTATTATTTTTCTTCCCATTAGATAAAAGTCCAACAGGAGTTACTGCAACTTCAATCTTTCCAAATATAAAATCTATAATTAAGGCTAAAATACAAGCTGGTATAGCTCCTGCTAAAATCATATTGTTATTTACTGTTTGTACACCTGTAAATACCAGATACCCTAGACCTCCAGCCCCTATAAAAGCAGCTAAGGTCATTAATCCCACTGATGTCACCGCAGATATTCTTACTCCAGACATAATTAATGGCAAAGATACTGGTATCTTTATCTTAATTAATGTTTGTCTTTTTGTTAATCCCATTCCTCTTGCTGCTTCTAACATATTTTCATCTATATTAGTCAGTGCAGTAAAAGTATTCTTTACTATTGGCAAAAGAGAGTATAAAACAACAGTAGTTATAGCAGGAACAGTTCCTATTCCAAGTAATGGAATAAGTAATCCTAATAAAGCCATAGATGGCACTGCTTGCAATGTATTGATTAATCCTAATATAGGTTTTCTTAGAGGCTTAATATTTGTAATAAGTATACCTAAAGGAATTCCTATTAATATAGCTAAAGCAATTGCTAACATAGTTAAAAACGTATGCTCTACTAATAGTGATAATATTTGCTCTTTCCTTTCTAAAATGAAACTAAAAAAGTTACTCATTAGTTTCCACCTCCTCTTCTAAGTATTGCTGACTTAAAACAGAAATCAAACTACTTTTAGTAACCAACCCAACTAATATCTTATTCTTATTAACTACAGGTAAATACCCTACAGCATTTTCATTCATTACTGTTAATACATCTACTAGGTTGTCATCATCTTTTACATATAACAACTCTTTTTCCATTACATCTTCAACCTTTGTATCTAATGGTATATCTCTTCTTACTTGTTTTAATGTAACAAGACCTATAAGTTGATTTTCTTTATTTACTACAAGTAAACTATCAACCTTATTTGATTTCATCATCTCAATAGATTGAACTATAGTTCTAAAAGGCTTTACCTTAATAGGATCTTGTATCATAATATCCTTTGTCTTTATAAATTCAGGTGTATCCCAAATTTTCTTACTTCCTATAAATTCTTTAATAAATTCATTTGCTGGTCTTCTTAATATATTTTCAGGAGTATCATACTGTTGTATTTTTCCTCCATTCATAATACATATTTTATCTGCTATCTTTATAGCTTCATCCATATCATGAGTTACGAATATTATTGTTTTCTTTAATTCTTGATGAAGAGTAAGTAGTTCATCTTGCAAAGAACTACGTGTAATTGGATCTAACGCACTAAAAGGCTCGTCCATTAATATTATGTTAGCATCAGTAGCAAATGCTCTTGCAACACCAACTCTTTGTTGCTGACCACCACTCAGTTCAGCAGGGTACTTATTCATATACTCATCTGAATTAAGTCCAACCATATTTAATAATTCAATAGTCTTCTTATTTATTTTTTCTAATGGTTCCTTTTTTAACTTAGGTATTAATTCTATATTTTCTTTTATTGTCATGTGTGGGAATAATCCTACATTTTGAATTACATATCCTATTTGCCTTCTTAACTGAATAGTATCTTCCCTTGCAATTAAATTTCCATTTATGAATATAGATCCTTCTGTAGGTTTTATTAACTTATTAATCATCTTTAATGTTGTTGTTTTACCACAGCCACTTGGTCCAATTAACACCACTAAGTCACCATCTTTAATATGAAGATTTATATCATTTAATATAACCTTATCACCTATCTGTTTAGTTATACCTTTAAACTCTATCATATTCCCCCTCCTTCTAACAACTTATTTTTAATTATAAGTTGTTAGTATAATTATATTATACTTTCTATTTTTTATAAACCTTTATATATCCATTAATCTTCCATTTTGATTAACTTTAACATGATCTGCTGTAATTAGAGCTTAAACTTCTATGTATTCCTAAGTAATCTTTTAATTAACTCTTATTTGCTAAAAAAATAAGAAAGTTAACCAATATATTGATTAACTTTCTATTTTCTATTCTTTAAATACCTTTAAATCTTCCACATCTATTTTATATGTACCCTCATTCTCTTTATCATCTCCTATAGCTTTTACTGTAATAAAAACACCATTATCATCAATTCTTACTACATCTGATGAATACTTTTCTACAGGAAAATATTCATTTAAGTTCAATTTTAATAATTCTCCTGTTGGATTTTTATATACTCTAATTCCACTTCCTTTACCCTCTTCTTTAATTTGAACTATTAGTTCTCCATCATCATTTGAAAAAAGTAACTTTTCCACTATAGATCCATCTACTACATCATAAGGTACTAGCTTATTTAATATTGGCATCTCTAAGGCATCTTGAATTGCTTCATCAACATTTCCACCACTTGGGGATGGTGCGTCTCCTCCACCTTGATTATTTCCAGCTGTAGGCTTAGTATCCTCAACAATGGCTAGACCTATAAATGTTCTTAAGCCATTTGTAGTTGTAAATGCAACTTTATTTCCCAAAAAGCCTATTCCCATCTTATTAAATGATTCTTCTGGAACACTCTCTTTATCTACTACCACATTATCTCTATTAGGATATACCTCCCTTGGTAAATCCTTCATTCTTAATAACAACTGGCTCTTTCCTATTTCATAATCCCTTAGTCTTAAAGTACTTCCAACTTTATATACCTGTTTTTCATTTGTTGATTTAATTTCATCTACTAAATATTCTTTATCTTTCTTTACAACCTTTATTACAACTGTATCTAAATCAATTCTGCTTTCATCTTTTTCTTCTTTAACCACAATATAAGTGAAGTATGCATGATCTGCTCCTTCTGAAAGCTTATCTAATTTATATCCATTTATATTGTCATTTTGTATTTTTCTTATTTCTTCATTATCTTTTATTACTTCTGTACTTATCTTATTGCTTTCATCAAAATTTCCCCTAGTTACATTCTCCATATAATTACTTGCTATTTCCCCAGCCTTCTTAATATTGAAAACATCTGAATTTACATCAAAATTTTTCCCAAAGCATCCTATAAAAGAAAACATTAAAACACTAGATAAAAAACATGAAACGATTCTTTTCATAATAATTACTCCCTTCATTATACCTTCTTAGTTTTCCTAAGAAAAATTCCCTTATACATTTACTAAAGAATATTTGAATATTCCACATTATATATTAAGTATAGGAACAAGTTTGAAAGGAGGTTTTTAATTGAAAAAAGAATTGCTTAAAATATTTCAAGTAGCTGTTGTATTCATTGGAACAATCGTAGGTGCTGGACTTGCCTCTGGAAAGGAAATCTCTAACTTTTTCACTTCCTTTGGGCCCAAAAGTTTTATTGGAATTTTTATATGTGGAGCTTTGTATATAGTAATGGGAATTATAATATCAAAAATAAGCCTTTTATATAAATTAAATTCATATAGCGAAGTAATGCAAGTAATTAGCCCTAATATCTTTGGAAAGCTTACTGGAATTATTACTACGCTATACTTTATTTCAAGCGCATCAATTATACTAGCTGGAAGCGGAGCCTTAATACATCAATTTTTTGGTATTCCAAAAATTATAGGAACTTTAATCATGCTTTGTATATCCTTATTCTTTTTACTTAGAGGAACTGAGGGATTAATTGAAGTAAATAGTTTTATAGTTCCTGGCTTAATACTAACAATTTCCCTAATAACTACTTTGTATATTGCATTTGGTAATGATGTAATGACAATTGATAATATTATTCATGCTCCAGCAAAAAAAAGTGGTGTTTTTATATCTACATTACTATATTCAGGCTATAACATATTATGTAGTTCAGGTGTTCTTGTTCCTCTTAGTACAAAAATGAAAAAGTCAAAAACTATGATTATAGGTATAGTATTAGGTGCATTAGGACTAACTTTCTTATCCCTTGCAATAAACTCATTGCTTTTAATAAATCAACCATATATATACGAGTATGAAATACCACTATTATTCATAGCTCAACGCTTTGGTCCAATCGTACAAGCTATATTATCAATGATTATTTTATTAGAAATGTTCTCAACAGAAGTTTCGGACGTATACTCTATAGGAAAAACATTAGAACAAACATTTAAAATTAAGTTCAACTTAGGTATAGTTATAGTTTTAGCCATAGCATTACCAATATCTCAAATTGGATTTGGAGCCTTAATATCTACTCTTTATCCAATGTTTGGATGCTTAAGCTTAATGTTCATAACACAATGTATTATTTTTTATTTTAAACATAGAAAAGAAATGACTAACTAGATAGTTGATAGTATTTAATATCAGTCTTATAATTTAATAAGTATAAATTATGAGGTGATATTAAATGAAGTATGATTACCTATTAAAAAAATGTGATTTATGCCGAAGGCATTGTGGTGTTAATAGACTAAATGGTGAACTAGGTATATGCACTGCTAATGATAATCTAATTGTAGCTAGAGCAGAATTACACCTTTGGGAAGAACCACCTATATCTTGTGAAAATGGTTCAGGTACAGTATTTTTTTCACATTGTAATTTAAAATGTGTATTTTGTCAGAACCATGAAATAAGTCAAGAATATAAGGGTGCTGAAATAACCATAAATAGACTTAGTGATATTTTCTTAGAACTTCAAAATAAAGGCGCAAATAATATAAATCTTGTTACGCCTACCCACTATGTACCACAAATAATAGAAGCCATAGAAATAGCTAAATATAAAGGATTAAAACTACCTATCCTTTATAATACTAATGGTTATGATACATTAGAAACTATCAAGTTATTAGATGGATATATAGATGTTTATCTTCCAGATTTTAAGTATTTTGATGATAAATATTCTATAAAATATTCAAAGGCAAAAGATTATTCATCTGAAATAATTCCCATATTAAAAGAAATGGTTAGGCAAACTGGTAAGCCATCCTTTGATGATAAAGGTAGAATTCTTAAAGGAGTTATTATAAGACATTTAATGCTTCCTGGCTTACTATTTGATTCTAAGAAAGTTATAGATAAAATATATTCTACTTTTGGTGATGATGTTTATATAAGCATAATGAATCAATACACACCAATGCATAACTCATCTAAATATCCAGAAATAAATAAATTTTTAAATCCAAAACATTACAATTCACTAATTAATTACGCTAGTGAATTGGGAGTAATTAATGGATTTATTCAAGATGAAGGTTCAAATACAACTGAATACGTTCCTAACTTTAACTTTCAAGGGGTCTTATCCGATAAATAATAAGAAAGGTTGGATGGATATTTATTTTGCTTGTTCCGTCGCAAGCTCCAAGTCACAGAAAAACAAATATCTATTCCCTTGATTTATAGCTAATTAAAATCTTATAATTTTCTAGACAGTGAAAAAGAAACTCATACATAACAGTAAGAGTTTCTTTTTTATATCTATTAATTTGGATAATTAAAGAAAGGTGCAGAATTACCTCCCCTGATCATTTCTCTGGAGTTAGGTGGATAAAATATATTTTCACTTCTTAATTCTGCTATTCTCGTTACGCCTACATAAATGTCAGATATCCTGTACCATGTTGCATAATCCACAACTCCTGTTTTAGGTAAATTAAATATTCCTTGAAATACTCTAACTGCTTCTGCAGTAGCTTCACCATAAGTACCATCAACTGCCACCTTAGGAATTAAAGGATAATTTTGTGCAATTCTATTTAAAAATTCTTGTATCTGTCTAACAGACTCCCCATTTGAACCTACTGTTAAATCAAATCCTGGATATGAAGATGGACTACCACTAACCTGTTCAGCTGTTGTTAGTTCAATATCATTTCCATAATAATAAGTTAATATATCATAAGGTATATAACCTTGATCCCCAAGATACTTACTACCCCATTGACTTAGCCATTGAGGACAAGTTACATTCTTCCCATCACAATACTGTGTTAATAGTGGTTGTTTTCTTCCAAATCTCCTAATATAAGTGGAGAATATTTCATCAACAATAGCACTTATACTATCATAAATATTTCTTCCATAATTAAATGCATGATCATAAGCTGTAGAGCTTGTTATATCAAAATTCTTCCCTTTTCCTCTATACCATTCTGTATAAATTCTATTTAATGTAAATGATATAATACAAAATACATTTGCCCTTATTGTACTCTCTGGCCATGTAGAGTATATTTCACATGAAGCTACATTCTTTATATAATCTTTATACGGAACTCTATAATTAGGCGCAGAGGCATCATTAGGACTTCCCTGATGAACTGTTATAAATTCTGGAACTACAGGTTTTGGTAATACAACTCCTCCTGTAGGTGGTGGAAGAGGTTTATCTGGAGATTCTGGTATCTTTGCCGGGAAATTACCAATTAATGTATTGGGTTGAATTATAATTATTTCTGCTCTACTTGATCTATTTGCATTTTCTTGAAGACTTACTTTCTGTAAGGCTGTTGATTGCGGAAACACTTGTACCCCTCTTATTGATACAGGACTAAACCCATCCCTTTCTACCAAAACATCATAAAGACTATAAGGTACATTATTAGTAGGTTCTTGAGAATAATCTAGTGGTGGTGCTGATAAATCTATTACTTGAGTTAAACCTGAAGAATCTGTAAGTAATGTTGTATTGATATTACTTGCACTTGGATTGTTAGGGGATGTAGTTTTGTTACCAAGAGCATTTATATTTTGGACTTGGTCACTAGTTGTTGGATTTATAGTTACTCTACAGTTATCTATTGGTACTGCGCTTTCTCCTCTAAAGCATTGAACTTTTAATTGACCTATATCAGCCATTAATATCTCCTATAAAATTGTTTCATCATATATTATGCTTAGTACTAATCATCTGTGATACAGCTATAATGGTTTTCTTATAAATAGCCCTCCTATATTAAATTCTTCATACCTATTATCAACAATATCATTGCCATAAGATATTTCTCTATATGACCTTGAAGTAACATTTTCGCCATAATTTCCTCTCATAGCATTCAATATTCCAGTCATATCTATAATTCCATATCCCCATTCTCTATTTGGATAAACATCTCCACCTCTCATACGTGTACCCCTAATAATATAAGACTTCACCTGTGTAGCATATATTTCAGGTTTATTTCTATCGACTACAGCCCACTGCAATATTAAAGCACATATTCCTCCAACTATTGCTGTAGCAACTGAAGATCCACTTGCTACCCCTACACTTCCACCTGGCCTTACTATTGGTGCATTAATTCCTCCTGCTACAACATCTGGCTTTATTCTTCCATCTGTAGTATAACCTCTACCTGAAGCTCCCACTGTAGCATTATTATTTTGGTTATAATAACCTACAGATATTACTGAATTAGCTGTTGAAGGTAACATTAAAGTAGTATACTGAGATGGCTTTAAAAATCTTGTGTCTGAATCTAATAAAACTCTTTGTGGTAACCAAGCCCAATACATACCATCAACTACATATTCTCCATATAAGGTAAATTTCCATATGCCTTCTTTTAAATATATACTCCTTATTACTATTCTTTCATCACCAGTAGCCTCATTAGGCATATCTATATCTATAGACATTATAGTTCCTTCATATAAGAACTTGATATTTCTTCTACCTCCAGACTTTGGAGATATTCTATCTATAACTTCACCTGAGGGTGATGTTACGGATATTGATGCACTATTAGGTTGCCTTATCCATATTTCAAAATTCAATGTATTTTGGTTCTTTCCAACCCTTAATTCAATTACCTCTGTACTCCCAGAACTTTTTATATTACCTTCTGTATGGGTATCAGTATCTCCTTCATTTCCAGTTCCTACAACAACGACATTTCCCAAAGTGCCAGCTATCCTATCAATAACACCACTAACTATAGTTCTACCACTATGTTCACCATAATTTGTTCCTAATGGAATTATCATAACTGTTGGCATATTTAACTCACTAGATATAGAAGTTAGATACCTTAATGCAAGCAATATACTAACATATCCATATCTATTACTTCCTTCTGTTGTTAATCCAGCAGATACAAGTGTTATATCAGCTGCTTCCTTTAACTTAACAACTGCTATACTCGAATTAGGAGCTATACCTATTAAATCTGGATTTTTACCTCTTGCTGCTGCAAGTCCTGCTACCATAGTTCCATGACCATTTGTATCCTTAGTAGCAACTATACTATATGGATCACCTCCAGACTTTTTAAGAGCTATAGCCTGATTTATTTGTTCTTCTGTATACTCTACACCCATCTTTAAACCATTTATCTCTTGCCCTATATTATCTAATGTCTGATCCCATATCCTTACTATTCTAGTGGTGTCATCTTCTTTTTGAAATTCAGTGTTTAAATAATCTATTCCCGTATCTATTACTCCAATTAATACGCCTTTTCCATTTAAACTTAAGTATGGATTAGTATGATAATTTAACGCATTACTTGCCTCAGCTGGAGTTTCATCAGTTAACGTAAAAATTTGAGGATTTATATCATCTACAACTCCAAATATATACGGATATATATTCTTAATGTTACTTGTAGGGGTATATACTATTCCATAACTTTCCGATATGGTTGTTACTTCTGTATTTGGCATATTATTAAGCTCTTTAAAACGTTCCTCATTTGCAAACTCTACCAAGGTACCAACTATTTCATCTGAATTCGCATATGAATTCAAATATTCTTCTATAGTATCAAACCTTCCTTGTTGCCTATTCATTTTACTCTCCCTAAAACTACTTACATTAATAACATTTAAAACATCCAATATCTGTTGCAAACTATTATATGCACAAACCTCCCCATACCCCCAACTTGTATTTGGATAATCTACATCTCTTCTTTCTCTCTTTGCTCCAGTTACCAAAAAGTATTTTACTCTGTTCCCAAATAAATAAGGATCATTCCCTTTAACAATTCCCCATTCCATTATTAATGCACATATTCCTGAAACGTGGGGAGCTGCCATAGAAGTTCCTGACTTTGTATCATATGACCTATTAGGAATTGTTGATGTAATCCCTTCACCTGGCGCAACTATTTCTGGTTTTGCTTCAAAATACATGTTAGCTCTTCCTCTGCCACTAAACGGAGAAATATTATTTGTTAAATAATTATAACTTCCTACTGAAATTACACTATCTACTGTAGCGGGTATACCTAATGTATTATCTATACTAGGTTGTAGAAACTTTGTATTTATATTTAATCCCTCTGATACAGGTAGCCATACATCAAATATTCCATTGTATTCATTTAATACTCTTAAAACAATTTTCCATACCCCTTCAATAATATACTGAGCATCCGTATATAAAGAAACCGATATCTCTCCTGTCATATCAAATGGTTTAGGTCCAGTTGTGAATACCCTATACCTATTTCCGGAAATTACACCTTCCTTATATCCTTCTTCTATTACTATTTCTCCAGATGATACTCCTGTTGGTGCTATAATCTCTATTGACACCGCTGGTAATATAGACTTATATAAATTTAAAAATACTGCTATTTCACCTGCATCAACTTCAAAATTAATATCATTACTTCTTTTTAGAATCCCACCAACATGATGTGCTGCATCCCCTTCATTTCCTGCTGCAACTATTATAGTCACTTTCTCATGGTTAGCTATAGTTGCTATATATAATTCTAATAAGCTACTCCCATCATGTGCTCCATCATTTGTACTTAAACTCATATTAACAACCAAAGGCATATTCAACTCTTTACTTTTATCAGTCAGAAACTTCAAACCTCTCATTATACTTGTACTTAGAGAAAAATACCCTCTACCTGTTTTCACCATCATGATTGAACTTTTGGGCGCAACACCATAATATCTTTTATCAATTTTTCCTCCAGCGCAGGCAATACCAGCTACATGTGTACCGTGACCAGTTAAATCTTCTACAGGTACTACTGAATATGGATCTTGTGACTTTAATGCAGTATTTATAGTTGCCTTATCATAAACCTTACTTGAGTCTTGAGTTAAATCATATATATACTCTATTCTTGTAGTTCCGTCTTCATTTAGAAATCCCGGATGAGTAAAGTCTATTCCGGAGTCAATAAAACCTATTATTATTCCTTCACCACTAAGGGAATAAGTATTTCTAGTCTTATCCACGCAAGCTGCTCTATTACTCCCCTGGTCAGTTAAAATCATACTCTTAGGAAATTCTATATATTGTATTGCATTATTTTGTGCTAAACTTACAACATTAGTTGCTGGTATATTTACAATAGCATACCCATATCCTAAATCTTCAATCCTACCACCTATATTCTCTACTATTGTTTTTACCACTTCAAATGGTTCTCCGTATAAAATGGTCACCTCAACCTCTCCTTGAGGATTCTCATTTAATGTTTGTGTTATATTTAATTTAGCTAAAAATTCTAAAGGCACATTCTTAAGTAAATTACTTGCATTATTTATATTCTCTATAATAAATCAACCCCACAAAATTACTGATAATTTTATTTATAAAATCCCACTATCAATATATAAAAAAAGATGATATATGTTACCAACATATATCATCTAAGTAAGCTAAAGTTGTATTTCTAATCTTTCTAACTTAGCTATAATTTTAGCTTCTTTCACTTGTATTGTTTCTGTCTTAGCTGAGCCATCATTACCTATAAGTAATAACTTTTGCCCACCTAAACTCTTTATTTGTCTTATAACTCTTTTATTGTCATACTCTATAAGAAACATTCCATTGTTGCTCACTTCTTTAACTAAATGACCAAATACTATATCATCCTTCATCATTCTGAATCCAGACATACTATTATCTTCTACTTTTATATATAAAACTTTATCTGCAGGGTATCCTTCTACCTTATTTGAGTATATAGGAAGTTCTTTACTTCCTAACTCCTTTTTTAAGCTATAGTCATATATTATTACCTTTTTCATTACAGATGAAAAAGCATCAGTCCACACAGGTGAAGTTTCTCCAAGTATTTTGGCATTAATCTTCTTCTCCTTTTTAGCAACTTCTGTTATCTTTCTTTCTTCCATTAATGCTTCATCTGTTACAACCATACTTATATCATTTAAATCTGTATTAAGGATTTTTGCTGCTCTTTCTATGAATCCTTCTTGAGCAACTCTTCTTCCCATTTCTACTTCGTTAATAAATTTATCAGATACACCTAACTTTTTTCCTAAAGCCTTTTGAGTAAGACCAGCTTTTGTTCTTGCTTCCTTGATCTTCTCCCCTACTCTACTCACTTTTATCTTCCCTTCTAATGCTTATTCTATAATTTCAGGTTCTCCATAAGTTTCACCAAATGTATCAACTGTCATACTTTTTATAACTTGATCTTCATAAGGTCTATCATTATAGTCTCTCTTTGTCATTACAATTTTATCAGCTTCTTCTATACCTTCTATAACCTTACCAAATGCAGCATATTGTCCATCTAAGTGTGGTGCATTTTCAACCATTATAAAGAATTGGCTTCCTGCTGAATCTGGATGCATCGCTCTAGCCATTGATAAAACACCTTTAGTATGTTTTAAATCATTCTTAAATCCATTTCTGTTAAACTCTCCTTTTATTCCATAACCAGGTCCTCCCATACCATTTCCTTCTGGGCATCCACCTTGAATCATGAATCCTGGAATTACTCTGTGAAATATTAAGCCATCATAAAATCCTCTATTTATTAAATCTATAAAATTCTTTACTGTATTTGGAGCTACTTCAGGATAAAGTTCTGCCTTCATAACTCCTCCATTTTCCATAGTTATAGTTACAATTGGATTCTTCATAATAATTATCCTACCTTTCTTTGATTATATTTAGTATTATTATCATACCTTTCCTTGATAATTCATGTTTTAATTATATCTTATTCATTGAATATAATAAATAAATTAAAACAGAAAAAATCACTATTTAGATACTATACTAAATAGTGATTCCTTAATTTATTTAAGCTACTCATTATCTTTCCTTCCTACTCAAGCTTTAGCTAATAAAAGCTGTTCCCAATACTACTCTTGAGTAATCATTATAATTTGATAAATTTTTAACATTGATATTATTAAAAATCATCTCTCTTCCTGATTGATTAATTATATCGCCAAACAAACATGTTAAAAATGTTGATGGTATATTTTCAACTCCTGAAAAGTCTAAAGTAATTCCTTCATTTATACTATTCTTTATTATATCCCTTAGAACAATTGCATCTTCGACATTTATTTTATCTCCTAATACTTCTTTAACATTAATTATCATAAATAGCACCTCTCTTTATTTTTTTAATTTTCTGATAATTTCTTCTCTATATATAATATAGCAATTTCCATTTTATTTGTCAACTATTTAACAAACTTTTTTTCTATATTTATTTTATAACGCAAAGAAACAGTTGTAATACTATTAACAACTGCTTCTTTTAGATTTATATTCCTAATAAATTTTTACTTAATTGAATTATTTTTTTACCTTCTAATGAATTATATATACTCACTGACCCCTTCTTACTTGAATCAGTCAGTAAATCATGTAATTCTAACCTTCTTCTCAATTCTTTACAAGTTCCTAATCCACCATCAATTACTGGAACATCCCCCCCTATAACTTCATGTATTCTATCTGCTATAAATGGATAATGAGTGCACCCTAATACTATAGCAGCAATATCTTTATTTTCATATTTATTAAACTTCTCTTTTAGATAAAACTTTAATTCATTACTATCTAAATCACCTGCTTCAATAAATTCCATAAGCCCTGCACAAGGCATTGGTATTATATCTGCTTCATTTTTATATTTACTCATTAGATTATTAAACTTTCTTTCTTTTAGAGTCATAGGAGTAGCCATTATAATTATAGGCCCACTTCTTTTCATTTTTACTGCCGGCTTTACTGCTGGCTCTATACCTACTATAGGCACATCAGGATAGTCTAACCTTAATGCTGCAACAGCTGCACTAGTAGCTGTGTTACATGCTATTACTATAGCTTTAGCTCCCTTAGAAAATAACTTATCTACCGCTCTATATGTAAGTTCTTTCACTTCTTCAGTCGTCCTTACTCCATATGGTGCATTTTTTGAATCTCCAAAATATATATAATCTTCATTTGGCATAAGTTTTATAGCCTCTCTTAAGACACTTAATCCACCTACTCCTGAATCGAAAAAACCAATAGGCATATTCTTCTTATCCAAAGTTTCTCACTCCATTTACTTTATTTATCTATAACTATTTTATTACTTTACATGGAATAAATCTATACATTATATTTATTTACTAATATGAATAATTTATTTATATCATAATAATTTCTTGAAGTAAGCATATACGAATGTTATAATTTATATAATTAATTTTATTCGACTTATATATGAAAGGATGTGAAGAAGTTCTCGCCTAATTTTCATATTTTTTATTTATTATGGCAGAATTTATACTATGATTAACAACTTAATTTATACCATCCCAAAGGATAAACATAGCAAAGAAGATGTAAAATCTATATTAATTAATCACCCAGAAATAAAATTTGTTTCATTTGTAGGTATTGACCTTTCTGGTAATGATACTGATGAAAAAATACCTGTTAAAGTATTCTTAGATGACTTAGATTCATTTCTATATGGCGTTGCAGTGCAAACTGATGGTTCCTCTGTTGTTCTTCCTGGAATTGCTACTCTTAATAATGCAAAAGTAGATATGGTTGCAGATTTAGATTGTAAATGGTTCGTTGACTATAACTATGACTTTATAGATACTTCTCTTGATAAGCCAATAGGTACCTTAAGAATTCCTTGTTTCTTATATCATGATGGTAAAGCTGTAGATTCAAGACATATTCTTAGTTCAGCTATAAAAACATTTAAAGAAAACCTTATTGATATCTTTAATAAAAAACCCGAGATAATAAAAGCTTATGGTATAACTAAGGAAGATATAGATGAAGTAGTTATTACATCTGCTACAGAATTAGAATTCTGGGTTAAAACACCTAATGATAATGCGGAAGTAGAAGAACTATCAACTTCTGAAGTATTACATGAACATTATTGGACAAGAACAAAAGGCTCTGTAAGAACAGCTTTAGAAGAAACCTTACTACTTATGGAGGCTTATGGATTTGAGCCAGAAATGGGACATAAGGAAGTAGGTGGAGTACGAGCTAAGCTTGATTCATCAGGTCAATTCAATCACATAATGGAGCAACTTGAAGTAGACTGGAAATACGCTGATGCAGTTCAAGCTGCTGACAATGAATTGTTTGTAAAAATATTAACTCAAGAAACATTTAGAAGAAATGGACTTGAAGTAACATTTATGCCAAAGCCACTTGATGGCGTAGCAGGTTCTGGTATGCATATACATCTAGGAGTAAGTTTAAAATTGAAGAACGGAAAAAGAATCAACTTATTCCATGCAACTAAAGAAGACTTTTTAAGTGTAATGGGATATGGTGCATTAATGGGTATATTAAAGAACTATGAAGTTATGAATCCATTTATATCATCAACTAATAACGCTTTAAAGAGACTAAGGCCTGGATTTGAAGCTCCAATATGTATAGTAACTTCCCTTGGATTACATCCAACTAACCCATCAAGAAATAGAACTGTTCTTGTAGGTTTAATAAGGGACTTATCCAATCCAGCTGCTACTAGATTTGAATTGCGTTCACCAAACCCTCATTCTAATGCATATATTGCAATGGCTGTTTCATATATGTCAATGTTAGATGGTATACTGTATGCTGTGAACAATAATAAAACAGAGGAAGATCTTCTTAAAGAGTTATCAAAACAATATGGTGAAGATTCAGACTACCTAGAAAAAAATAGATCTTATAGAAGTGAGGATGATGTATTTGAAGACTTCACCGAAGAAGAAAGAAACAAAATGTATGGAACAGCACCAGCTACTATATATGAAAATCTTTCTGCATTAGATAAGTATCCTGAAAAAATCAATGTCTTAAAAAGAAACGATGTACTTACAGACCAATTAATAAATAGTTTTAAAATGGCTACACTTCAAAGATGGTGTACTGAAATAGGCAATAGAATTATCAATAAATATACTCATGAAATAAGAAACTTCAAGCCACTACATTCTCTTGATAAAGCTTTGGATTTAGATGTATCTAATTGGATGAAAATTAATGAATTAAGACATTATATAATGAAAGATTCTTATACAAGTAAAAGTTTATTTACAAGAATAAAATCAGCATTTATTGATGAAGATTACTCAAGTGCCTCTAAACTTTATCTAGAACTAGAAAGCAAAATGGAAGAGCTTAGAAACCTATATTCTTCATATAAGAAAAATTTATTAGATATATAGTTTATAAAAACTCAAGTTACAAAACTTGAGTTTTTATTTTTCAATTATCCAATTAATAGCACTTTACTACAAAATATGATATAATTTTATTGATTTTATATGTTAAGAGAGGTGTTTTCATGCGATTGGTTCCAATAGAGTCTGTCCGTACAGGATCTTATTTAGGTAAAACTATATATGATAACTCTGGTAGAATTCTATTAAAAAGCGGAGTACTTCTCACTGAAGGTTTAATTAAAAAGATTAAACAACTAAATATCTTTTCAATTTATATAGAAGATAACTATAGTCAAAGTGAAATTGAAGATATAATTAAGCCAGAACTTAGAAACAAAGCAACTTCAATAATAAAAGATACCTTTAACAATATCGAAAAACTATCTAATTTAAAAACACTTAATTCAAGAGAAAAAAATAAGATTATAAAGGAACAAGAAGACTATTTTAATTCTATTAATGATATTGCTGAAGAGTTGTTAAACAATATATTGGATAATAAAAACTTATTAGTTAGCTTAGTAGATATAAAAAGTATGGATATGTATACATATCAACATTGCGTAAACGTTGCAGTTATATCTTTAGTTCTTGGAATTGGCTTACAACTACCAAAGTCTGAACTTATAGATTTATGCACAGGAGCATTGTTGCATGATATAGGAAAAGTGTTTATTCCTAAAGATTTAATAACTAAAGAAGGCCCATTAACATATGAAGAGTTTTTAAAAATTAAAGAGCATCCTAGATTAGGTTATAACTATATTAATAAAAGTCCATCAATAAAATCTTGTATTAAAGTAATTGCTCTTCAACACCATGAAAGAATTGATGGATTAGGTTATCCAAATGCTTTAAAAGGTGATGCGATAAATAAATTAGCTAAAATTGTATCAATTGCAGATGTATATGATGCACTTACCTCTGATAGGTGCTATAGACGTGCATTATGCGCAAGTGATGCTTTAGAATATATAATGGCAAATGTTAATAAGTTATTTGATTTTAATATAGTTCAGGTATTTTCAAAAATAATAGTTCCATTCCCTTTTGGAACTATAGTAAAGTTAAGCACTGGGGATATTGCTGTTGTGCAAGAAACTCAACTAAACTATCCTCTAAGACCTGTTGTTAAGATTGTAAAAAGCTCAGACTCAAAAAATGAAGGAAAGCTTCTTAATCTTATAAATGAATTATCAGTAGTAATTAATAATGTAGAATATAACATTTAAGCTATTTATCCTTAGCATGTCTAATGTAAATAGCTTTTATTGCGTTTATATTTAACAATATATTGGGTGAGGTTTTGCGAATAATTCAACATTGCAACCTTTCTTTGCCTTTAAAGGTGTATTCTCAATTATGTATTCTGCTTCTTTATAATTTCTAGCCTTAAATACGATTGTCCATCCATTTCTATCATATTTACCCGCACACATTATGTATTTGTTTCCGTCCTTTTCTTTTAAATTATCTTTATCTATTATTAAACTCCTAACCTCTCCCATACTTTTAACATTTAGTTTTACAAATATATCATTATTCTTCATAATAACCCTCCATACGAACACTTGTTTGTTAACTTAATTTTATAGAACTTTTGTTCGTATGTCAATAAGTATTTATATTTTTATTCCAATATAAGAAAAGAAGACCATATGGTAATATAGTCTTCTTTTTCATTACATTAACTTCCTAAGTTGTAAACCTCTAATTCCTTATCATCTTCAAGATGTTCTTCCTTAACATCTACTATAGCTCTTAGAGTATCTAAGGCTGTAATAACCCCTATGTTTCTCTCTACAGCTGCTCTTCTCATTACAAATCCATCTCTCTTTGAATCATTAACCTTAGTTGGAGTATTTACAACTAATTCTACTTCCTTATTCTTTATAACATCTAGTATATTAGGTGAATCCTCGCAGATTCTTCTTACTTTCTTAGCATCTATACCTGCATCCTTAAGTAAGTTACAAGTTCCTTCTGTAGCTATAAATTTATAGCCTAGTTTAGATAATCTAAGTGCCATTGGTAAGAATTCAGCCTTATCATGCTTATTTATAGTAGCTAATATTTCACCCTTCTTAGGGAACATTCCAGCTGCTACAAATCCTTTATATAATGCTTCATTAACTGTTTTACCTACACCTAAAACCTCTCCTGTAGATTTCATTTCAGGTCCTAATGATACTTCAACATTTGGTAGCTTTTGAGTTGAGAATACTGGAACCTTAACTGATATTAATTCTGGTTCTTTATATACATCTACTCCATACCCTAAGTCCTTTAATTTACTTCCTAGCATAACCTTAGTTGCTATATCTACTATTGGAACCCCACTTACCTTACTTATGTAAGGTACAGTTCTTGAAGCCCTTGGATTAACTTCTATTACATATAACTGTCCTTCAAATTCGATAAACTGAATGTTTATCATGCCTTTTATTCCTATTGCTAAAGCCAACTTCTTAGTATAATCTAGTATCGCACCCTTAATATCTTCACTAACATTTTGTGTTGGATACATAGTTACACTATCCCCTGAATGAACCCCAGCTCTTTCTAAGTGTTCCATTATACCTGGTATAAGAACATCTTCTCCATCTGAAATCGCATCTACTTCAATTTCTCTACCCATTAGATACTTATCTATTAGTATTGGATTCTTTGAATCTTTTTCAAAAGCATGCATTAAGTAGAATGTTAATTCTTCTTCATCATGAGTTATTTCCATACCTTGACCACCAATTACATATGAAGGTCTAACAAGTACAGGGAATCCTAATCTTTCAGCCTCTTTTAACCCCTCTTCAACTGACCAGATTCCTTTACCCTTTGGTCTTGAAATTCCTAAATCTTCTAGTAAAGCATCAAACTTTTCTCTATCTTCAGCCATGTCTATTTGATCTGCTGTAGTTCCTAATGTTGGTATATTCTTTTCCTTTAAGAAGTTTGCAAGCTTAATAGCTGTTTGTCCACCAAATTGAAGTATAACTCCATCTGGATTTTCTTTTTCTATTATGCTTAATACATCTTCTTCTGTTAATGGTTCAAAGTATAACTTATCAGAAATATTGAAGTCTGTACTTACTGTTTCTGGATTGTTATTAACTATTATTGTCTCTATTCCTAGCTTCTTAAGTGCCAATACACAGTGTACTGAAGCATAGTCAAACTCAATGCCTTGTCCTATTCTTATTGGACCTGAGCCTATAACCATTACCTTTTTCTTATCCGATACTTCTACTTCATCATACTGTTCATAAGTTGAGTAGTAATAAGGTGATAATGCTTCAAATTCTCCACCACATGTATCAACCATCTTATATGCAGGTTTTATATTCCATATATCTCTTAATCTATTAATATCTTCAGGAGAAACCTTTAACATATCTGCTATAGCCTTATCTGAGAATCCTTTTTTCTTTAAGTTTAATAACCATTCTTTGTCTAAGTCATCTATCTTACTTAACTTTAGTCTTTGCTCTTCTTCAACTATCCACTTAAACTTTTCTACAAAGAATCTATCTATTCCTGTAATTTTACAGATTTTATCTACTCTATAGTCTCTTCTAAGCATTTCTGCTAATGCAAATAATCTTTCATCATCTGGAGACATTACTCTTTCCTTAAGTTCTTGCATACTGAACTCTCTAAACTTCTTGTGATCTAATGAGTATTTTCCTATTTCTAAGCTTCTTATTCCTTTAAGTAATGCTTGTTCTAAGTTTGCACCTATAGCCATTACTTCACCTGTAGCCATCATCTTAGTTCCAAGTTCTCTATCTGCACCGTAGAACTTATCAAAAGGCCACTTTGGAATTTTACATACTACATAGTCTAATGTTGGTTCGAAGCAAGCATAAGTTTTTTGAGTAACTGCATTCTTTATTTCATCTAATCCATATCCTAAAGCTATCTTAGCAGCAAGCTTTGCTATTGGATATCCAGTAGCCTTTGATGCTAAAGCTGAAGATCTTGAAACTCTAGGATTAATTTCTATTACAGCATATTCAAACGAGTTAGGGTTTAAAGCGAATTGTACGTTACATCCACCTTCTATTCCTACAGCATTTATAATGTTTATAGATGCCGTTCTTAACATTTGATACTCTTTATCTGATAATGTTTGAGAAGGAGCTACAACTATACTATCACCTGTATGGATACCAACTGGGTCAATGTTTTCCATGTTACATACAGTTATGCAGTTTCCGTAAGAGTCCCTCATTACTTCGTACTCTACTTCTTTCCATCCCTTAACTGACTTTTCAAGTAAAACTTGTCCTATTGTACTTAATTGTAATCCTGATTCAAGAATAACTCTTAACTCTTCTTCATTATTAGCTATTCCCCCACCAGTTCCCCCTAGTGTATAAGCTGGTCTAACTATTACTGGATATCCAATCTTACCAGCATATTCAATTCCCGCTTCTAATTCAGTAATTATTTCAGATTGAATAACAGGCTCTTGTATCCTATTCATCATATCTCTGAATAACTCTCTATCTTCTCCTTCTTTGATAGATTCAATAGAAGTACCTATTACTTTTACATCATATTTTTCTAATATTCCTGCATCATGTAAATCAACTGCAAGGTTAAGTCCTGTTTGACCACCCATACCAGCAAGTAAACTATCTGGTCTTTCCTTTGCAATAACCTTTTCTACAAATTCTACAGTTAATGGTTCTAAATAAACCTTATCTGCAACTTCTCTATCTGTCATAATTGTAGCTGGATTAGAGTTAACTAATACAACCTCAATTCCTTCTTCTTTTAAAGCTTGGCAAGCTTGAGTTCCTGAATAATCAAACTCTGCTGCTTGTCCTATAACTATTGGCCCTGATCCTATAACTAATACTTTTTTAATATCTTTATTTAACGGCATATTCCTAACCTCCTATAGTGCGTATTCCATGAATTTATCAAATATATATTCACTGTCTTGTGGTCCTGCTGAAGCTTCTGGATGGAATTGTACTGAGAATATAGGTAATTTCTTATGCTTCATTCCTTCTATAGTTCCATCGTTTATGTTGATATGAGTTGCTTCAACATCTTCTGGTAAAGTTTTAACCACATATCCATGGTTTTGCGAGGTTATAGTAACCTTATTTGTTTCTAAGTCTTTAACTGGGTGATTACATCCTCTATGACCAAACTTAAGCTTAGCTGTTTGGCCACCTAATGTTAAACCTAATAATTGATGACCTAAGCAGATTCCTACTATTGGCTTCTTTCCAACTATCTTCTTTATATTCTCAATTACTTCTGGTAAATCTTCTGGATCTCCAGGACCATTTGATAAGAATACTAAATCTGGATTCATAGCTAAAACATCTTCAGCCTTTGTGTCCGCTGGGAATACTGTCAACTTGCATCCTCTCTTCTTAAAGCATCTTAATATATTTTGCTTTATACCAAAATCAATTACAGCTACATGCTTTCCTTTACCTTCAACTGTATAAGGCTTTTTTGTTGTTACAGTCTTTACAGCTTCTTTATTTGAGAAAGACTTAATTTTTTCATCTATATCGCTTTTATCTAATTCATCGATTGCAATTATTCCTCTCATTGTACCATTGTTTCTTAGAACCTTAGTAAGAGCTCTTGTATCTATCCCTTCAAGACCAACTATCTTATTTTGTTTTAAAAAGTCTTCTAGTTCTAATTCACATCTAAAGTTATTTGGTAAATTACATTTTTCTCTTACTATAAACCCTCTAACCTTTGGGCTATCAGATTCCATGTCTTCAAGGTTTATTCCATAGTTTCCTATTAGAGGATATGTCATTGTTACGATTTGTCCATAATATGAAGGGTCAGTTAAAACCTCTTGGTATCCAGTCATACCAGTTGTAAATACTACTTCACCAACACTATCTTTTAGGTGACCAAAGGCTTTACCTTCAAATACCATACCATTTTCTAAAATAAGCTTTGCTTTCATGCTTAGCCCTCCCTTTTTTATGTTGAAGTTAAGATAACACTTTATCGACATTTAAGATAAAAAGAAAAGGATAATAAAGAGACTTACAGAAACTCTGGTCTCCTCATTATCCTATTATATTTATAATTTTTAAATGTCTTTAAAGACAAAGCTATGCAAATATTTTCTAAAGCATTAAACATAGTTTCAGACTCCTTTCTGGCCTCTCTGGACCAATTTAAAGTGTATCTTTCTTATTCATTTTTGTTCTTTTATATTATTCTAGTTTATACACTATTTACTGTCAAGTTTATTTAATAGCATTTTTAATAAATTTAGGTATTATAGATTGGATTGGATTAATTAATCTATTTAAACTATACTAATTATATATTTTATTTATTACAAAGGAGGAGTTTTAATGAAACTACTATCGGATTTGCATACTCATACAATTGTTAGTGGCCATGCTTATACAACCTTAATGGAAAACATAAAGTTTTGTTCTGAAAACGGAATTAAAATATTAGGTACTTCTGAACATGGTCCAACTATGCCTGGTGCACCTCATAAATGGTATTTTGGAAACCTTAGAGTTGTACCTAGAGAAATTGATGGGGTTATATTATTTAAAGGATGTGAAGCTAATATCTTAGATATAGAAGGTAACTTAGATATTTCAGAACGTGAATCTCAATACCTTGACTATATGATTGCATCTTTTCATGAGCCTGTATTTACTCCTGATACATTAGAAAACAATACAAAAGCTATATTTAATGCTATTGCTAATAATAAAAAGGTAGAAATTTTAGGCCACTTAGGCAATCCAGCATATAAGCTTGATTATGAAGCTATAGTTAAAAAGGTTAAAGAAAAAAATATAATGATAGAAATTAACACTTCATCTTTATTAGGAAACTCAAGAAAAGGAAGTGAATCAAACTGTAAACAAATTGCTGAGCTTTGCAAAAAGCATAATGCAAAAATAATTGTTACATCTGATGCTCATATCTCATTTAGTATTGGTCAATTTGATAAAGCTATAGAAATGTTAGAATCTATTAACTTCCCAGAAGAATTAATAATGAATGATCCTAGCAAATTAATAGCTCATCTTAAAAATAAAGGTAAATTAACTGATTTATAAATAGAAAAGTAATATTTCACACAAATCTGAGTGAAATATTACTTCTTTCTTATTTAACTAGAAAAAACACTTATATTCTCTTTATCTAGCTTATTAACTTTATCTATTATTAAAGTAAAATCTTTTATTAATTCTAATGACAACTTCTGTGCATCACTATATATACTATTCGCTAATTTAAAATCATCATCATTAATTGCTTTTATAACACTTTTACCACAACTATGAAACTTTTTATGTTTATCCTCAACGCCATCCCAAATATTTAATACTTCTTTGTTTATAGGAGATATAGAATAATAGAAGTGTCCAAATGCACACTTATGATCATTAACTTGTAATGGAACTACTTTCTTGTTATCTATAATGCTTTTTAAAGTAAGTAACCAACTTTTATGAGCTACAATAGCATTTTCAACTGTTTCTATAAATAATGTATTATTTACTCTATAATAAGGGTCTTGTACAACTTTTCCTATTAAGGTTGCCGCATTATGTAGCTTCTCCTCCATATTAGAAAGTGGATTTATAATATTTCTTAAATCACTTCTACTAGTAGTTAAAACTTCTGAACTCCCTTTTATTTTCTCTACGTGATTTCCACATAATCTTATTGTTTCATTAACTTCTTCAAAAGCAGAACTAATTTCTTCGCTATTAGCTGCAATTACACTAATTTCTTCACTCATACTATGTATAGTTTTCCTATTCCTTTTTCCTGAATTAACCATATTATCAATACTATCATTTATCTTTTTAAGTTCTTCCACTGTATTATCGATACTTTTATCACTCTTAGTAGACGCATCTCCAATAGCCTTAACAAACCCACCCATATTAGATGTTAATAGTTTTGTTTCATCTGCTAACTTTCTTATTTCTTCTGCCACTACAGAGAAGCCTCTTCCACCTTCACCAGCTCTAGCAGCTTCTATTGATGCATTTAGTGCTAATAAGTTTGTCTGTTCAGATATATCATAAATAGATGTTATTACATTTTTTATGTTTGATAATACATCCATTAATTTTTTCATATCTTCCTTCATATTAACTGAACTTTCCATAGCTCTCTTTGATGAGTCTTGTATTTCGCATAATTCGTTGTCACTTTTATTAATATCCTCTAGCAACTTATCTGAATTAACTGACATTTTATTAATTGAATTTGTCATAGATGCATGTGATGCAGATACTTCTTCTGATGAATCAATTACAACTCTACTTGCCTCAGATAACTTACCTGTTAAATCGTCTATACTGTTGCTTACATTTTCTATCTCATTTACCTTATCAGTAAGTAATAAATCAAAGCTACTCATTTGCATTACAGAGTCTAAAACAATTTTTGCAATTTGTTCAAATACTTCTTTACCAGTACTAATTCTTAAATAAATATTTTTTATTCTTTTTAAATTATCATTATTTATTTTTATACCTTCTCTTGGCTCCTCTAAAAAAGATATATTGTTTATAATCTCTTCAACCAATTTATTTTTATTAACTATCATATTTATCCCCTCAACTCAAATAACTTTTACATTACTTATCGTGTGGAAATAATATTTCTTAATCTCTAATCCTTAGCTTTATAATTAATATTTAGACTACTTGTGGTCATAACAAAATCTATTAATATGTATCCAATAAATAAAGGACTTATATTTGATATTAAATCAAAGTAATTATAAAACATTATACTAACTAATGGCTGTAATATATATACTACAAAAGCAGTTAAAAAGATCCAATACAAAGAAAATCTTAAACATACAAATCCATCTATATTAAACTTGTGATCACTGTAATCCCAATACATCTTATTAAATACTTTCTTCATCAGGTATCCACTAATATACTCTACTGTTGTAGGAACTATAAAAAATAAAATCCACAACAAAGTATTACTAAGCATCGTGAATTCACTTATATATATTATTATTGCCATAGCAAAACCATACATTGGTTTAAATGGCCCATTCAAGAAACCATCCTCTTTAAAGTGCCCTGTAACTATAAAACAATATATCTCTTCTAATACCCATCCTAAAAATGAATATAAAACAAATATAAAACAAATATAACTAAGCCAACTCATAATAACACTCCTCATCTTTTATTGATTAGTATTAACAGAATTGGCTTAAAAAATTACTTATATTTTATTCTTTATATAATTTATTACAAACTTAATTGCATTATCATCACAGGAAGTTGCTATTAAATCAACTTCTTCTTTTACTCTTTCTTCTCCATTCTCTACCACAAATCCATATCTAGCTACTTTAAGCATTTCTAAATCATTCATATTGTCCCCAACTGCAATAACTTTATTTTTATCTAACTTATATTTATCAATTAAACACTCTAACGCTTGTCCCTTAGATACTCCATTTGCAACTATATCAAAATAATTTTTCCCACTTCTATAAGCTGATCCAGAATCATATTTACTGCAGTATATCTCTTCTATTATATTTAGTTCTTTCTCTTCTCCTATTATCAGAACCTTTATCCAATTTTTCTCCCACAAACTATCATCTACATCATAAACAATTTCATAATTGTGTCTATTATATCTTTCTGTAAATCTACAACTTTGATATACATATACAACTTCATCAGAAAATATTTCTATTCCTAAATTAGGATAGTCATTAGTAACTCTTTTTATTGCTTCTTTTCTATTTTCCTCTATATATACTTCACTTATTATTTCTTCTTTTATAACATCATATATCTTGCCACCATTATGAATTAAAATTGGTAAATTTAAATTTAAACTTTCCCTATATTCTAATACTGATGGTAACATTCTTCCTGTGGCTATTGTAAATAATCCACCTTCATTAATAAAATAGTCAATTGCTTCTCTATTATCACTAGATATTATCTTATCACTTCCAATTAAGGTTCCATCCATATCTGAAACTAATACATATCCATCAAAAATTT
Organism: Clostridium paraputrificum AGR2156; assembly: GCF_000424025.1. Classification (NCBI taxonomy): domain Bacteria; kingdom Bacillati; phylum Bacillota; class Clostridia; order Eubacteriales; family Clostridiaceae; genus Clostridium; species Clostridium paraputrificum. Next base: position 140,031 of record NZ_AUJC01000009.1, read on the forward strand.
TACTCACTAATTCCTTCCCCCTAATACTTATTGCTTTTTAAGACCACTTTTCTACTTAATGCTCTAGGAATAAGTTTGTTTACTATAACCAAAACTTTATTGTTAATCCCTGGTACAATTATTGTTTTTCCTTTTTTATAATTAGCATAACCAATCCTTGCAACATCCTCTGCTGTCATTAAATACTTTTTGGCACTTTCTGATTTCTTTATTCCAGCTTTATTTTGAAATGATGTTTTAACTGGACCTGGACATAAACAGCTCACTTTAATTCCATATTCTTTTACTTCATCATGAATTGCTTCAGTTAAAGTTAATACATAGGATTTTGTTGCATAATAAAGAGCCATCTTAGGGCCTCCAACAAAAGCTGCTGTGGATGCTACATTTAATATGCCACCACTTTTTCTTTTAATCATTTGTCTTAAGAAATATTTTGTTATCTTTGTTAAGGAAGTTATGTTCAAATCTATAATCTTCTCTTCAAATCCATTATCTTCTTCATAAAAAAAACCAAATGAACCTATTCCAGCATTATTTATTAAGTTATCCACAACTAAATTATTTTCTTCCACAAATTTAAATAGTTTTTCACACGAGTTATCCACTGATAAATCTAAACTAATCGTAATAACCTCCACATTATAATTCTTTTTTAAATATTCTTTTGCTTTATTTAGCTTATCATTGCTCCTAGCAACTAAAAAAATATTATTATTATCCTTAGCAAATAACTTTGCTAACTCAAAACCAATCCCTTCACTTCCACCAGTTATTAGTGTGAATTTATTTTTCATCACAACCACCTCATATTTAAACGTTAATCCAATTATATCATTGAAGAATTACATTAATAAAAAAATTTATTTTAAAAATATAATTTATATTTTTAAAGAATATATATTCTTTTATTAGATTTATTCTTTTAAAAAAGGAAGACTATCTTATATCTAGATAGCCTTCCTTAATATAAAGAAACTTAATTTACTTCAATATTAATATATACTCTTTAATTTCTATACTTTTATTTATAATAAACTAAAATGCTTTCGTATGGTTTTAACTCCATTTTTTCTAATATTTCTTTTCTTGTATAATTAGTCTCTAAAATTATATAGTTATCTTTATCTATATATTCCTTTGGTAAATTCCACTCTACATTCTTATTACTAAAATTACTAATAACAAGTACTCTCTCATCATCTAATTTTCTTTCATATACATATAAATGTTCATTGTCCTCATTAATTATATTATAGCTACCATCTACAAAGATATCATAATCCTTTCTATATTGAATTAATCTTTTATATGTATAGAATATAGATCTATCATCTTTTAATTCATTTTCCGCAGTTATATCATCATTATTAATTCTTAACCATGGAGTACCAGTAGTAAATCCTTTATTTAATTCATTATTCCATTGCATTGGTGTTCTAGCATTATCTCTAGATTTTTGTTGTAATATTAGTAACGCTTCCTTTTCATCAATGCCATTGCTTAGCATATCATAATATGCACCTTTAGATTCAGCATCATCATACTGATCAATAGATGTAAAATATGCATTTGTCATAGCAAGTTCCTCGCCTTGGTATATATAAGTAGTTCCCTGTAGACCAAATAGTGTTATAGCAAGCATCTTAGCACTCTCTTGTCTAAAAAACCTATCATCACCAAATCTTGATACCGCTCTTGGTTGATCATGGTTTGTATAGAATAGTGCATTCCATCCTTTACCCTTGTCCATCTCTACTTGAAACTCTGATTGTGCTTTCTTTAGTTTTGCTAAATCAAACATCTCATTAGTCCACTTAACTCCATCCTTATAGTCTGTCTTCATATGATGAAAACTAAATACCATGCTTAATTCTTCTCTATCTTCTCTAGTATACTTAATACATTCAGCCGCATTAGTTGAAGACATTTCTCCTACAGTAACTAAGTTTTTAGGTCCAAAAACCTTTTTATTCATATTATGTATATATTCATGAATTCTTGGACCATCTGCATAGTGGGTTCTCCCATCACCTTTAGGCCCAACTATTGGATCATCTGGTAAACCAGGTGTTTTAGATAACAAATTAACTACATCTAATCTGAATCCATCAACTCCCTTATTCGCCCAGAACTCTAAAATCTTATAACATTCTTCTCTAACTTCTTCATTTTCCCAATTTAAATCAGCCTGAGTTTCTTCAAATAAATGAAGGTAGTATTGATTAGTTTTCTCATCTAACTTCCAAGCTGGTCCACTAAATCTCGATATCCAATTATTAGGAACACTTCCATCTTTCTTTACATCTTTCCAGAAATAATAATCTCTATACTTATTATCTTTATTTTCTCTAGCCTTTTTGAACCACTCATGTTCCGTAGATGTATGGTTTAATACCATATCTAACATTATTTTTATGTTTCTGTTATGAGCCTCACTAAGTAATTCTTCAAAATCTTCCATAGTTCCATATTGAGGTTCTATATTATAATAATCTGATATATCATATCCATTATCTCTTTGAGGGGAAACATATATAGGAGTAATCCACAATAAGTCTACACCTAAATTAGATAAGTAATCTAATTTCTCAGTTATACCTCTAATATCTCCTATACCATCTCCATTACTATCATTAAAGCTTCTTGGATATATTTGATAAACCGTAGCCTTTTTCCACCAATTATTCATTTTAAGTACTCCTTTTACTATAATTAATCTACATTTATTACTTTTTCCCTTTAGCTCTTCCAACTACTAGTGTTAATACTAATGGTACTAAACCAGCTACTGCCATTGCCATAAATTGAGGTCCCCAAAATTCTCTTGGAACTGATAAGAATGATAATAATCCAGATACACCAAGTGAGAATGCTTCAACTCCATTCATCATAATAATCATTCCCGATAATCCTGTACCTATAAGCGCACATACAAATGGGAACTTAGCTCTTAAGTTAACACCAAATATTGCTGGCTCTGTTACACCTAAGTACGCTGATCCCATAGCAGTTAATGCCATAGATTTCTCCTTCTTGTTCTTTGCTAATATTGACATAGCTAGACACGAAGAACCTTGCGCTAAACATGATAATGCTATAACAGGGAATAAGAATGTTGTTCCTGTACTTGCTATTAACTCTAAGTTAACTGCTATAAATGCATGATGCATTCCTGTTATAACCATAAGTTCAAATGTACCACCAACTATTAATCCAGCTAATATTGGATAAGTCTTAAATAACCAAACAACGCTTCCTGTTAACTTACTTGCAATACCATATGTTATTGGTCCTACTATTAAGAATGTTAAGAAAGAAGTTACTAATAATGCAATTGGAGCAACTAAAATTAATTGCAATGAGTCCGGTACTAGCTTCTTTAACTTAATTTCTAATTTAGCTAGAATAAATGACGATGCTAAAACAGGTAATACTTGAGCTTGATATCCTATTTTATCTATTGTTAATCCAAAAATATTCCAAACCTCTGGTTCAGTTTGTCCAATTTGATATGCATTCATTAATGCTGGATTAACCATAACTAGACCTAAAACTATACCTAATAATGGATTTCCACCAAATCTTTTTACTGCAGACCATCCTACTAATACTGGTAAGAATGAGAATGCTGTACTTGCTATCATATTTATAAGATCCGCTATATCTGCAATTCCTGTATATACTTGTACTAATGGTTTTTCAAAGAATATTCCAGGTCCAGTTAAAACATTATTAACACCTAATAATAAACCCGCTGTAATAATAGCAGGTAATATCGGAATAAATACATCAGATAATACCTTTACTAGCCTCTGAAGTGGATTTAATTTTTCTTCTTGAATCGATTTCAAATCGGATTTAGTAGCTTCCTTAACTCCAGTTTGTTTAATCACTTCATCGTAAGCTAAATTTACAGCTCCTTGTCCAATAATTACTTGAAATTGACCATTTGAATTAAAACACCCTTTTACTATATCAATTTCCTCTAATTGTTTAACGTCAACCTTTGATTCATCATTTAAAACAAATCTTAATCTAGTTACACAGTGTGTTAACATATTAATATTTTCTTTACCACCAACATATTCAATAATTTTACTTACATTTTGTGAATTAACCTTAGCCATTTTAATTCCTCCTCTCAATGTTTACCTTTACATAGTAATATCTATTGAACAACCTGTCAATAGTTTTTTTAAAATTTGTTTAAACAAATTTTAATACCAAGCGCTAAACCTTGTATTCCCAACGCATTTTTCATTTTTATTTCTTTAAAACGTTGTTTAAACAACTCTTTGTTTTAAGGATATTTGTATATGTTTTGTTTTTGTTTAAACATATTCATTCAAATTTTTAATGAGATAAAGTATAATATTAATATAAAGTTTTAAGGAGGCATTTCTTTGGCACAAGTAAAGTTTAAAAGCATCTATGAAAAACTAAGAAAAGATATTAAAAATGATGTATATAAAGATTCAATGATGTTACCTACAGAAATGGAATTAATAAAAGAATTCTCTTGTAGCCGTAATACCGTTCGTCGTGCAATTGATGAATTAAGTAGAGAAGGATTAGTTAAAAGCGTTAAAGGAAAAGGTGTTATTATTTTAGAAAACCATAACTCTATAGAATTTTCCATAAGTAGTCTGTCTGGTTTAAAAGAACAAAGTAGAAGAGATAATAAAACTTTTACTACTAGTGTTGCACACTTTTCCAAAATTTTAATTGATGAAGAATTATCTAAAAAAACATCTTTAAAGGAAGGTACGGAAGTTTATCATCTACATAGAATTAGATATGTTGACAACGAGGCTATGATTCTTGATATAAACTACTTTGACATTGATGTAGTTAAAGACCTTACTGTTGAAATAGCTCAGGATTCCATTTATGAATATATAGAATCTAAACTTAGTACTAAAATACTAACCTCAAGAAAAGTAATTGTTGTTGAAAAATCTACTGAACTAGATAAAAGATTTTTAGACCTTGGTTCCTATGATTGTGTGGCTGTTATAAGGAATTATGTCTATACCGATGCAGGAAAACTCTTTGAATATACAGAGTCTAGGCATAGACCTGATAAATTCATATTCGTTGAGTCTGATTCTAAAAGGTATAAAACAAATATATAACAAAACCTCAGGCTTATTAAGCCTGGGGTTTACATAGTATTCATATCTTTAACTATTTCATTTATACAGTCTTCAGCTTGAGGATAATATCCACATTTATCTATAAATGCATGATCCATACCTTTATATCTTATTCCCTTAGCTTTTACTCCAGAATCAATTAACTTCTTTAAATAAGCTTCTCCTTGAACTCTTAGAAAATCATATTCAGCAGTAATAACCAAAGTCTCCGGTAAACCTCTCAGATTACTTAATAATGGAGATACCTCAACATTATCCTCGCTAACTTTACCCTGTAAATATAACTTCTTAATTATATCCATAGTATTTTCTAAACTCCTTATTGTTCTTTCCATAAGCTTATTATCACTACGTATATCATACTTATCTATATCCCAACTATAATATGAATCTTCTTTATCTGATAAGGTAACTACAGGATATAATAACGCTACATATTTAATCATATTGGTTTTTAAATTTCTATCTCTAATTGAGCAAACCGTCGCAATATTACCACCAGCACTATCTCCTGAGATTGCAATCTTGTTTTTATCTATATTAAATTCACCTGGATTATTATATACGTACATCAATACATCAAAACAATCATCTAGACCACATGGGAATGGATTTTCAGGTGCTAATCTATAATTTATAGAAATAACTACTGCGTTAGCTTTATCAGCAATTAATTTACATGGATTCTCTACAACATCTACATCGCCACCAAAAAAGCCCCCTCCATGTATAAATATCATACATTTCATATTTCTATAATGTGTTACTGGTGAATATATTCTAATATCAATATTTCTATCTCCTAAGTCAATACTTTTTGTTCTCGCTACAACATCTTTTGAAATATCAATATTCGGCCATCCCATTCCTAACCTCATTTCCCCTACAGGTACTCCATCAAAAATATATTGATTAGGAATAATGTATCTCCTTTTTGGTTTTAACTTTTCATTGTATACCCTTGGGTCCAGTACCCCTTCTTTACTTGAATCTGGGATACTCTTAATTAAAATATCTATATCATCAGTATTAACTATATTCCCATTATTTGATAATATATTTACTAAATTTTTATAATTAGTATTTTTCATTTATGCTTCCTCTCAAATATTATGTTAAATCCACTTGTTCGCCGCCTTTAATCTCATATATCTCTCCATTAACACTTATCCATACTGTTTGTATTGAAGGATTATAAACAAATGAACTATCCATTGAAAATCTTAAATTTTTAAATGCATTCATATAGTCTACAATTTCAATATTTGTAGCATACCAAATATCATCTCTATTGCCTATCTTCTCACAGAACTCTTCTATAAGCTCCCAATTATCATCTCTATTGAATTCATAACTATGTCCCCAAACATAAAATAGGTATAGTAATTGACTTCTATTTAACTCAATGAATTCATCTGTTAATTCTAATAATCCATTATTGTGATGACATGTTGCTTTCCATTCATATAAATCTGTAGGTAATTCAAAACTTCTCGTTTCCTCAACTACTCTAGAATATTCTATACCAACATGAGGTAACATATTCTTAATTTCTTCACTATATGACCCATTAGGGTATGACATTCCCCTTACAGGATATCTTACTATCTCCTCAAGCCCTCTTCTATCTTCTACAACTTCATTTACTACGTGTGGCATAGGGCACCTTGCTACAGTTGGATGTGTCATAGTATGAGCTGATACTTCATGACCTGTATAAACATCTACTATTTCACCTCTTGGAATCCTATACCCATACTTATCATTAGGCACTTGATTATCAATATCTATTAGACCTGCATTTAAATGGAATGTTCCTTTAATTCCATGCTTATTAAATAATTTTATAAGTCTTTTATCAGCTTCTCTTCCATCATCATAACTCATTGTTAATGCTTTAAATTTCCCTCCTGGGAAGCAAATATAAATAGTCTTCATAGTTTCAATCCCCTCTTCTTCTATTTTAATCAAATATTAATATAAAGGAAAAACATAGTCAATAAAAATCAAAAAATTTGTTTAAACAAATTTTATTTTTTCAAAAAAGCTGCTTCTTAAATAAAGAAACAGCTTCATTTTGCTAAACTATTAATCTCCAAAGTTGAGTTGTTATAAAACAAACTACTATTCCTGCTATAGTTGGAATTAGGAATGATAGTATAGTCCATTTCCAACTCTTTGTTTCCTTCTTGATTGTCCATAATGTTGTTCCACAAGGATAGTGCATAAGACAAATAATCATCATATTAATAGCTGTTAACAGTGTCCATCCATTAGCAACTAATAACTCTTTTAACGCAATCATACTATCAAACTCTAACATTGTAGTCGCTCTCATATAGCTCATTATAATTATAGGCATAACTATTTCATTTGCAGGTAATCCTAATATAAATGCCATTAAAATGTAACCATCTAATCCTATTGCATTAGCAAATGGTTGTAGAAAATCTGCACAATAAGCTAATAAGCTTACTTCTCCTACAGGGACGTTAGCAAAAACCCATATAACTATACCAGCAGGTGCTGCTACTGCCACAGCTCGTCCAAGTACATATAATGTTCTATCTAATAATGATCTAACAAGAACCTTACCTATTTGAGGTCTTCTATATGGAGGTAACTCTAATATAAAGTTTGATGGTACTCCTTTTAAAACAGTCTTTGATAAAATCTTAGATGTTATAAGTGTCATAAATACACCCACTATTATAACTGCTGTTACAGCTAACGCAGATACAAGACTACCTGTAAAGCCACCAATTACAGAACCACCTATAAATAAAGAAGCTATTGTTATCAAAGTAGGAAACCTTCCATTACAAGGCATAAAAACATTAGTTAATATAGCTATTAATCTTTCTCTTGGAGAATTAATTATTCTACATCCTATTACCCCAGCCGCATTACATCCTAAACCCATACACATAGTTAGGGCCTGTTTACCACAAGAACAGCACTTTTTAAAACATTTGTCTAAGTTAAAAGCTATTCTTGGTAAATATCCTAAGTCTTCAAGTAAGGTAAACATAGGGAAAAATATAGCCATTGGAGGTAACATAACAGATATTACCCAGGCTAAAGTAACATATATTCCATCCATCAAAACACTACTAATCCATGCAGGTATAAAACTATCTACAAGTACTCCCCTTAACCAAACCTCAATATTCCCAAACATGTTTGATAATAATTGTGATGGATAATTTGCAAGAGTTATGGTAATCCAAAGAACTATTAATAGTAAAAGTATCATTATAGGAATTCCAGTAACCTTAGATACAAGTAATTTATCTACCTTCTTATGGAATTCATTATATTTATCTTTTTTCTTTACTACATCCTTTGCAACTTCTTCTGCATCCCTAACTAATGTTTCTACTATCTCATCTTCTATAGACTTTTCAATGTTTACCTCTTTTCTTATTTTGTTCACTTTATCTATAGAATTATTGCTAATATTAAACTTTTTAACTAATGAGCATACTATCCCCTCATTATTCTCTAATAACCTAACAGATGCCCACCTTAACTTTTTCTTATCATTAGACAAATTTTCATTATTAGATAGAACAGCTTGTATATTTTCTATTGCTTCTTCAATTGTTTCTTTATACTTCACAAGAGAATAAGTATCTCTTTTCTTATTTATTTCTTCTAATACTTTCTTCTTTAGTTCATCTATTCCTTCATTTTGCCTAGCTGCTGTAACAACAACACAAGTATTAAGCTCCGTAGCTAATTTTCTTTCATCAATTGATATGCCTTGTTTTTTAGCCTCATCTATTAAATTAACACAAAGTATAACCTTTTCTGTTATTTCAGATATCTGATAAAATAAATTTAAGTTTCTTTCTAAAGATGTAGCATCTGCTACCACTACAACTAAATCAGGATTTTCAAAACATATATAATCCCTTGCAATCTCTTCTTCTTCAGAATTAGATAACAACGAATAAGTTCCTGGTAAATCTACCACCTTAATTTTTTCTCCATTAACTTGGAATATACCTTCAGCATTCTCTACAGTCTTCCCAGGCCAGTTTCCTGTGTGTTGATTTAAACCTGTTAATGCATTAAAAACTGTACTTTTACCTACATTAGGATTACCAGCCAGCCCTATTCTGTACTTATAATCACCACTAGCTTTTCTATTTTCTCCTGATAGAACTCCAATACCTGTTGAATTTTTACTTAAGCCCATGTCTCCTCCTACTTATAACTTACTACCTGAATCTTTTCACTATCTTCTCCCCTTAATGCTATTAAGGTTCCTCTTATTAGATAAGCTGTTGGGTCACCAAATGGTCCTCTATACATGACATCTATTTCGGTTCCCTCAATTATCCCCAAATCAAAAAATCTTCTCCTAAGTTCTCCCTCCGCATCTATACCTACAACCTTAACAGTTGAAGCTAAATCTGCATTTACTAGATTCATAATATTTTCTCCCTTCGTTTAATTTTAGATATAGACTTATTTATATATTTATCCCTATTCTTAAACTATGACAGATTAATATATATTGTGTCTTTTATCATCATAAATTTTTATATTACGATTAATTATAAGAAAGAGGTTGGTACTTAAATTTACCAACCTCTTTCTTATTCAAAAATAGAATTTAAAATTTCATCTTTATATAATAGTTCTTTTGCCTCTTTTCTATATTCTTCTTCATGAATAAATGTATGTCTATTGGGTTTTATGCTTGGTGCAATATCAATGGCATTTTCAAAATCTTCTCTTTTAATTTTCAATGTTTTTACATAATCCCAAAATCCTGTAGTAGTTAATACTTCATTAACCCTTTTATATCTATGTTCTTGAACTTTACTCATAATATATGTAGCAATTCCAACCTGTACTCCATGAAGTTGTGGCTCATCTAATATCTTATCTAAAGCATGAGAAATTAAATGCTCACTACCACTAGTTGGAGAACTATTTCCAGCTATCTCATTGGCTATTCCACTCATAGCAAGGGAATCTACTAACTCTTTTAAAAACAAGTCATCTTTTATAGATTCAAATGGAGTTCTAATAAAACTATTTACTGCCTTTTTAGCTATCATTAATGCAAAATCATCTAATTCACCTACACCTTTATCAGCTTCATAAATCCAATCATATAAAGCTGTTATCTTAGAAATCAAATCACCTATTCCTGAATAAATAAATTTTTCGGGTGCACTTTTTATTACATCTAAATCAACTACTATTCCATAAGCTAACCTTGCTGGCACTGAGGTCCTCTTACCATCTACAAGTAATGATGCACTAGAACTTGAAAAACCATCACTAGATGATGATGTTGGTACACTTATAAATGGTATTTTTCTTAGGAAACCAACATACTTTGCCACATCAATTACCTTTCCTCCTCCAATACCTATAACTGCATCTGTATTATTAGATATTGAAAAGGCTAGTCTTGTAATATCCTCAATATCGGTAGTATCTAGTTCTTCATGATGCAAAAGCTCTATATCTTCTTTTTCTAATGACTCAAATACCATATTTCCAAACAATTCAATAAGACCATTACCAAAAAATATACACACTCTATTAAAATTATTTTCACTTAAAAATTTACCCAAATATCCTAAAGTACCTCTCCCAACCTTTAAGAAAGCTGGTATAGAAATACTATGTGACTTTACCTTCATTATTCTATTACCCTCTTTTCAATCAAACTTTTTTCTATATCACTATAATCACTCATAGGTATGAAATTCACACATTCTTCTTGCAACATTCCTTGAAGATTTCCCTTTGCAAAGCATATATCTGCTAACTTACATGGTGGAATATCTGGTGCACTATCTCCAGCATAATAAACATATGAATATTTATGTTTTAAATCCGCAACAACTTTTCCTTTATCTATTCCATACACCTCAGAATAATATGGATTGTTTTTATCTATCTTTAAATGAATACCTCTATCCTTATATTCCCCTGGATTAGAATAAACTTTAATATTTGACAGCCCTTTTTTCTTAAGTAATCTATCTATATAATAACTAGTTCCTGCACTTAAAATAATAAAATCTCCACCAGCTTCTCTTATCTTTTGAATTACTTTATCTGCATTTTTATCCCATTCAATTTTTAATATGTCTTCTAATATTTCATCTTCATCTCTATTAATTGAACTATAAATCTTATGTAAAAAATCCTTATCTTTATATTTACTCTTACGCCATGCTTTGTATAACTCTTTTCCCTCTTCACCTAAGTATTCATCTATTATCATTTGATAAAAATCTTTATGAGTTAACGTCCCATCAAAATCTGATATAAAAGCAAACTTCTTATGCTCCATAATCTATGACCTCCTAAGCTGTTTATCTTAGTTTTCCTTAGTTATCTCTCTTTATACTAGTTTGTATATTCATTATAACTTAAATATCTAATAAAAGATGTTTTGAAGATTATAAAAAAGGTTAGCTACTTAAAAAATAACTAACCTATAACTGTAATTTATTTAACTCCAAATTTAGTATATTTAACAAAGAACTCAATATATTTAATAATCCAATTACTTAAGCTCGGATATTGCTCTTTTATTACTTTCTTAATATCTTCTATAGAAGTATCTAATGGAATTTTTGTTAATCCTTCAGTAGTATTACCTATAGCTACGGTTCCTTTTGCATAATCTCCTATAGCTACATCTGTTGCTATAGCTGCTGCCCCAATTGAGTATTTCCCTATAGATAGTGCACCAAGTGAAAATATTCCAATAGATATAGCTCCAACAGAGAAAACTCCTATAGATATAGCCCCAATAGCTAAAAGTAATGCTATTGATATAGCTGCTAGACTAATTATACCTATAGACATACAACCAAAGCTTAATACTCCTAAAGAAATAATACCTGCTGATACAATTCCATATGATATATTTCCTATAGCAACTATTCCTTTGGCTTTCTTAAATCCTTTGCCTATATTAATATGAATAAGCGGTAAGCCAAGTAATGTCCTTTTGCTCTTATATTCATATTCTAATCTTCCTCCGTGAAGATTTATAATAACTTGAGTTGATTTAGTATCATTGTCTATTATATTAACCTTTGAATCCTTATCATCTGTTTCTTGTAACATATCATACTCATCACCATCTTTAACTAAACTATCAATAGTAACATTATATATTTCTGATAATATTATTAATTTCTTTAAATCTGGTACTGATTGTCCAGACTCCCACTTTGAAATTGATTGTCTTGATATCCCTAATCTTTCTGCCAATTCTTCTTGAGACATTCCGGTTTTACTTCTTAATAATTGCAACTTTTCACTTATTTGCATTTTCCTCACCTCCATGAAAAATTATAAAAATTTTTCATACAAACCTCTACCAACTAGCATTTTCTTTTTGTCAACTACCAGTTGCACCTGTGTATTTTCAACAGATTTATTCTAAAATCATTTTTACGTGAGGTATATCAACTTCTTCATATACATCAGAAATCACTTTAAAACCTACTTTTTCATAAAGCTCTTTAGCGTATAACTGAGCAGATAAAGTGATCTTATTCTCTTTTAATTCCTTCTGTATAAATTCAATACTTCTCTTCATTAATTCGGATGCAATGCCTTTTCTTCTATATTCATTTAATACTAAAACTCTTCCTATAGCTGCAGTATCATATGTTATTCCACTAGGAATTAATCTAGCATAAGCAACTATCTTCCCTTCATCTTCTAAAAATATATGAAATACCTTTTTATCAACATCATCAAAATCATTCTCTTGATAAATTTTCTGTCCACACACAAACACTTCATACCTTACTTTACAAATTTCATATAATTCATCTAATGTTAAATCATAAAAGCTTTTTATCTTCCAGTTCATACTTATATATTCTCCTCTATCTACCTTATATTCATATTTAAAAAAACATATAAATATAAGAAGCCACCTTAGTAGCTTCTTAAAATTTATCTTATTTGTCCATTACCATAAATAATATACTTTGTAGTTGTTAATTCAGTTAATCCCATTGGCCCTCTAGCATGTAGCTTTTGAGTACTTATTCCAATTTCAGCTCCAAACCCAAACTCACTTCCATCAGTAAATCTTGTTGATGCATTAACATATACAGCAGCAGCGTCTACTCTTTGTAAAAATCTTTGAGAATTATCATAGCTCTTAGTAATTATTGCTTCTGAATGTCCAGAACCATACTTATTTATGTGTGAAATAGCTTCATCCACATCTTTAACTACCTTAACTCCAATAATATAATCAAGATATTCTTTTCCCCAATCTTCTTCAGTTGCTGCCTCAACATCTTCTATTATATTTCTAACCTTTTCATCACCTATCACTTTTACGTTCTTTTCTCTTAATACATTAATAATCATAGGTATAAATTTATCAGCAACCTTTTCACTTACTAAAAGCTTTTCTTCTGCATTACAAACAGCAGGTCTACTAGTCTTTGCATTTATAACTATATTTTTAGCCATTTCTAAATCTGCATCACAATCAACATAAACATGACAGTTTCCTGTTCCAGTTTCAATAACTGGTACTGTGGCACTCTTTACTACAGCTTGTATAAGACCTGCACCTCCTCTTGGTATAAGCACATCTATATATTCATTTAATCTCATCATTTCTGTAGCAACTTCTCTACTTGTATCTTCTACTAACTGTAATGAATACTCTGGAAGCCCAGCTTCCTTTATCCCTTCCACTAAAGCTTTAACTATTGCCATATTAGAATTTATAGCTTCACTTCCACCTCTTAATATAACTGCATTACCAGTCTTTAAACATAAACCTGCTGCATCACAAGTAACATTAGGTCTAGCCTCATATATAATCCCTATTACCCCCATAGGAACTCTTTGTTTACCTATTTGTAATCCATTTGGCCTCCTCCACATTGAAGTAACTTCTCCAACTGGATCTGCTAATGATACTACTTGTCTTAATCCATCTGCCATATCAGCTAATCTTTTTTCATCTAGCTTTAGTCTATCTAACATAGCTTTAGTAGTACCTTTTTCAATAGCTTTTTCTAAATCCTTCTTATTTTCTCTTAAGATATTATCCTTATTTTCTAGCAACTTTTCAGCCATCTTAAGTAAAGCTTCATTCTTTTGTGTTGTAGTTGCATTCATAAGTTCATATGATGCTTCTTTTGCTCTTTGTCCTTTTAAAATTAATTTACCCATTCTTTGCCCCCTTATATTATTTTTTTCCTAAAAATAAAGTACCAACATTTTTACCTGCCAATATATCTAGTAATATATTAGGATTACTTCCATTCGCTAATACCATATTAACTCCAGCATCTGCAGACACTTTCGCTGCCATTAACTTAGTAATCATTCCTCCAGTTCCTAAGTTAGACCCAGCCCCACCAGCACATTCTTCTAATTCAGGAGTAACTTCTTCTACTACTTCTAGCATTTTTGCCTCTTTATTGCTTCTTGGGTCTGAATCATAAAATCCATCTATATCAGATAATATAACTAAAAGATCTGCTTTTACTAAACTTGCAACTATTGCAGATAAATTATCATTATCACCAAATCTAACTATATTTTCAATTTCATCTATAGAAACAGTATCATTTTCATTTACTATCGGAATTATTCCATTTTCTAGCAAAGTTTCAAATGTGTTGCATACATTTTCTCTTATATGGTCATCCTCAACAACATCTCTAGTAAGTAAAACCTGTCCTACAACATGGCTATATTCTCCAAAGAACTTACTATATATATGCATTAATTCACATTGTCCTACAGCTGCTACTGCTTGTTTTTCTCTTATAGTTTTGGGCTTTTCTTTTAACTTTAATTTGCTTACTCCAACTCCAATTGCACCAGATGTAACAAGTACAACTTCATTACCTGAATTTATCATATCAGATAGTATTCTTGTTAATTTTTCAATTCTTGTCAGATTAATATTTCCATTTTCATAAGTTAGCGTTGAAGTTCCTACTTTAACTACTACCCTTTTTACTTCTTTTAATTGTTTACGAAAGCCCATTTCTACATCCCCTTAATATCTTATTTATAATATTTATATTACTATACCTTTTTTATCTTATCAATAAAAGGGATCTTTACATCCTTACTTTCTATAAAAGTCTTTATTATTAATTTTAATAAAGAATATATTGGTACTATACAAAATGCAACTAATGGTCCTCCTATTGCTGCTCCTCCTACTACTAAAAATATATCAGTAATTGGATGTATATTCATTGTTTTTCCCATTATAAATGGAACAACTACTCTTCCCTTCAATGTTTGAGCTATTATAAATAACAATGTTAATTTTATCAACATGTTAAACCCTATTATTGTTGCAACTATATATGGGATTATCATAGAAATAAAAAATCCTACAAATGGAATAAAAGCTAGTATGAATGTAGTAAATGCTAATAATAATGCACTAGGCATACCTATTATTACATAACCAATGAAAACCATAGTGGCTAAAGATAATGCTACTATAGCCTGACCTATTATATATGTAGATAGAACATCATCACATTTAGGTAATAATTTTTCAACAGTATCTTTATATTTTTCTGGGCAATATTTTAAAACAATATTTTTAAAATTATGACCGTCTCTTAATAAAAAGAATGTAATTAATATAGTTAATAACACATTAGAAAATAACATCATTCCTTTATCAAATATATCTTTAGCATTTGTAACTAATAATGAAATATAATTTATTATTCCAGTGCATAATGAACTTATTGATGATTGTATACTATCATCATTTATAACCTCATTAGTAAATTCAGCTATTTGATTTCTATCTATATAGGTTAGTATTAATGATTTAAGTTGTACTAACTGAACTACAAGGTATTCTCCAAAGTATCTAATAACAGCTGCTAATATAAATGCTGTTATTGATAATGTTAATAAGGCCGCCTTTGAAGTTTTCATTCCCTTTTTTACAAATATATCATTCAATGGTTTTAGAATATAAAAAAGAAATACCCCAAATATTATAGGTGCTACTATTACCAATAATATAACCTCTAAAAATTCATGTATTATGCTAAATTTACCCAACATATATAACAAAAATATTGTTAAATTAGCTATAATTAAATTGTTAATAACTTTCTTTTTATCCATAATAAACTCTCCTTTATTATGGTTAGTTTATCCACAAAATAATTAAAAATTCTATTTATGAGGTATTTATATGAAAAACTTATTTGTTCATGATCTTACAATTTCTAATAGACAAGATATGATTAAAATAATAAAGTTAATAAGAAAAGATATTAAGGAAAGTTAAATAAGCGTGGTATAGTTATAGTATTTTGTCCTCATACTACGGCAGGGATAACAATAAATGAAAATACTGATTCTGATGTAGTTAGAGATTTAATTTATGGATTTGAAAAAGCTTATCCTACTATTAATAAAAATTATAAACACTTTGAAGGAAATTCTCATACCCACTTAAAATTATTAGCTATTGGTGCTTCTCAATATTTAATCTTAAGTAATGGCGAATTAATCTTAGGATCTTGTCAAGATGTTTACTTTTGTGAATATGATGGTTCAAGAAAGCGTAAGCTTTATGTGAAAATAATTTTAGACTAAACTAAAAGGAGTTTAGATAATTACCTAAACTCCTCTTAATATTAATAGAAATTTTAATACAGAATAATACTGGGGATAGTATTATTTCATGAGTCTAAAGTTATAAAAAGTTAATTAATATCGGCAAGTTTCTTTCTTTAAATAACTTTAGCTTGATGGCTTAATTTAGCTATCTTTATTTAAATTTTAATATATATATTTTTCAATATAAACCTCAAAATCTAAACATTGTACCCATACAGTTCTATATTTCTTCTCCATTTGATTTAATTACATTTTTATACCAGAAAAAGCTTTTCTTCCTTATTCTTCTTAAATCCTTTAAATCAAACTCATCTCTATTTACATATATAAAACCATATCTCTTTTTAAAGCCTTGGTGTGTGCTAATTAAATCTATAGCAGACCATGGACAATAACCTAACAACTCTACACCATCAGTTATAGCAAGTTTTGCTTGCTCTATATGCTTTCTTAAATAATCAATTCTATAATCATCGTTTATAGTATCACCATCTTCTAAGTTATCATAAGCTCCTAAACCATTTTCAGTTACTATTAATGGTAAGTTGTATCTTCCATATATCTCTCTTAATGTTGTTCTAAATCCTACTGGATCTATCTCCCATCCAAATTCAGTTTTCTCTAAGAAATCATTGTGCGCTCCATTAAATACCCCTAAATCTCCTGTAGCAATTTGCTGATCTCCACCGATAAACTTACCTTCTGAATCATCAATTTTGCTTTCTTTAACTGTAGCTGTACTATAGTAATTAAATGCTATGAAGTCAGGGTCTCCCCCCTTCAATATTTCCATATCTCCATCTTCTATTTTAGGTTCAATTCCCTTTTCCTTCATATAGCTCCATGCTATTGCATTGTATCTTCCATATACAGCCATATCTAAGTATAGCCAGTTTCTTATTGCATTAAAGTTTTGAGCGGCTAGTACATCTTCTGGTTTTGGTGATGCCGGATATATAGCACTTATATTTGGTGCAGGTCCTATCTTACCATCTTCAACCATTTTATGACATAGTTTCATAGTCATAGCTTGCGCAAGCATCATATGATGATTTTGTTGATATAATTCCTTTTGTATATCTTCGCACCCTTCATTTACTGTACCTATTGCTGCTCCATGTAAAATCATCATATTTTGTTCATTTATTGTTAGCCAATACTTAACCCTATCTCCAAAATTCTCAAATATTACCCTTGCATATTCCACAAAAGCATCTACTGTCTCTCTATTAGACCATCCACCTCTTTGTTGCAGTACATCTGGTAAATCAAAATGATACATTGTTACTAATGGCTCTATATTATACTTCTTAAGCTCATCAATTAAATTATTATAAAATTCTATACCCTTTTCATTAACTTCCCCGGTTCCATTTGGAATAATTCTTGTCCATGATATTGAAAATCTATAAGTTTTAAAGCCCATTTCTGCAAATAGTGCTATATCTTCTTTATAGTGGTGATAATGGTCACTTGATACCTTAAAATCAGCTGTTCCTTCTGGTAACACCTTAGTATCCTGCAC
The DNA here is from genome assembly GCF_000424025.1 of Clostridium paraputrificum AGR2156. Taxonomy (NCBI): domain Bacteria; kingdom Bacillati; phylum Bacillota; class Clostridia; order Eubacteriales; family Clostridiaceae; genus Clostridium; species Clostridium paraputrificum. Next base: position 158,361 of record NZ_AUJC01000009.1, read on the forward strand.
TGATGCTCCTTTTCCGTCTTTATTATAAGCACCTTCTACTTGATAGGCTGATGTAGATGCCCCCCATAAAAAATTCTTTGGAAACTTATTCTCAACTTTATGATACATATTTTATACCTCCTAGTTTTTCCCTTTATGCTTTCATTCTAATTCATGTTTAATCTGATTTACATATCTATTTCCTAACTCTGTACCCAAACAGTTTTTTTATAAAAAAAAGCTTGCTAACAAAGCAAGCTTTTATTTATTCTACTAAATTCATAAATCCCTTTCCTAAAACTTCAGTTGTAGCATTAACTGTTATAAATGCTTCTGGATCTTCTTTCTTTATAAATTGTTTTAATTGTATAAATTGTCTTCTACTTAAAATGGTCAATATAATAGTATTTTCTCTTCCTGTATATCCACCCTTTCCTTTAAATACAGTACAACCTCTATCTACATCTTTATTGATATACTCTACAACTGTTTGTTCTTTTTGAGTAAAAATAAGTACTTGTTTACAAGAATTAAAACCATCTATAAATTTATCTATTAATGTACCAATTAGGTAAACACTTAATAACCCAAATAGCCCTAACTCCATCCCAAATGTATACATAGCAAGTAATATTACTATGGAATCAGATATAAGCTGCCCCATACCATATCCAATATGAAAATACTTACTTAGTAACTTAGCAATTATACTAGTTCCACCTGTGGATGCATCCTGAGTAAACATTATAGCTGTTCCCATAGCTAATAATGCACTACCAAAAATAGTTGCAAGCACTAAGTTATTTGTTAATGCAAATGATATTCCTGATTTTTCAGTTATTGAAAGTATTGCTGAAAGACCAAAGGCAGCATAAATACTCTTTATACCAAATTCTCCACCAATAAATATAAATGCAACACCAAATAATATTACATTTGCAACAAACATAATAATTCCTGACTCTATTCCAGTTATATCATGTAACACTAAAGCTAACCCTGATACTCCACCACATGCTATATTATTAGGAAAAAAGAAAAATATAAATGAAGCTACCACTAATAATACTCCAAATGTTATAATTGTGTACTCTTTTACCTTCTTCATCTTGTTCCCCCTATTATGTATTTATCTACAATATATATTAACACAATAGTCTCCATCTTATAAATTAGTATATAACAATTTAATTTTTTAATATAAGAATTAAATATTTCTAAATTCCTAATTCTTTATATATGGCTTTTGCTACTCCACTATTATCATTAGTATCTGTTATATTTTTTGCAATCTCTTTTATCTCTGGAATAGCATTTTCCATAGCATATGCTTTCTTAAACTCAGTAAACAATGAATAATCATTGAAACTATCTCCAAAAGCTATAACTTCTTCATTTTTTACTCCCATCTTTTCGGTAACTTTTTTTAATATGTAACCTTTTTGAGCTCTTTCATCTGTTATTTCAATGTTCGTTATAAAAGATGATAATACGGCTAATCCTCCAATATCACTTAATTCACTCTTAGTTCTTTTAATAATCTCTATATCATTACTAAAGGTTATTATTTTTCTTACTTCTATATCACTTTCTATAAATTTATCAATATCATCTATATATTTAAGGCTCTTAAAATGATCATGATTCTTTGCTATTTCTAAGGCCTTATCATAATCTTGAACCTTTTCAAAATTCTGAACTCTATAAACCATTTCTTTTAAAGCTTCTTCTTTTGTATTTATAGTATAGGAACCATCACCAGTATATAATTCAACTATTAAATTTTCTTTGCGAAGAATATCTAGTATATCTTTTATTTTTCCTTTATTCATACTTATACTTTCAACAATTTCACCATTTTCATCTCTAAACTCTGCACCATTCATAAGAATATACTCACACTTTATTCCGTACTTATCCATGAAAGGTTTTACACTATCATACATTCTTCCTGTTGCTATAATAAAGTGTATTCCTAATTCTTTAGATTTTAATATAGCCTTTACATTTTCTTCTGTTATATCGTGCTGAGAATTTAATAATGTTCCATCCATATCTGACGCTATTACCTTTATCAACTTCATATCCTCCATTTTCATTAGCATTCCTTTAATATTATATCAGATGCTGTCTAGTACTATTATTTAATACTTTCACTACATCTTTTCGATAATTAATTCTTAATTTCTTTAATATTTCTACATAATTATTAAACTTTTTTGATTATTTATACTATCTTTTTTATAAAAAGTATAATAAAATATAATCATTGCATAATTATAAACTTAAAGGAGACAAAAATGAATAAAAATTCAAATATAAAAATTTCATCTTTTTTAAAATTTTTTATTCCTTCTATTATAGGTATATTACTTTTTATGACCCCTATAAATATAGGCGGTGAAGTTACTATACCAGTAGCATTTCTTTCTAACTATACAGTTAATTTAATTGGTGATATTCTTCCTTTAATTGCTGTATTACTTATTTCAATCTCAGCTTTAGGAAGTATTTTAGTAAAATTTATAAAACCTAAAAATAAAGTTTTAAATGAACTTTTTTCTGTTTCACCAATCTGGCTTTTTGCTAGAATAACTGGAATGATACTTGCTATAATGTCCTATTCTAAAATCGGACCTGAATTTATATGGTCTGAAAGTACTGGTTCTATGATTTTATTTGATTTACTACCAGTATTAACATCAATATTCTTATTTGCAGGTTTATTTCTTCCACTTCTACTTAATCATGGATTATTAGAATTTGTTGGTGCATTATTTACAAAAATAATGAGGCCTATATTTAAATTACCTGGAAGATCATCCATAGACTGTATTACTTCATGGTTAGGAGATGGAACAATAGGAATTCTTTTAACAAGTAAGCAATATGAAGAAGGATTTTATACTAAAAAGGAAGCAGCAATAATAGGTACTTCTTTTTCTGCAGTATCTATAACTTTTAGCTTAATGGTTATATCTCAAGTTGGGCTATCTCACATGTTTGTTCCTTTTTACATAACAGTTACTTTAGCTGGTATTATAGCGGCAATAATTATATCTAGAATACCTCCTCTTTCAAGAAAACCAGATACATACATTGATGGAAGTGCAAAAAAAGAGGATTTCGATTTAATTCCAGAAGGATACACTACATTCTCATGGGGATTACATAGTGCATTAAACAAGGCTGAAGAAAATGCTAGTATAACTAAAATTTTATTAGATGGATTTAAAAATGTTTTAGATATGTGGATAGGTGTTTTACCTGTTGTTATGGCTATGGGTGGAATTGCAGTTATGATTGCTGAGTATACAACATTCTTCCAACTTCTTGGTATGCCTTTTATTCCTCTTTTAGAATTACTAAGAATTCCTGAAGCCGTACAAGCTTCTCAAACATTAGTAGTTGGATTTGCTGATATGTTTATCCCATCAGTTTTAGCTTCTTCAATAGAAAGTGAAATGACTAGATTTATAATAGCTGCAACATCTGTAACTCAACTGATATACATGTCAGAAGTAGGAGGCTTATTACTAGGTTCCAAGATACCTGTTAACTTAAAAGACTTAATAATAATCTTTATTCAAAGAACTTTAGTTACCCTACCTATTATTACATTAATAGCAAACATAATCTTTTAAATAGAAATAAGCCAAGTAAAACTTGGCTTATTTTAATATTTATCAAATAATCCATTAATATCTACAAGTAAATACACTACCAGTGCTACTAATGCAAATTCATCCTTATTAATTCTTATACTAAGGTGATTATCGGTAAACTTATTTTTTTCATCTATATTAGCTATGACTAATCCATTCTTTAGTAATTCAAAACTTCTCTTATCTGTTACTGTTTTACTTACTGTAAAATCTCCAAATATCCCTCTTATATTCATACTTGTAAAGTAAAAACTTTTAAATATATTAAAAATTTTTCTTTCTTTATCATCAGATACACTATATTTAGGGGATTCAAAATCATTAACACAACATGTAGTAAGTATTAATTCATTATTTTCTAAATCGAATAACTCAAATTTATTATTATCATCATCACTAACACAGTAATAAAATAAACTCTTTCCACTATCATCTTTTATATTATATCTACTTTTATTTTTATAAGTAGGATCCATAATATAATAATTACACCCCATACCTTTTCTCTCCACACTTTATAACTTTAATAACCTGAATCTATTGTATGCACACATAATCTCCTGACGTCTTGGTTTTGATAATCTTCCGTTTCCACCAGCAATTTTATTTACTTTTATTAGTCCATTCTTATCTATATAATTCATAATATTATCTACTACTTCTCTAAGTGTTAGCTTATTATCTATAATATTATCTTCAGCCCACTTAAGTATCTCTCCTATTGCATATACCTGTTCACTATCTACTAATTGTTCTACCAACTTAAGGTCTATATTCTCCTTATTAATACTTAGCCCATCAGTTCCAAGTCCTTTAACTTTTACTCCCTTAGTTCCTCTTTCAATGCTCCCCTTTTTTACCACCCTATTAAAATCAATATTTATCTCAATGCTATTATTTTTTATTCTCTCTAGGATTTTACCACTACTTAGTTCCTTAGCTTCATTTGTAACAACCTTAGGCTCATAAGCTTCCATTTGTATAACATTATCCGCTATATCAAAATAATCTCCAGAGCTACCTACTACAATTATAGTTGATAACTCTATTTGTTCATATAATGCTTTAGCTACTTCAATAAAAGGAGTTATTGGTTCACTTTCTTTTGCTACTAATTTTTGCATTATATCATCTCTAATCATAAAATTAGTTGCTGATGTATCTTCATCAATTAAAATTAGCTTTGATCCAGACTCTATACTCTCAATAATATTGGCTGCTTGTGATGTACTTCCACTTGCATTATCACTTACAAAGTTCTTTGTATCCTTTTTATTAGGTAAGTTATTTATAAATAATGATATGTCATCCTTATGAATAACCCTTCCATCTTCTGCTCTTACTTTCATTGCAGAATCATTAGTTATTACAAATTCTCTTCCATCATCTTCAATATGATTATATACACCCAACTCTAATGCCTTTAATAAAGTAGATTTACCATGATAGCCTCCACCAACAATTAACGTTATTCCTTTAGGTATTCCCATCCCCTTAATTTCCCCTGAATTAGGAGTATTAAAACTTACCTCTAATTCCTTTGGCGAAATGAACTTAATCCCATTCTTAAGGGGCTTTGAAGATACTCCACTTTCTCTTGGTAATATTGAACCATTTCCTATAAAAGCAACCAACTCACGACCTTCTAATCTTTGCCTTATATATTGTTGATCTTCAACTAATTCTACTCTTTTCTTTAAAGCATCTTTATCAAGATTGTTATAAGTTATTGACTCATCTATTATCTTCGGAAGATAATCATATAATATCTTTTCTAATTCTCTAGCTAATACACTTCTCCCCCTTGCAGGAAATCCAACTTCTATTCTTACTTCTATTTTATCATTATCTATCAATATAGCTGTTCTATCTAATATTTCCTGAGTACACTTACTAATAGAAATTAATCCACTTTTTCCTGACCCAAAAACCTTTGAACTATACTTATTTATATTTTTGTAAAAAACTCTAACTAAAAAGTCTTGAACTGCAACCCTTTTATTATAGTTATCAAATAAGTTATTAGGTATTTGAGAATATTTTTGACTCATTATTACTCTAACTCTAGATGGGGATGCAAATGGATCTCCTTGAACATGATCTATAGCTAATTTATAATTATTGAAATCGTACATTCCTTCTAACGACTTATATGCCTTATAGCCTCTACCATCTATATCATAAAGCATTTTTCTTAATTCATTTAAGTTCTTCATTTATTTATCACCTTCTGCAAAATATTCATCTATCATCGCTTCTGCTACCCTTCTATACATATTACTCATTGAAACCATAGAACATATAAATAAGAACTTTTCTTCATACTCATTAAATTCTTCACTATCATCTATAATTCCTTTTACACAATCTATCTGTTTGTATATATTTCCCAAAAACTCTTCGTAATTAGAGTTATTTATATCTAAATATAACTTATACAGACTTCTTAAATCATATTCTTTATCTTCATCATACTTTTTTACTATATTATCAAATAAGTCTTTAATATCACTTATTGATAGAGACCCTTTTAAATCATATATCATACTCATCAATAATAAGTGTTCTTTAGAATACTTTTTATTTTTTATACTCATTAATAACTTTGCTTTAGCATAATTATTAATCATTGTTTTAGTTAATACCTTATCGCTATCCTTTCTTTTCGAGTTAGATAGCTTTTGTTCAAATATTTGAATTACCTGATCCATATACAAATCTATTTCTGGTATATCTTTCTCTTCTACTCTTTCAGTTAAAGCTAACTTCTTTATTATTTCATCAATGCTTGTTTCATTCATAGTAAATCTCCTTAAACTAGTTTTAAAAACTACTTATTGTTATATTTCAATTTTAATAGTAAATAAGAGATATTTCAAGAAAATGGTATGCTTTATTATTTAGAATAGCTATGAAACTTTTTTATTAGATTTGACTATAATATATCTATATATAATAATTTAAATATGATTTCAAGTAGTTATCAAAACTACTTGTATTAGATTGGAGGATTTTATGGATAAATATCTTAGAGAACCAATTAACGGATTGACTCATCTTATAGGAGCTATACTTTCATTAATAGGTCTAATACTTATGATAATAAAAATATCATTAGATAATGGAACATTACTTGAATATGCTGTTGCAATTATATTTGGATTAAGTATGATCCTTCTATATTCTGCTTCCGCAACTTATCACTCTGTTATATCTAGCGACAAAGTAATAAAAACATTGAAACGATTGGATCACTCAATGATATTTATACTTATAGCTGGTTCATATGCACCACCTTGTCTGCTAGCATTACACAATAAAACTGGGTATATTCTTTTTGGAATTGTAGCTGCTACAGGTATCTTAGGTATAATTTTTAAAATGATTTGGATCACTTGTCCTAAATGGATTAGTAGTGTTATGTATATAACAATTGGTTGGTTTGCTATATTTGCAATTTATCCTTTATCGAAAGCCCTTAATCCTATAGCTATATTTTTACTAATTTTAGGTGGAGTTCTATATACTATAGGTGGAGTTATCTATGCTATTAAGTCCGATAAAATAAGAATTGGCGCTTTTGGGGGACATGAAATATTCCATATTTTCATAATGCTTGGTTCCCTATGTCACTTCATATGTTTCTTTAAATATATATTGTAATAAAGCCTACTCTTCATTAATTCGGATAAATTCTAAATTAATGAATTAATAAAAGAAAGCATTTGGCTACCTCCATTGCCAACTTGCTTTCTCTTTTTACATTATTAAATCTTCATACTTACCATTAATTAAATTTAGTATATCATCTGGATTTGCTTCAATTTGAATTCCTATCTTTCCACCACTAAAAATAATTTTTTCTAATCCTTTAGCAGACTCATGTATAAATGTTTTATATAATTTTTTCATTCCTATCGGCGAACATCCACCTCTTATATATCCTGTATACTTGTTTATATCTTTTACGTGTATCATTTCAACATTCTTTTCACCTGCAACCTTTGCAGCTTTTTTTAAATTTAATTCTTCACTAACAGGAATTACAAACACGTATAATTCTCTTGAGTTTCCTTGTACAACTAATGTTTTAAATACCATACTTACATCTTGTGAAAGTTTGTTTGCAACAGATACACCGTCAATATGACCATCTCCAGCTTCGTATTCATATGTATTATATTTTATTTTAGCTTTATCTAAAATTCTCATTGCGTTTGTTTTTTGCATAGCCCTACTCCTCATAATTGTTCTTGTTTATTATTATACTCCTAATAATTTTCATTTAAAATATTCTAAGTTCTATCTTTTTCTATCTTATAGTAAAAATTTACTTATATTAAAAACTCTGCTTGTCGATTAAAGCGTTATTCTATGTTATAATAACTGAATGAAATAATAAATGAAATGAGGTAGAAATTATTGATAACAGTATCTAATGTTAGCTTAAGATATGGCGGTAGAAAATTATTTGAAGATGTTAACTTAAAATTTACTCCAGGTAACTGCTATGGTGTTATAGGTGCAAATGGTGCAGGTAAATCTACATTCCTTAAGATTTTATCTGGTGACGTTGAACCAAATACAGGAGAAGTTATTTTGGCTCCAAATACAAGAATGTCTGTATTAAAGCAAGAACATAACCTATATGATAATTATCAAGTTTTAGAAACTGTAATTATGGGTAATGAAAGACTTTACCAAATTATGGAAGAAAAAGATGAATTATATGCAAAGCCAGATTTCAGCGATGAAGATGGTATAAGAGCTTCTGAATTAGAAGGTGAATTTGCAGACCTAAATGGATGGGAAGCAGAATCTGAAGCTTCATCCCTACTTCAAGGTTTAGGAATCGGAACTGAATCTCACTACAAAATGGTTTCAGAATTAACAGGTGCTGAAAAGGTTAAGGTGCTTTTAGCTCAAGCTTTATTTGGCAACCCTGGTGTTCTAGTTCTAGACGAACCTACAAACCACTTAGACCTTAAAGCTGTAAATTGGTTAGAAGATTTCTTATCAAAATTTGAGGGTACTGTTATAGTAGTATCCCATGATAGACACTTCTTAAACACAGTTTGTACACATATGGCTGATGTTGATTTTGGTAAAATTAAGTTATTCGTTGGTAACTACGACTTCTGGTATGAATCAAGTCAATTAGCTTTACAAATGGCTAAGGATCAAAACAAGAAGAAAGAAGAAAAGATTAAGGAACTTCAAGACTTTATTGCAAGATTTAGTGCTAATGCATCTAAGTCAAAGCAAGCTACATCTCGTAAAAAGTTATTAGATAAGATTACTTTAGATGATATTCAACCATCTAGCAGAAGATATCCATTCGTTGGATTTAAACCTGAAAGAGAAGTTGGTAATGATATATTAACAGTAAAAGACCTATCAAAAACTATTGACGGAGTTAAGGTTTTAGACAACGTAAACTTTATGGTTAACAAAGGCGATAAAATTGCTTTAATAGGTAATGAAATAGCTGTTACTACACTATTTAAAATATTAGCTGGAGAAATGGAAGCAGATAGTGGAGAATTTAAATGGGGAATTACTATAACTAACGCATACTTCCCTAAAGATAATTCTGAATACTTTAATGATTGCCACCTATCTTTAGTTGATTGGTTAAGACAATACTCTGATGAAAAGGCAGAAAGTTATATAAGAGGATTCTTAGGAAGAATGTTATTCTCTGGTGAAGAAGCATTAAAAGAAGCTTCTGTTTTATCAGGGGGAGAAAAGGTTAGATGTATGCTATCTAGAATGATGCTTTCAAATGCAAATGTATTAATGCTAGATCAGCCTACAAACCACTTAGACCTTGAATCAATTACAGCTGTGAATAATGGACTTAAAGACTTCAACAGTAATATACTATTTGCTTCACACGACCACCAATTCGTTCAAACAATAGCAAATAGAATTATTGATATTAAGGACGATGGTTCTATAGTTGATAGAACTATGACATTTGATGAATACTTAGAATTTTCTAATGCAATAAACTAACTAAAATAGGTTTCGTATTTTTTACGAAACCTATTTTTATTTACTTATTACCACTTCAAAACCGCATTTTCCCTATAAGTTCTTAAGTTCTTAAAAATATATAAATATATATTTTTAATCTTTAATTTATAAATTCTGTTTTAAATAATAAGAGCTGTACGAAGTTTAGTACAGCTCTTATTATTATTATTCTACATTGAATCCTGAGTCTTCTATACAATTTTTAATTTTTGATTCATTAGCTTCATCACTATAAACAACTTCTACAGTGCCTCTTGCCATATCAACACAAACGTTTTGAACCCCTTCTACTTTATCTAGAGCATTCTTAAGCTGCGTTTTACTTGTTGAATTAACTAAATTATTTACTTCATAATGAACTCTATTCATAACTATTTCTCCTTTTCACAAATTAACATTAATAGTATGTTCAAGTTCACATTTTTATATTAAATAACTTCTTCTGAAGTTTCTTTTTTCTTATATTTGTAATGTAATAGTTCATGAGCTTTTCCACGACCTGGTTGTCCCATATATTCATCATACATTTTCATTAAAGCAACATTTTCATGTGACTTTCTCTTTTTAGCACTCTTATCTTGATTATAAAGAACAGAGGCCCTTACTGATTTAATATCAATCTTTTCTCTTTCTAAATTATTAACATGAGGTTGTCCACCACCATTTACACATCCACCTGGACATGTCATAACTTCGATAAAGTGATATTCCTTACTATTCATTCTTCCACTTTCAATGAATTCAAATAAGTTAGCAGATCCATTAATTACTGCAACATTATAGTCTTCTCCACCTATATTTACAGAAGCTTCTTTAATTCCATTTAACCCTCTTACTTCTGTATAATCTAAGTTTTCTAGTTCTTTCTTTTCAACAAATTCTTTTGCAGTTCTTATAGCTGCTTCCATTACTCCACCAGTAGCTCCAAATATAACTCCTGCCCCAGTATATTCTCCCATTGCAGGATCAGCCTCGCTATCTTCTAGCTTAGCAAAAGCAATTTTCTTTTCCTTTATAAATTTAGCTAACTCTCTTGTAGTTAAAACTGCATCTATATTTCTTAATCCATCAAGTTCCATGTCTTCCCTATCTGCTTCAAACTTCTTAGCTGTACATGGCATAATTGTTACTGTAAATATCTTTTCTGGATCTATTCCAGCTATATGAGGATAGTATGTCTTACTTGCTGTACCAAAAATTTGTTGAGGTGACTTAGCAGAAGATAAATTTTCTAATAACTCTGGATAATAATTTTCAACTTGTCTCACCCAACCTGGACAACATGATGTAAACATAGGGAATGGGCCTTTTTTCTCTATTCTTTCTAAAAGTTCAGTAGCTTCTTCCATAATAGTCATATCGGCACCAAAATTTATATCAAATATTCTATCAAATCCTAATTCTCTTAATGCAGTATATAATTTACCAGTTACATCTACTCCATAACCCATATTAAATAGTTCTCCCATTGCTGTTCTTACAGCTGGAGCCATAGCTACTATTACATGCTTTTCTGGGTCTTCTAAAGCTTCTTTTACTCTATCAATATGAGTTTTTTCTGATAAAGCACCAACTGGACAAGCAGCTACACATTGTCCACATAATAAACAATTTGTTTCATCAAAACATTTTTGTTCTTCTGGAGTAACTATTCTTTTACCATTAACATTTACTAATTTAATAGAACTTGTACCTGTTTTTTCAGTACATGCTGCTGCACATCTTCCACATAAAATACATTTTGATCTATCTATTGTTATAGACTTACTTCTAATATCAACATACTCTTCTTTATTTTCTACAACAAAAGGAGTAGTTGCTTTAGCTTTAGTTTTTATAACTAACTTTAACAATTCACAATTTTCTCTTCTAGGGCAAGGACCGCACTTAAATTCATGCTTATTAAGTATTGTTGAAACTCTTGATTTTACTCTTTCTTGAACTTTTTCTGTATCAGTTCTTACAACCATTCCATCTTCAACTTTTGTTAAACAAGCCAAAGCTAAATTGTTTTTCCCTTCTATTTCAACTGCGCATACACCACATTTACCAACATTACCGCATTCCTTTAAGTAGCATAAAGTAGGTATGTCAATTCCATTTTCTCTGGCAACTTCTAACACTGTTTTACCTTCCGCTGCTTTGCACACCTTATCATTAATTATGATATTCTTCATCCTGTACCTCCATAAATTTCTTCTTGTAAATAAAAATTCTATTTTCTTCCTATAGTTTACCATATAAATTTGAAAAACCTATAATTTTCAGATAATTCGTTAAATTTTTATCAAACTGCTTATCACCTTTATTTTAACGCTAAAAAAGATTTAGTTCAATGTGAATTAAACCCAATGTTGTTTAAGTAAAATTTTCATAATAATATAATTGAATTTTATAAATAACTTCATTTTTCTTTCTTTAATAGGATTATAAATTTTGTTTACAATAAAACTATGTGGTAAACTTTAATTTAGAATAGAATATTTTAATATTTGTGCGAGGTAATATATGATAAAAATTTATGATAGAAAAAAAGATTCTTATGAGATAGAAAAAGTAGCTGGATCAAAATATATAAAGTGGTGTTATGAATCGCCTATTGGTAAAAGCCTTACAGAATTAATTATAAAAAAGAAACTAGTGTCAAAAATATATGGAAAGTATTGTGACACAAAACTTAGTAAAAAGAAAATCCCTAAATTTATAAAAGACTTTGATATAGATATCGATATGGCTATTAAAAAAACCAATGATTTTTCATCATTCAATGACTTCTTTATTAGAGAACTTAATAGTAATTCAAGACCTATAGATATGAATTCAGATATTTTAGTATCTCCAGGAGATGGAAGGCTCTTTGCTTATGAAAATATCTCTATGAATAAGCTTGTACAAGTAAAAGGAATTACTTATAGTCTATCTGAATTAATAGGAGATACTAAAATAGCCTACCAATATGAAGGTGGTACTTGCTTGGTATTAAGACTTTGTCCTACAGATTATCATAGATTTCATTTTATTGATAATGGTATACCTAAAGAAAGTCACTTTATTGATGGCTCATACTATTCTGTAAATCCTACAGCTTTAGAGAGAATTCCAAAGTTATATTGCCAAAATAAAAGGGAATGGTCAATTTTTGAATCTGAAAACTTTGGTGATATTATTCATATAGAAGTTGGTGCTACTTGTGTTGGTACAATAATTCAAACTTATGAGCCTGGTAAAAAGGTCCTTAAAGGTCAAGAAAAAGGATATTTTAAATTTGGTGGTTCAACAACAATATTATTCTTCAAAAAGGATATGATTGAGATTGATGAAGATATACTTGCTCAAACTGACTTTGGTTTTGAATGTAAAGTCCAATTAGGAGAAAAAATAGGGCATAAAAAGAAGACAGGTTAAACTGTCTTCTTTTTTATCAAATCTATTAATGCCTTCTTAAATATATCTATATTTTTATCTAAAGTAACTATGTTAATATTCATTTCTTTTGCTCTATCTAATACAGTCTTTTTTACAGGTTGCTTTGTAGCAACCAATATTTTTATAGCATTTTTTCCCCCTAACCTTTCACTATAAACCTGTAATTCATTTAATGCATCCTCGTCATATTTATCACTATCTTTACATGATATACATATCAAAACTGAATCTCTTATAGCTACAACATCTAATTCATTACGTACTCTTTTTAAGTCATCACCCCAATAAAATGTTAAGCCACTTTTTACCTCATCGATATCTTCAATACTTTGAACTACTAGTGTAGTTAATACTTCTAACCAAGTACCACTCTTAAATATAAATCCTTTTAAATAATCATTCTTAAATAATACCTCAATATTATCTTTATCTTCTATAAACTCAACCTCATTCTTTTCTCTCAAATAATTCAATATATTATAAATTAATTTTAACTCTTCAGATTCTACAAGACACTTATTTATGCTTATCCTTGAAGTATCTTTGTAATCATGTTTAAAAATATTATTATCATACAACTTCTGTTTATACTTATGCCAAATATCCAAATTACTTAATATTACCTTCGTAAACTCTTGGATATCACTTTTTTCTGCCAAACTAGTAGAATCTAATGTTATATTAGATCCAGATAGATGTATTACGTCAGATATACTTATATCTTCTAAAGGTTGCTCTATTATTCTATATTCCTTATCAAAAATATATCTTCTCTTTTTCAATAAATCTACATAAACACACTGTATATTTAATTCTATTGCTATTTTTAACATTATTAAAGATGTTATTCTATTACCACCAGTAAGATTAATTATTATCTCTTTTTCCTTGTATTTTGAAATTATATTTTTAAGATTATCATAATTATCTTCATCTATTAACTCATCAATTACTTCTATATTATTAAAATCTATATACAATTCTTTAAATTTATCTAACTTCTTTTTTTCTTTATTTTTATAAAGCATTACTACAGACTTTACTTTATATTTTTGAGCTAATAAAAGTCCAACTTCATTATGTTCATCTAATTGGTTAATAAGTAAATTAAATTTCATCAAACTATCTTCCTTCTCATTATTCTCCACTTTAATTTAACCAATTAGCTACTTTTTAATCCATATACTATACTTCTAATTCCACCTTTAAGTTAGCTACAAATTATTCAACAAAGTATTTCTAAAAATCAAAAAAGAGAGTCCTAAAAAAGACTCTCTTAATGGCAGGGCGTACAGGAATCGAACCCATAATCTACCGTCCGTAGCGGTATGTTATATCCGTTTAACTAACACCCCATATAATATAAATAACAGAATTATATTATCATAAAGGCTGAAATATATCAAGACTAATTAATGGTAATTACTTAAAGGTATATATCTGAAAACTCTACTTCTAACATTTCTACTTTATCTCTTTTAAATAAATCATTATAAGTCTTTTTCCCATCTACTAATGTTATAGGTAAAGAAACAGTAAATTTCGATCCCTTTCCTTCAATACTTTCTAACTTTATGTCTCCATTATGCAGCTTAGTTAGATAGTGAACCAAATCTAATCCAATTCCACTTCCTTTATATTCATTTTCCTTATTTAATGTAGATTGCTTAAATCTATTAAATATAAATTCTTGTTCAACTTTAGGTATTCCTGGTCCATGATCTTCTACTGATATATTTACTGTATTATTACTCTTTATAATATTAACTAATATATCAGAATCACTTGGAGCAAATTTTATAGCATTAGATAATAAATTCATAACTATTCTATCAATTGCATTAGGATCTACTGCTACTATACATTCTTCCACATTAGTATCAAATACCATTTGTATATTCTTACATTGTGAATACTTCTCTATAGAATCAACTATATTCTCCACAACACATACTATATCTACATTTTTTTTATTTAATTCATAATATTGATTCTCTAATTTTGTAGTATCTATTAGGTTATCAATTAATTTAATTATCTTTAAGCTATTTCTTTTTATTATTTCATTATATTCTTCTTTTTTATCTTCAGATTTAGTGTATTTAAAACATTGAAGTATACTTAATATTACATTTATAGGACTTCTTAAATCATGTGATATATTTAATAAAAAATCTTCTTGTAATTTAATTTTCCCATTAAGCTCATTAATTTTTTCTACCAACTCTTCTTTAGTCATATTATTTATAGAAATATTCTCTGTCATATTAATCCCCTTCATTATACAATTAAATTATATCTCGCATTTTTTCCATATATTTGAAATTACATATACATATTATCACATTTAAATCATTAAGACAATTTGTTTTTGTAAAAAAAAGGAAATGAATATTGTAAAAATAGAGGGATTTCTCCCTCTGAACTAATTTATATTGAATTTTGTACTACTTCCTTCTGCAGATACACTTATTTGTAATTGAGCTTCTATTCTTTCCTTTAACTCTGGTACATGCGATATTATTCCAACTAATCTTCCATTTCTTTGTAGCTCTAATAATGTATTTATTGCATTTTCTAATGATTCAGGATCTAATGTCCCAAAACCTTCATCTATAAACATAGTATCTAATGATATTCCCCCTGCATTAGCTTGAACTACATCAGATAACCCTAGTGCTAATGATAATGAAGCCTTAAAGCTTTCACCTCCAGATAGAGTTTTAACATGTCGACTTTTGCCTGTGTAGTTATCATATACCTCTAGTTCTAACCCTTGCTGTGATGTTCCTTTTCCTTTATCTTCTTTTCTTTTTAATATAAATCTATCGTTAGTCATTTTTGATAATCTTATATTAGCTGAGTCTATTATTTCCTGGAAGTATGATGCTAAAACAAACCTTTCAAATGTAATATATGGACTCTTTTTACCATTTGCTAGATTGGATAATTCACCTATTACTTTATATTCCTCTTCTTTATATGAAATTAATTTTTCTATATCCTTTATTTCTTTTAATATTGCTGAATTATTATTAATTAGCGAGTAAACCTCTTTTATATTTTGATCTAACTCTTTCAATTTAATCTGCTTATTGTTTATCTCACAATCTAACTCTTCTAAATTTACAAAATTAAGGTTCTCTGTCTTTTTTATTAAATCTATTTCTCTATCCTTTAAGGATTTTATATCTTCCCTGTAAGAATTAATCTCTAAAGTATAAGAATCTATTAATGAAATATACTTTTTAGAATCTTCATATTCCTCATAATCAGTAAAGTTTAACTCTTTCAACTTAATATTTATACTAGTTTTAATATCCTTTATATCATTGTTTAACTCATCTATTGCTTTCTCTAATTCTTTTACTCTTGATTGCTCTGAAGTTAGCTTATTATTAAGATTATTTTTTAACTCCCTGGCATAATCTAAATTCTTTATTAATGTATTTAAATACGCTTCAAGACTAACTATTTTTTTATTTAATAAGTTTAACGCCCTTAGTTCTTCTGGCACTTCATTCTCTATACTACTTAAAATCTCTTCTTCAGCCCTTAATTCACCAAATAAATTTGTATATTCATTACTTAGCTTATTTAGAGTTTCTTCTTTATCATTAAGTAACTTTTCTATATCTGATAATCTTAATTCAAATTTTTCTCTTTTACTTATTTCTTTTTCTAGTTCTTCTCTTTTAATTTTTACCTTCTTTAATTGATTACTTAACTCTATTCCTTTTATTTTTATTTCTTCAAATGAATTTTCACTAAATATCTCACTACAATTAATTTCACTAGATAATTCTTTTAACCTAGGAGTTATAGCATCACTTATTACTACATCAACTGATTGCTTCACCTTGGCCATTTCCATTAGAACCTTATTGTATTCATCTTGTTTTTTCTCATATATACTTTTAATACTCTTTAATTCCTCTTCAGTAGGTATATTATCCATCCTTTTTGCTGGACTAGGATGTTCTAAAGATCCGCATACAGGACAAGGAGTATCTTTCTTTAATTTAAGAGCTAATATTCCTGCCTGCTCCTTCATATATATTTCTTCTTTTCTTTCATACTCTTCTTTTTTGCTCTTATAGGAAACTTCAATTCCCTCAAATGTTACTGCAATTTCTCTATGTTTCTTTTTTTCTTCATAAAATCTAGCTATATTTTTATAAACTTCTCTAACCTTAATAATTAACTCATTCTTTTCCTTCTCAATACCCTCTAATTTAATCTTATCTTTTTCTAACTCGTTAATAACTTTTAATCTCTCAGTAAGTTCTTCCTTTTCCTTTTTTAAATCTTTTATTAATTTATTTTCCTCTTCTGATTTCAACTTATTTAAGTCTATATTTCTATTAAGTATCTTTATCTTACTTTTTTTATTTTCAATACTTTTAACCTTTGTTTCCTTTTCCTTAAGGACACTTATATCTTCTCTAATTTTAGTCCTTTCTTCTTCTTTTTCCTCTTGAGCTTTTAAGTTTTCCTCTGCCTTACTTAATTCATCTTTTACCCTATTCAAAATACTTTTACTATATTCTACTTCTTCCTCTTTTTGCTTTTTGCTTCTTTCCCTAGAAGATAAATTATCTTGTATATATATTATTTCCTTAGCATTAATAGCTCTTTTTAAAATAACTTCTCTTTTATCTACTTCGTTCTTTCTCAGAAGCATATCATTAAGTTTTTCAGATATACTTTCTTTTTCTTTCAATAAATCATTATTATTTTTTGATTTTATCATTCTTTCCTGTAAAACTAATATTTCCTTGGAAATATCATTATATACTTTTTCTAACTCTTTATATGATAAAGTATCTTGTTGTATTATTAAATCTATCTTATTTATTAAAGACTCAAACTCTATAAAATCATCAATATTTATAACTTCTTTACTTTTTATATTTTTAACATTCGTTCTAACTCTATCTTGTGACTTTTCTAGCTCTTTTCTTAATGTGATAGCCTTATCATTTAATAGTAATTGTATCTTTTCATAAGTATATGTGCTAAAGATTTTTCTAAATATGCCTTCACGCTCTTTTGAGTCTGCAAGTAACAACCTTTTAAACTCTCCTTGAGGTAACATAACAATTTGTTTGAACTGTTCCTTATTTATTCCCATTAAAGCATTTATTTCATTTGTTACATTCATTGCTCCAGTCTTTACTTTACCATTAGGTAATACTAATTCAGCCTCTGCTGAATGATTAGTAAATCCATTACCCTTTACTTTAGGCTTTAGCTGTTGAGGAACTCGTCTTATATGATATACTTCACCTCTAAGTTCAAAGTCTAGCTCTACATATGTTAATTTATCTTTTTGTGCAAAATCACTTCTTAAAGAATCATTCTCTCTACTACTTCCACTTGCTTCCCCAAACAATGCATAACTAATTGCATCAAAGATAGTTGTCTTTCCTGCCCCAGTAGGACCAGTAATTAGAAATATATTCTTTCCGTTCAAGATTTCAAAATCTATTACTTCCTCCTTTGCATAAGGCCCAAATGCAGACATTATTAACTTTATCGGTCTCAATTACTTTCCCTCCTCCCTAAAAACCTCATTTATTACATTTCTTATTACTTCTTTCTTCTCTTCTGTAAATTCACCAGAGCCTAATCTATCATAATATTCTTCAAATAATTCTAATTCAGTTTTACTTTTATATCCCTTTGATGCAGCTGTAAGGCTTGTTCCTATATTCTTATTTTCTTCTCTTTTAAGAATCATTATGTTAGGATACGCATTCCTTAACTTTCCTATAGGATCTATTATTTCACCTTCATCTGTTAATATTGCTTGAATGTAATCCTCTCTATTAGAACAATCCTCTAACCCTGCTTTTATTAATTCATCTAATGGCCCCTTTATAATTCTCATATTTCTTTTGGGTCTTAACTCTTCTTGCCTTATGTTAATCTTCTTATTTCCATCAATCTCAATAATAATTACACCTTTTTTATGATTAATTTCTGAAAAGGAATATTTCATTAAGGACCCTGAATATCTTATTTCTTCTCTTCCAACCTTTTGCCTCCCATGTAAATGACCTAAAGCTACATAATCAAAACAATTAAAATTATCACTATCAATTAAATCTGTTCCTCCAATTGATAAAGGTCTTTCAGAGTCTGATACTTCTAACTCAGCTAACTCATATAAGTTCTCTCCATCTTTATCTATAACATCATTTCTCTTATATGTTACATATCCATGTGTAACTACTATATTTCTTTCACTTTCATTTAAGCTTGGCTTAATCCTACTAATTACTGCTTTCATTGCATCATTATGATCTCTTATTTCAGGATTATTAAACTTTCTCCTTAATATTACTGGGTCAACATAAGGAATCATATAAAAATTAACATTACCTTCATCATCACTTATTGTTATATTTTTTATTTCATCTTCAATTATTCCTTGTATATATAGACCTTCTTTTTCTAATATTTTGCTAACAAAAGAAACTCTCTCACCACTATCATGGTTTCCAGATATAGCTACAATCTTCACCTTATTATCTATTAATATCTTACTAAAAACCTCATTTAATAAGTCTACTGCTTCTACTGGTGGTATTGATCTATCATAGATATCACCAGCAATAATAAGAACATCTGGTTTTTCAAAATTTATTAATTTAATAAGTTCATTTAAAATATATCTTTGATCATCTATCATGGAAAACTCATTTACTATTTTTCCTATGTGCCAATCACCAGTATGAATTATTTTCATTTTAACTCCTCCAAAATTTATTCTTAACTTTATTATAAAATATAAAAAGGTGGCATAGCCACCTCTTTATTGAATATTCATATTTTCATCAATTTCACTTCTCATATTTCTTAATACTATAAAAGAATAAAGGAAAGTTCCAAGTACCCTTACAGAATCCAAATATACATTAGGAACAATTATATTCAAAATAAGTATCAATATTGCTGGCAAAGTAGCTGCATATATAGTTAAAGAAAATAATTGAGAAAATCTTAGCCCTAATTTAAATATAAAATTAGTTAATAATAACATTGTAGCTATTATTAATGCATCCATAATTAATGTCATAAATGTTTCAAGTATTGCAATTATAGGTATAATTACATAAATTAATTTACTGCTTAAACTTAGGGTTTCTATAATATTATCATTAGTAATAATCATACCGCCTAAAAAGTCACCATATTTTGCTTGAGAAAATCCTAGCATTACTTCTGAATTTGTAACAATACCGTCCTTTAATATAAGTATGTACGAATCTAAATGAACAGTTATATTTTTTAATTCCTCAGATTGACTAATATCCATGTTATCATCTAAATAAATTAATGTATTCCCATTTTCTATTTTTAGTGGCGAAGTAACTAAGTCTAAAGTGCCATTTTCTATCTTAAACTTATATTTATCATCTTCTAAAGTTTGTATAGCTAAATTTATATCATTACTTAAAGTAAATGTTGTAGTTATACCTTTTATTCCACCGACAATAATGCTCAATATTAAAGCATATAATATTGCTTTTCCAACACCTTCTCTTATATATTGGGGAAACTCTCTTATGTTATATATAGAATTTTTAAATTTCTCAAAAAAGCTTTTATTTTTCATTATATCCTCCATAATCTCAATATTAAGTATAAATACATTCTACATCTTTATTAACACTTAATTCAACTAGTATCTATATATCAGATGATTAATATTAGTGTTTTTAGTCAATGATTATTATATATTGTATTATCAAGGAGGACTTTTATGTATAATAATAGCTCACATTTATTTGTTAATAATAAACATAATAAATCAAATTTCAAATTATATTTATCTATTCTACTTTTTGTATTAATTATAGTATCTGTAATTATATATGAATTTTTTAGTTATAAATTATTGGTACGTAACTTTACCTATTATTTTGATGAAAAGAAGTTTTCTAATGCAAATAACATTGTATTAACTACAGAAAACCTTAACCCATTTAAGGCTATCTTATTAGAAAAAGACCTTTCTCAATACTTTAACGATAAATTAGATTATTTATCTGAAGCTATTTCTGATGAAGATATGTCTTTAAATGATGCTCTCGACATAACTAAAGAAATATATAGATATAACTTATCTTCTTCAGATAATACTTCACTTTTCACTAGTTCAGATAATAATGATTTTAATAAAGGCGTATCTCTATTTAATTCACAGGAATATGCCAAGGCATATGATTCATTTAATAAAATTAATTCTAGTGACTCTGAATATAAAAATGCTCTATCCTATATGGATAAATGTAAAACAAACATAAAATCTAACTTATTAAATCAAGTTGATGAGTTATCTAGTAATCATTATTATACAAAGGCATTGAGCTTAATTGAAGATGTTAATTATATACTAGGAAATGATAATGAAATACTTGATAAAACTAATGAAATAAAAAATAATAGATCTAATTATCTAGCAAAACAAAATGAAGCTGAACAAGCTGCCTCTGCATCTATTATTAACAATATATCAACTTCAAATATAAACGAATTAGTTATTGAAAGCTTGACTCCTTATTTAATTCATGTAGATTTAAATGCTCAAAAAACTTACATTTATAATGGAAATTTAAAAAATTGGAATTTAGAAAAGACTTTTACTTGCTCTACAGGTATAAAAGGAGAAGAAACTCCTCAAGGTATTTATACTGTCAAAGAAAAAGGACAATGGTTCTTCTCTGAGCAATATAATCAAGGTGGTAAGTACTGGGTTCAGTTTTTAGGAGACTACTTATTCCACTCACTTCCTTATAATAAAGAAAAAACAAATATAGTAGATTATACACTAGGCACTCCTGCATCTCATGGATGCATTAGATTAAAAGATGAAGATTCTAAATGGATATATGACAATATTCCAAAGGGTACCAAAGTAATAATTAAATAAATTTAAAATATCTTAAACTTAACTTACTTCAATGGATACCTTATAATATTCATTGAGGTAATTTTTTTTAGGAGGAATAATATGAACTTTAATATTCCTAGTAATGTACAATTAATTATAGATACATTTTATAAAAATGGATATGAAGCTTTCATGGTAGGTGGATGTATTAGGGATCTACTTCTTAATAAGATTCCAACAGACTATGATATTGCTACTTCTGCTCCACCAGATATTACACAAAAATTATTTTTAAAAACTATTCCTACTGGAATTAAACATGGAACTATTACAGTAATTATTAATGAAATACCATATGAAATTACTACATATAGAACAGAAGGAAAGTATGTAGATAATAGACACCCTAATGAAGTAAATTTTGTTACTAATATAAAAGATGATTTATCTAGAAGGGACTTTACTATAAATGCATTTGCTTACAACTATAATGTTGGACTATTGGACTATTTTAATGGATTAAATGATTTAAATAGCAAACTAATAAAATGTGTTGGTGATCCAAATACCCGCTTTAATGAAGATGCTTTAAGAATACTTAGAGCTATAAGATTTAGTGCTCAATTAGACTTTAATATTGATAAAAAAACTTATTCTAGTATAAAGAACAACTATAAACTTATAAATAATATTAGTAAAGAACGAATTAGGAATGAACTCGAAAAAATTTTACTATGTTCTAATCCTATTAAAGGATTAAATTATTTAAATGAAACTCAAATTTCTTCACTTATTTTCTCAAGTATAGGAGAACTTATTCACTTAAATAGAAATCTATCACTTTTACCCAAAGATATTTGTATAAGAATTAGTGGATTGTTTAGAAATACTAATCCTGATAAAGTAAAATTATTATTAAAGGAACTTAGATTTAGCAATAATGAAATAAATAAGATATATTTATTTATCAGCAACTATAAGTATATAAGTAGTACTACATCTAAAATTGAAGTTAAAAATATTATTGCTAATGTTGGGCGAAATAACATTAATAATTTAATTAGTATGTATGAAGTTTTAGAAGAAAAAAAGTTAGATAATTTCAAAAAACACTCTAATTACATAATTTCTAATAAAGATACTTTGTATATAAAAGAACTTAATATAGATGGCTCTATACTAAAAAGTAAACTTCAACTCAACTCTGGAAAAATAATTGGTGAAACTTTAAATCACTTATTAGACCTTGTTATTAATGAAACCATAAGTAATGATACTGAGGTTCTTCTTGAAGAAGCGAAGAAATATATAAAAAAGGTGTAGCTGATATTTATTTTGCTTGTTCCGTCGCAAACTCCAAGTCACATTGAAACAAATATCTACTCCATACGTACTAAAGGTAAGGAAATTATAAAATTACTATCCTTTATTTTATATTTTTTAATATGAAAATGTAATAATACCTTTGATTTATAGCTAATTGAAATTTTATACTTTCCTAGACATAAAAAAGGAGGTGAACTAGATATTTTCTAGTTCACCTCAACTAATATTTCCTTCTCTAAATAAAATGAATATAAGTAACATTCCTTTATTTTCGTCTTGGTTATTTTTTCTAAAGCTTCTTTATAATACTGAATTTGTATTCTGTACTTATTTATTAACTCTTCTTCGTTACTTTGTTCAACATAGTCAGTTTTATAATCTAAAAGTATAACTTCATTATCCTCATAAAAGAAACTATCAATAACTCCTTGTAATCTAACTTTATCCCCTTCAACCTCTTTCGGTAAATCAGGATTTATTCTATGAACATCTATCTCTGTATAGAATGGTAGCTCTCTATATACTATATCTCCTCTATTATATGCACTTAACATTCTTTCCCCAAGTTTACTAATGAAAAACTTCTTAACCTTATATGGATTTATTACTTTATATTCTTCTTTACTAAGTAGTTCCATATCAACAAAATCTTTTAATTGTATTTTTATTTCTTCAATAGTATTTACTCTACTTAAATCTATCTTCTGCATTACAAAATGTATCGCTGTACCTTTTTCAGCTGCTGTAAGTCCTCTTTCTTCTTGCAAGAATTTAGGCTTTATATTACATATATCTTCTTTAAATAAATTTTCTGTATCTATTACAGGAACCTGTTCAAAATTCTTCTTTTTTAGTTCAGAAACTGAAAAGTTACTTTTTATTAATGTAGATTCTCTAAACTTATATCTAAAATCTAATCTTCTT
Organism: Clostridium paraputrificum AGR2156; assembly: GCF_000424025.1. NCBI lineage: Bacteria > Bacillati > Bacillota > Clostridia > Eubacteriales > Clostridiaceae > Clostridium > Clostridium paraputrificum. The sequence continues at coordinate 182,622 of NZ_AUJC01000009.1, forward strand.
TCTATTTCTTTATCCACAGATGAACAATCAGAATTTATTAACAGATTATCTTCATTAATTTCATCCACATCAGAATCTTTTTTATCCACAACTAAATCAGATTTAGTCCATGTTTTTACACTCCATGTGGATAAATCATCTTTTATCCTTATATCATTTGATCCAACTAACTCTCTTAAAATTTCTCCATCTTTATGTTTACATATAGCCATCCCAATCCAATCTAAATAAGATTTACCCTTTAATACTTCTGATGGAAGTATTATATCCTTGTCTAAAGCTGCAGCATTACAACACTTAGTTATCCACTTTTCCAATCCATTAACGGCACCGGTTATTATTAACTTTTCCTTAGCTCTAGTAAATGCAACATAAAGAATTCTTACTTCTTCTGATAATGTTTCAAGCCTTATTCTCTGCTTTATTGCTTCCTTAGGTAAAGTTGGATAACTTACTCTCTTATCTAAATCAACAAGTTCTGGACCAAATCCTAGCTCTTCATGATATAAGATATTATTATTTAAATCCATTAAATTAAATTGCTTTCCTGAGCCACACACAAATACTACTGGGAACTCAAGACCTTTACTTTTGTGTATACTCATTATTCTAACAACATCTTCATTCTCACCTAAAACTTTAGCACTTCCCATATCCCCTGAAGACTTTCTTAGCTTATTGATAAAGTTAATAAAATTAAATAATCCTTTAAAACTTGTTTGTTCATATTGCTTAGCTCTTTGAAAAAGTATTCTTAAATTGGCCTGTCTTAACACTCCATTTGGCATTGCTCCAACATATCCATAATAAGCAGTATCCGTATATAGATACCATATAAATTCATCTATTGGTGTGTATATAGATTTCTTTCTCCATACACTTAATCTCTCTAAGAAAATATTACACTTTTCAATAAGCTCTTTCTCACAATCAAATTCTTCCTTTGATATAGATATTATATTCTCATAAAAATATTTATCTTTATCTACTAATCTAATATTGGTAAGATCTTCAGCTGAAAAACTCATTATAGGTGACCTTAATAGAGCTATTAAAGGTATATCTTGCATAGGATTATCTATCACTTTAAGTAAAGACATTATAGTTCTTATCTCTATTGATTCAAAATATCCTGATCCAGTATCAGCATAAACTGGTATTCCTTCAGCACCAAGTTCATCTAAAAATACTTCTGACCAATTTTTTGTAGCTCTTAATAGTATAACTATATCTTTATACGTTACAGGTCTATATTCTCCTGTTCCTTTATCTAATACCTTAAATACTTTCCCATCCTTATTACTTAATAACTCTTTTATTCTGTTAGCAACAATTCTAGCCTCTAGGTTTATAGTGCCTAAATCTTCTTCTTCAATTAATACTTCTTCCTCAACCTCTGTTGACTTATCTAATATATTTAATTCTATTTTTCCACCAACTACATAGTTATCATCTTCTGTTTTACTATAACTAGCACCTAAATTCAAAGCCTCTTCATCAGTATATTCTAACTCCCCAACAACTCTAGACATTATCTCCTTAAATATATAATTTACACCTTTAATTACTTCATCTCTACTTCTAAAGTTCTTATAAAGTTGAATTTTTATATTTTTTCCTTGTTTTTTTGAATAAGTATTATACTTTTCAAGGAATAATTCTGGCTTTGCCTGTCTAAATCTATATATACTTTGTTTAACATCTCCAACCATAAATACATTAGGATCATTACTATATTTTCTAGATACTAAATCTATAATTGCTTCCTGAACCGCATTTGAATCCTGATACTCATCTACTAATACTTCATCAAAATATTCCTTAAAATTATCAGCAACCCCTGAGTCCTCACTAGTTAATATCTTCAAACATAAATGTTCTAAATCATTAAAATCTAAAGCTCCCTTTTCCTTTTTAGCATTAGAGAACCTGTCTTGGAATTCTATCACTAGACTAGATAGTGCCTTCATATAAGTATAGGATGCTTTAACTGAATGTAACATTTCATCTGGTGTCATAGAAAATATTTCATCTCTTAACTTATTTATTTTCTTCTTAACATCATCTCTTATAGATTTTACTCTACCTTGAACATTCTCATTAGATACATTATTCTTCCTTACAGTTTTTAACTTTGAAAAACTAGCTGAAGATAATCTATTATATATTTCCTCTACTCCAGCACCTAGATGTTCATATATCATTCGTAGCATTGTTATATCATCTCTAAAGGTATCTATGTAAGGTTCAAGACCACTAGTTTCTTCACATAACTCTAATGCCTTTTCCTCCATACTAATTAACCCTTGTAACTCAATAACTAAATTTTCTATAAATACTTTCATCCACGAACTCTTATCTAATTCTTCAATAGTATTTATATTAAATTCTTCACTCTTATCTCTTAACCATCTTTGAGGCCATGGGCCGCTCATTGAGAATTTATATAAATCTAATACTATATCTTTTAACTTATCATCACTTTTTGAATCACTATACGCTTCTACTAAATCTAAAAACTCTTTATCATCATTTTCATATTTATCTTCAAATAATTCCTCTAATACTTCACTTCTTAATAACATTCCTTCTGTTTCATCTAATATTCTAAAGGCAGGGTCTAAATCAATTATATGAAAGTTATTTTTTATAACGTCTAAACAAAAAGAATGCATTGTAGTTATATTAGCTCTACTTAATAATGTAAGTTGCTTTTGAAGGTTCTTTGAATTTGGACTTTTCTCTAATGCTTTTGTTATAGCTGATGCTATTCTTTCCCTCATCTCTGATGCAGCTGCACTAGTAAACGTAACAACTAATAATCTATCTATGTCTACTGGATCCTCTTCATTTGTTATAATTCTTATTATTCTTTCAACTAATACAGCTGTTTTTCCCGAACCGGCTGCTGCTGCTATTAATAAGTTACACCTTCTTGTCTCTATCGCCTTAAGCTGTTCTTCTGTCCACTTAGTTTCCCCCATCCTCTGAACCTCCTTTAACCTTTTCTATCATATCATTCCATATTTCTTTATCATCCTTCTTTAAAACAAGTTTATATTTATTATCTTTTATACTCGTATCAAATTGACATATAGCTGAATAATCGCAGTAATCACAATAAGAAGTTCTTTGATTCTTACATGGCTCTATTCTTATTTTTCCACTTAACATATCCTCACATAACTCAATCATCTTAAAATTAACGTATTCTCTTAATATGTTAAATTGCTCTTCAGTAATTACTGAACTATTTGAAGAAAAATCTCCATCCTTTTTAAATGTTGCTGGTATTACTAATGAATATGTCTCCATATCGTTATCCATTGCTTTTACTAATTCAGCATCCTTTAAAAGCAATCCATTCATCTTTAGCTTATCTAATACTTGTTTTCTTATCTCCTCATCCTGAAGCTCTGACTTACTTTTTATAATAGGGTCATCAATTTTAAAATATAATATTGCCCCTGGCATAGCTTGAGTATGAAGTATATATTCCGAATTCTTAAGAATCGCATCTAAATAAACTAATAACTGAATTTGTAATCCATAATATAATTCATTTAAATCAAACTTCTTAGAACCTGATTTATAATCTATTACTCTTATATAAGTGTTTCCATGAAGATCTAAACTATCTATTCTATCTATTCTTCCAGTAAGATATATCTCTTCTCCCGAAGGTAGTTCTAGCTTAATTGGAGCTCCATCTCTTAAATTACCAAATTGAAATTCATTACTAAATATCTCAAATTGTCCTTTTCTCATTTGTTCAGCTAAAACTGATACAGACTTTGCTATAACTCTTTTAAATCTATTAGTAAAATACTTATATTTTTTACTACTATTAAGTATAGAATTACCATCTTCAATCAGCTTTTTTTCTATTAAATCAGATACTATATTCCTACATCTTTCAGAGTTTAATTCTGACCAAGATATTCTTTCTCTCTTAACCTTATTAGTGAACTCATCTAAAATTTCATGCATAAAAGAACCCAAATCTGGAGCTGAAAATTCATATACTTTTCTATCCCTAGCTTTAAGGCCATATTTTATAAAATATGAAAATGGACATTCTGCATAATTTTCTAATCTTGAAACACTAAATAGTAATCTACCATCTTTTATGCTATATAACTTCTTAAGTTTTTCTCTAGCTACTACTTCTCCATCATTAGAATATTTTAACCCTTCAAGTATATTTCCTGACTTATTATAAAACTCTTCCTTATCTTTATACCAACAATATACATCCTTCCAATAATCCTCTACATCTTCATTCTCGTAGTTTCTTCTTAAGGCTAATATTAATTCATTAAAAGTTGGTATTGGAGCAGTAACCTTGCTATACTTATCTGATTTTTCCTTTAAATTAAATAAATCACTTTCTTCTATTAGCTTAGGAAAAATCCTCTTTAATCTTGGTATTACAATAGATGCCCTCAATGACTTTCCTTCAAAGTCAGCCATAGGATAACTTATCATTAAGTAATCACTAGCTAATGTTAACGCAGTGTATACCATATACTGTTCTTCAAAGACCTTAGCCCTAGTACTTGATGATAACTCTATCCCATTTTCTTTAAGCAAATCTCTATCCCTATCAGATAAAATACCTTCATCCTTATTTGCCGCTGGTAATACCCCATCATTAACTCCAACTATAAATAGTACTTTTACATTTCTCCCCTTTATTCTTCCTATACCTCCTATGTTTACTTGATCTAATGCTACTGGTATTATACCTATCTCCCTGTTTTGAAATCCTGCATTTAAAATCTTATAGAATTCATTTATTGTAATTAAATCTTCTCCTATAACATCAACTGCCTGATCTAATATATCTATCACTATCTCTGATACTTGTTGGTACTCCATAACCTTACTTTGCATACCATACTCATCAAATTCACTTATCCACTCTTCTATCCTATTAAAGCAGTCTAGCTCAATTAAGAACTCGTAAATAGCAGTACATATTGCTTTTACACTCTTATTACCTCTTATTCTAGAATGTAACTTAATTAATGGTTCTCTAACCTTAATCATAACTTTTATAGGATCTATCTCATCATTATCTTCTTCTGATATGCTTAATTCATTAGTCCACTTAAATCCTTTTATCCCATTAGCAAGCACATAATTTTCTAAAATATCTATTTCATTACTATCAATGTTAACTAAACCGCTCTTCAGATATTTAAATACACTTTCATATGACCAATTTCTAATCATAACTTCTATTGATGATAATATAAGAACGATTAATGGGTTGCTTAATATATCAATCTTTTTATCTAAGAAAAATGGTATATCATATTCATTAAATATAACTGTAGCTATTTTTTCATAATCATCTATATTTCTACATACAACTGAAATATCTCTAAATCTATATCCTTTATCTCTTACAAATCTTAATATTTCCTTTGCTACATTCTCAACTTCATCATAAGAATTATTAGCTTTATACAAACGTATAGTATTTACATCTTGCTTATAACTTTTAAATGGATATGTAAAGAAATACTTTTCTAGATGCTTTAACTCATGGTTATATTTAAATCTATTATTTTTATTATCATTTAAATTTACTGGTTTCTCATATCCTATATGCTCATCTCTCATCATGTTAAGTATTCTTAATTCTGTTGTTTTTAATGAATTAAATATATCAGTTACTTCACTATCATCACCACTGCTAACTTCATCCATACAAAGAGCTATATTTACTTCCTTACACTTCTTAGCTAATCCTTTTATTACCTCCATCTGCTGAGGAGTAAATGTTGTAAATTCATCTATCCATATCTCTGCATTATCATATAAACTACAATTATTTAACTTATTTGCTAAGTATGTTAGTTCATCATCAGTATCAACTAAGTTTTCTGAAATACTTATATCAAATTTCTCAAATATATTAGCTAAGTCTGTTAACTTTGATTTTAACTCCTCATCATCTATTTTAGTTAATCCTTCTCTTAATACACTAGGAGTAACGTTATACTTCTTAAATTCAGTTATAGTTTCTGATATTATATCTGTAAATCCCTGTTCTTTTGAAATTCTATTAAAATATTGAAGATTTTCTTCACTTTCTTGCAATATTTTATGAATAAGCATGCTCTTTCCAACATCTCTCATTCTATCATGAACTCTTCCACCACATTCATCGAAAACCTTTTGAGCCATAGTTTTAAAACTTAAAACTTGCGCTCTCAATAAGCCTTCTTCTCCTACATCTTTTAATAACATAGTTTCTCTTTGAAATGTATATTGTTCAGGTACTAAGTAAATTAATGTATTACCATTATTATCATTTAGCCTATTCTTTATTGAATTTAAACAATATGTACTTTTTCCGCTTCCTGCCCTGCCATAAATAAATCTTATTCCCATACTTTTTACTCCTATAAGAATTTAATCTCTTCTTTTAATACTTTCCCTATATTTCTATTTTATAAGTATTATAAATATAAAAAAAGAGTATCTTTGTTAGATACTCTAATTAACTTCTTCTAAATCTATACCATACTCATTTTTATACGATTCTTTTAATGATTTAACTTTCTCATCAGTACTTATTTTTAAATCATATATTATCTTTGAAAGCTTGGCTATAGGTTCAGGATTAATAGATTTCGTATAAACAGATAATGAATATGGTCTTTCTGAATATACTATTCCTGTATCATGTGTATATTCGTTATAACTTCCTATTTTATGAGCTACTATCTCATAAGGTAGATATTTATCCAATCTATCATGAAAAATAGTATTTTTCATGTGTTCTATTATAATATCATAAAGTGGATTATTATCTGGGTTATCATATAATCTCCTCAATATTATCCCTTGCTGTTTTGCTGTTAAATTATTTATTTCATCATTTCTAGACTCACCAGTCATTCTTAATACATAGGAGCTTATTGGCTCACAGGTCTTTTTTAACATCTGTGTAGCTATATTATCAGAATAAGTTATAGCTAGTTCCATAAGCTTAGAAACCTCTACCTCTGTTTTACCAGCAACTACGTAATCTTGAAGTATCCCCGTTCCTCCCTCATATTCTTCAGATGTATAAAGTACTGTATCAGTCTCTTTTAATTCTCCTCGCTGTATTGTATCTGCAACATTCATAACAAGTGCCACTTTAATAGTACTTGCTGCAGTAAAATATTTATTTTCATTGTAAGCTATAACTTGTCCACTTATTAAATCTTCATAATAAACTCCGTAATTATTTGATCCGTTTACCATAGTATTTATTGCTTCATCTATAGCTTTATTTTCATTATCATATATTTCTTTAATTTGTTCATTTAACTTCATTATTCTTTCATTCTTAACTTTTAACTTTTCTCGATCATCTGCCTTTGTTGTAATCACATTAGATACCCCAATAAGTCCAACACTAGAAATTAATATAACTATTATAATCACTATAAGCATTTGCTTTCTCTTAACGTTATTCCTCATACTATTCTTCACTTTATCCCCCCACCGTATATGAATACACTATAAATTGTAACACATATAATTTTACGGACAAATAAAATTTGTTACCCTTTTGTAATATTTTTAATATAAAAAAAGCATCTAACAAAAATTAGATGCCTTTTGGCGGAGAATCCGGGATTTGAACCCGGGCGCCAGTTGCCCAGCCTACGCCCTTAGCAGGGGCGCCTCTTCAGCCACTTGAGTAATTCTCCATGTGCCTTCTATATAAAAATATAATGGCGGAGAGACAGGGATTCGAACCCTGGGTACCCGTGAAGGTACGCCGGTTTTCAAGACCGGTGCCTTAAACCAACTCGACCATCTCTCCATAACTTACAGATGCTATTATATCAACCACACAATATATTGTCAACAGATTATTTAAAATTAAATTATATTTTTATAGATTATTTTAAAATAATTAATTTATATTATATAATAAAGTATCTTATATTAGGAGGTAAAGTATGACTTTATTTGTTTCAGACTTAGATGGTACTTTATTGAATAATTCTGCTGAGGTATCTAAAGAAAGTGCTATTTTATTAAATAAATCAATAGAAAGTGGTATTAATTTTACTATTGCAACCGCAAGAACTCCAGCCACTATTGTTAATATACTAAAAGATATTAATATAAAGCTTCCCATAATAACTATGAACGGTGCAGCAATATATGATATAAAGAATAATAAATATTTAAACTTCACTTCTCTACCAAAGGAAAAAGGATTAGAAGTATATCGACTAATAAAATCTTTTAATATTAATGCTTTTATTTATACTATTAATAATAATCACCTTTACGTATATTATGATAAACTTGTACATCCTTACCAGTTAGAATTTTATAATTCAAGAAAAGCAACTAAATATAAAACCTTCATCCAGGGAGAATTAAATCCAAACTTTGATGTTTTATATTTTACAATCATGGACTATGAAGATAAAATTATCACACTATATGAAAAATTAAAATTACTTAGTGACTTATATATTGTTAAATATAGAGATACCTATAATAAGGATATAATTAATCTAGAGATATATGACATAAAGTCTTCAAAAGCAAATGCTATTAGCATGATAAAAAATAGATATAACTTTGAAAATTTAATAACCTTTGGTGATAATTTAAATGATATTCCTATGTTTAATATATCTGACGAATGTTATGCTGTTGGAAATGCTGTACAAGATCTAAAAGATATTTCAACTAAAATAATTGGCAAAAACACAGATAACTCTGTTGCAAAGTTCATTCACAACTGTATTTAGAAATAAAAAAAAACTCAACAATTTGTTGAGTTTTTTTGTGGCGGAGAGACAGGGATTCGAACCCTGGGTACCCGTGAAGGTACGCCGGTTTTCAAGACCGGTGCCTTAAACCAACTCGACCATCTCTCCATATCACGAATTGTATTATACCAAGTTTTTATATAGTATGTCAATAAAAATTTCACTTTTTTTATTTAAAATATAAAATAATGTGATTAAATTCTTCTATTTCTCACGTCTCTTCATGTTTTTCATATCACAATATACTTCAATTATTTATATCAATACCCTATTTTATTATTCAATAAAAGAAAGCTAGTCATCAATTGATAACTAGCCTAAATAATTACTTTATAACACTCATCCCACCCATATATGGCTGTAATGCTTTTGGAATATTTACTGATCCATCTTCATTTAAATTATTTTCTAAGAATGCTATTAACATTCTAGGTGGTGCAACTACAGTATTATTTAATGTATGAGCGAAGTACTTACCATCCTTACCATTTACACGTATCTTTAATCTACGAGCTTGTGCATCTCCTAAGTTAGAACAACTTCCAACTTCAAAGTACTTCTTTTGTCTTGGTGACCAAGCCTCCACATCTATAGATTTAACTTTTAGGTCTGCTAGATCTCCTGAACAACATTCTAAAGTTCTTACTGGTATATCTAAAGTTCTAAATAAATCAACAGTATTCTTCCATAACTTATCAAACCACATCTTACTTTCATCTGGATGACATACAACTATCATTTCTTGTTTTTCAAACTGATGAATTCTATATATACCTCTTTCTTCTATTCCATGAGCTCCCTTTTCTTTTCTAAAGCAAGGTGAATAGCTAGTTAAAGTTTGAGGTAATGATTCCTCTGGTAATATTGTATCTATGTATTTACCAATCATTGAATGTTCACTTGTACCTATTAAATATAAATCTTCACCTTCAATTTTATACATCATTGCATCCATTTCAGCAAAGCTCATTACTCCAGTAACTACATTACTTCTTATCATGAATGGAGGTATGCAGTATGTGAATCCTCTATCTATCATGAAGTCTCTTGCATATGAAATAATAGCTGAATGAAGTCTAGCTATATTTCCCATAAGGTAGTAGAATCCATTTCCAGCAACCTTTCTTGCACTATCTAAATCTATTCCGTTTAACTTTTCAATTATATCTGTATGATATGGAATTTCAAATTCAGGTACAACTGGATCTCCAAAAATCTCTAACTCAACATTTTCGCTATCATCTTTTCCTATTGGAACAGTTGGGTCAATTATATTAGGTAAAACCATCATAATATCAGTAATCTTCTTATCTAATTCTGATTCTTTTTCTTCTAATTGTGCTAAACGCTCAGATTGAGCTGTAACTTGCTTCTTTATTTCTTCAGCTTCTTCTTTCTTACCTTGCCCCATTAAAGCACCAATTTGCTTTGATATCTTATTTCTTGATGCTCTTAATTCATCAGCCTCTGTTTTTGTCTTTCTATTTTCGATATCTAAAGCTATAACTTCATCTACTAATGGAAGCTTACTATCTTGAAACTTATTTTGAATATTCTTTTTTACAACTTCAGGATTCTCTCTTACAAATTTTAATTCTAACATTTATCAAATTCCTCCTACATATTAATTTACATATAAAAAAGAGTCTATTCATCCCTTGAAAAGGGACGAAAGACTCCGCGTTGCCACCCTAATTGATAGAAAAATCTATCCACTTAAATAATTTAACGGTTTCCCGTACTGCTCATCACAGTCCCTCCAAGGTGGATTCATAATAACTAAATATCAGTTTACACCATCCACTGACTCTCTAAAATTGTAATTATTATTACTAGCCTCTTCACAGGTTTAATATTAAATTATAATATATCATTACTATATTATAAGTCGTTGTTTCTTGTCAATATTTTACTAAACATTATTATCTATATTCTTTGTACAAATTATATCTATACCTGTATTAAGTATATTTTTGCATATAATATCACCAGCTTTAGTTGAACTTCCAACATATATTCTACTTAGTACCTTAGAAAATTCAACAAAATCACTTCTATCAACTTCTTTATTGCTTTTTACAGATATAACACGATTTTTTTCGTCGCCCTTTATCCTTACTATACTCGTAAATGTTTCTTTCATATTATCTCCCTAAACACCTTTAAATTCTTTAATTCTACTAGGCCATAATTGAGAATTCTTTGAATCTTCTACTATATCACTAGGCCTTTTATTCATTTCCCTTGCTAAAATATTCAATATTTTTCTATCACAATATGAACCATAGCAACTTCCAAGACCTGCGCCAGTTCTTCTCTTTATTCCTTCTATAGTTCTTGCCCCCAATGGCCTTCTTATACAATCAACTATTTCTCCCTCAGATACCTGATTACAAATACATACTATATTTCCGTATCTCTTATCTAATGAAATTATTTCATTCCTTTGACTTTTATTCATTTCCCTAAATCTATATACTTCTCTTCTCTTATCAACAAAGTTCTTTTTATAAGTAGCTTTCATATTATTTGCTATAGTATAGCTCATTGTTTTAGCTATAGCAGGTGCAATTGTAATTTTCCCATAGTGAGTTCCTGTTATACTTATATAACCCATATCAATTTTACTATCATCAATATACATTAAGTTTTTATTGCACTCTTCGTTAAATATATTACTTATATTATTTATTTTAACCTCTGGAAATACCTTATTAGCATATTTTATTCCCTCTTCTACAGTTAATTGATGAGAACTTTTAATTCCAATAATATATCCGTTAGATAAATTAGGTATATTTAAAACAAATTTATCTTCATCTATTGTATTAATAATGACTTTATTTAGATAATTCCCATCATCACCATCTACTACTAAATAAGTTGTGTTATTCATTATTTCGTGCCTATCAATTTCTTCACCATCTATCATATATTTCTTATCTGGAATAGTATTAATTACAGCTTTACATGTAAATTTATTTTTATTTGTAGTTACCTTAAATCCTTTTGATATGCTCTGTATATCTAATACCTCTTCCTCAAACCTAAAGTTTACTCCATTATCTGCTGCTACCTCTCCATATGCTATAGCTAAATCATAAGGGGCTATTATCGCTACATTTTCTGAGTATAATGATTTTTTTACATCATACTTTATATTAGGTTCTATATCATATACATCTGAACTCTCGATTAAATGCACGTTTTCTATACCTCTTTTTTTAGCTCTATCATACATATTAATTAAATCATCTATACCTTTTTCATCAGATACTATCCTTAAAGCTCCTACCTTCTTATAGGCAACATTAAATTTAGAACATGCCTCTTCGATTAACTTACTCCCATTTTTCTCAAGAGATGACATTAACTCATTTGATGTCTCTGAACCATCATAAACTACTGATGTATTCACAAAGGATATATCATCAACTATATCATAATCTTTTTCTATTAATGCAATATTCAAATTGTACTTTGACATTTCATAAGCAACAGAACATCCTAATATTCCACCACCTAAAATTAATACATCATAATCCATTAAATATTATTCCTCCACCCTACTTAATTAAAAAACCTCTTTTATTTAGTTCATCTAATATTAAATTTATATTATCCTGTGTATCAGCAGATATAGTATGTAGATGTATTCCATTTGTCAACATAGATAACATCTTTGCACTACTATTATTATATTTTTTTATAAAACTCTCTAAATCATTTAAATTTTTTATCATTAACATTCCTTTTATTTCTCCATATAAAGGGTGTTCTACAATAACATCTTCCACAACCCCTCCATACTTTACTATAGCCCCCAATTCATGCTCTAAGTCATCTTCTTTATGATTAACAGCAACTATGACAGTAATCTTATTAACTTTATCTCCACCTACCATATATCCATCTGGGGTTGCTATAATATTTTCTCCTCTTGCTCTTAATAAAGCTATATCTTTAACAATTATTTGCCTTGTTACATTATATTTTTTTGCTAAATTACTTCCTTTAACTGGTTCCCTTAAATTAAGTAACATTTTCATAATGTCTTTTCGTCTCTCATTAGAATTCATCTAAATCCCCCTACCTTAATTATTATCATCGCACTCTTTTATAATTTTTAAATAAATATTAGATCCTATATTTTTATAATGATGTTTTTCTATAGCTTCCAAAAATTCTTTATCATATACTCCATTTGATTTTTTTAACATATTAATAGACTTTTTAGGATGATTATAATATAAATCTACCTTTTTATTATTACTATATTTAATAAACTTTCCATTCATAAACCTATCTAAAACAACTAAAGCTGATTTTTCAATTACATTCAATTTATGCTCACTCTTTCCTATATCATGTAGCAAAGCTATCTTAGCCAGTTTCCTTTCATCTATATTAGTTTTATTTGAATATATATTTAATGCATCTTTACAAACTCTTATAGAGTGATGCTTATCTGATGTACATAACTTATCAAATAAAATTTTTTCTTCTTTATTTAAATATTTATTTAATATCTCTTCATTAATAGGTATAAATGGTGCCGTAATAGCCCATATAAATTGTTTTACTCTATATAACATAATAATTATACCTCTCATTTAAACTTGTGTACGTATTAATATTATCACTATCAATATCTACTATCAATTCTCTCACAATATTTCATATATAAATAAAAAGACTATTATTTAATTAAAACTTAAATAATAGCTCTTTTATGAAAATTGTAGATTCAGAAGTGATTTTTTCATCATACTTTTTTATACAAAAAAAAGGAATTACTTTTAGTAATTCCTTTTATGGTGGAGATAAAGAGATTCGAACTCTTGACCCCCTGCGTGCAAGGCAGGTGCTCTCCCAACTGAGCTATACCCCCAAAATGGTGGACCTTCAGGGACTCGAACCCCGGACCTACCGGTTATGAGCCGGTTGCTCTAACCAACTGAGCTAAAGATCCAGTTGTTACCTGGCAACATCCTACTCTCCCACACAGTCTCCCATGCAGTACCATCGGCGCTATAGAGCTTAACTTTCCTGTTCGGTATGGGAAGGAGTGTTTCCTCTATGCCATCATCACCAGATTCATTACAAAATAAATTATACAAACTATATTTTATTTTGTCAACATATTTTCAGAGTTGTTCTCTGAAAATTGCACATAATCATTGAAATATCTTTAACTTGGTCAAGCCCTCGACCTATTAGTATCAGTCAGCTACATACATTACTGCACTTACACCTCTGACCTATCAACCTCGTGTTCTTCAAGGGGTCTTACTAGCTTATGCTATGGGAAATCTCATCTTGAGGTGGGCTTCACGCTTAGATGCTTTCAGCGTTTATCCCTTCCCGACTTAGCTACCCAGCTGTGCTCCTGGCGGAACAACTGGTGCACCAGAGGTCAGTCCATCCCGGTCCTCTCGTACTAAGGACAGCTCCTCTCAAATTTCCTACGCCCGCGACGGATAGGGACCGAACTGTCTCACGAC
>NZ_AUJC01000010.1:0-186375 GCF_000424025.1 Clostridium paraputrificum AGR2156
TACGCATCGTCGCCTTGGTGAGCCGTTACCTCACCAACTAGCTAATGCGCCGCGGGCCCATCTTATAGCGGATTGCTCCTTTAATTGCTACTTCATGCGAAGCTACAATCTTATGCGGTATTAATCTTCCTTTCGGAAGGCTATTCCCCTCTATAAGGCAGGTTGCCCACGTGTTACTCACCCGTCCGCCGCTAATCCGTTCCCGAAGGAACTTCATCGCTCGACTTGCATGTGTTAGGCACGCCGCCAGCGTTCGTCCTGAGCCAGGATCAAACTCTCAATAAAAAGTTTAATCTTGCTACTTGATTTCTCAAGTTTACTCGTAAAAAGAATTGCTGGTTTTTTACTTTATATTCTGTTCAATTTTCAAAGACCAATTTGTATGTCGCACTCAAGCGACTTTCTTATCTTATCACCTTGTCGAAATCTTGTCAACAACTTTTTTCTCTTTTCATTTCGTTGCGACTTGTTTCCGTCAGCGACGAGATTTATCTTAACATAATTCTATAATATAATTAAACACTATATCCTTTCTATTTAAAATAATACCTATTATTTCATATTTTTTCTTTTATTTTCTATGTTTTTCTTATAGAGATACTCCAGGATAAGTTTATATTATTTATCTCCTTTTACTCCTTCTTTCCATCAAATTAGTACTAAAAATCTTTACTTTAACAACCCAATTTATCACTAATATACAAAAAGAAACACCAATTGTAATGGCGCTTCTTTCTCCTTCTTTCATAATTCTTATTTTCATTTTCTTTTTTATTTAGAATTAATCCCTTAATATATTTAAATCCTCACCATTCAATATTTTCTTCATAGTTCTCATAGAGCACATCTTTCCACACATTGTACAACTCTCTTCATCATGTGGTTTTGACTCAGCTCTATATCTTCTTGCTTTTTCTGGTTCTAAAGCTAAAGCAAACATAGTATCCCAATCAATATCTGCTCTAGCTTTACTCATTTTGTTATCCCATTCTCTCGCTCCCTTTATTCCTTTAGCTATATCCGCTGCATGTGCTGCAATTTTGGTTGCTACAATTCCCTCTTTCATATCTTCTAAGTTAGGTAGTCTTAAATGTTCAGCTGGAGTAACATAACATAAGAAATCCGCTCCATATGTTGCTGCAATAGCTCCTCCAATAGCAGATGTTATATGATCATACCCAGGAGCAACATCTGTTACCAAAGGCCCTAAAACATAAAATGGTGCTCCATGGCATAATTTCTTTTGCAAAAGCATATTAGCTTCTATCTCATTAAGTGCCATATGGCCAGGTCCTTCAATTATAACTTGTACATTCTTTTTCCAAGCCCTTTTAGTTAATTCTCCTAGTGCTATAAGTTCCTTTATTTGATTAGCATCTGTAGAATCATTAATACTTCCCGGTCTTAATGCATCTCCAAGAGAAATTGTCATATCATACTTAGCACAAATATCTAGCAATTCATCATAATATTCAAAAAAAGGATTTTCTTTATTATTCAATTCCATCCATGCAAATAATAATGAACCACCTCTTGACACTATGTGGGTAAGTCTCTTATTTCTCTTAACTGTTTCCACAGCCTCTCTATTTAATCCTGCATGTATTGTTATAAAGTCAACTCCATCTTGTCCATGTTTCTCTACAACTTTAAGAAACTCCTCTGCTGTTATATCTTTTAATTCCTTATCATAAAAACCAACAGCATCATATATAGGTACAGTCCCAATCATAGCAGTAGACATATCTACTATTTTTCTTCTCATTCCTTCAGTTTTACCATAGTTAGAAAGATCCATTATTGCTTCCGCCTTCATATCTAATGCTACTTTTACCTTTTCAAACTCCTTCTCACATTCAGGACAATCCTTAGATATCCCTAAATTTACATTTATCTTAGTTTTAAGACCTTGGCCTACCCCCTCTGGACTTAGAGTCTTATGATTCCTATTAGCTGGTATAACAATTTTCCCCTCTGCCACTAATCCTCTCAACTTTTCCACCGAAATATCTTCCTTTGCAGCTACTATTTCCATTTCACTTGTTATAATACCTTTTTTAGCTGCATCCATTTGTGTTGTATAACTCATAATAACCCTCCTCTAAAATAAATAAAAAACCTAGCAAATTAATTTGCTAGGTTATAACCACTTTTAAAAACAAAAGCTTGCATATGCAAGCTTAAATTTTCAAATTATAAGCTTCCCTACGATGGTATTATCCATATCAGGTACAAGAGTTAGGAAAATCCTTCTCAGCCTTACGGCACCCCTAGCTAATTCACTATATTCTTTTACACTAATATACCATTTATTGATATTTTTATCAAGCTTTTAGCATTCAAATATATTTACTAACTTTTTGTTCAATACATCTACAACACCACAGTCAGACATCTTAGCACAAGGAATTACAGGAAGTGCAAGCGTTACAACTCTCAATAATGGGTTGGGCATCTCAGTAATACCTAATTCTCTTATAGCTTTCTTCATCTTGTTAGCAGCCTTAGATAACTCTTCTGCTTCTTTATTTGACATCAGCCCTGCAACTTTTAGTTGTAAATGCTCTTTTAATTCACCATTTTCCACACAGCTTAATCCACCACCCATTTGAATCAAGTCATTTGCTACTAGTAAAGCTTCTTTAGGATCCTCATATACTATTGTTAGATTATGACTATCATGTGATATAGTACTTCCTAACGCACCCTTAGTTAACCCAAAATTCTTTACCACTGCTATTGATTTGTTCTCATCTTTACCATGTCTATTAATAACAATTACAAACTTTAAATCCTCTTCCCCTGATAAATCTATATATCCATCTTTAACACTTAATTCTTTTTCTATAAAATCTGTAACTGATGATATTTGACTTCTATATTGAATTATCTTTGTTTTTATCTTACCTTCTTCTATAGGAGCTTTTAACATAAAATCTTCAATTTTTAACTCTTTTACATGAACTGAGTTTTCTTCTTCAATATCATATTTTATATCTTCTATTTCCTTTAATAGTTTTCCCTCTTCAGCCACTATTTCTCCTTCGAAGACTACAGCATTAACCTTAAAACTCTCAAAATCCTCCAATACAACTATATCTGCTAAATATCCTGGAGCTAATGCACCTAAATTTCTTATTCCTAACTCTCTTGCATTATTTAATGTTGCACATCTTATAGCATCAATTGGATTTAATCCTGCCTTAACTGCTGTTTTTACAACATCATTCATATGACCACTAGTTAATATTTCATCCACTTCTCTATCATCAGTACATAAGGTAAGATTTGTTAAATATCTAAAATCCTTAACTCCCTTTACTATTTTGGTTACATCCTTAGAAATAGAAC
This sequence comes from Clostridium paraputrificum AGR2156, assembly GCF_000424025.1. Taxonomy (NCBI): domain Bacteria; kingdom Bacillati; phylum Bacillota; class Clostridia; order Eubacteriales; family Clostridiaceae; genus Clostridium; species Clostridium paraputrificum. The sequence goes on from NZ_AUJC01000010.1 coordinate 3,352, forward strand.
TTTCTCTAGCATCAACATACATGCCTTTTCTCATCTTATCTCTAGCTTCAATTTCATTTCTACTTTCATGGCAACTTAATATTCCTGCACAAAGATAAGAAGATAATTGTTTTCCTGTCAAAGATGGAGCATGCCCTTGAATAAACATATTTCTCTTTTCAGCTGCTTCAACAATCTTTACCATCCTTTCATCATTATCAATTACTCCGATGAAGTCCATCACTTCCCCAATACCAATAACTCTTTCTAAATCTAACATTTCTTCTATATCTTTTTCATCAAACTCAGCCCCTGCATTTTCTAAACCTTGTACTGCTGGAACACATGATGGTGCTAATATGTATTGTCTCATTGGAAGCCCTTCACTAGAATCATGCATATACTTAACGCCTCTAATTCCATGGACATTTCCTATTTCATGAGGGTCTGTAACAACCGTAGTTGTCCCGTGTGCAGTAACTGCCTTTGCAAAATTTCTTGGAGTAAGTAAAGTACTTTCAATATGAATATGTGCATCTATTAATCCTGGAATTACATACTTTCCTTCTGCATCATAATATTTTTTCCCTTTAAGAGGCTCTCTTTCCTCATCTATGCTACATGTAACGTCTCCAATATGCTTTTCATATATACCAACTTCACCTTCATATATTTCTCCAGTGAATACATTAACTATTTTTCCGTTCTTAATAACTAAATCATATTCTCTTTTTCCATTTGCTGCTTCTATTAATCCTTTTTTATCATTAGGTAAAATCCACATAAAACTCATCCTTTCACTATATAATTTAGGTGTTCTGTGGTGGAACTATAATTATTATTTTTTATTCTTAAAGTAAATTATTTTCAATTAAAGTTCACCTCACAAAAATCCATTCAACAACGCACTTTTACTATAACTTTTAAACTTTTTAAACATTTAAGAACTGCATATAAAATTTAAAATTATGATACATCCTTTTTACTTTAATAAAAAGTTGCCGTGGCAATAGAGAATAAGTTTTCTTCTCTATTACCACAGCTCTATTATTTCTATATTAAGAAGTATAAAATCAACGGTATTGATAAGATATAAATTCCCCAATTTAATTCTTTATATCTACCCGAAACTAATTTTGTAAATGTATAAGCTATAATCCCCATACTTATACCATTTGAAATACTGTTTGTGAAGATTGTAAATGCAATTGTAGCGAACGCTGGGAATGATTCTGTGAAATCACTAAAATCTATATCCTTAAGTCCTGATAACATCATTAATCCTATAATTATTAATGCTGGTGCTGTAGCTTGATTTGGTATCATCCCAACTATTGGTGTTATGAATATTGCAAGAGCAAAACATACCGCTGTTGATACAGCTGTTAAACCAGTTCTTCCACCTTCTTCAACACCTGAAGCTGATTCAATATAAGTTGTTACTACTGTTGAACCAAATAATGCTCCTACTATTGTTGCAATTGAGTCTACTAAGAATGGCTTTTCAATATTTGGTAAGTTCCCTTCTTCGTCCAAAAGATCCGCCTTAGCAGAAACCCCTATTAATGTACCTAAAGTTGAGAAGAAATCTCCAACAAAGAATGTGAATATTAATGGGAAGAAACTCCACTTTAACGCACCCATAATATCAAGCTTCATAAATATTGGCTCAATTGATGGCGGCATTGATACTAAAGTTTCTGGAACTTGTGTAATTCCCATTGGAATCCCTATAATTGTAGTAGCTATAATTCCTATAAATACAGCTCCCTTAACTTTTCTTGACATTAAGAAAACCAGTAAACATAACCCCATAATTGTAAGTAATACTGCTGGTGTTTTAATATCCCCCATAGAAATAGAGCCATCTACTTGCATAATTCCACCATTCTTGAATCCAAGTGAAACTATATAGAATCCAACTGCTGCCCCTATAGCAAGCTTTACATTCTTAGGAATTAACTTAACTATAACTTCTCTTAATCCTAAAACAGAAAGTAGTAAGAAAATAACTCCTGAAATAAATACCATTCCTAATCCTGTTTGCCAAGAAACAACTCCCCCAGCAACAAGTGTGAATGCAAAGAAAGCATTACTTCCCATAGCTGGAGCTAAAGCAAAAGGTAAGTTAGTGTATAATCCCATAAATAATGAGAATATCGCTGAAAGAATTGCTGTAACCACTGTTACTGCTCCAACATCCATTCCTGCTGCTCCCATAAAGGATGGTTGTACAACTAAAATGTAAGCCATAGTCATAAACGTAACTATACCTGCTGATATTTCAGTTTTTGGATTTGTATTGTGTTCCTTTAATTTGAATAGTTTTTCTAACATTTTGTCCCCCTAATGTTTACTTAATTAATTCTTCTACTGTATCTAATAACAACTGACATCCATTTTGAATATCTATTTCTTTTGTATACTCTTCTGGGCAATGACTACTTCCATTTACACTAGGTACAAATATCATAGCCACATCACATATTTCACTAATAATGCTTGTATCATGGTTTGAACCACTATACATAAACTTATAACTTATTTTTCTTTTTAAAGCCTTTTCTTCTATAATTTTTAATATTTCTTCCTTCGACTTAGTTTCCTTAGCCTTAGTCAGTTCTTTTATAGAAGTCTTAACTCCACCATTCTCTATCTTTTTAAGTTCATTTTTTATTTCTTCTAAAATCCTTCTATTTGTATCAGGTTCGATACCTCTTAAATCTATTGTGAACTTTACTTCTTTTGGAATTACATTTGGCAAATTAGGTTTACACTCTATAACACCTACAGTTGCTACATTTGATTCATCTCCAAACTTTTCAACTATAGTTGGTATTTTAGAAATTAATTTTGAAGCTTCAATCAAGGCATCCTTCCTATACTTCATAGGAGTTGCACCTGCATGATTAGCTTCCCCTTCTATCCTTACCTCATACCAATTTAAAGCGTTTATTCCTTTAACTATTCCCACTGAAATATTTTCTTCATCTAAAACTCTTCCTTGTTCTATATGAAGCTCTATCATAGAATAGATTTCTTCCTTTGGAATCCTACATTCAGATACTCTTCTAGAATTAACTCCTAATTTCTCTATCATATCCACCATAGAAATACCCATATTATCTTTAAGATCCTTTATATCTTCAAATTCAATCTTACCAGCAATGGCTTTGCTTCCAAGAAGATTAACAGAAAAATTAGACCCTTCTTCTTCAGTAAAAATCACTACTTGATATCCTCTTCTATGCTTTAGATTATTCTCTTTTATAACTCTTCCAACTTCTATAGCCGCAACAACACCAAGTATCCCATCATAATTACCACCGTGTTTAACAGTATCAATATGTGAGCCGCTTATAACCACTGGTAACTTTTCCTCTGTTCCTTTTAATACCCCTTTTATATTACCTATATTATCAACGCGTACCTCAAACCCTGCCTCTTTCATTTGATTAATTAAATATTTCCTAGCAAGCAGGTCCTCTTTGCTGTAAGAATATCTTGTACAACCTTTTTCAGGGGTAGAGTTAAATTCGCTAAGCCTCTCAATCCCCTTCATTACTCTATGTATATTAACCTTCATGTCCTATCCTTCCTTCGAACTAATAACGAACTATATTTATAATATATATAATATTATTCGTCAGGTCAAGACTTTTTTCTACTTTTTCCGAACCTTTATTTTGTCAAACAATTTATTTTTCGTATCGATTGATATTATTATAATAAATTTCTTGCAATACTAATTAATGCTTATCTCACTTCTAGAAAATAAAATTTACTTATGATATTCTAAAACTGTACCATAACAGTTAAGAAGGTGTTTATCATTAGTAAATTATACGAAAAAATAATCAAGGATATAGAAGAAGGAATAGAAAAAGGAATATATACAGTAGGTAAAAAAATACCTTCTGTCCGTGAGCTTAGTAAAATGTATAACTGTTCAATAAACACAGTAATAAAAGCTTATGATACTTTAAAAAATAATCATGTTATATACGCTAATCCTAAAAGCGGATATTATATTGTAGAAAACATAAATAAAATTAACATCTGCACATCAGATACAATTAACTTTTATAGCGGTAACACTTTAATTGGAGATATGAATATACCTGATTTAAAACACTGTCTAAATTGGGCAGGAGACCTTTACAAAAATAATTCTCTAGACTCGAATCATACTGGAGTAGATTCTTTAAAAGATGCCTCACTTAGGTATTTATCAAACTTTCAAGTTTTCACTAAAAAAGAAAACTTATTTATTACTATGGGAACAGTTCAAACTCTTAACCTATTAATAGATATGAACTTTCCGAATAATAAAACAAAGATATTATTAGAACAGCCAAGTTATGGACACTTTTTAGATAACCTAAAAATGCTAAACATAGATATAATGGGAATTGAGAGAAACGAAGATGGTATTAATTTAGATAAACTAGAAAAAATTTTTAAAGAAGAGCCTATTAAATTCTTCTATACAATCCCGCGTCACCACAACCCTTTAGGAACTACTTTAAAAAAATCTCAAAGGAAAGCAATTGCTAAATTAGCAGCCAAATATGACGTTTATGTTGTAGAAGATGATTATTTTTCAGATATTTATTTAGACGAAAAATACGACCCTATTTATTCATATTCAGACTTCACTCACGTCATATATCTCAAAAGTTTTTCAAAAATTATGCCTTGGATGAGAGTTGGAGTTTCAGTTATACCTAACAACTTAATTAACTCCTTTAAAAATCATATAAAAAAATTAGATATAAGATATTACATATCACCATCATTATTATCTCAAGCTACTCTTGAAATATATATAAGAAGTAATATTTTAAAAAAACATAGCGATGTTATAACTAATGATTTAAAAAGGAAACATGAAATTCTTTTAAATAAACTTCTAATTTTGAAAAATCTAGGTATAAATTATTTTATTGACATATCAGGTTTTTATAGTTATATATTTCTTCCCGACCATATAAACGAAGACATATTAATTAAAGAATTAAGAAATAACAAAGTTATTGTAGGACCTGGTAAACGCTGTTTTATAGATAATTCATTTTACAAAAAAGGAATAAGGCTTAGTATATCTAGCGTCAGTACAAAGGATATTATTAATGGTTTAAATATAATAAAAAAATGTTTGATTAATAGCTAAAACTTAAATAATTAGTAAAAATAAATTTTAATCATTACAAAAAGGACCGTATCTTATTTGATACGATCCTTTTTTGCGAAATCAACTTTTGTAGTTTTATATAAATGTTATTTTTTCTTAGGCTTTTTTACTTCTTTTGAAGCTTCTTTCTTAACTTCATAAGATTTTATATAAATTTCCTTTAATTCACTCATTAATGGGTATCTTGGATTAGCACCTGTACATTGGTCATCAAATGCTTGCTCTACCATTTCATCAAGTGTTGCATAGAATGCATCTTCACTTATACCAGCTTCTTTAATTGTCTTTGGCATATTAACCTTAGCTTGTAATTCCTCTATAGCTTTGATTAATAATTCTACTTTTTCCTCATTAGTAGATCCTCCTAATCCTAGATGATCTGCAATTCTAGCATATCTCCATGATGCATTTGGATATTTATATTGAGCAAATGCTGCTTGCTTAGTTGGTGCATCTGTAGCATTGAATCTTATAACTTCGTTCATTACTAGAGAGTTTGCCATACCATGTGGTAAGTGGTGGAATGCACCTAGCTTATGAGCTAATGAGTGGTTTATTCCTAAGAAAGCATTTGAGAATGCCATACCAGCCATACATGAAGCATGAGCCATTTTTTCTCTAGCTTTAACATTTGTTGTTCCTTCATTATAAGCATCTGGTAAATATTTAAATACTAATCTAATAGCTTCTAAAGCTAATCCATTAGTGTATTCAGACGCCATAATTGAAACATATGCTTCTATAGAGTGAACCAATACGTCTATACCTGCACAAGCTGTTAACCCTTTAGGTGAAGTCATCATTAACTCAGCATCAACTATAGCCATATCTGGAGTTAATTCATAGTCAGCTAATGGATATTTAACCCCTGTAGTTTCATCAGTTATAACTGCGAACGGAGTAACTTCTGATCCTGTTCCTGCTGATGTAGCTATTGAAACCATCATAGCCTTTTGACCCATTGTTGGGAACTTGTAAATTCTTTTTCTAATATCCATAAATGTCATAGCTAAATCATGGAAGTTAACTTCTGGATGTTCATACATAACCCACATAATCTTAGCAGCATCCATAGCTGATCCACCACCAAGAGAGATAATTACATCTGGATTGAAATCTAGCATTTCCTTAGCACCAGCTCTTGCACATCTTAATGTTGGATCTGGTTCAACATCTGAGAATATTTTATATTGTATTCCGTTCTTTTCTAGTACTTCTGTTACTTTATTTGTGTATCCCATTTGGAATAATACTTTATCTGTTACGATGAAGGCTTTCTTTTTGCCCATATCGTGTAATTCTTCAAGAGCTACTGGTAAACAACCATATTTGAAATAAGTCTTTTCTGGAACTCTAAACCAAAGCATATTTTCTCTCCTCTCAGCAATGCTCTTAATGTTAATTAAGTGCTTAGGACCAACGTTTTCTGAAACTGAGTTTCCACCCCATGATCCACATCCTAGTGTTAATGATGGTGCTAACTTAAAGTTAAATAAATCTCCGATAGCTCCTTGTGCTGCTGGCATATTAATTAGAGTTCTAGCAGTCTTCATTCTTTCACCAAATGTTAATATTCTATCTTTTGACTTTATTTGATCTGTATATAGTATTGAAGTGTGTCCCATACCACCTAATTCAATTAATCTATCAGCCTTATCTAAAGCTTCTTCGAATGATTTAGCTTTATACATAGCTAATACTGGTGATAACTTTTCATGCGAGAATGGTTCTTCTAATTCAACTGAAGTTACTTCTCCAACTAAAACCTTAGCTGATTCTGGAACATTCACTCCTGCCATTTGTGCAATCTTATATGCTGATTGACCAACAATATCTGCATTTAGGCCACCTCTATCATTTAAGATTACTTTTCTAACCTTATCTATTTCTTCACCCTTAAGGATGTAAGCTCCTCTATCTGCTAATTCTCTCTTAACTTCATCATAAACTTCTTCTAAAACAACTATTGATTGTTCTGATGCGCATATAACCCCATTATCAAATGTCTTAGATAATAAAATTGAGTTTACAGCCATTTTTATGTGAGCTGTTTCATCTATAATGGCTGGAGTATTTCCTGCACCAACTCCTAAAGCTGGTCTTCCTGATGAGTAAGCAGCCTTAACCATCGCTGGGCCACCTGTAGCTAGTATTATATCTGATTCTCTCATAACATTTCCTGATAGTTCAACTGAAGGTTCATCTATCCATCCGATAATTCCTTCTGGAGCACCAGCTTTAACTGCTGCATCTAAAACGACCTTTGCTGCTGCTATTGTAGCTTTCTTAGCTCTTGGATGCGGACTTATTATTATTGCATTTCTAGTTTTTAAAGCTATTAATGTTTTAAATATAGCTGTTGATGTTGGATTTGTAGTTGGAACTATAGCAGCTATAACTCCTATTGGTTCTGCAATTTTTGTAACCCCAAAAGTTTTATCTTCTTCTAAAACTCCACAAGTTTTCATATCTTTATATTGATTATATATATATTCAGCTGCAAAATGATTCTTTATAACTTTATCTTCAACAATACCCATTCCTGTTTCTTCAACAGCCATCTTTGCAAGCTTAATTCTTGCATTATTTGCTGCCAAAGCTGCTTGTCTGAAAATTTCATCTACTTGTTCTTGAGTATAAGTTGCGAATATCTTTTGCGCCTCTTTTAATTCTTGAATTCTTTTAGTTAATTCTTGTGCATTAGTAACTGCCATCTTTAGTTCCTCCTAAAATTTATATAATAATCATTTGTGATTTTTTTATCATTCTTTCCACACTTTTATTTTATTTTATTGTTTATTTTTTGTCAATGTTTTTTGTTAACTTTTTTAATTTTTATCTAACTTACCCATCAAATAATTGATTTTTTGTAAATATTTTGTCAAACTTATATATTTTTAGGTTCCACAAAAACATTTATATAGCTATGTATGTAGTTTTTTTAACAATATTCTTGTTATAACTATATTTATTTTGTGCATTTACACTTTATATCATTCATTTATATTTAAACTTATTTTTCTATATAATTGATAACTTCCTAACTAAACAAATATAATTAAGTCTTTCACCAATCAAAATATTTACAAATAAAAAGAAGTCCAATATTGGACTTCTTTTAACATTTACATATTTCGATTATTGTTTTGCAAGCTAATTCCATATATGAAACTACAGTAAATTCATATTTACCATGAAAATTATATCCACCAGTAAATATATTAGGACAAGGTAACCCCATAAAAGATAACCTTGATCCGTCTGTTCCTCCTCTAATTGGAACTAATTTAGGAACTATATCTAAAGCTTCCATAGCTTTTTTCGCTCTCTCCATTACTTCTGGATACTCATCAATTATTTCCTTCATATTTTTATATTGATCTTTTAGAATAATTTCTACTGTTCCATCTCCATATTTTGAATTTAGCTTCTCTTTAATATCATTTAATTTATTCTTTCTATTATCTATTCCATCAGTTTCAAAATCTCTCAATATATAAGTTAAAGTTGTACTTTCTACTGAACCTTCAATATCATTTAAATGATAGAATCCTTCATATCCACTTGTATGTTGTGGTGATTCATTTTGTGGTAACTCATTATGGAATTCATATGCTATAAGAATACTATTTTTCATTTTGTCCTTAGCATATCCTGGATGAATGTTGCTGCCATTTACCTTAACTATAGCAGAAGAGGCATTAAAGTTTTCACACTCTAATTCTCCTAACGCTCCACCATCTATTGTATAAGCAAAATCTGCTCCAAACTTTTCTACATCGAAGAAATCTGCACCTCTACCTACCTCTTCATCAGGGGTAAATGCTATTCTTATCTTTCCATGAGAAATCTCTGGATGTTTTATTAAATAGCTCATTGCAGTCATTATTTCTGCAATACCATTTTTATCATCAGCTCCAAGAAGAGTTGTTCCATCAGTTGTAATTATAGTTTCTCCAATTAACTTCTTTAAAACAGGATAACTAGATTCACTTAAATGTATATCTTTATTTAAATATATATTTCCACCATTGTATTCTACTATTTGAGGATTTACACATTCTCCTTTAAAATCTGGAGATGTATCCATGTGAGCTATAAAACCTATAACCGGAACGTTTTCCTTAATATTGCTAGGTAAAGTTGCCATTACATATCCTTTATCATCAAGAGTTACTTCTTTTAACCCCATCTTTTCACATTCATCCTTTAAGATTCTGGCTAAATCTAATTGACAAGCTGTACTTGGAGTAGTTTCACTTCTTTCATCAGATTTTGTATTCACCTTAACATACCTTAAAAATCTTTCTAATAATTCTTCTCTAATCATCAATACTCCTCCTTTAATATATTACATATAATCTTCTGTTTTTGTCTTCATACCTTTCTTATCTAATTGACTTTCTACTACCTCTTTTATTATAGAGTATATTACTGCAAATAAAGGTACACCTATTACCATTCCTACTAACCCTAAGAATTTACCAGCCACTAATATAGAAAACAATATCCAAAATGCTGATATACCTATAGAGTCTCCTAAAATCTTAGGCCCTATTATATTACCATCAATTTGTTGTATCACAAGAATTATAAGTAAAAACCATAAAGCTTTAACTGGAGATACAAATAATATTATTATTACTGAAGGTATAGCACCAATAAACGGTCCGAAGAATGGAATTATATTAGTTATACCAACTATTACAGATACTAATAAGGTATATGGCATTTTAAATATTGTTAAAACAACAAATGTTAATATACCAATTATTAACGAATCAAGTATCTTTCCACTTAAAAACTTTCCAAAAGTATCACTACTTCTATGAGTTATTTCTATAGTCTTATTTGCAGCTCTTTGTGGTAAAATAGCATAGCTAACTTTCTTAGCTAATGCACAGAACTTTTCCTTATCAATTAAAATGTATATTGAAATTATTATTCCAAGCACTACATTCCATAATCCTGCAGCTGTAGAAGTTACTACCCCACCCAATACAGGTAACATATTTGTTACTTGCTTTATTATATAATTAGTTACATCATTAAAATTCGTATTTATAAAATTAAATACCTCTTCATTTAAATCAAATTTATGAACAATCTCCTCAAATAACTTTGTTGTATTGTTTATATATGTAGGAATATCATTTATTAACCCAACCAGACTGTCTATTACTTGTGGTAAAACAAATTGCATAAATAAAACTATAACTAAAAATGTAGTTATATAAGTTAATATTAGCCCTACAGTTCTTTTTCTTCTAAAACTCACTTTTTTAAAGCATTTAATATTTTCCATTCTACTTTCATAAAATCTCAATAAAAAATCTAATAGATACGCAATAGCAAATCCAAATATAAATGGTTGTAATAAACTTAATACTTTCCCTATCTTCCCCCACAACACTTCTAATTGTGATATTGACAAATAAAATAATATAATAGAACACACTAAAATAAATGTATATACGCATATTGTATTATATTTAGTATTCCAATTTACTTTCATATTTACCTCTCTTAATTATTATTTTTTTAACATTTATGACACTTTTATTATAATTTTTTTATTATCCTACAGCAATAGAATTAGCTATTTATAATAAAATATTAAGTTTTTTATTTGTAACTAATAAAAATAAAAAACATATTTATGATTTGTAGGGCTTAAAAGGTGCAGTATTGTTAGATTTATCAATAATAATGTAATCTAAATAAATACTTGGCTATAATAGCATAATGTAAATATTAATTAGTTCTAAAAAATAAAGTCTTTGCATTAGAATTAATGTGAGACTTCATTTTCAATAAAATAAACAATATATAGGAGTTGTACAATGTTAAATATACATTCAAAACTAAAATCATTAGAAAAGCTAATTGGTAACACACCTCTAGTAGAAATAACCTGTGTTTATAATGGTAAGGAAATAAAAATTTATTCAAAACTAGAATACTATAATTATACAGGAAGTATAAAAGATAGAATGGCACTTCATATCATAAAGAAATCATATGAAAACAAAGAATTAAACCCTAATGATACTATAATCGAAGCTACAAGTGGAAATACTGGGATTTCTTTCAGTTCAATTGGTACTTATTTAGGTCATAATGTGGTAATATACATGCCTGACTGGATGAGTGATGAACGAAAGAAATTATTAAGAGGCTTTGGTTCAGAAATAAACTTAGTATCCAAGGAGGATGGTGGATTCTTAAAATGTATATCCATCACAGAAGAAATTGCTAAAAATAATAAGAATGTATTTTTACCAAAGCAATTTTCTAATAAATATAACACAGAAGCACACTACTGCTCTACTGGACCAGAAATATTGAACATATTAAAAAAGCACAATCTAACTCCTTCTGCATTTATTGCTGGTGTAGGTACAGGAGGAACTGTTATGGGAATTGGGACATATTTAAAAAAACATAATCCTAATATAAAAATATATCCTCTCGAACCATCTAATTCACCCACTCTATCTACAGGAACTCAAGTAAATGACCATAGAATCCAAGGAATTGTAGATGAGTTTATCCCTCCTATTTTAGATTTTTCTAAAGTCAATGATGTTATTGGAGTTAATGATGGAGACGCAATACTTATGGCACAAAAGTTATCTAAAACTTTAGGGCTAGGAGTTGGGATATCTTCTGGTGCTAACTTCCTAGGCGCAATAAAGGCCTATGAACTATCACAAAAAAAGAATCCTGTTATAGTGACAGTTTTCGCTGATGATAATAAGAAATATTTATCAACAGACTTATGTAATATTGAACCCGAAAAAGATTGTTATATATCTAAAAATATAGAATTAATAAAGTTTAAAACTTTATAACTAAAAAAAGGTATTATAAAACAAATACGTTTTTAATACCTTCTTATACTTCTAGATTACCGCTAGTAATTGATGTTGCAACTAATATAAGAAAACTTGATATAAAAGCTCTAAATGCCCTAATCTCATCTCTTCTAGAAGCATCATTTTCTATTGCTGTTTCAAAAGCATCATAATTTATAAATAAAAAAATTGATGTAGTTAAAAGAAATATTTCATTAGATATCCTAGGTATCTTACTTAAATCTGGCAAAGAATCAGCCATATTAGTATTATTTAGTTTATCTAATATCTTAATTCTCTCTCCACTAACAAACTCTATATTCAAAATAATTGCAAGTAAAATAAGTAATAAAGAATCATATGAAATATTTAATATATTTAATTGCTTAAAAAGTTCTTCCTCAGAAACTGAAGATTCATTGTTTACTTCTTTTTGATTATTGTTATTTTCTTTCATTAATATCCTCTTTAAGCATTTCTATATTCACACAATATGATACTTTAATCATTTTAGTGCTTAAATATAGAACACAATTCACTTACTTTACATAAAATAAATAAGAAGAATATATATTTTATTTATATTAACTTTCGTTTTAAAAAATAAAGGAGGCTTTATTATGGCTGAGAACTCAGCAGCTTTCCAAATAGAAAGCGTTCTAAATCCCAATAACAAAAGTTTAGATATATATCTAAATACTAATTTTAATAACAATTATAATATTAAGTTGTTTGATTCTGATAATCCATCAAAAGTGTATAATGGAACATTAGTTCCAAACTCTTTTGATTCTACCAACAAAAATACAAAGACCTTTTTATTAATAGGTGAAAACCTAATTCCTAATAAACAATACTCTATTACTGTAACTAATGATAATAATGAAACTAGTGAAGCATACAATTTTTCTTTTGACTCAATTTCAGCAATAGCAGACCCAACTAATGACGTAAAAGTTGAAGCTCTAGGCAATAGAATTTTAAAGGTTTCTTTTAGATATCCTGTAGATAATTTATTATCTGCAAATTCAGATGATATTCTTACAAATTTTTATGGTATTTTCTATAATAGGCTTGCTAATACCTCCACAAATACCTCTATAGCCAAATGGGATGGTGCTTTAAAAAAGGATATAGCAAGTATTAGCCCAGACATGAGAAGTATCTTTTTCGAAGAAGATAGTAAGATACTTCCTGTTACAACTATACAAAATCATATATTACAAATAAATAATGGAGTTTACCACACAAATCCATTAGATAAATCCACCGTAATAGTTGATCAAACAGTAGAACAAAGAATAGTACCTCCAATGGAAGTTCCATTTTCTGTTCAAGTAACAAATACTCCAGCAAAAGCAACTAACTTAGATGCAATTTCAAGAAATGAATTAATAGTTAAGTTTGATAACAACGTATTACTTCCAAAACCTTCAACAGGGTTAACTGGTAATATACTATTCGATGAAAATAATAACCCTATATCTGTAGATAGAGTTTCTAGAGTTGATAATACTTTTAACACCTTATTGCTAGGTTTAGATAGTCCATTAAATATAGGAATACAAACTTTAAAGGTTGGTAATTTACCATCTGATACACCTATTTTATTTGATGCCAATGGTTACTCTATACCTCTTACTCCATTACAAGCAACTATTGAAAGTATAAAGCCTACACTAAAAAGTGCTAGCCAAGACATGAATATTATAAATCCAAAGAATACAATTATTAATCTATCTTTCTCAACAGTAATGAAAGATGATGTTTCTGGGGTTGGCGCTAATAATAAAACAAACTATACTTTATTAAATTCAGAAAACTTGCCTCAAGAAATTCTATCAGCTGAGTTTGGGTCTGATAAAACAACAGTAGTCCTTACAACAAAAGAATTACTTCCAACTGGTGACTACAGCCTAGTTATTAATGAAAATTCTATTGTTGATGAAAATGGTGAAGGAATACAATCAACAAATAGGATAGTTAATATTAGTGATTTATCATTACCTGAACTAGTAGAGATTATAGCACTTAATTCTACTGAGGATATAATTGATGATACTAGTAATTCTATAATAATAAAATATTCTACTCCAATGACTATATCTTCAAGTGGTTCTCAATGTGCTGCAAACCTTCCAATTAACTATAAGTTCATTAAGTCAACTAATGAATCTACTAAGAATCCTTTACCTGAAAATACTACAACTTATGTTATGGAAAATAACAAATGGGTAAGATTTACTTTACCATTAGATTCTCAATATCCTACTTTTGGAGCAACTGATGGAACACCTAACAACAATTACTCTATTCATATCGGATATACAGGATTAAAATTCTCAGATTATAAATATGTATGTAATGCATCTGGAAATGTATATCCATTATGTGAGGGTGAAAAAATAGATGCTGCAGTACCTTTGATTAATTTGTCTAAAGGTAATGTTGAAATGCAGGCTCATAATAAAATGACTTACAACTATACAGATAAGGTAACAGTTGGTGGAAAGTCCTATACAAATGAGTTTTTATCAGTATCTCCTAGCGATTTTATAATAAAGGTTAGTGAAAATGTAATTGATCCTTCTAATTTAGATGAGTTTAATAAACTAAAAACTTTAACAATATTAGATACTGAACTTTCTGAGGATAATACTAGTATAATATTCTCATTAGAAGAAAATTCTCTAAACTCTGGATATAAATATGCATATGTAGGCGCAACAACTCCAAATGGAATAGTAGATATATTCGGAAAAAATATTACAGAAGACGTCTTTAATAGAGAAATACTAAATAGTATCCCTTCAAATCTAGTAGGAATTAGCTTAAGTAACTTAAGTACTGAACCTACTAAATATACTTTAGGTATTGGTGATGATACTATTATAGCTATAGGATATCCTTATGAAATAGCTGTTAAATTCTCTAACGATATTAAAGCAACTCAAAACAATGACTTCGTAGTATCCTTTAAGAATACTCAAGAAAATTCACCTTATGTAGTTACTCCAATTAAATCTGTATCAATAACAAATAATAAAGACACCTTATTAATCAAAGGATATATACCTGCATCTGGAGGTGCAGCAATAACCTCTCATTCTCTTTTTGTTAGAACAAATGCTATGAATCCTACACTCGGTACAGTAGATATAAATTCTAATAGAATAGAAAGCTTTGATTATACTCCTGTATCTAATTTCTATATTTTAAATACAACATTTGTATCTAATGGACTTGTAACTGATAGTAAGTTCACTATGACATTCAATTATGATATAGATAGTAATTCCTTACCAAGCGATTTATTAAGTGATACAGGAATTACAAATCTAAAGTTCATAGATATGGATAATACTACACCATTAGATAAACCATATATGAATATAGACAACTTCGGAAAATTGTATGTTCGTGAAGAAGCTCCATCAGAAAATAAATTATTCTTAGAAAATGATGCTGAAAAAACAACAGCGGATGTAGCTATAACCTTAAAGGGAACTTTATTAGATAACAGAACATTAGAATTATTATTCAACGTTCCTAGTGATACTTCTAACAGTATTAAGTGGAATATGGACAATCTAGTTTTCATGTTATTCTCCCCTGAACCTCTTACTATTAAAAATACAGGAGATGAAGGAGAATACTACGCTAATAGTAGCTTAGACTTTAATGCTAACAGTATAATGAGATTAACATTATAAAAAAAGAGAAACTCGTATTCAATACGAGCTTCTCTACTTTAATTTGAAATTTTCATTAATAATTCTCCAGTTTTAACTTGTTGTCCTTCTGAAACATATACTGCTTCTATTATACCTTCTATTGTTGCTACTATATTAGTTTCCATCTTCATAGCTTCAATTACAGCTAAGCTTTGACCCTCTTCAACTCTTTCTCCTTTTTTCACTAAAATTTTAATAATATTACCTGGTATACTTGCACCAACATCAGACTTATTATTTGAATCAGCCATTCTAAATTTACTGTCTTCTCCAAGAACACTTCTTACAGTTTGAGTTCTATCCTTAATTCTTATAGACCTTCTATATCCATTTATTTCGAAATCAACATTTCTATATCCATCTAAATCTATATTTCCTATTTGTACAAGCTTAACTATTATAGTTTTTCCTTCTCCTAAATCTATTTCGCTTACTTCTCCCTCTGCTAATCCATGTAAAAACACATCACTTCTAATCCTGCTTACATTACCAAACTCTTGAAGGAACTTTAAATATTCTTCATATACATCTGGATATAATGCATAACTTATTGCATCCCTATTAGTAGCTTTAATACTGAATCTCTTATTTATATGCCCTTTTATTCCTTGGAAATCTTCATCTTTTAATAACTCTCCCGGTCTTACATCAATAGGTTTCTCTCCTTTTAAAACTAGCTTTTGAAGATCCTTTGGAAATCCACCTTCTGGTTGTCCCATCATACCTTTAAAATAAGATACCACAGAATCTGGAAAAGCCATATTTTTAGCTTTATTATATACATTTTCAGGAGTGAGATCATTTTGAACCATAAATATAGCCATATCTCCAACCATCTTAGAAGATGGTGTAACCTTAATTATATCCCCAACCATTTCATTGACTCTCTTGTACATAAGCTTAACTTCTTTAAATCTATGACCTAATCCAAAGCTCTCTACTTGAGGTCTTAAATTAGAATACTGTCCTCCAGGTATTTCATATTTATATATTTCAGCACTTCCAGATTTTAAACCTGATTCAAACTTGCTATATATAGGTCTTATACCATCCCAATAATCTGAAAGCTTTTGAATATCATTCAAATCAATTCCAGTATCTCTATCTGTATTTTCTAAAGCTGCAACTATGGAATTTAATGCTGGTTGACTTGTTAGCCCTGACATACCATTGAAAGTAGTATCAACAATATCAACCCCAGCCTCTGCAGCCATTAGAACTGTAGCCACACCTGTTCCTGTTGTATCATGTGTATGAAGATGTATTGGTATTGATATTTCATTCTTCAATGCCTTTATCAATTTTCTAGCTGAATATGGTTTAAGTAGAGCAGACATATCTTTAATAGCAAGAATATGTGCTCCCACTTTCTCTATTTCTTTTGCCTTATTTACATAGTATTGTAATGAATACTTATCTCTATTAGTATCTAAAATATCTCCTGTATAACATAATGCTACTTCTGCTATTTTTCCGCAACTTAAAACCTCATCTAAAGAAACCTCTATACCTTTCAACCAATTTAAAGAGTCAAATATTCTAAATATATCTATACCACTTTTAGATGATTCCCTAATAAATTCCCTTATTACATTATCAGGATAATTCTTATAACCTACACAGTTAGCCCCTCTTATAAGCATTTGAAACATAACATTAGGAATTCTTTTTCTTAACTCATCTAACCTCTCCCATGGATCTTCCTTTAAAAATCTATATGCTGTATCAAATGTTGCTCCTCCCCACATTTCAAGAGAAAATAGGTCTTTCCCATAATCTGCTGTAGCTTTTGCTATACTTATCATATCTCTACTTCTAACTCTAGTTGCAACCAATGATTGCTGGGCATCTCTCATTGTAGTATCAGTTAATAAAAGCTTCTTTTGATCTTTTATCCACTTTATAACACCTTCAGCTCCCTGTTCATCAAGTATTTGTTTTGTCCCTATAAGAGTTTTTATATCTATTTTAGGTTGAGGAATTATAGGAAAATCATAATCCTTCTTTTCTCCCTTTGTTTCATTTACCACTTTCTCACCAATCATTCTAAGAACCCTTTGCTCTTCATTAGTTGTAGGTTCTATATTAAATAATTGAGGATTAGATGAAATAAAATTTGTGTCACACTCTCCATGTTGAAATATATCATTATTAAGAACATTAATAAGGAAATCTACATTTGTTTTTATTCCTGTTATGTTTAATTCTTTTATAGATCTAATAGACTTTCTTACTGCATCTTCAAAAGTTCTAGAAAATGATGTTATCTTCACTAACAAGCTATCATAATAAGGACTTACCACTGCCCCCTCAAATCCGTTACCACCATCAAGTCTTATACCAAATCCAGATCCTGTCCTATAAACATCCATCTTACCATTATCAGGAGAAAAGTTATTTGCAGGATCCTCTGTGGTTATTCTACATTGAATTGCATATCCTCTTGGCTTAATATCATCCTGACTCTTAATTCCAATTTCATCTGATGATAATTTAAATCCTTCTGCTATAAGTATTTGACTTTGTACTATATCAATACCAGTTGTTATTTCCGTTACGGTATGCTCTACTTGAATTCTTGGATTCATCTCTATAAAGTAGTGATTCCCATGTTTATCTACCAAGAATTCAATAGTTCCTGCACTTCTATAATTAACTACTTTAGCTATTTTAATTGCATCATTACATATCTCTTTTCTTTTTTCTACTGATAAAGATAAAGCGGGACTAAATTCTACAACCTTTTGATGTCTTCTTTGTATTGAACAATCCCTCTCATATAAATGTACTATATTGCCATAATCATCTCCTAGTATTTGTATTTCTATATGCTTAGGGCCCTCTATATACTTTTCAATAAATATATCATCTATACCAAAGGCCTTTTTAGCCTCACTTCTTGCACTAATATATGATGATATTAAATCCTCTTCCTTTTTAACTATCCTCATGCCTCTTCCGCCACCACCTGCAGCAGCTTTTAGTATTACTGGATATTCACACTTTCTAGCAAAACCCAAAGCCTCTTCTTCAGATGATATAGCTTTTTCTACCCCTGGAATCACTGGAACTCCTACACTTTTTGCTACCACCTTGGATTTTATCTTATCTCCTAGTTTATCCATCATTTCTGGCTTAGGTCCTATAAATCTAATACCTGCTTCTTCACACTTTCTTGCAAATTCAGGGTTTTCAGATAAAAAACCGTAACCTGGATGTATAGCATCTACATGCTTTTTTAATGCTAAGGAAATAATACCATCAATATCTAGGTAAGCCTCAACAGGTCCTTTATTTTTTCCGATTAAGTATGACTCATTTGCCTTAGTCCTAAATAATGAGCATTTATCCTCCTCTGAATATATAGCTACAGTTCTTATGCCTAATTCATGACATGCCCTAAAAATTCTTATTGCTATTTCCCCTCTGTTAGCCACTAAAACTTTTTTTATTATTCGCCCCAAGTTAACACAACTCCTTCTTTCTCACCTATATTACTATTTTATACAAATATGTAATATACTACAATGAGCTTTGTGCATAAAATAAAAAGAACTTTGAAATTTCAAAGTTCTTTTTATTTTATTAAAGTATTACTTTTACTTAATGCTTTTATAAATACCTCTACTATTTCCTTATCAAATTGAGTACCACTACACCTTCTTAACTCTTCCACTGCTTCCTTAAAACTCTTTCGTACATTATATGGTCTATTAGTTGTCATAGCATCAAAACTGTCAGCTATAGTAAGTATTCTTGCTAGATATGGAATTTCTTCTCCTTTTAAATTATTAGGATACCCTTTTCCATCATACCTTTCATGATGATATAAAATCAATGGTATAACATTTCTAAGTGCTTTAACTGGCTTTATTATCTTGATACCATTTTCAGGATGCTTTTTAAGCTGCATCCATTCATCATCTGAAAGTTTCATTTTCTTACAAAGTATATCTTCATCTATATTAATCTTCCCTATATCATGCATATAAGCACCATATATTAAAGTATCTCTATCACTTTTAGATAAATTCAATTCCTCCGCAATAGCCCTACAATATATAACTACTCTTTCAACATGTCCATATGTATATCTATCTTTAGCATTTATGATACTAATAAAAGTCTTTATTGATGTTACAAGCTCTATATCTTTCCCCTCAATATTTTTAGTTATTTCATCTAAAACTGAAGAATAGGATTCAACCCTATTCTTAGAAAAAAACTTTGCTCTGTACAATGCATCATCTGCACTTTTTATTAGTTCTAAATCATCCTTAGCTTTATCAGGATATACAGATACACCTATAGACACTGTTATTCTCCCATTCGGTTGATTCTCTTCTCCATAAAAATACGTAAGCTCAATTTCTTCACGCAATTTCTCTGCAACTTTTAAGCCTTCTTCTTCTGTTGTATTGGGTAATATAACAGCAAACTCTTCTCCCCCATACCTTGCTACTATATCACCTTCTCTTACCTTATCAGATATAAGCTTAGCTATACCTCTTAATATTTCATCTCCCTTTTGATGTCCATACAAATCATTATAATGCTTAAAATAATCAATATCTAAGAATATTAAAGATATCTTTTCTTCCTTACATTCACTTATCATTTTCTTTAAACTATCATAAAAAAATCTATGATTATACACTTCTGTTAAACCATCTTTATTTACTACCTCTTCTAGATGCTCTATATACTCCTGTTCTATCCTTACATATATCCCTAATATCCAAGCAGTTACAATAAAAATAGCTGATAAAATCAAATCTTTTTCAAAGTTGTTATTTACCTTATCGCTAAATCCAATAATTAAATCTATAACCAAGATTATAGCGGATGAAATTCCAGCTACACCTAGGCCTTTTTTCATACCATCTTGTATAGTTGCGGATATAATCAGGAATAAATACAAGAACTTATATTCGCTCTCATATCCTCCAAAAAATATAATTATAGCTGAAAATAAAATTATATATATCTCCATTTCATATTTCTTTAATATATTTATGTACCACTTATTAGAATTTGTAGAGATTGAACTAATCCATATTACATAAATAATAAGCAAAAATAGTAATGGTAAAATAACTATATTTAAGCTAAATACTTCATATGGATTTTCTTGCGAAATTGTATTTCTATCATATAAATACTTACATAATATAATTCCTAAAGATAATAATGATATTATCTTTATCATATCTATTATGTTTCTTAATTGAGTTTCTTTTGTATTTTTAACTTTATTCATCTTCTCATACCTCTAAACTTGTAATGAGACCTATTAAGGTCTCATTACGCTTAGTCTTGCTATTTGTCTCTTAAGCATTCTGGTTCTTCTGGTTGATAGAAATACCATGTACAAGCAGAAGTAGCAACTATTGAAGCTATGAAAGTTGATATTGCTGCTAAAGACATTAAAATTTTCTTTTTCATTTTATCACCTGCCTTTAATTTTATTTCCAATAGCTAATTCTTACCAAATAAATAATGAGCACTTTTAGTTAGCGAGAATACCTGCCAAATTATAGAAAAACACATACACAAACTGTATACTATGTATTTCTCTTCCCCACTTAAGTGGAATAATATAGTATTTAAAGTGATAATTATTAAATAGATAGTTAATATCACTATTGAAGCTTTTTTTAATTTCATTCTCTTTTCTTCTTTTTTTATAGGCTTGGCCAAACTGTCTATTGGTGCATATTTAAATATAATTATGTAAGACCAAATAAATATACATATTTCTATAAGTATCATAAGGCTTATAGAAATATCTATTTTTTTACTTATTAGCCCTATTCCTACACACATTACTGTTCCTATTGCTGTACACTTTCCAGGTGAATCTGCATGTACCCCGCCAGAGCTTTTCCTTAATAAACTTCCAGTAAAGGAAGCTATAAGTGCTTCTATTAGCACTCCAAAGATTAATCCGAACACTATCACTAACCCTATTGATATAAATATCTGGATTAATGAAAAAATCCCGTAATTAACTACAGCTTCTTTATCTTTCTCCAAGTCTAATTCTTTTGAAATAAAACTAGATAACCTCTTGCATAATTTCTCTACGCCAAGCATTTATATTCCCTCTTTTTCATATATAAATTATACAAATATATACATATAGCAAAAATTAACAAAGACGGTAATCCACATATAGTCTTTATTTTAATATTCTCAAACATAATGGTAATATCATTTTTAAAGATAATATTAAGTAAACCTACATTCAAAAATTCTGATCCAAATAATATTATAGTTGATAAAATTGATGCTTTTACAGTTTTAATAGGATCAATTTTGCAAACTCTTATTACTACAACACTTTGAAAAATTATATTTAAAATAGTATGTACCCCATAACCAATAGGAAGGTTTCTTATTAAAAATACACCTACATTGGATACTAAAATTGCTATTATAAAATCTCTTTTATGTATTTTTGTTCTTGAAAAAATATACGCTGCTAGAATAAATAGTACTAACTCTGGAATTCCTCTAAAAACGAATTCAAATAAAGTTATTCTCAACATTATATATTCACCTCCAGATACTTATCATTAGATTTTTTTATGGAATAAAAAATTACCAAGAAAACGAATACTCTTATAAATACATCTCCTACACTTAAGATGCTATATCCTAAGTCTATATAGTCAGTTAAAATTTTAAATTTAGAAGCACTACTACCTAAAACATGGATATCCTTTACAACATTAAAACTTTCTGGCTTTACATATCCAGTTATATATGAGATAGAAGGAAATACCGGCATGAACCCACCATTTGCTTTAATTGCTAAATCATTCAAAATTCCCCCACCAAATACGCAAGCAGCTCCTATCAATGCTATATTGTATATCTCATATTTAAATACTAAAAATAAATATGATGTAAGATATATAGTTTTTAAAAAGGATACTATTCTTAACATTTGATAGTTCTCATTAAAAATCATAACTTGTCCAATTATACTTATAATTTCTAAAACAACTATGGGATATATATGCCATGTTTTAAAAATAGGTTTTATATCAAGCTTTTTAATTTTTGCAAACAAAAAAGCTAGCAATATAGTTTCTAACATGCTTCTCCTACTTTCTAATGTACATCTAACTTAATTTTCTATTTTACCACTTTCATTTTATCACTTTATGTTTTTTTTTTTCTACAATTGTATCTATAAAATTCTTAATACCTTGGAATATATACTATTTATAATTTTCTAGACGTTAAAAAAAGACAACTATATTACATATAATTGTCTTTTTATAAAAACTAAATCTATAATTCTTTTCTAATAAATGTATTTTTTTCCACCTTAAATGGAACCTTTACCTTACATATCATTCCTGGATGTGGACATCCTTCTACTTTTTCTCCATCTCCATTATATAATTCACTTACAATAAATTCTTTTCCCATTTCTGTAGGAGATAAAACTTCAACCTTATCACCCTGTACGAATTTATTTCTTTGTCT
This sequence comes from Clostridium paraputrificum AGR2156, assembly GCF_000424025.1. NCBI lineage: Bacteria > Bacillati > Bacillota > Clostridia > Eubacteriales > Clostridiaceae > Clostridium > Clostridium paraputrificum. The sequence goes on from NZ_AUJC01000010.1 coordinate 26,616, forward strand.
ACATGTAGCTATTCCTGTTTCTTCATCATAATCTAAAACAATTGCTACCACATCATAATCTCTAACATGGAAATTTGTATTATATATTAATCCTTCACTCTTTGGTTCATTAAAAAAGAATCCTGTATAATATTCCCTATGGCTTACTTTATATAATTCTTCTTTAATTTCTTTTGGAAGCTTATATTCTTCTGGATTTTCATAATATAAATCTATGGCTTTCCTATATGCATTTACAACTAAAGCTACATAATATTCACTTTTATTTCTTCCTTCTATTTTAAGAGATGAAATTCCAGCATTCATTAATTCAGGTATATGATCTATCATACACAAATCCTTTGAGTTCATTATATATGTTCCCTTAGAATCTTCTTCTATAGGGAAGTACTCATTTGGTCTCTTTTCTTCTACTAATGAATATTTCCATCTACAAGATTGTGCACAAGATCCCCTATTAGAATCTCTTCCAGTCATATAGCTTGAAAGTAGACATCTTCCAGAATAAGATATACACATAGCTCCATGAACAAACACTTCTAATTCTAATTTCTCAGATATATTTCCTCTTATATTCTCTATTTCCTCTAAGGAACACTCTCTTGCTAGTACAACACGTTCTGCTCCAAGTGTTTCCCACATGTTACAAGCTTCATAATTTATCGTATTAGCTTGTGTACTTATGTGTATAGGAAGATTTGTATGCTTTTTTACTACTGATAAAACACCTAAATCAGATACTAAAACTGCATCAATTCCTATTTCTTCAAGAGTTTTTAAATAAGGAATCATCTCTTTTATCTCTTCATTTCTAGGCATTACATTAATTGTACAATACATCTTTTTCCCTAATTCACGAGCTATTTTAACTCCTTCTCTCATATCATCAAAAGAAAAATTTTGTGCTGCTGCTCTTAAAGAAAACGCCCTACCTCCAAAGTAAACTGCATCTGCTCCATATTGAAATGCTATCTTTAACTTTTCTAAATTGCCTGCTGGTGCAAGTAGTTCAGGTTTTTTATATTTCATAATCATGTTTACCACCTTACATCTAATATCACTATATATGACCTTATCAAAATTATTATTTTTTATCAATATAAAATAATAATTATACTAGTATTTTTTTCTTTATATGCTGAATAGTTTTTTCCTCTCCATTTTCAGCTAACATTTTCAACAAATTTTCTAATAATCTTCTACTTTCAGGGTGAATTAAATAATTATCTTTTCTTTCTTCATAATATTCTAATGAACTACTGTCCTCATATTTTTCCTTCAAGTAATTTTTAGATGCACACATTCTATCCACAAACATTTCCACTACATACTTTGTTGGCATCTTCATTCCCATTAATCCATCTTCTTCCCTTATTCCATAGTCTATCCAATATTCAAAATGATGTTTATTTCTACCTTTATGATGAAGCCATGCTGGTGAACACCCTTCTTTTAGTTTTTGAATACCATTAGGACTTACATATCCCTTATAGTACTTTATTCCTGCTGAAAACTCTATCCAAGAATACTTTGATAAATCATGTAATAGCCCTTGTTTATACAAACCTAGTTTAAAGCAATATTTCATTACTAATAACTTATGTGCTGTTATTGTTTTAAAATGATTTATAAAATTCATCTCCGTCCCCCCTAACAATAAAAATATATCACTATTAAATAAAAAAGTGGAGTGAATATTTATTTTGGTTGTTCCATTACAAAGCTCTAAGTCATATAAAAAAAGAAAACTCTTAACAAGGTAAGAGCTTTCTAAAAAAATTATTCAAAATAGCATACTATTGGATCTCCAACCTTTATACTATTATATATTTTACTTGCTACATTATAGGGTAAGTTTATACACCCATGAGATCCATTATTTTTATATATACTTCCTCCAAAACTATTTCTCCAGGTCGCATCATGAAGACCTATACCACCATTGAATGGCATCCAGTATGCTACTGGTGATGCATAACCAGGACCTCTTAAAATTCTATCTCTTTCTTTAGATTTTAGCTTGTACACACCTTGTGGAGTTGCACATCCACTGCTCACATTACCTGTTACAATATCCCCTTCAGCAACTAGATCTCCATCTTTATAACACCATATATACTGTTTTGTTAAATTAACCTCTACATAGGTATTTCCAATATCGGAGCTTGTTCCATTTACTGTACTTTGGGTGATACTATATTCCTTTGTAACAGTCTGTCCATTCTTTATTGCAGAAACCACCTCGTCTACATATCCAGTATTATTAATTTTTCTACCATAATCGCCTCCAGAAACATTAACTATATTTCCTAAAGATGCCTTAAAACTTCTAGTTTTACCTACTGTATTATAACTAGAAGTTAAATTGTTTATATAGGATGTTATTTTAGTCTTGTCTAATCCAACATTATAACTTTCATCTAATGTTAGCCACTGACTTATTGTGTTTCCATCTATATATTGGCTTTTATCTAGAATCTTCAATGTTATCTTTGAAGATACATACTTATCCATTATAGCTTTAGCATCTATTACCTCTTTAGAATTGGAATTGTAATTAGGCTTTGTATAGCAACCTGCTTTCTCTAAATCTATTTCTTTTTTGTGATTATTTAGAGCATCACTTATACTTTTTACAAGGATTTCTTTATTTATATATTTACCGTTGTCCTCTGGAATAATATCATACTTATAATTACTATATACTAAATTAGGATTTTTAGGTTTTATCATATTTTCTTCCTTAAAGCATTTTAATTCATTTATCTTTTTTTCTAATAATTCTTCATCATATTTCAATAATTTTTCTACTTTATATTCTTCTTTAGAAAACAAAGAGCTTATCCACCCTAATGGATTTTGCTTATCTTTTATATCTTCAATTTTTTCTTCATTTATATCAAAATATAGCCCAATATCTTTCCCACTTATTGTTTCCTCAATTCCTCCTCTTTCTTTAATTGTTAAATAATAATTTTCACCATCTAATGAAAGGTCCCCTTTTACTTCATTTACAGTTTTTCCAGATATACTAATACTATTAATAGAAGCTCCAAAATAAAATCTATCTTTAAAATAGATTGCAAAAGCTAAATATAATATTACAGCAGTACCTAGTATTGTAAAAATCACCAACTTCCTTTTATTTTGCCTCTTTTTCTTACCATGCCCCTCCATGTACAAGACTCCTTAAATTGTTATATAAATATCATATAAAAACATTTATTTTATGCTACTTTATACTATGTTTTATTAGTAGATTTTAAAACATTTTTGCTTATTTTTTCATATTAAACTAAGTACATATTGGTATAATTCTTTGGATAACCTATACCTATATAAATTAATAAGGTGGTTATGCGTATGAAAAAGATATTAGTAGGTATTCTAAGCTTTTTATTAATATTTTCTAATATATATATAATTCCTAAAGCTAATGAAACTAATAATTATGAACGAACTATGAAACAAGATATATTAACTCTTATGATTGCATATCCAGAGTCAGTGCAAGGCGTTGTTAAAGAAAATGATAAGGTATATTGTGTTATGACCTCTGGGAAGAAAATCTTATATGATGATAAAAAAGAAAAAACACATGATGAAAAGTTAGCAAATGCTGATTTACAAGATACCTTAGAACAAATCTATCCATTAAACATAATAGAGAATATTATGGAGAAAAATTTTGAACCTGGAAGAATAAGAAATTATGAATTATTGAATGAGGTATATGGCTCTTCAAAAATTGCTATAGAAAAAAACTTAAAACCCTTAAAATATGGGTATACCAACTATCAATTTAATTCTAAAAACAATGCAAATATTTCTTTAGAAAAGGCTTTGAAAGAAGTTATTCCATTAGCACAGAGTAGAAATGATATTGGAGCAATATTATATCCTGCTAGTGGTACTTATAATTATAGAATAATATCTGGAACTGGTAGATTAAGTGCTCACTCTTACGGAATAGCAATAGATTTAAAAAGTGATCCTAGGGATTATTGGAAGTGGGCCTCACCTGAAAAAGGTAGATCCAGATTATTAGAGTATCCAAGGGAGCTTATTGAGGCATTTGAAAATAATAATTTTGTGTGGGGCGGTAAATGGGGCCACTTTGACATCTTACATTTTGAATATAGACCTGAAATAATAATAAAAGCTAAATATTTTAGTAATAGTGATTTAGATAAACCCTGGTTTCATGGTGTTCTTTCTAATGATGAACATATAAAAAAATGTATTGAACTAATAGATAATACACTTAAAGAGGGGGAATATTCATGAAGCACTTTGTAACAAAACTTATTATTTTTATATTACTATGCTCAACAATAATCACATACTTTCCCAAAACTATTAGTGCAGATACAGAGTCAATTAAAGATGAAATGAAAAAATATGTAGAAAATATATTTTTAATAAAAAGTAAATCTATATTAACTGAAGATTTAGATTCTATTCATTCTCTTTATGATACCAGTACTAGAAATGGACAATGGGCATATGAATACGAAGAAAGAAAAGTAAAATATATTAATAATTGGGCCCAAAAACAAGGCATAAAATTAACAAGTATTATACCTAAAATAGTATTTAGAAAAACAAATGTTGGAGAAAAGGTGTGTTCCTTCTATATACTATGTAATACTGAATATAATTATATATATCCTGATGAACCCCTTAAGGTAAATAGATGTAAAATTGGAACATATCATTCCTTCCAGCTTACTAAAAAGGATGGTGAATGGATAATTACAAAGGAATGGTATACAGACCCCTTTGCTGATTCACTACAATTAGAAAATATAAAAGTTGATTCAATCAAGGAATATATAAAATCTCAGCCGGCTAGAGACTTTTCTAATTTAGATAAGAGAAGAATATCAGCCATAGAATATGCAAAGAAGTACTGTGGTGCTGCTTCTACAGAAGATACAAAATTTAAATATAATAAAGATTATAGAGACTTTAATCCCGAAGGCGGAGACTGTGCTAACTTTGCTTCCCAAATACTTCATGAGGGTGGAAAGTTTAAGAAAAACGCCTCCTGGAATTATGATAAAGGAAGTCCTAGTGCCTCTTGGGTCAATGCAGATAAATTTACCTCTTATTGGCTTTACAGCGGAAGAGCTTCTCTAATTGCTAAAGGAAACTACGAAAAAGTCTACAAAGATTCTTATAAACTTCTTCCTGGTGACTTTGTAGCCTATGAAAAAAAAGGAGATATTACACATATTTCTGTTGTAAGTGGCGCAGATTCTAAAGGATATACTTTAGTAACATGTCACAATACAGATAGATGTGACGTTCCTTGGGACTTAGGTTGGAGTGATAAAAAAATGAAATTCTGGCTAATTAGAGTACATTTTTAAAATGAGCTGTATCAGTTTTTGATACAGCTCATTTTTTAACTTATTCTTCTTACACTTGTCTTCTTGCAGGCTATCTTCTTATATCCAACTAAGGATATAATTCCAAAAAATACTGTTATAGATATATACTGTACTAAAACCTTTAGCACAAACATTATGCTGATAAAACCAGCTAAGTTACTTGCCAAGAAAACTAATGTTATCTGAATCAATACAAGGATATTTACTATAAAATAGTACGCTATTACTTCAGTTAATATTATTTTACTTATTTCTTTATATGAATATCCTAAAAGTCTTAATTGTTCAAAATTTTCTTTTCTTCTATAAGCTTCAATAAAGAACTTATACATTATTGTAAAATTTAATATTACAACAACAAATATAAAACTCGCTAAAGCAAAGATATTTATTACACTATATTCTTGATACTGACCTATGACTACAATTGTAACTACTGCAGTTATTATATACATTAATACTAAGGATGTAGACCTTTTTATTGATGTATATAAGTTACTTATAATAATTAACTTTATCTTATCAGTTATAAAATTTTTATTTTTATAATCAGCTAAAGCGTTTGGAATTACATATCTTACTACTCCTTGAATACCAAAAATAGATGTTACTATAGCTGCTAACATTACAAATGCTATATCTTTCCTTGATACAGGCAATAAAAGTGAAATCAAAGGAATAAAATAAAAGATTATATATATATACATCTTCATTTTTGACCTTTTAACGTTAGGAATAAAGCTACTTTTCTTTTTTATTATTAATTCCTTAATTTTCTTTTTGTATATTTGTCCTGAATTTATTAGAAATACTACTAAACATTCTACAATTGTCATTATTATAGTTATTGCTAAAGATTGTGTACATACATAGGATGTTGGATTTTCTATATTAATCATTTGAAAAACTTTTCTCATAATAATTGGATTAATAATATATCCTAGAATACACCCAAGTAAAATAGCAACTAAACTCATTATAAGATTTCTCACTGAAATTATTATAAATATCTCAAATGTAGATTTTCCTGATAGTGTTATAACTCCATATTCTTTATACTTATCTTCTAAATAATATGAGTTTGCAAATATCATAAATAGTATTAATACACTTAAAACTACAACTCCTAATATCGATAAAATTGTATATTCATATGATCTTTGCGGAACAATCTCTTCATTATATATTATATTGAAGCTTACAAATATTATGGCTATAGACATAGTCATTGTTATCATATAAAAATAGTTTTCTTTTAAATCATTTTTTATTGTTAAAAAGATATACTTAAATACGCCCATAAGCTCCCCCTATAACATATCTATTAAATTTTGAGAATCTTTTGAAGTAATATCAACAATCTTATAGAAATATTCTTTTTGACTTTCTTCTCCTCTATTTAAAACCGCTTCCACTTTACCATCTCTAATGAAAATCAATTTTTTCGAGTAGCTTGCAATAATATTATCATGGGTAACCATAATAATGGTTATTCCTTCATCATTTAATTCTTTTAACATTTTCAATAACTCATGAGAATTTTTAGTATCTAAACTACCTGTTGGCTCATCAGCTATTATTATTCTAGGATTACTAACTAAAGCTCTTGCACATGCAATTCTTTGACTTTGTCCACCTGAACACTGTGCTGGATATTTATTTAACAACTGGGTTATTCCTAATTTACTTGAAATTTCATTAACTCGTTCTATAATTTCTTTTTTGGGCTTTGAAGCTAAAATTAATGGAATAGCTATATTTTCTTTTACAGTTAAATTATCTAAAAGATTAAAATCCTGAAAAATAAATCCTAGATTCTCATATCTAAATTTACTTAATTCCCTTTCCTTCATGGATTGCAAATTTTTTCCCTTAAAGAATATTTTTCCTCTTGATACTTCATCTATAGTAGAAATAACATTTATAAGTGTAGATTTTCCTGATCCAGATGGTCCCATAATACATGTAAAATCGCCTTCTTTCACAGTAATATCAATACCATTTAAAGCAATACATTCTTCTTTTCCTTCTCCGTATATCTTGTATAAGTTCTTACCAACTAACAAATTTTCTACTAATTCTTCACCCTCTTCTATCGTTACATCCTCATCAAATATTTTTATATCCATCTTATTTTCTATAAACTTAAATTCTTCAATACTTAATGACAACTTTAAAGTTATAAAGGACATTGGAGTAAAAACACCTGTTTTTTTCACCTTACATGGTAACCTATTAATATTAATAATCACTTTTTCATTATCTTTATAATAGGTAAATCTTTTTATATCTTTACCTTGCTTAAAATAAAATAATAATTCATCTTCTTCATTAGTAAATATTACGCTTCCTTTATTAGTCAACAGGATGCATATATTATTATATTCCCTTTTGTCATCATCGTTAGTTAAATGATTCATAAGTGAATTTACAATTATAGAGCTTATCACTTTATAAATTACCTTTTCTTCTTTCTCTAATACACTTTTAATTTCATTTGACATATTAATCACCTCACCATATTCCATATTATTATTGTACTTACTTTTTATGGGTAATACAATCTATTTTTATATTTATCGAAATAAATTTTTCACTGTATTCTATGCTAATAAATAAAAAAGATGATTAGTTTTTTACTAATCATCCATCTCAAAAAGTTTTACCTTTATTCTATTTACTATATCTTCAAACTCACTATTTAATAGCTCAAATCTTATATCTGCATAGGTTGGAATACCACCAATTCCATTTTCACCTACAACCTTCAATTTTTCACCAGTACAAATTGTCTTGTTATCCTTTTTCAAACATTTTATCTTTTTATTATCAACAATATCATATCCATTTACTTTCTCGTATATATCTATTCCAAATATTTTCTCATATGATTTGAAATCTATAACATTATCATTTTTATCAAAATAAGTATATGCATAAATATAATCTAATTTCCCAAACACCTTATTTTTCAAAACTAAATGGATCAATATCCTACCCTTATCTGTGAAAACAAGTTCTGAGTTTAATATATTGCTAGTATCATTAATATTCTTTATATCGACACTCACTTGTTCCTTTATATAAAATACTGCTTCTTCACTTTTAAAAATATACTTAGATAATAAGCTAGGTATAGAAAATTCTCTTACCTTTTCTCTAGCAGTATTAGTTAGAAAAAATATTCCTTCCCTACTATATAGATAAGAATTTTGAATTAATTCCTCTCTTAGCTTTTCTATATCCATGGTATATTTATATAAAATGTAATTTAAGGCTCCTATAGTATATGATTCTTCTGCATTCAAACCTCGTACTATATATTCTAATATAATCTTTTTCTTTTCCTTCTGAACTGGAATAGAAGTTAACCTTTCATTTTTAAAATAGTTTTTTAAAACTTCATTCCTATATTTTATTTCTCTTTCTTTTTGTTCGTCTAAATCACTATTAGTACTACTAATTAAATCTATTACTTTACTTTCTAACAACTCTGTATTTAATGAAAATACTACATAATACTGTTCTTTATTTGATTTAACTATGCCACACTCTTCAAGTTTCTTAAGATGAAAAGACACTGTAGACTGAGCTAACTCTAACCTTTGAGATAATAACTCCACATACATAGGTCCCTCAATCCTTAATGTATTTACTATTCTTAATCTAGACTTATCACCTAATGCTTTAAATAATTGAACACTATCCATCTCACACCATTCCAATTTATTCCTTACTTATACATTATCTTGTCTATATTCAGAAGGGCTTTTCCCAACATACTTTTTAAATTTCTTTGAAAAATGCTTTTCATTAGAATATCCAACTAATAAACTTACTTCATAAACTTTTATATTACTGTCTAATAAATAATTTTTAGCCTTATCGATTCTAACTTTATGTATGAAGTCTAAGAAGTTAACCCCAGTTTCCTGCTTAAATAACTTACTTAAATAAACTGGTGTTATAAATATTTCATCTGCTACCTTAGCTAAAGATAATTCAGTATCACTATAGTTTTTATCTATATATAAAATTACTGACTTAATCAGTTCATTATCAGTATGGAAACTTGTCTGCCTTTTAATTTCTTTTAAAAATCCATTAACTTCACACTTTATTTTATCTATAGTATTACACTTCAATATTCTCTCATATACTATTATCTTATTATAGTATTTTGACTTTATACTACTATTACCAAGGCACTTCTTGCATATAGTTCCTAATAATCTATTTGTAGCCTCTTGTATATGAATTTTACTTAAAGCTCCATTATTTATAAGAGAGGAATAAAATCTATCTACATTCTTATAAATTCCTTCCTCATCATTAGCTTTAAATGAATCTATTATGTCCTTAGTTTCATCTACAGGATAAAAATCTAATTCAGCCAAATAAGTTCTTACGTTTTTTGTACTTATTACTTGTCCATCTCCATAAATCATTTTAAATTCCAAAACTGATTTTGCTGATTTATATGATTTGGATAATTCGCTTAATGAATTGAATATTTTTCCTACAGCCATAGTTACAGAAGTATCAAAGTATATCTTAATCTTATCTTTTATTAGTTTACAATCATTTAGTATTTCATCATAGGTTATCCCCTCTTCAACACACACAACTAACAAAAGAACATTCTTATCTTTTACTACTTCATAATGCTTATAGCTTGAAAACTGTCTATATATATAATCCTTTAAGGTATCTAACGTCTCATTTAGTTTATTTGCTTCAAACTCATCATCAATATCTATAATTGTAGTTACTATTGGGGACTTTATAATATTAATGGTATATAATTTTATAATCTCCATTATTCCATTGAAATCATCAATGTTTCCATGAAGCATTTCTCTTAAAATACTTTCTTTAACTATAGGTATATTCTTTCTAAATACACTTATATTATCTTCATTATTTTTATCCTCTAAGTCTTTTTTCACTATTAATACTTCTTTAATAATATTAAGACTATTACATGGATTAAATAAAAAATATAATTTCTTACCACTATATCTTTCATTTATAACCTGGATATTATCATAGGAGCTTACAATAATAAATTCTGCATTTATTGAACTATTTCCTGTTTCATTTAATACATCTAAAATTTCTTCATAATAATTATTATTCAATATAATAATATCAGGATTATGAAATTTTATAGCTTTATATGCATCTTTAGTTACTACTTTATCACATACACTTAGATCATACTTTTTCCACTCTAAATGTATATAGTTATCCTCTTGTCTTTTAAAGCCTTCATCTACTATAAGTACTTTATACATTTTTATCCCCTCTATCTTAAGTACAAACCATCAATTACAAAATATTGATTTTAATTCTTATTATACCTTACTTTTGAGTAATATCATATATACTTCATTAAAAATGAATACCTTTTTGTATAATTTTGAGTACTTTAACAAATGATGTATCCATTATATAATTTAAATATAGTTAAGAGTTGATTGTTTATTATAAATACCCTATTATATTATCAACTCTACATACTTAATATTTGTGCCGAAATATTTTATAACTTAATATAGTTTTATATGCGGTTATAAGTACCCCCAAAAATAGGTAGGCTCCCCATTATTCCTACCTATTTTTTTGTTTTCTAAAATTAAAAAATCATATTGTAATATCGATTCATATCTCTCTCTAATTTTAATAAATCTAAATTTCTACCAACTCTTATATATTCTTTACCATCTATAAATAATAAGAATACAGGTACAGAAAATATCCCATATGATATAGCTATATCTAAATGTTCTTCTCCATTTATTTCACAAGCTTTTATATTAGGATACTTTTTTAATATATGTTCTATTTTAACTTTTATTACTTTGCAAGCTCCACATGAATTTCCAGAAAAATAAATAGCCACCATTCTATTAGAATCAATTAATTTCTTAATCTCATCTGCTGAATTAAATATATACAACTCAAACACCTCTATTTAATTTTAATTTTATCTTTAAGTTTTATTATTGCCTCATCCATTCTTTTTATTTGTGTCTCTTCTTTCTTTGCAGATGTTATCCACTGAATGTATTTTCTCTTATTAGAGTAAGATAAACTCTCATAAAATTCTTTTGCCTCCATATTATTATCTAATAAATTAGCAAACTCCTTAGGAAGTTCTACCACTCTCTCTTCTTTATCCTTCTTAATTTCTACTTCTATTATATCACCATAAGTTCTTTCTATTTTATTTCTTATTTCTTTGGTTATACCAATGATATAGCACGGTAATCCCATCTTCACTATTGATCCACTATATTCTTCACCATTAAATTTTGCTTTAACCTTTACTCTTTTAGCCCCAAACTCTTTTTCTACATCTATTGGAACCTCTATATATGTTGCATCTTTTCCTTCATGTTTTTTTATTTCAACATTAAACTTATATATTTTCATAATTTTCTCCTTACTTTTTAACAATGATATTATATCACCTAAATTTCTTTATTATCATAAGTTATTTATATATCGATTTTTAAGGAGTATTAATATTGGACAATTTAACTTTGTCTATAAATTCAATTTTCAAATCTTATAATCCTACTAAACCTAATGCTTTTGCTAATTTAGAAGGAGGAGTTTTAGCTCCAAATATACGGGGTAAGATTTTCTTATTTCAAGTAGAAAATGGAGTCTATATTCAAGCTTATATTACAGGTATACCTATGAAAAATTCTGAAGGAAAAGAAGTAAGGTTTCACGGATTTCACATTCATGAAAAAGGTGATTGTTGCCTTGGTGCAACTGATAATCCTTTCCCTTGCACAGGTGGCCATGATAACCCAACTAACTCTCCTCACCCTTTCCATGCAGGAGACCTTCCCCCTATATTATCATCTAATGGAATCGGTATATTATCTGTTTATACAAGTTATTTTTCAGTTAATGATGTTCTTGGAAAATCTTTTATATTACATGAAAATCCAGATGACCTAAAAAGTCAACCTGCAGGTAATTCTGGTAAAAAGTTAGCCTGTGGAATAATAAGACCCTATAAATAAGGGATATGCCATTTAGGCATATCCTCTATTTTATCTTCACTCTAATGAACTTTTTCTTCCCTATTTTAATTACATCATTATCACTTAACTTAAAATCTATATCATTTAATTTCTCTTGATTTACTCTTACTCCACCTTGTGCAATAAGTCGTTTAAATTCACTCTTGCTAGATATAATATTATTCTGCACTAATATAGGAATCAAATCCATTAATATATTACTTTCTGATTCTATCTCAGGTATATTATCTGGTATATCCTTTTTTCTAAATGCTAAGTCATAAAACTCAATAGCCTCTTTAACCTCTAATTCTGAATGATATAGGGCTGTTATTATCTTAGATAATTCAAATTTTATATCTCTTGGATTTTTACCTCTATCTAAATCTTTTTTTATTCTATCTATTTCATCTGGATGAACATCAGTTGCTAGTTCAAAATACTTTATAATTAAACTATCTGGAATTTCCATAACTTTTTTAAACATTATATTAGCAGGTTCATTCACTCCAATGTAATTCCCCAGACTTTTACTCATTTTTTCAACTCCATCTAATCCTTCTAATATAGGCATAAACATAGCAATCTGAGATTCTTGCCCCATATATTTTTGTAATGTTCTTCCCATTAAAATATTAAATGTTTGGTCAGTTCCTCCTAACTCTATATCAGCTTTTAATTCTACTGAATCATATGCTTGCATTAAAGGGTAAAAGAATTCATGAACACCTATTGGAATATTATTTTTGTATCTATTTTGAAAATCATCTCTCTCTAACATACGTGCAACTGTTATTGTAGATGCTAGTTCAATAACCTTATCAAAAGTTATTTTGCCTAACCATTCACTATTAAATCTTACTTCGGTTTTATCTACATCTAAAATCTTAAAAATCTGTTCCTTATAAGTTTGTGCATTTCTTTGAACTTCCTCTTCTGATAAAGCTTTTCTTCCCTTAGCTTTTCCTGTTGGATCTCCAATCTTTCCAGTAAAGTCACCAATTACAATTACAGCATTATGCCCTAAATCTTGCATTTGTTTTATCTTTCTAAGAACAACAGCATGACCTAAGTGTATATCTGGTGCACTAGGATCCAATCCTAATTTTATAGTTAACGATTCATTATTCCTGCTAGCTCTCTCTAATTTATTCATAAGCTCTTCCTCATTAACTATCTTGTCTACCCCCTTCTTTATAATCTTCATTTGCTCCTCGACTGTTTTAACCATTTTAAACTCTCCTTATATTAAAATTTTAATATAAGCAAAATCTATAAGACTTTGAAATGCTCTTTAAAGATAACTTTCAAATTAAGATAATAAATTAAAAGAAAATAAAAAAACTCCCATCCTTTATATCAAAAGGACGAGAGATTAAATCTTCGTGTTACCACCTTAAGTTTATAGACAACTTACATTGCCTACCTCTTCAAGTACTCCATATAATTGGTAATACTCTAGCACTATAACGTGTGCAGGGATCCGTCAACAGCCTACTAGATTAAATATCATTCGGTGTGAAGCTCAAAGATGTATTCATAATTAGTTTTTCTTGCACCTCTCATCATCCGGTTACTTTCTGTTAGAGTTCCTAATTACTACTTCTTCTTATCTTAGCTTTTCATATCTTATACTCCGAAATACATATAAAATGTAAATCTTCGTTATGCAAATATTAAGTTATAAATATTGTATTCCTCACTGCTCTTTTTGTCAACTACTAGAACAATACATTATACACCCCAATTATTGATATCTTTTAAAATTAGTGCTATAGTTTTTTTTAAAGTTAGGTGGTGATATTACATTATGAATATGCTTGAAAAAGTGTTGTCATTTTTTTATTTGACAGATTTATATAAATTAGTTTTGATATTTATGATTGGCTCCTTTATAGGATATATTGTTGAGATGTTATATTGTTATCTTAAGAATGGTCGTTTTGAAAGTAGAAAAGGAGTTATATATGGTCCCTTTAGCCCTGTTTATGGATTTGGTGCAATTGTTTTTACAATACTTTTATATAGACTAGAACATTTTAATGCTTTTATCATTTTTGTAGTAAGTGCTGTTGTAGGGGCTATATTTGAATACATTTGCTCCTTTGTACAAGAAAAAACTATAGGAACAATTTCTTGGCAGTATAATAAAACTCCTTTAAACTTAGGTGGTAGAACAAGTGGTTTATATGCTTTATATTGGGGAGTACTTGGATTAATTTTTTTAAGACATACTCTTCCATACATAGAAATAAAAATAGATGAAATTCCAACTGAACTTGCTATATTAATAGCATTTACTTTTGGAATATTTATAACTATTGATTTAATAATATCTGCTCTTGCAGTCAGAAGACAAAGTAGTCGTGCACATGGTAAAAAAACTAGGAATCATATTGATATCTTTTTGGACAAGCATTACCCTGATGAACGTTTAAAAAAGATATATCCTAATATGATTGTTATAAAAAAGAAGTAGAAGGTTATGGTAATTACCATAACCTTCTACTTTAATTAATTCTATTTTGAGTTTCAGCGTCAAAGAAATGAAGAGCTTCTGAATCTAATCCAAATACGTGCTTTTCTCCAACTTCATATTTATAATGTCCTGGTACTGTTATCACTAGATCTTTTCCACTATTAAGTTTTACAAATAAAGTTTTTTCTTTACCAAGGACTTCAATAACATCTATTATACCTTCAAACTGCTCCTCACATTCTCCACTTAAGAATCTTTCAGAACGAATTCCAAGGAATACCTCTTTTCCTTCATAAGCTTTTAAAGCTTTTCCATCTGCTTCATTTGGTGTAATTTTTATTATATTGTCTTCAGAAACAAACTGTCCTTTTACCACTTTTCCTTTTACCATATTAATAGTAGGTGATCCTATAAATCTTGCAACAAACATATTTTGAGGCTTTTCATAGAATTCAGTTGGCTTACCTACTTGTTGTATTTTACCATCATTCATAAGAACAATTTTTGTTGCCATTGTCATAGCTTCTACTTGGTCATGAGTAACGTAAATAGTTGTCGTTTCCATTTGCTTATGAATTCTAACAAGCTCTACTCTCATATGCTCTCTTAGCTTTGCATCTAGGTTAGAAAGTGGTTCATCCATTAAGAATACCTTTGGCTTTCTAACAATAGCTCTACCTAAGGCAACACGTTGTCTTTGTCCTCCTGATATATCAGATGGTTTGCAATGTAAATATTCTTCGATTTGTAGTAATCTTGCTGCTTCTGTTACACGATCATTTATAATATTTTTTCTTTCTTTTCTCATACTTAAAGAAAATGCCATATTATCATAAACAGTCATATGTGGATAAAGGGCGTAACTTTGGAATACCATCGCAATATCCCTATCCTTTGAAGCTACCTTATTTACTCTTTTATCATCAAATACTAAATCTCCCTCTGTAACAGAGTTTAATCCAGCTATCATACGTAGTAATGTAGTTTTACCACAACCTGAAGGCCCAAGTATTACACAAAAATCTTTATCTTCAATCTCTAAATTTATATTTCTTAATGTAAAATCTTCTCTACTTTCATACTTTTTACCTATATTGTTTAATGTTACCTTCATCGTTCACCTCTCCTATCCTTTTGTTGCACCATTTGAAAGACCTGCTACCAATTGTTTTTGAAGTACTAAGAAT
The DNA here is from genome assembly GCF_000424025.1 of Clostridium paraputrificum AGR2156. Classification (NCBI taxonomy): domain Bacteria; kingdom Bacillati; phylum Bacillota; class Clostridia; order Eubacteriales; family Clostridiaceae; genus Clostridium; species Clostridium paraputrificum. Next base: position 42,721 of record NZ_AUJC01000010.1, read on the forward strand.
AATATTACAATTGGAATTGCTGTAAGTAATCCTCCAGCTGCAAATGCTGGTTCATTCATATTTCTAATATCATTAACTAGAGTGAATAACCCTGCTGCTAATGTATAATCTGCTGGTGTTGTTAATAATACCTTAGGTAATAAGAAGTCCATGAATGGTCCAATAAATGACCATAACGCTGTTATTGCAAGCATAGGCTTTGCTATTGGCATAATTATAAGTCTATATATCTGCATTCCTGAACATCCATCAATCTTTGCCGCATCATCAAGCTCTGTTGAAATTGAATCCAAATATCCTTTTAAAATAAATGTATTACTTGCAATTCCACCACCTGTGTATATTAAAACTAACATCATTTGACGCGTAAATACAGGAGTAATATCAGAAATTATAGAGTACATAGTAAAATATGCTGTTATACCTACAAATGTTGGTATTGTTTGAATAAGCATTATTGACATAAGAGAAGCCTTTTTACCTTTAAATCTATATCTTGAATATGCATATCCTGTAAATGAAATTACTACGACTGTTAATATTGCAGTGGCTATTCCTATGAAAAGTGTATTGCCCATCCATTTCAAATATAAAGTATTATTAAATAAATAATCAAAGTGCTTTAAACTAAATTCAAATCCATCATTTAATATCAAATACTTTCCTTGTTTACCATTAAAGGATGAAATAATTATTTGTGCTATTGGCCATAAAACTATACATGCCCACGTAATTAATATTGCATAAGTTATTCCTAATCCTAATTTACCTAAAGGAGTAAGAGGTGGTCTATCTGACAAATACAAATCATTCTTTTTACTTTTAAATATCTTCATAATTACTTCTCCTTTCTAAATGCATCGGTGTTTCTATATCCTATATAAGCTATAACCATTAATGCAATTGAAATTATTACAGTAATTGCAGCACCTAACGCTTGATATTGGTTTTCTATAGTTAGTTTATATATATAAGATATTAAGATATCTGTTTCACCAGCCAAGTTTCCGTAAACTACTGGATTAAACGGTCCACCACTATTAAATAGATATATATTAGAGAAGTTATTAAAGTTAAATGTATATTGTCCAACTAAAAGTGGAGCTGTTTGGAATAAAACTAATGGAATTGTTATTTTTATTAACTTCTTAAATGAAGAGGCTCCATCGATATCAGCTGCTTCATATAAATCTTTATTTATAGATTGAAGTACCCCAGTTGCAAGTAAGAAAATATATGAACTTCCAAGCCAACCTTGTATACAAATAAGAACTACCTTTGATACAAATGGATCATTCTTAATTTGCAGTCCCTCTCCAAAGACACCTCTTAATATTTCAGTTAAAGCTCCATTTGGAGAAGACAATATACTAAAGAATAATATAGTAATAAATGCTGGTACAGCCCATGGTAATAAATATACTGACCTAAAGAACGTCTTACCTTTTATTCTTTCATTATTTAAAAGTAATGCTAATGCAAATCCAATAAATATAGCAAGAGTAGTTGCTCCTAGGGTCCATATAATTGTCCATCCAAGGATCTTCCAGAATATTGATCCCGCCATTCCTTCACCAAGAGCAATCATCTTGTAATTACTAATTATATCCCAACCAAATTTTGCTTGATGTTCTGGGTCCATACCAGTTATTGAAAGCAAAATTGTTGTTACTATTGGTATAAATACTATAAAAATAATTATAACTAATGCAGGCATTGACACTAGATAAGGTAGTCCATCTTCTGAAACACTTTGTCTAGTTTCACACCATGACCTTACTCTAGTACCTTTAATTTCTTCCTTTTCAACCTTATTTACATCTTTGAATGAAAGAACTAAAAGAACCAAAGCAATGACTAAGAATGCAATTGCAACTATCCCCTCAACCATAAATATAATTGATCTATCAAGTTTTCCTGCACCTTTAGCAAGTGTTATCAGCCCTGCTACCCCATCACCCTTATAATTACCAAATCCAAGTGAATAAGGAATTGCAATTAAATATATATATATTGTTGCTAAGAACATTATTATCGATTTTATATATTGTTTATTAATTAATTGTCCAAGTCCTGGTATTAAAACAGTAAGATAAGAAACTATTGGTATAGTTTTATCAACTTCTACAGGAACTGTTCTTCTAATATCTGCAACATTTATATTTACAGTATTAATTTTTTGCTTAAGAGTCTTACTTAACTCATGCTTCTTATTTTTAACAATTTCATTGTAGTAAGTTTTTTTAGATTCAAAAGATTTAACTAAAATTCTATCTTTTTTACTTCTCTTTAATCTTCTAATAGCCTCACCTTCAGCTTTTTCTGAAATTAGGCCTTCACTATGTCTAGATTTAACTATTTTAATATCTTCTTTTAAAATTCTATTTTCTTCTTCTTTAAATTTATTATATTCCTCTTGGAACTTCTTATTATCATCATCTGATAGCTCTGATAAAGCCTTTTGTGCCTTATCTAACTCTTCTTTGCTATCTTTAGCAAATTCAATTACTGGTGGTATTTGTATTATTTCCACCTTGCTTTGTTCATAAATCAACTCAGCATCATATGTTAGATTAATATATTTTTCATAAAATCCTAATTTTTCTTTTGCTTTAAAAAGTCTTATTTCAAGTGCATTTACTTTTTTATTGTTTGTACCATTATCTGATTTATAGGATTTTGCTTTTTCATCAAGTTCTTTTAAAAATAACTTTTCCCTATTTTTAAATTCAGCAAGGGCTTTATTGTATTGATGATCTTTTTTATTTTTTTGTAATTCTTTTAATTTATTTTTTAATTCTACCTTTTCTGATTCATTTGCATTTTTAATCTTTTCTTGAAGATCAGCTACTTCATATAAATAAAGATTCTTTCTTTTATATTCACGATCTAAATTATCATATACAAATTTATTGAACCTTTTCAAATTTCTCTTCCCCCTTTATGCTTGCTGCGTTTTTTGTGTAATATGTATAATCTTTTGTTTGTTTATATCTTTCCATAAATAAATTAGTACACATAGTAATCCTATATGGCAAATTATACTTATTATAAAAAATATTGAAAAGTATGTTTCTCCAAGAGTTGTAAAGAAAAACAATCCTATAGTTAGTACCATCCATATAGCTACAAATAGCTTATTAACTCCTGTTTTTACAAGAGAGAAATAACTATTTAAACTTAGTGCTATCGGGGTTATTATTCTTATAAAGAAAACAGATAAACATGATGTCAAATATATTGAATACATTTCATTTATCGTCTGACTTTTATCTATATTTAAATTTGGATTTTGTAGCCATGCTTCAAATAAACCTGTATCTTTTGCTTTAATAAAACTCTCAATTGAATTCATCATAATAATCACTGCACACAATCCTACTATCAAATAAAATGTCTTTTTGCTCATCTCAACTGTCGTTTTCATCTGCTCCCTCCTTAATTGTTAGAAAAGGAGAACCAGTCTCCTTTTCTATTCACTAGTTACTATTTATTTTATAGTTCCCATCATAGCATCGAATGAAGCCTTAACTTGCTTGTAAGCTTCTTCTGCATTAGCTGGCTTTTGAGCTGACCAAGATAATAATGCATTTTGCCATGAATCCCAAACCTTACCATATTCTAAGAATAATGGTCTATTAATAGATGCTTCATATGAAGTATAAGTTGCTTTTATAACTTTTTCATTCATTCCACCAATTCCATCATAAGCTGATGGTTCAACGTTTTCTAATATCTTACCAGTAGCATTAAATAAATCTTTAGCATATTCTGGGTTAACAATTTCTTTAATAAAGTCTTCAGCTAGAGCCATTTGAGCTTTGTTTTCTTCACATCTAGCATTTATTCCAAGACCCCATCCACCTTTCCAGTGGCTAAGTGCCTTGCCATTTACAGTAATTTGAGAAAGTGGTAATACTTCTAGGTTATCTGCTCCAACCTTATCAGATAATCCTGTAGTTGCCCAAGGACCATCTATTCTGATAGCTGCTCCACTATCAGCTGAGAATTGAGCATCTAAGTAACCAGAAGCTGCATCTTTATCCCAAAGGTCTGTTTTATTATCATAATTAGGCTTCCAGTAATTGTATAAAGATTCAAATAACTTTTGTTGGTCTGCAGTTAAGTCCTTCCATTCCTTAGTAGCATCTGTAGTTAATTTATCTCCATTCTTTGATAATAATTCAAATGATGCTGAATTTGTAAATCCTACTCCATACCAAGCATCATGAACTGGAACTACCATCTTACCAAATGCTAAATCATTAAATTCTATATTCTTAGTTAAATCTATTCCTGCTTTTTCTGCATTTCCCTTATTTACATAAGCCACTAATGTTTCTATATTATAAGGGAAAGCTAAATATTCATCACCTATTTTAAGATTTCCGCCTAAACCTGCGTCATAATCTTTAAATCCTCCAACTTCTTCAGCCATAGCCTTAGCATCCATTGGAGCTAAAACGTTTTTATTAGCTAGGTCATAAAGTCTATCAGCTGATAATGCAAAAACATCAGCTACATCTTTATTAGTTACATCAGTCTTATCTATAACATCTAAATGATCGAATGCACCTACTTTAATAAAATTAATAGTAGCATTTGGATGTTCTTTCATTACTCTTTCTTTAACTTGTTCATAATAAGGAAGCCATGCTTCTTCTACTTGAACTGAAATAGTTGCTGCTTCATCTTTCTTAGAATCATCTCCAGATCCACCACATGCAGTAAGGCTAAATGCCATACAACCTAGTAATAAAGCTGATATAAGTTTCTTTTTCTTCATAATTAATCTCCTCCATCCCTTCTTTAAGTTATATAAATTTTAATAACTTACCTCTTTAATTTAAATTCTCCAAATATCTTTTGCATATTCTCTTATAGTTCTATCTGAACTAAAGAATCCAGCATTAGCAGTATTTATAAAACATTTTCTAGCAAAGCTCATTTCATCTTTAAAATCTTTATTCAACTTCATTCTAGCTTCAAAATATCTATTAAAATCTTGAAGTATGAAGTAGTGATCTGGCTTGTGCCAGCTTGTTCCTTCTAATAATGAATTGTATAATTCAAAGAAGCTACCCTCTATAGTTCCTTCTTCATCTTCCATTCCATCATCAAAAGTTCCATCCACTAAAGAATCAATAACCTTCTTAATGTGTTCATCATTCTCATAGATTTCTTTTGGGTTATACCCCTCTTTAATTGCTAAGATTTCTTCTTCTCTTGCTCCAAATATATAGTTATTTTCCTCTCCTGCTTCTCTAACAATTTCAATATTAGCTCCATCATAAGTACCTAAAGTAACGGCTCCATTTAGCATGAACTTCATGTTACCTGTACCTGATGCTTCTGTACCTGCTGTTGATATTTGCTCTGAAACATTTGCACCTGGTATTAACTTTTCTGCATAAGACACATTATAATTTTGAACAAAAACAACTTTTAATCTATCATTTGTTTCAGGGTCATTATTTACAAGGTTAGATATTTCATTTATTAGCTTAATAATAGCTTTTGCTCTTGCATACCCAGGAGCTGCCTTTGCACCAAATATAAATGCTGTTGGCGTGAAATCTTTTATTTCTCCAGCCTTTAACCTATAATAAATATCTAAAATTGATAGTGCATTCATAAACTGTCTCTTATATTCATGTAGTCTCTTTATTTGAATATCAAATATGAAATGCTCTTCTAATCTAATACCTTCATGCTTCTCTATATACTCAATAAGTTGACGTTTTTTCTTCTTCTTTATTTCGATGTACTCTTTAATTACACTATCATCATCAGCATATCTTTCTATATTTTTCAACTTATCCAAGTCTTTTAAGAAACTATCATCTCCTACAAGTCTTGTTAATAGTTCAGTTAATTCTGGATTACAGCATGCTAACCATCTTCTTTGAGTAATCCCATTAGTTTTATTTTGGAACTTATCTGGATATATATCATACCATTCTTTTAAAGTATCCTTTTTTAGTATTTCACTGTGTATTTCTGCTACTCCATTAACATACTTTCCTATATAAGTAGCCATTCTAGCCATATGAACTTGTCCGTCTGATATAATTTCATATTTTGCTATATCTTTTTTCTTAACCTTTAGCTTTTTAAGCTCTTTTATTAATCTCTTATTAATTTCTTCAATTACTGCAAAAACTTCTGGCGTATATTTTTCTACTAATTCAATATTCCATTTCTCTAAAGCTTCAGCCATTACTGTATGATTTGTATAATTAAATACTTCCTTAGCCATTATAAAAGCTTCATCGAAACTAACATTATTTTCAGTAGTCATAATTCTTATAAATTCAGGTATAGCAACTACTGGATGTGTATCATTTAATTGAATAGAATTTAGTTCAACCAACTTTGAAAAATCATTGCCATACTCTGCTTTATACTTCTTTAATAAATCTTGAATTGATGCACTAGTAAAGAAATATTGCTGTCTATAACGTAATACTTTTCCTGCTTCTGTATTATCATTTGGATATAATCCTGCTGATATATTTTCGGCTTCTGTCTTTTCTTTTATAGCCTCATCATATTCACAATTATTAAATAGTTCAAAATTGAATTCGTTTACTGCCTCACTTTGCCAAAGTCTTAATGTACCTATATTCTCTGTGCCATATCCTATAATAGGCATATCATATGGCACAGCTACAACTTCCATATCATCAAATTTAACTTTAACGCTGTCCTCAAATCTTCTTAAGCTCCATTCGTCACCAAAAGCAGTCCAATTGTCTGCATATTCTTTTTGGAAACCATCCTCTATAGCTTGTTTAAACAAACCAAATTTATACCTAATTCCATATCCATTTAAAGGTATATCACAAGTTGCTGCGCTATCTAAGAAACATGCTGCTAATCTTCCAAGACCACCATTTCCTAATGCCATATCTTCAATCTCTTCAAACTGATTTATATCAAAACCAATTTCATTTAGTGCATCTTTAACTTCATCAAAAATTCCAATGCATATTAAGTTATTTTGGACTGCTCTCCCCATTAAAAATTCTGCTGATAAATAGTAAGCATGTCTGTTTTTATAAAAGTTTTTATTTGCTTCATTCCATCTATCTGTTATTTGAGAAATTACCACTTGTGCTACAACGTTATGCATTTCATGAATAGAAGCATCTTTAGCTTCTTTCCCATAATCCCTCATAAGATTATTCTTTATTTTATCTACTAATGTATTTACTTGCATCTAAACTTACTCCTTTATTAAATTCTTCTATATAGCTTGTTTAGTTCTTTTAACTTCTCTGCCAGTTCATCAGTAAGGTCTCTTTTGCTCATTCTCCATCTCCAGTTAGTACCTAATGTTGATGGAATATTTATTCTTGCTTCTTCACCTAGATTTAAAAGATCTTGCATTTGTAATATTGCTATATTGGCTACGCTTGATATTGCAAGCTTTATAAACTTCCAGTTATCATTCTCATCTTTCATTCCTGTATAGCTTTTGCAAAACTCTCTTTCCTCTTTACTAAGTGAATTAAACCACCCTTTTATTGTATCGTTATCATGAGTACCAGTATAAACTACAACATTCTTTTCATAATTATGTGGGAGATATTCACTATCTCCTTTTGGGTCAAATGCAAATTGAAGTACCTTCATTCCTGGATAACCACAATAATCTAATAGTTCTCTTACCTCTGGAGTTATATATCCTAAATCCTCTGCGATAACATCTATCTCTCCAAGCTCATTTTTTATAGCATCAAAAAGATCTTTTCCAGGGCCCTTTTCCCACTTACCATTTATAGCAGTTTCATCTCCATAAGGAATTGACCAATAACTTTCAAATCCCCTAAAATGATCTATTCTTATTACATCAAATATTTCTAATGAAGACTTTATTCTTTCAATCCACCAATTATAATTTTGGTTCTTTAGTTCCTGCCAATTGTAAATTGGATTTCCCCAAAGTTGCCCTGTATCAGAAAAAGCATCTGGCGGACATCCTGAAACCTCTTTAGGTATTAACTCTTCATTTAGCATAAAAATTTCTGGATTAGACCATATATCTGCACTATCCTCTGCTACATATATGGGAATATCTCCTATTATCTTAATGCCTTTATCATTTGCATACTTCTTTAGCTCTTTCCATTGAGAACTAAACATATATTGTAAAAACATATAAAAATCAATTTCATCTTTTAATAAGCTTGAATATTTTACTATAGCTTGTGGCTTTCTAAATCTTATATCCTTGTCCCACTCTTTCCATGGTGCTCCATCTTTATAATCTTTAATTGCCATAAATAAGGCATAATCATAAATCCAACCTTTATTAATTTCATTAAAATCTTCCAATTCTTTTTTAAGATCAACCTTAGCTCTTTCATGAGCTAATTTTAAAACCTTATATCTATTCTTGTACATTGTTCCATAATCTATATCATTTTCATCATTACCAAAATCATACTCATTGATTTCTTCTTGCTTTAATAGTTTATCTTCTACTAACATATCCAAATCAATAAAGTAAGGATTTCCAGCAAAGGTTGAAAAAGATTGATATGGTGAATCTCCATAACTAGTAGGTCCCACAGGTAATATCTGCCAATAGTTTACTTGAGCTTTCTCAAGAAAATCCACAAACCTATATGCTTCCTTTCCAAAGGTTCCTATTCCATAGTTTGAAGGTAATGAAAATATAGGTAATATTATTCCACTCTTTCTCATACTACAACCTCATTAGTTTTTAGAAATGTAAAATACAATTCTATTTCTTTTCGAAAAGATTTCTTCCTTGTACCTAAAGTATATCAATCTAAAACCCCCACAGTCAATGAAATAGAGCCATTTCACGTGTGTAAAAGTCCCCCTACAAAATCTCCTTTAAGCAGCTATTTAAAGCTTGAAATTTTTCATTTTTTAGATATTTTGTCGCTTTTTTTATGGTTATATATGCTGTAAGCATTGCTATTGCTCATTTCCTTAAACTTGATTTAATTCCTAAAAGTTTCACACTTTTTAATCTCTAGTAATAATCATATTGACTTTGGAATATCTCTTTGTTAAACTCAACTCAAATTTATCCATATGAAATGTATAGTAAAGCATTTTCTACAAAATTATACAAATATCTATTTAAGGGAGAGGATTCAAATGAAATTTAACTATGGTAAAAATGACTTTAAATCATTTAAGTCTGGTAATGAACATTGCTATTTACTAACTAATGGACTAGGAGGTTTTTCTAGTACAACCCTTATTAACTCTCTAGCTAGAAATGATCATTCATTATTTATGGCTTGTACTAAAGCTCCAAATAATCGAAAAAATATAATCAGCAAAGTTGAAGAGATACTTAGAATTGATAATAAAGAAGTTCATTTAAGTTCTCAGGAATATGTATGCTATACCAAAAATATAGCTGGTTTTCACAATATACATTCTTTTTCCCAAGAATATCTTCCTAAATGGACATATTTCTATGATGGGGTAGAAATTATAAAAACTATTGTATATGAGCAAGGTAAAAATACCTTAGGTATAAAATACTCTATAGATAATAGAAATGATAAAGATGTGAAACTTGAAGTTATTCCTGTTTTTGTATTTGCCAAAAGAGGGGAAATATTATCATCACCTCATAATTATACAATTAAAAATGATACATTTATTGCTAATGATATAGAACTTAATATCCATTCGAACTATTCTAGCAAAGAATTATCTACACCAACATTTATTAATGATTATTACTTTGCATATGATGCAGTAGATGGTAGAAATGCCGTTGGTTCAGGAACAACACTAGTTTCTTATTATTTTGAATGTAATGGAAAAAGCCAATCTGAATACCAACTTATTTTCACTCTAGAAAATGAATGTATTAAAGATATTGATACTTTAATAAGTAATGAAATAGATAGACAAAAAAAATTAATAAATAATGCTGGCTTTGAGGATGATTTAGCAAAAACCTTAGTAAGAGCTAGTGACCAATTCATTAGTCATAGAGACTCTACTAACGCAAAAACTATATTGGCTGGATATCCATGGTTTGAGGATTGGGGACGCGATACTATGTTTGCTGTACTTGGTAGTTGCATAAGTACAAAAAGATTTGATGATGCTAAAGATATCTTTAGAACATTTATAAAACATATTAATAAAGGACTAATGCCTAACCTTTTTCCAGAAGGCGGAATTGAGCCAATGTATAATACAGTAGATGCCTCCCTTTTATACATTTATGCACTTTATGAATATTATTTAGCTAGTAATGATTTAAAATTTATCAAGGAAGAAGCTTTTCAACCTATATTAGATATTATAAATTGGTACAAGCATGGCACTGATTTTAATATATATATGGATGATGATTATCTAATTAATGCTGGAGAGGGCTTCCACCAAGTAACTTGGATGGATGTAAGATTCAATGATATATTACCTACTGCAAGACATGGAAAACCTGTTGAAGTTAATGCATTTTGGTATAATGCATTAAAAGTAGCTTCTTTTTTTGGCACTAAACTAAATTTTAATGTAAGTGAATTTGATTCCTTAAGCCATAAAGTTAAAAAATCATTTGAAGAAAAATTCTGGAATGAAGAAAAAAAATGTCTTAAGGATGTTGTATCCGGAAATAGCTATGACAATCAAGTTAGATCTAATCAGATTTGGGCTGTAATGGTTCCCTTCTCTCCATTATGCAATGATAAAGCAAAATTAGTTGTAGATAAAGTATATCAAGAACTATATACTCCTTATGGACTTAGAACATTAAGTAAATATGATAAAGAATTTGTAAAGGAATATGGCGGTAGCCACTTTAAACGTGACATGTCATATCATCAAGGCACAGTTTGGCCATTTCCTCTTGGAGGATATTTCATATCTTATCTTAAAGTAAATGATTATTCTGTTAAGGCCAAAGAAAAAGTACGTGAACAACTAGAATACTTTGAGTCTTGCTTAAGAGAAGGATGCGTTGGACAAATTGCTGAAATATATGATGGATTAAATCCTAATGAATCTAGAGGATGCTTTGCACAAGCTTGGAGCGTATCAGAAATCTTAAGAGTATTTTATCATTTAACAATTTAAATTTTTTATTTTTAAAATATCTCAGCATATTTATATAAATATATATTTACATATTTATTTATTCTTATATTCATATATTTTTATATTTATATATTGTTATATTATTGCTTTTCTATATTCAAAAAAGAAATCGCTTTTGCGATTTCTTTTATACTTTTACAACTAAAGTTGATAATCCATCAACAAATAATTTATTATCTTCTACTACTTCTATTACTTCTACTCCAGACTTTTCTTTGTTAACAATAATATTAAATCTATAATAATGATCAAAATCTACTTGTATCCTATTCTTATTTGCATTATGAATAACTATTATATCTCCATTAATATTATCTAACAGCTTATACCCCACTGAATTCATTGGAGTATTTATAAATGTGAGTTTATTTCTTATTTCTTCTACAGTCCTCATTCTAAAAGCTGGATAAGCTTTTCTTAGTCTTATTAATCCTTTAACATAATTAAATGTATCTATATTTTCTAGCTTTCTTCTCCAATCGATCTTATTAACTGAATCTGAGGAATTATATGAATTCTCAACACCATACTTAGTTCTTAAAAATTCTTGTCCTGCATGTAAAAATGGAATTCCTTGAGATAATAAAATTATACTAGTTCCCAATCTGCTCATATATTTCAAATCATTATCATCTTTTACTGTAAGATTTAATTTATCATATAAAGTATGATTATCGTGACATTCAATATAATTTATTACTTGATTAGGAGATACATCGCCCCAGGATTGAATATAATCCGAATATTTAATTCCTCCTACTATTCCTCTCTTTACATCACATTCCTTATTATATTCTCCACTTAGAAATCCTCTAACTTCATGAGAAAATGGATTGCCTCTTAATCCATCTCTAATTCCATCATTAAAGAAAGCAATGTTATTTAACTTATAAGCATTTCCTTGTACAGCTTTTTCTTCATATCTTAAGAGACTTGGCATATTCCAACCTTCACCTAAAATAATTATATTAGGATCTATCTTATCTAACTCTTCCCTAACTTTATTCATAGTTTCTACATCAAGCAATCCCATAAGATCAAATCTAAATCCATCAATTTTATATTCATTAGCCCAGTAAACTATAGAGTCTACTATAAATTTTCTAACCATAGCATTTTCAGATGCTATTCCATTGCCACACATACTTTCATTAGATAGCTTCCCATCACTATTATATCTAAAATAATATCCAGGCATTAATTTATTAAAACCTGATTTTTCTACATCATACATATGATTATAAACTACATCCATTATTACAGACATACCACTTTCATGTACAGACTTAATAGCCTCTTTCAACTCTCTTATCCTTGTAACTGGATTATATGGATCTGTTGAATAACTACCTTCTGGTACATTATAATTAGCAGGATCATACCCCCAATTATATTTTTCTTCACTATAAGGCTCTCTTTCATTTATAGTGGAAAAATCAAATATAGGTAAAAGTTGTACATGGGTTACTCCTAAATCTTTTATATGTGATATTCCTGTTTTAATTCCTTTAGGCCCTTTTGTACTTTTCTCTGCTAAGGCTAGAAACTTACCCTTATTCCTTATTCCCGACTCATTATCAGATGATAAATCTCTTACACTTACCTCATATATAATTGAATCTGTACCATATAACCTATTGGGTATGACATGAGTACTCCATCCTTCTGGATTACTTTTATTCATATCTATAATTGCACCTTTTTCTCCATTTACAGATATAGCTTTTGCATAAGGGTCTACCCCCTCACTTTTAACTCCATCTATTAAAGCAATGAAAGTATAAAACTTATTCTCTAAGTTTCCATCTAAAGTGATTTGCCATACCCCTTTATGCCCTTTTTCCATAGGATATTCTTTTCCTTCTATATCATCATACCCATCATATATACATAGGTACATTTCATCAGCTATAGGTGACCAAACCTTAAAAACATTTTGTTTCCCTTTAAGTTCATAGCCTAAATCATTATTTTCATAATAATGAAGACTGTCTATTTTCTTTATATCTAGTTTTTTCATAAGCACCTCTCTTAAGAAATTATACATTTACTTTTTCAGTGATTATTTTTCCTTCTGCTGTTATAATAGTTACTAAAAGTTCTTTCACCTTATTATTTCCACTATTCTTTACTACTATTGTATGCTTATCTTCTTCTAATGTAATTGTTATATTTAAGTTTGAATGCTCTCCTAATAGATATTCCTTACTTATTCCATCATCATCATATAAATCATACTCTGCCCTATCTGCTACAAATGCTAATACATTTAATGTTTCATTATTTAATAATTCTGTATTTTGTGCAGGCTCACCATAAACAAACATTCTATTCTTTCTTATAAATACTGCAAATTCATTTAAATCTAAATTAATGTAATTATGGCCTTTATTAATTACATCAAAGTCTTTACTAGTATATTTCTTAACCTTCCATAAAAGCATATCCTCTGGTAGATACACATATCTTCCACTCTTATTGGGTTCATAAACTGGGGCAATCATAATAGAATCTCCTACTAGCAATTGATCTTCTATTTGCGATACAAATTCATCATTATATTCAAAACTTAAAGGCTTTATTAGCATATCACTTGAATTTATAGCCTTCATATATTCTGAATAAAGATAAGGAATCATTGCATATCTAAACTTAATAATATTTTTTATAGTCTTTTCTGTATACTCATCAAATGCAAATGGCTCTTGATTTCTTGTCCCCATAGAAGAATGATTTCTATATAAAGGGGCAAATATACTTAACTGGTTCCACCTTATAGCTAATTCTGGATCTACATTGCTTCCAAAACCACAAGTATCTGCTCCACTATATATAAATCCACACATATTTATAGAAGGTAACATCTTCATGTTTAAAATTAGATGCTCCCACCATGAGCAATTATCTCCAGTCCAAATACCACCATATCTATGTGCTCCAATAAATGATGCCCTTGAAAACAACAAGAATCTCTTATTACTATCTATTTCTTCAAAACCTTCTGCAGCAGCTTTAGTCATATTAAATCCATATAAATTATGAATATCATAATGGTTAACTATTCCATTCTCTGTCTTATGATAAAAACCTTTATAATCATTCATACTATTGCTTAAACCTAATACAACATCTTTAAATTTGAAGAATGAATCTATATTAAGTTCTTTAGTTCTTAATTCGTCAATATTTCTATAAGCATCATTTATTCCATTTTCACTATAAAAGATTGCTGGTTCATTCATATCATTCCAAAAACCTTCAATCCCCTTATCAATCAAGCACTTATACTTTTTGCCAAACCATTTTCTTGCATCTTTATTTAAAAAATCTGGAAAATGTACTTTTCCAGGCCAAACTGCTGCTACAAAAGGTTTTCTATCCTTATCTATGACAAAATAATCATTCTCTATACCTTCTTCATAAATATCATATTCATCTTCTATCTTTACACCAGCATCTATTATTGGAATTATCTTAACACCCTTACTCTTTAGTCTTCTAGTTACTTCTTCAAAATTAGGGAATCTTTCATCACTTAAAGAAAAATCCTTATAATTATCCATATAATCTAAATCTAGACATATACCATCACAAGGAATATCCCTTTCTATAAACTCATTAACTAGACTTTCTACTGCCTCTTCTGTTGGATAACTCCATCTACTTTGTATATAACCAAAAGCCCACTTTGGAGGTACATATCCTTTTCCTATTATCTTTAAGAAATTTTGCACTATCTCTTTTACTGTCTCTCCATTAATTATATAAATATCAGCATCCTTGCCCTCAATTGTTATCTCTAGCTTGTCCTTTTTTTCATATCCTACATCGTAAATAATTTTACTTGGGAAATCTATATAAACTCCAAATTTCTTTTCTCCATCAACAATAAAGAAATTATGCGCCCCATATAAGGATTTTTTATCTGGGGCATGATTTGGATCATCAGTACAAAAACTTTCATATATCCATCCTCTTTTATTTATTCCCCTTATATTTTCACCTAATCCATATACTATATCTTTTTTTCCCATATTATATTTTAGTTTAATTTCCTCACCTAAATTTAACTGAAAATATTTAAATTCTATGTCACTTTCACTTACTCCTTTTTCTATTACAGAATATGTTTCAATAGGCTTTCCAAACTCATATCTAACTACGTTTTTATTTACAATATAACTCTTCATAAACTCCTCCTTAAATTACAATCATTTATAACTATTAACTACCTATATTTTAATTTTATAGTAACAAAGTGACTTCACCTATTTCAACGATTTATGAAATATAATCCCTTGTGAAATATGATATAAAAATCATTTTTTAAGCATATAATTTCACTATGAAATTCTCATACAATTTATAGTCTTATTATGTTAAAAATAGCATGTAAACATTGACTTAAATATTTTTGCTATGTTAACCTTAAGGAAATGAACAAAATTTTACAAGTGAGAGGTTTAATAAATGAATGATGTTTTATACAAAAATAATCAGAAAGTTATTGGATCAATAGTTAGATTAAATAGAATTAAGAAGAATATGAGTCAAAAAGCTCTTGCAAAAGGAATCTGTGTACCATCCTACTTAAGCCGTATCGAGAATGGTGAATTACTTCCAAGTGATGATGTTATATCTATTCTTTTTGAAAGACTTGGCCTAAAATTCAACGATAGTCCTGAATTTATAGAAAAAGGCTTAAAATCATTTGAGAGATTTCTTAATGATCTTAATTTTAATGAATTTGATTATACAAATAAAATATTCAGTGATATAGAAAAGCATGAAGATGACTTTATTACATCTCCTCTTATACTTGACTATTATTTGGTCAAACTAGCTAGATATTGTAGTACTCCAGAGAGAGATAAATTTGAAGGTGCCAAAGAATCAATACTTTCAGCTTTTGATTTATTATCTCCAAAGCAAGAGTCATTATATAACTTCTATATTGGTGTTGATATCTTAAATATTACAGGAGATATATCCGAAGGAAAAAGATATATTGAAAAAGCGCTAAACTATAAAGAAAATGGTCATGGTTATTACTGGCTTTCCTATGTTTATAGAGTGGAAAATAACCCAATTAAAGCATATGATTCAATAAAAAGGGCATTAGCTTTATATGTAGAGGAAGGAAACTTTATTAGTATAATGGAAAGTTATGAAAAAACAGCTGAAGTATATTTCATGCTAGATAATCATGCAGATGCCATAAATTACTTAAAAATGTCTCTTAGAATGGCTGAAAAGATTAATAATTCCTATTATATTGAGTATATTAATTCAATGCTTGCTTGGTCATATTTTAAAATACAAGACTATAATACTTCTTTGAAATACTTAAAAAAGAACTCTGGATTAATAGATCACAGAATGATTATTCCTGATTCAGTTATAGAGTGTTTAATATATTTTACTTTAGAAGATAAAGAGAATTTAAAGAATTCAATAACTAAGCTAGATACTCCTCAATCTTTAGAGCATATAAGTAAGGATTTAGCTAATATATTATTTAAGTTATTTAATTTTTATATTGAAAATGAAAATTATATTAAAAGTCCTATTTGGGAAGGATTATTAATATATATTGTTGATGACATTACTCAACTTGTAGAATTGAGAAAAGTATTTATTTCCTATCTAAAAGAGTACTATATTCATAACAGAAGGTACAAAGATGCTTTATTCCTTAAGTAATGGATAAAATTTCTACATATTTTTTTAAAAAAGGTATTGGCTTTTTCGACAAAATGTCGTATCATAGTAATTGGTTATTGACCATATAACCTCTCATAAATTCTCAATACCCTTTTATACCATAGTTGAAAGATGAGTACCCATCATCTTTCTTTTTTTGCTATTTTTTATAAAATTATAATTATATAAAATTTTAAGACCAAATAAGAGTATTATTCACTCTTATTTGGTCTTACTTTTTATTATTCTTCTACGAATAGTGGAACAAGTTCAAACTTTGTGCAATCAACTAATCCTCTGTTAGTTAGTCTTAATTCTGGTAAACAAGCAAGTGGAATTAAAGCCATTGTCATAAATGGAGATACAATATCACATCCAATTTCTTTCCATGCCTTATCTAAACCTTCAACCTTTTCAGCCATCTCAGCTAACGGCCTATCACTCATAAGTCCTGCTATTGGAAGTGGAACTAATCCTAATACCTTACCATCTTTAACAGCTACCATACCACCACCACATTCAACTAATGTGTTAGCAGCTAAAGCCATATCTTCATCATTTGTTCCTACAACCAATAAATTATGAGCATCGTGAGCAACTGTCGCAGCCATTGCTCCCCCTTTAATTCCAAAGCCTTTTACAAATCCGTATCCAACTTTACCTGTTTCATGATGTCTTTCAAATACAGCTGCCTTTAGAACATCTTTACTTACATCACATTGAACTTTTCCATCTTTAACTTCTAATTCAATATGTCTTTCATATGTTCCAACCCTTGCTGGAATAATTTCTATAACTCTTGCATTAACCTTATCTTTACCTTCAGCTAATATATCAAATGATTTTGGAGTTATTTCTTCCTTTATATGCATTGAATTCATTGCATCTTCTGGATAATGGTACTCTGCTATTTCAGTTGTTAAAACTCCATTTTCAGCAACTACGTTACCATCTATAATAACCTTTGTTATATTAATCTTATTTAAATCATCTATAAAAACTATATCTGCACATTTTCCTGGAGTTATTGACCCTAATTCATGATCCATTTGGAAACATTGAGCACAATTTATAGTAACCATTTGTATTGCTACTAGTGGATCTATTCCTTCTTCAATAGCTCTTCTTATAATATGATCTAAGTGTCCATCCTTAAGTAAAGTATGTGGATGTGTATCATCAGATATTAATATTGCAAATCTACTATCCACCTCATTTGCAGTAATTGACTTACTAACTTCCTTTAAATCATGCCATGCAGAACCTTCTCTAAACATTGAATACATTCCAAGTCTCATCTTTGCTAATGCATCTTCTGCTCTTGTAGATTCATGACAACATCTTACTCCTGATGCTATATATCCATTTAACCCCTTCCCTGTTTCAGGAAGAGAATAATGTCCTGTTACTATCTTGTTAGCTTTTAATGTTTCTCCTACTACTCCATGTGCATGATCTGTAGAATATAATATTCCTGGGAAATTCATCATTTCTCCAAGACCAACAACTTCATCCCACTTCATAGTTTCTGCAACATCTTCAGGTCCTACTGCTGCCCCTGTATCCTCGAATCCTGGAACTGCTGGCACGCATGATGGAGTAGTTACCATATTCTTAAGTGGTGTTCCCTTACCATCTTCTATCATATAACGTACACCATTTAACCCAAGTACATTACAAATTTCATGTGGATCCATATATATTCCTACAGTACCATGAGGTACTACTGAACGTGCATATTCACTAACACTAAGCATTGATGATTCAACATGGATATGACCATCCAAAAATCCAGGAGCTATATACTGTCCCTTTGCATCAATTACTTCTGTTCCTTCCCCTACACAATGCTTTGCATCTCCAACTAAAGCAATTCTTCCTTCACTAATTGCAACATCAGTATTATCAATTACTTCTCTAGTGCATACATTTATAAGCTTTGCATTTGTAATTACTATATCTGCTGATTGATATCCTTGAGATACAGCAACAATTTTCTTACTTACTTCCCATAATGGTTTCACATTAAATTTATTAAACATATAACCTCTCCCTAATTACTTATTATAATATTCTTTATATTTCAACACATTATTTTAAATCTCACCCCAATTTTACCATATACAACTGCAAATACACAAATTATTTTTATTTTTTATTTAATATCGTTCGTGATTTTCTGTAAATATAAAAACCAACTCCATCTGCTAATGCCCATCCAATAGGTATTGACCACCATATTCCATTTGCGCCTAAAGTAGTTGCAGATAGAATATATGAAAGTATAACCCTACTTCCTAAAGAGATTATAGTTAAAATAATAGACATTTTTAACATACCAAGTCCTCTATAAAGACCATAGAACATAAATAAAAATCCTATAAGAACATAAAAAATTGCAACTACTGATATATATTCAACTCCAAGCCTTATAACTTCTTCCTCACCTTTATCTACAAATAGAAGCATTATATTCTTAGAAAAGACTAAAATCAAAGTTGATACAAAGAAGCAAAAAGCTATTATTATTTTAATTGCTCCTTTAACACCTTCTTTTATTCTTTCAGGCTTTCCAGCCCCTTTGTTTTGTGCCACATAAGTTGAAAAAGCATTTCCAAAATCCTGAACTGGCATATAAGCTATAGAATCTATTTTTACTCCTGCTGCAAAAGCTGCCATTACAGTTACTCCAAATGTATTAACTAGCCCTTGAACTATAAGTATTCCAAAATTCATTATTGATTGTTGAACTGAAGTTAGAATAGAATAATTAGCTACTAGCTTCAAAGTATCCTTTTTAATTCTAATATCTTTTCTCTCAAATTTTATAAAGGATATATTCTTAAATACATATATAATACTCAGAATTGCTGAAACCCCTTGAGCAATTATTGTTGCAAGTGCAACTCCTTTTACACCTAAATTAAAATTTATTACAAAAACTAAATCTATCACTACGTTAATTACTGAAGCAATAATTAAAAAATATAAAGGTCTTTTAGAGTCCCCTATTGCTCTTAAAATAGCAGTTGCTAAATTATATATAAAAGTAAATCCAAGTCCTAATAAAATTATTATTAAATATTCTTTAGCTGCCCCTAATAATTCTGATGGCATATTAAATAAATCCAACAATAAGTTTATGGATATTAGAGAAATTACCATCAATATTAAAGTAATACCCCCAATAAATATAAAAGAGGTAATAGATATTTCTTTAAATTTATCATTTTCTTTAGAACCATAGCTTTGAGCCAGTATAACTCCTACCCCCATAGATAAGCCAATTATTATTGATGTTATAAAAGTTACTATTGCAAAAGAAGAACCAACAGCAGCTAATGCCTCTGGTCCAACGAACCTTCCAACTACAATAGTATCTACAAGGTTATATAATTGCTGGAATATATTTCCCAAAATCATAGGTAATGCAAACTTAATTATAAGCTTATTACTATTCCCTTTTGTCATGTCTAACATAATAATCCCCCTACCACTAACTTCCAAGATATCTCTTATAAATATACCATACTTTTCCTAATTAGTAACATTATAAAAGCCGTCAATAAGTATTGACGGCCTTTGCTACTTTACTTTAAAACTTCCTTTTTCTTCTTTTATTTTAATATTAAGCATTTTTAGAAGTTTATCCATACTCTTTATTTGATTTACATATTTAATATCCCTCTTATCTAACATTCTTTGAATCATATCTATAATTTCTTTTTTCTCTTCACTAGAAATAGTTAGATTATCTTTTAAATACTGTCTATTTATATAAGTTAAAGTAGTCCAAATTTGTTCAGCAGAAATTTTACTATTATCCATTAATACATAAGTAAAATTCCTATTTCTCTTCCCTTCTGGATATGCTTTTTTAAAGAATTTAATAAACCCACTTTCAGGTTTATTTTCTTTCTTTTCTTTCACTAGCTTTCCTAGAGAAGACTTTAGAGTATTCTTTAAGAACATTATTGTATTAGGCTTAACCTTAGACTTAATATTATCTATACTTTCATCAATTAATTTATAAGTATCATCAATAAGCTCTTGAGGTACTCCTTCCCCCTTAAGTATTTTTGTTCTCTCAATATATTCTAAAACATCTTTCTTTGTTTCTAAATTTTTACCATATAACTGTTCTAATAATTCTTGGGAAGTTATCAGCTTTAGTTCATCTAAATTAATCATTTATTTCTCCTTCAATACATAATAATTCTTTTATAATTATAAACTATAAATTCCTCTCTATACATAAAAACATATCAGTTCCTAAAATATTAAGTTAACACAAGGGTTTTAAGCACCCTTTGTAAATTATATACTATTAATTCAACCACACTTATTTAGAAATACCTTTCATTTTCTTATATATATTTATATAATATTAAGGTAATAGATTTAGGGGAGGTTTATATCTATGAATAATATACTTACTCACGAAAATATGAAAAAATTACAAGAAGAATTAGATTATAGAATGACTGTTAAAAGGGCTGAAATAGCAAAAGAAAAGTTAATTGCAGCAGCTCATGGTGATAGATCTGAAAATGCTGAGTATAAAGAAGCTTGTGCTAACTATAGAGAAAATGATAACAGAATACAATATTTATTATCTATGATTTCAACTGCTACAGTTATTGATGATGAAAATGTAGATAAAACTGTATTAGGAATTAACAGTAAAGCTAGAATAAAGTTTGTTGAAGATAATGATGAAGATGTAATTACATTAGTTACTACAATGGATCTAGATCCTGAAAATATGATGATAAGTATAGAATCAGATTTAGGAAAAGCACTAGCTGGTAAAAAAGCTGGTGATATAGTTGAAGTTAATGCTCCTGGTACAAATTATACTGTAGAAATACTTGAAATATTAGAATAATAATAAAGCTTCTATGAGTTTATATCATAGAAGCTTTATTATTATTCTCCATGCTCCATTAAAAAGTTAGCTAAAGCTCCAACTAAATTAGCGTCCTTTTTATGAGTACATGTATCTATATTTGGCATAAGGGTATCTATATTTATCTTTTCTCTTATGATCAATAACTTTTCATTTATTCTATCAATAAAATCTTCCCTATTACTAATTGCCCCACCTAACAAAATTATCTCTGGATCATAAATATGTTGTAAATTAAATATTCCTTTTGCTAGATTCTTATAGAAAGTATCTATAGCCCCCCTACATACTTCGTCGCCTTTTTCTGCTGCTTCAAAAATACTTTCTCCATTCCATGAATCATCATTATAGTGCTTTCTTACCTTTCTAACAAAAGACATTGTAGATGCAACTTCACTAAAGTTTAAATATTCACCATTAGATTCTTCCATAAGCATATATCCAACTTCTCCCCCATGAAGATGTTTGCCATGATGAATTTTCCCATCTTTTATTATTGCGCCACCAATTCCAGTACCACATACCACAAATAATATATCATTTAAATCTTTTCCCTTACCTGAAAAAGACTCTGCTAAAGCTGCACAGTTTGCATCATTTTCAATACTTATAGGTAATCCTGTTTTTTCACATAAAACTTCCTTCCAATTTGGTCCGTGAATACATGGAAGTGCACTTGCTCCCCCAATCACCCCAGTTTTACTATTTACAGCTCCTGGAGCACTAATTGCTATACCTTCTATATCATAGCTTTTTCTTATTTCTTCAATCCAATTTACAATTCCATCTATAATAACACTAAACTCATCAGAAATCTTTAAATTACCTTTATTAGTTAAATTACCATTCTTATCAGAAATACCTACTTTTATAGAAGTACCTCCTATATCTAAACATGCATACATATCTAAAATCCTCCCCATATATTACTCTTTATTAAATACCTTTTCCGTTGAAACCCATGCTTCTAAAACTTCTTTATATTTCCTTACATAATAATAGTGAATTAAATCTATTTGTATTAAAATAGGAATTTGAGCCGATATCATTCCTGTTGATTCTTCCCCAGAAAGATTAGCAGTAACTATAATTATATCTGCATATTCATTTAATTTAGTATGTTCATTTCCTGTAATAACTACAAGTTTAGCTCCCTTTTCCTTTAAGGCTTTTGCACATTTTTGTAGGTATTTATTCCCTCTTAAAGTAAATATAAATACCAAGTCTCCTTCTTCTATTACTGCCGTAGCCATATCTATAGCATCTTTGTCATAAATTACTTCTATAAATTTCCCCATTCTAGAAAATCTAAATTTAAAATCTTGAGCTGCTGTTGCACTTAAACCTAATGCAAAAATATGCATAAATCTATAGCTATGTATTAAATCGCAAATATCCTCAATCTTCTCTCTGTTAAAGCTTCCATCAATTTGATTAAAGATTTTAAAGTATGATTTCTGTAAATCTACTGAAATATTATTCATATTAATTTTATCATTTTCTTTAAGATGCTCATTATATAAATATATAAGTTCCTTATAGTTATTAAGTCCTATCTTTTTACAAAATCTTGTGATTGATGCAGGGGAAACACATAGTAAATCAGCCAAATCATTTATTGACATTGGTTTATTATTTCCTAGAAAATACTCAGCAATCTGCTCTTCTACATAGGTAAATTTGAACTTTGCATGAGTTATCCTCAATATAATCTCTTTATTCATATTCCTACCTCTCCCAAATCTTACTATGATTTAATACTATATATTTCCCCCATCTTTTTCAACTATATATTGATTTTTAATGTCTTAATTTCACCATTCTTAAATTTTCCTAGATTTATATGTCCGTTAATTTTCTCTTCACTAACTATAACCCTATTATTCATATTAACCCACTCATAACTAGTCCCTTTATTAGTCTTAAGCTTGCCTCCATCAACTAATTTATCATTATAATTTACAAATCTAATAGTAAATGATTTTTTATCTACAGGTGTTATAGAAGTAACTACAATATCTTTTAATTGGCTACAATCTACTATATTCTTTATTGCTTCCACACTATCTTTTAAAGGATGCATAACAAAATATTTAAGGGTATTTGTAAACCTGTTTATTTCTTGTATTTGATAACTTGGAATAGTTATACTATAGTTCTTCCAAAGTTTATTCACTACTGTAGCATCCATTTTATTGCTAAGATATATAGCAAACTTAAATTTCATTTTTCCCCTTAATTGACTATCAGGCGTTTCTATATATCTAAATTCATTTCCAGATGCTATACCAGGTCTTCTAATTAAATCAGGCTTTCCTAAAAATCCAACCCCTCTAAATAAAGTTAATGCAATCTTAGAATCATCTAATATTTCATATTCCTTTATTCCTTTTGCTAAGAATGTAGCTGATGAGTTTTCATCTTCAATTCCTACAAAATGAAGCATTGGATATATTGGTGATGGCTCTTCTTTCCATCCTAATTCTCTCCAATCATTAATATGTTCAGGAACATTGTCTCTTTTTATTACCCCAAAAGCAGTATCTGAAATGCTTTCTGTTGAAAAAACATCTGTTTTTAAAACTATTCTCATTCTATGATCATCTGCATTATTATCCAACTCTAAATGACATTCTATAGCACCCTTATTGGACAATGATAAACTTAATTTATATGGTATGCTTGTACTTCTCTTATTTAATTCTCTCTCTTTAAGATTTTCTGGTACAATAAATTCTCCACATATTTTAATATCTTTATGAAGCTTTCTATTATTTACTTCTACATTTCCATTCTCAAAGCTTAAGTTATATCTAAAATCATACTTTTCTTCTGGAGGGGAGTAGTCATATGTATCTCCATCATCTCCACTTTCTTCAATGTATAAGCAATCCTCTAACTTTCTATTATTAACTTTATCTAAGATATTAATTTTCCCATCAATGAATTCAACCTTATAGAAATTATCTTCTATATAATTATCCTTTTTATTTTCTGATGCTTCTACTTCTTCATCAATTTCAACTAATTTTAATACTTCTATACTTAATGGCTCTAAGTTGCATTTTAATGCCACCTTTGAAACATAATAGTATAGATCTTTATCGTATTGAGACTCATCCTTCTTAATGCTACCTGCATACTCTTTAACTACATCTAATACTTCATGCTCAATTACATTTCCATTTTTATCTGTAATTTTAAAATTCTTAAGTTTAGTTGTAACAATCACTTTTGCCACTTCTTCTCTTCTATGAGGAAGAGTATTAAATAAAATTATGTCATTTTCCTCTTTACCTTCAATAGATTCACTTATCTTTCTTATAATATAATCACAAGCTGAGTAAGATAACTGATCTGCTTCTGTTAACCTT
This sequence comes from Clostridium paraputrificum AGR2156, assembly GCF_000424025.1. Classification (NCBI taxonomy): domain Bacteria; kingdom Bacillati; phylum Bacillota; class Clostridia; order Eubacteriales; family Clostridiaceae; genus Clostridium; species Clostridium paraputrificum. The sequence continues at coordinate 67,816 of NZ_AUJC01000010.1, forward strand.
GAAATTATACTTCTATTTGTCTTATCACTATTACATCCACAAGCACTATCATGAGCATGATTCATAAGTAACTTCTTCCAAATTTCTTCTATCATTTCAACCTTTGGATCTAATCCAAGATTTTGAGCTATAACCATTAATGGTTCTAATTGATAAATTAATCTTCTTTCAATCTTATCATTTAAATACTTATGGTCATATCTAGAAGAATATATTGATCTATGAATTTTAGAGTTAGATGGGTTTACAAATTCACCTTTTACTTCTTTTAACCCTTCTGACTTTTCTAATTCATCAAAGAACTTATCGCAACTGCTTTCAACATATTCAAAATCATTTTTAGTTCTATCATTATAGTATTTTATTCTCTCTTTTAAATTGAAATCTACAAACCTCTGGTCTCCCCCTACTGGTAGAAGAATATTGTCAGTTTGTGATCCATCTAAAATTGTTTTTTCTACTTTTTCTACATCATCAGTATAAATTAAATTTCCACCATAGAAGTATCCATTTTTTATGTTGTAAACTAAAAGTGAACTATCATCTTCACCCTTCCAAATAAACTCTCTATTGGGACAGACATCCTTAGATACCCCTCTCCAGAAAATACTTCTCTTAATATCAAAACCATTTAATATTTTAGGCATATCCTTACTTTGTCCAAAAGAATCTGGTAAATAGCCAACCTTTAAATAATCTCCATACTTTGATGCACTTTTTATACCATAAAAAAGATTTCTAGCTATTGATTCTCCATCTATAATCAGCTCATCAGTTTGTGTATACCAAGGTCCTATTATTAATTTTCCTTCTTCAACAAGTTTTTTTACTCTTTCAAAGTTACTTGGCATAAACCTTATATATTCATCTAAAATACTTAATTGTCCATCTAATAAATATGTTTCTAAATCTCCATCTTCTAGTGCCTTTATTACTTCATCCATATGATATACTAGCTGTATAATTGATTCATTTGAAGTAAAATACCATTCATAATCCCAGTGTGTGTGGGGATAAACATGTATTTTTTTCATTATATATCTCCTTTTATGAATTAAATCTTTTCTATAGTAAAAATCCACTGGTTCTTATTACAATCACCAGTGGATTTTTAAATTATAGTTGTATACCCTTAACTAAATTGTATAGTTTTTGGGAGTCTGTTTCTTTGATAACTGTATTTCTGAAATCATCATCTATTAATTCTTTTGCTATTGTGCTTAATATCTTTAAGTGATTTTCTGCTCCATCCTCAGGAATAGTTAGCGCAAAAGCTGTAGTTATCTTCTTTCCATCTAATGAGTCCCATTCTATTGGATTTTTAAATTTAATTAAGAATACACCTGGTGAAATAACTGTTGAATTTTTACTATGTGGTATTGCTATACCATCATTAAATCCAGTTGTAGCTTCTTTTTCTCTTTTTTGTAACCCGTGATAAAAATCTTCTTCACTCTTTACATATCCATGCTTCTTAGCTATTGATGCTATAAACTTAAATGCTTCATCTTGAGTAGTTGAATTTTCATCAATGTATATGTGATCTTCACTAAATAATTCCTTAGCTTCTACTATAGATTCCTCAATAATTTCATTAGGCTCTACTTCTATATATTCTTCCTCTTCTTCAGATACTGGCTTTCTCCAGAATCCAATGATTAATGCTGTTACTAAAATACCTGCAAATATACATAATATCCAAGTTATAAATGGAACTGGTTGTTCAATATATCCTATAACTGCTCCAAGTGGAGATCCAATACCACCGTAGAACTTACATCCAGTTATAGAAGCAAGTCCACCTGCTAATGCTGAACCAGCAACAGATGCAGTAATCATTTGAACTGGATTAGATGCTGCAAATGGAATTGCTCCTTCTGTAACTCCAACCATACCCATACCAAATGCTGAACTAGCTGATATCTTTTCATTCTTTGTAAATTTATTCTTAAATAATACTGATGCAAGCCATATTCCTAATGGTGCAACTGAAATTGCAGCTTGTGTTGCTGTTTGAGGTACAAAGTTAGCATTTGCTATACCAAACTTAGCCACTGTATCTGTATAAACAGCTGTACCAAATATAAGTGCTGTCTTATTAACTGGACCTCCAAAGTCAAATCCAATCATACCACCAATAATTGCTCCAATTATAAATGGTGCTCCAGCGAATGTTTCATTTAAAGTTGTTAATCCACTATATAAACTATCCATTAATCCTGCTATGGGATTACCAATTAAGTATGTTACTATAACCATTATTGCAAAAGTAGCTATTAAAGGAATAATCATAATAGCAAGTAATGGTTGTAATATCTTAGGCCATTTTATCTTCTTTAGTCCTTTTACTAAATATCCAACTATGAATGCAACTAAGATTGCTCCTAAGAAACCACCACCTGTTTGAGTTCCTAAATATGTTGCATCATTTACTAAGTATGCACCTATCATTGCTGGTGCTATTGCAGGCTTGTCTGCTATTGAGTTAGCAACAAAAGCTGCAAATAAAGGAATCATTAATTTAAATCCAACTTGTCCAACTTCAAAAAGCTTAGACATGAAGAATCCCATTTGAGTTGATGTATCAAATCCCCAATTTACTATTTGACCAAGTTCATTTGCTTGGAATGCAAATATATTAGCAATTGCTAATAATATACCTGATGCTATAACCATTGGAGTCATATATGATATTCCACTCATTATATGTTTAACAAAATTATTTTCTGTCTTTCCTAAAGTCACTTTACCAACCTTAGTTCCCTTTGCTCCAAAGACTTTAGCTTCGTCATAAGCTCTTTTAATTAATGCTTCTGGTGCTTTTATTGCATCTATTGATTTTACTGATAATACTCTCTTACCTGAAAATCTCATTAAATCTATATTTATATCTGCTGCTATTATTACTACGTCTGCTGTTTCAATATCTTTTTCTGTCAAAACATTTTCTGCTCCAATAGAACCTTGAGTTTCAACTTTAATTTTATATCCAGCTTTCTTTGCTGCTTTTTCTAAACTTTCAGCCGCCATATAAGTATGTGCTATACCTGCAGCACAAGCTGTAACTGCTACTATTTTTTTATTCATTACTCTCTACCTCCTCTTTACAGTTCATATTATTACACCTGTAAAGGTTTATGTAAACATTTTTACTATCTTTAGTATTATCTTTCTTTTTTTTATGTTTTTATGAAATTATTTTCATACTTTTATAAAAAAAAGGTTATGTACTTATCAGTACATAACCCTCTTTGGGCTAATGTTTACCACCTATTTTACAGGCAACAACAGCATCTATATTATTATCAGAAACTACATCTAAATATTGTTTTTCATTTTTCTTAAACCAATCATTAGCATATGAACATGTAGCTGTTGCTTTAAGCTTTTCTTTTCTTAAATACTCTACCATGATAAGCATTGTTTTTGAAGCAACTCCTTGCCCCCTTAAAACTGGGTTAACATAAACATGATCTATATTTACCTCTTCACCTTTTTCACGTTTAAAAGTTACTTCAGCCATTAGCTCCCCTTTATCATTCTCACTATATATACGCTCTTTTTCATACTTCCAATTCATTTTTTTCTCCTTTGTTTATAATTTAATTAATACTATTATATACAGTTTTATCTATTCTAATGCTTTTTTTATATCCTCTACTATTAGCTCCTCTTTTAAATGATAACGCTCATATAGTTCATCTTTAGAAACCCCATTAGTAAATTCCTTATCAGCTCCAAAATTCAATACCTTAATATTTTTGTTACCATAGAATCTTGAAATCTTTTCACCAAATCCACCATTAATAACTCCATCTTCTAAAGTAATTACTAATTTATGTTCTTCCAGAAGTTCATATAATAACTTCTTATCTATACCACTTATAAATCTAGGATTTATTAAGGTAGCATTAACCCCTATTTCAGACTTTAATTTTTCTTTTACTTTTTTTCCAAGATGATAAAAATCTCCTAGCCCAATTATTGCTATATCTTTCCCACTTTCAACTTTTTTATAAGTATTTATATTATGAAAATCAGACTCTATAGAAATCCCAGTAGATACTACATTTATATTTGGAACACGTATTGCAACTGGATATTTCTCTTGCTCAATTCCCCATTCCATCATAGCTATATATTCTTCTTTATTAGTTGGTGCAAGATAGACTATATTAGGAATATTACTTATTAAAGGTATATCAAATATTCCAAGGTGAGTAACATCTCCCCCTGTTATTCCGCCACCATAAACCATTATTAATGCTGGATTATTATTTATGGCAAGATCTTGAGATAACTGATCATAAGTTCTTTGGATAAATGAGCTTAAAAATCCAACTACAGGTTTACCTCCTTGTGATGCTATTCCTGATGCAAGAGCAACTGCGTGCTCCTCTGCTATTCCAACATCTATAAATTGACTTTTAAATTTATTTCTAAAGTTCCCCAAGCTAACTGATGATGGGGTCCCAGCTGTTATTGCTACCACTTTAGGATCTTCACTTGCTTTTTTCATTAAAAACTCTTCAGTAATGCTCCTATAAGATTCTCCAAAACTTGGTTTATTTACTGGCTCTTTTGTTTCTAAATTAAAGGGACTAACCCAATGAAATGCCTCCTTGTTTTCTTCAGCATCCTTATATCCTTTTCCCTTAATTGTATGCATATGAATAACTACTGGATGATCTATATCCTTTACCTTAGAGAATGTATCAATTAATGATTCTATATCATTTCCATTATCAATATAATGATACTCAAATCCTAATGCCTTAAAGAAATTATTTTCAGCCTTTCCATTAGATTCACGTAGCAATTCTAAATTCTTGTAAAGCCCACCATAGTTTTCTGCTATAGACATATCATTATCATTAACTAAAATTATAATATTTTTCCTTGATGCAGCTGCATTATTTAATCCTTCATATGCTTCACCACCACTTAGAGAACCATCCCCTATAACAGCAATAATATTTTCTTTTCCACCCTTTATATCTCTTGCTTTTGCTAATCCACATGCTAAACTAACAGAAGTAGATGTATGACCTACTATAAAGAAATCATGTTCACTTTCACTAGGCTCAGTATAGCCTGTAACAGTTTTATATTCATCTGGATTAATGAATGCATTTTTTCTTCCTGTCAAAATTTTATGAGTATATGATTGATGAGATACATCATATACTATTTTATCTATTGGTGAATTAAATACATAGTGCATTGCTATTGTCGCTTCCACCATTCCTAGGTTAGGGCCAAAATGACCGCCAGTTGTGCTTACCTTTCTTATTAAAATCTCCCTTATCTCATTAGCTAAAGATGATAATTCATCCTTACTAAGAGATTTTAAATCTTTAGGTTCATTAATTTTATTTAAGACCATATTAAATTCCTCCTATGCTTTCCACTAGTATATTAATCAGTATACTTCTTGGAGTAAACTCTAAGTCAATATATTTTTTTCTTACATGTGTACATTCTATAAAAATAAACTTAAATAAATAGGAGTGTTCATATAAAATAAACACTCCTTCTATTTAAATTACTATATTAAGCTCCATAATGCTTGTACATTAGATGGTTCCCATCCTACTAATGATGTATGTCCTTGTCTACATGTATAATTTTTTCCATTATAACTTACTATATCACCTGTTTTATAGCTTACCCATGCTTCCCATGCTGGATAACTTGATGGTTTTTGTACAGAAACTGAAACTATATTAGAAGTTACTGTTTTACTACCATCACTTAAAACTACAGTATAATTATAATTTCCTTCTCCTTTTCCTGTTACATTGTAGCTTATATTTCTTAATGCACTACCTACAGTTAAACTACCAGTAGATATTACAGTATTTCCTTCTAATATCTGATAACTTGTTGCTGTATTATTTGCTGGTATTTGAATATTTAGGGTAAATGATCCACCGCTAACTTGTCCTGCAGTTAAAGAGGCTGCTTGTAAAGTGTTTTCTACTGGAGCTGATACTGTAACCTTTACTTCTGTGGATGTAACTTTACTACTACCATCACTTAAAACTACAGTATAATTATAAGTTCCACTCTCTTTACCTGTTATATCATAGTTTATAGTAATTGGTGTTTGACTTCCTGAATTCAATGTACCACTTGATATCACAGTATTTCCTTCTAATATTTGATAACTTGTTGCTGTATTATATGCTGGCACAATAGCTGTTAAAGTATACTTTCCATTAGAAACTGGTCCAGCTGTTAAACTAGCAGCTTTAAGTGTATTTTGTGTAGGAGGAGTTTCTGAACCATCTTTTATTAATCCATTAAACATTATTGTGTGCATTGGCCATCCACCCTTAACGTCATCACCACTGCAATCCCAAACAATAAGACCGCCATAGCCATTGTCATTTATATAATTTATTCTATCTTGTAGAGAAGTTTCATCCTCATAAGTCAAGAATTGCTTGGTTGAAGAGTTATATAAATAAGGTACTTTAGCTATTGGATCTCTATATTTAACCCATCCAGCTGTTTTTTCAATATTTTTAATATCATACCAAGAGTATTGACCTCCAGTACCTAAGTTACCTGTGAAATTCTTATTTCCTGGTTGGAATAATCCATCTCCATTTGGACCTGGAGCTACATTTCCCCACCCTCTACTATATAGTGGTGAACCTGCGTACAATTTACTCTTAGGAACATTATATTCTTCTGAATAAATCTTCATTGCATCATCTGTGTCAAATTTAGGTCTTGTTGTATCTTCAGGGTTATGATATAAACCAGCTAAATGACCAGTTACATCATCCCAATCTCCAGCAAAATCATATGTCATAACTCCAATAGCATCTACATATTGAGCATATTGATCTGGCTCTGTATTGTGAATTTTTGACTCTCCTGCTGATACTGCAACTGTTAAAAGTTTATCCTTCATACCATTTTGATCAAATGTTTCTCTAATTGTTTTTAATAGCAAGGTAAAATTATGCTTGTCCTCTGGTCCACCAACGCTACCTCTATCATATTGATCTTCTGGAGCTCTAGTTTCTGTTGGGTACTCCCAATCTATGTCAATACCATCAATGAACGGATACTTTTTCATGGTATCAACCATGCTTTGTGCTAATGTCTTTCTATTTTGCTCTGTAGAAGCTGCTGCATGGAATTTATCACTCCTAGTCCAGCCACCAACTGCAATTACTATTTTTACATCTGGGTATTTTGATTTGTAATACTGATATTCTCCAAAATGTCCTGCTAACCCCTCTCCCCACTCTGGAGAATGTTTAAAATCTGCACATTCAAAATCTGCATAGGAATCTGTAGTTTGAATTTTAAAATCATTTGTTATTTCAAAGAAAGCATGATTTACCTGAGATACTTTATCCCAAGGAATGTCATCTACAGTTATATTTTGTTGTCCCGCCTCATACATTCCCCAACTTGGGAAATATGTGATAACTCTTTTGTTTGTAGCTGCTGAAGTTGTACTAGCAACAACTGCTTGGTCAGTATTCTCCTTTGCAGAAGTTGTTACTGTTCCTGATGTTAAACCTACACTTCCAACAACTAAAAATAGTGATAATAATAGACTTAGTCGTTTTTTCATTTTAACTCCCTCCAATTATTTTATTTTCTTTAAAGAAAATATGTATTAGACATTACTTATTAAAGCTTCCTTGAACTCCTTAATCTAATTATAATTCCATATTTTTACAGCATCAATGATATATAATAAGTAAATTCAGACAACTCTCCCCCTTTAGTAAACATTTACAACAATCTTTTAACTATAATAAAAAAAACCTTAGTTCATTTTGTTTAAATAAGTAACTAAAGGTTTTTTTATAAATAATTATTCTTTTAAAATATACTATTAAACAAGCCAGCCCCTTTAACAATCTCTTGTTCCATAAATAAACTTGAAACAGCTTGTTTATAATCTATAACTTTTTGAGCTTTCTTTATCTTTTTTGCATACTTCTTATTATCAGTAAACATATATATCATATACCCCCAAAGTTCTTTCATTCTAAACATTGCATTTTTATCATCATTAAAAAGTTCTATATAGTTATTAAAAATTTCATCATGGAAGGCTTTTAATGTATCTTTAGTAATAAAATCATTACCTTTAATATCTCCAATTAAACCTGGATTAGCTAAAACACCTCTACCAAGCATAACTTTGTCTACTTCTGGAAAACTATTAACTAATTTATTATAATTTTCAACTATAAAAATATCTCCATTATAACACACAGGGCTTTTACTTAATGATAGTGCATCCTTAAAAATCTCTAAGTTAGGCTTATTTCCATAAAAATCTTGCCTAGTTCTTGGATGGATTATTAATTCTTCTAAAGGATATTTGTTATATATCTCTATCAGTTTATAAAACTCCTCTGGAGTATCCTTTCCAATTCTAGTCTTTATTGAAATTTTCATATCTTCAATCTTGTATATTTCTTCTAAAAATTTGTCTAGTTCCTCTCTTAATGCAAGAAAACCTGAGCCTCTATTTTTTGAAACAACTGTCCCTGCTGGACATCCTAAATTTAAATTCACCTCATTATATCCTAATTGCTGTAACTTTCTAGCAGTAACAATGAATCCCTCAAAATCATTTGTAAGTATTTGAGGAACTATGTTCATTCCTTCATTATTTTCAGGTAAAATATCTCTTAACTCTTTTGTTTTAAGACTTCTGCTTTTATTGGGTACAATAAATGGCGTAAAGTATTTATCAATATTGTGAAAGAACTTCTCATAAGCATTTCTATATATATATCCAGTAATCCCCTCCATTGGGGCTAAATAAAATCTCATATAATAACTCCTTCTTAAACATTCTAAAAGTTATTATATCAGCCTTCTATCCTCTTATCTACTTAAATAACAAAGTGAATAATATATTTACTTTAATTTCATATCAAAAAATCCATAGCATTTTTGCTATGGATTTTAAAATTATCTTTTTTCTAATATTTCTTTAATCATTTCTATATTTTCTGTAAGATTACTTAAAACTAGAATTGCTTGTCCTAATTTGTCTTCACCTTTAACTAACTTATTTTTAATAAAAGTATTTTTTATTTCCTCAAATCTTTTCTTTTCTTCTTCAGTTATGCACCCAACTAACTCTTTCCATTTAAGCATATTAGCTTCTGCTCCTGAAGTTAATGTTTGAGCATCATTTTCATAGTTAATTAGAACTCTTTGGAATAATTCCTCATCATTCATTATAGCTACTACTTTCTCAGCTATCTTATTCATATTTCTATATGACCCTTGAAGCTTAAATGGTGGCTCTTTTCTATATTCATCGCTTTGAGCTGCTGAATGGATATACTCCATATTGACCTTTATTACTATATCTCTTACTTTCATTAACTTATTAAGAACACTTATATATTCATTTAGTTCATCTACTGAGTAATCATATTCAAGGGTTACATTTTCCCTTTCCACTCCATTAGCCATTTCAACAAGTCCATATAAATCCTTCTGATTAGTATTAGATAGCTTAGATAATATAGGATTTGAAGTTAAACAGTTTTCAATATAACTAAGTTTAAATGCTTCTTCATTTTCCATAAGCATATCCCCTAGGTTATATACATCTGCTCTATTAGCAAGCATATCTGGAATCTTAAATTTTTCTCCACTTTCAGTATAAGGATTTCCAGCCATAACAACAGCTACCTTTTTACCTCTTAAATCATAAGTTTCACCAATTCCATTATATACACCTTCAATTTTTCTTTGTCCATCACATAAAGAAATAAACTTTTGTAAAAACTCAGGATTACAGTGTTGTATATCATCTAAGTATATCATTACATTGTTACCCATTTTTAAGGCTATATTCAACTTTTTAAGTTCTTCTCTAGATCCTGTATTATTAGCTTTATCTGGATCTAATGAAGTTACATCATAACCTAATGATGGTCCATTTACCTTAACCAATATAATTCCAAGCCTACTTGCTATATATTCCATTAAGGTTGTTTTACCATATCCAGGTGGAGAAAGAAGTAATAATAATCCCATTGAATCTGTTCTTTTATTCTCTCCAACAACACCAATTTGTTTTGCTAGATTATCACCAATTAAAGGCAAGTACACCTTATCTATCAATTGATTTCTTACAAAAGAAGTAAGTACTTGTGGCTTATATTCATCTAAATGAATTTTATCCTTAAAGTTTTTAATAAGACCCTTCTTTATATCTTGGAACTCAATAAACTCTTTAACACAAATCTCACCAAAATACTTTAACTTATTCATAAATTTTGTATAAGATAGAATATATTTACCACTTTCTATTACAGAATGACTTCCTATAAGGCCTTCTATATTTACTTTTGAATCAACATATATAACCCTTCCAAAACTTCTATCACCATTCATTAATAAAATAATTACTTCCTTAAGCAATCCTTCTATTTCATAGTCATCTAAGTTTTCAAATATAGTAGCATTAATGTCTCTTAGTTCTTTATTATCATCTATAACACTTTCTTTATAAGCATTAATACATTCCTTTATGAAATAGTAAAGCCCTTCTATATCTACTTTACTCTCTTCTATGGATGCTAAAAATTCACTTAACAATCCCTTTCCTTTTAGGTAGTTAATAAATCCATCATATATACTCTTACCATCTTTACTAACTACAAAGTCTTCTCCTCTCATAATTTCCAAGCATAGGTATTCAGATGCTTCTTTTACACATCTCTTATGGAATAGATTAAACTTATTATTTTCTTCTTCAATCTTTTCAGACACATATGGAATATAACTATCTAAATTAGGAGAAGAATTAAAATACAAACTAACTTTTGATAATTCTTTTAACCTCTTTCTTAACAAATCCTTTGTATCTTTTTTAGCTAAAGAACTCCAGAATAACCTTGCTAATGCCCTACTTTCACTACTATATATAAGTAAATCTATTTTATAATGCAACTCTAATAATGCCTTTAAAATTTTTGCCCCATCAATATCATGTACACCTTTAGTGTATCCTTCTTGATATCTTGGTTCCATAAATTTTTGCACCACTTTAATAAGTTGTCCTTCAGACATAGAATGTAATTTATCTAAAGACTCATTTTCACCTCTTTTTGCTGCATCAAAAACTAAATAAGCTAGGTACTCCCCCTTATACACTTCATTATTCTCAGATACTACACTTTGAGAGAATACATGATTATATTTGTCAATTCCTTTAATATCTACCTTCTCCCAAAAATCAGTTCCTGTAATATGATAATTTAGTCCATCTTCCTTTTGCACTATAGATAAATCAATAGGTTTGTTATTAACAGAGAAATAATGTTTCCCTAATTTAATAATATCTTTTCCATTTATATAAAGTTCTTGTCTATCCTTAAGTTGTCGGATAGCTTCCTCTTTTACTTTCTTTAATCTTGAAGTAATCTCATCACCTTTTACATTATCCCCAAGATCTTTCAAGCTAGAAATAATATCCCTAACCTTTTCTACCATTATATCTGTAGCCAGATATCCATTAATCTCATCTACAGTATTAAAACTTTTTAACCTATTACTTATTCCATTAAGTATACGTTCTGAAGAACCAAATAAAGAGAGTATTCTTTTATTTAACTTATCTAAAATTGTCTGCTTTTTACTTTCAAAGGCATTATATACTTCTTCTCTTTTTTCACTTAATTGAATAACATAATCATCAAATTCAGCAAACTTTCCTTCAAGTTCTTGAATCATAATCATAATTTTATTTAAATATTCATCACATTTATCTACTGTATCTGATATATCTAGATAGTTTACAACTGATTGACTAAGTAACTTTAACTGAGCATTAAACTGAGTTGTCATTTCACTTTTAGTAAGATCTCCAACTCTATTGCTTAGCCTAGCTTTACCATTATTAATTAAAGAAAATAATGAGGAAATTTTCTCTATTATTTGTGTGGTCATAGTGGGATCTTCAATTTTGAAGTTAGATATTATATCTATAAGAAGCTCTAATTCACTGGATGTTTCGTCCATCCTTTTTTCAAGCTCTCTACCCTCTTTAGATTTATTAACTTTATTTATTTCCAAAGCTAACTTATTAACATTTGTTTCATATGGCTTTAACCCCTCTGGAGCAACTAAAAATTCAACACATTTTTTTGAGAACTCTTCATACTTTTCCTTAACATTTACATCAAGAGAATTAACTATATTGAGATCTGCATATCTTAAGTCCTTAAGAGAAGAAATCCCTCCCCTTAAGTTTCTTATATCTGCTAATGCCTTAACATATTCATTAATTGAGTCAAAGGAACCATACTTTAGATTATTCAATAGTTCCTCTGCTCTTGTGCTAACTTCTTCAACCTGTTTTTTGGTAGAAGTTTTTATTCTCGTTACTTTTTCAAACTCGCCTATGGCAAAAGTAGCAGATTCCTTGATATTTATAAGTACCTCTTTTAAATTAAATATCTCTTCTTTATCTAACCAGAAATAAGAATCTATTATTCTTTCACTTTCTTTTACAATATCAACATATATACTTTGGTATCCTTCACCCTTTTGGATAAGCTTACATACCCCTTTGCAGTCAGCCATTGCATTAACTATATCCTTGTTTCCAATCTTAAATAACAAAGAATCTTTGTTGCCTTCAGTTACATAGTTCTTTCCAACATAAGGTGTTTGCCATATTTGTATAATATGATTTTTTCTTGGCTCACTTTCATTTTTGAAAATAATCATCTCGCCATTATTAAAATGAGAATATCCACTGCAAACAATTGGTGTATCAATTTTCTGTTCAATAATATTATATGAATAAATTAAGTACAACCCGCTATAAGTATTATAAAAAATATATTGATAATCCTCTCCATTAGTAGACGAAACTCTTTTATCAAAAATAGAATTCTCTGCTTCTACATCAAAAATCTTATACTCACCATTTTGAAGATAATATCCCTCTGGAAATATAATCCCATGGTTTCCTGGTAATAGAATACAAGTATCTTTTATAGAATCTATTCTAACAACATTTTTCAACTTATTATTGAAAATAAAATATCTATACTCTTCTTCCTTATATGGTTTAATTTTCAAAATTATAATTTGCTCTAAATCTGCATAGTATATTTCTGCATCATCAAGGGTTTGATCCATATACTCAACAGGCTCAGAATATATACCTTTACCTGTTGTGGTATTATCCTCTACTTTAATAGTTAAATCTCCTTCTAATGTTTCAACAAAAACCTTGTCCAATATTGAAACATGGGGATGAATACCACTTCTTTGATCATCTCTAGTGGCCTTAATAAATCTAAATTCACTTTTATTTTTAAATCTAATTTCATGCTCACTTCTACTATCAACATAAACTAACTTATTTCCTTCAATTACCCACTTAAATACTTTAATATCTGTAGGATCTTTTCCTGTTTGAAAAATCATATAGAAATAAGGCTCTGTTATAGTAAACTTAGCAAAAAAAGTATTTTTATAATATTTATATAGTTCATCAAAGTCATTAATAAAGTCTTTATCACTAATCAAATCAAAGGATTGTTTTACAAAACTCCTATTTTCATATTTATAAATTGAAAAAACATCACTTAGTTCCACTTTAGATTTAAGTCCAATATGAACGTTATATCCAAAAATAAAGTAATCTTCTACTGGAGCCATATCTCTTGGAATACAATTATTATCAGTAATTATTCTTTCACTACCAAGAACTTTTGTTTCAATAGAACCAAAAACACTTTTTCTTTCTTTATTAAGCTTTTCAACCCTCTCTTTTAAATCAGAACCTTTTTTTAAAAGACGATTTTTAATAACTTCATATGTTCCATTCTCCATATCTTCTTTACTATTATCATGGAAACTTTTATTTACGCCTTTTTCATCGATACTATTCAAAATTATTCTCCTTATTCGTTTATAATTTCTATAGTTTTTGCTGGTAAATTAGCTACCCCTGCTTTATTTACTGTATCTAATAATTTACTTAATGCAACTTTATCTTCTTTATCTGCATTCCCCATCATCTTATTAATAGCACCTGCTATTGAAAGATTCTTAATATCTTCCGAAGTTAAATTGAATCTACCAACAAATTCTTGTAATTGCTTCTTAAAATATTCAGGGTCACCAGTTATAAATGTCTCCTTAATATCTGTAAGAACATCACTATTTTCAACTAATCTATCATAAGATTTACCCTTTGAAATAGAACCAATTATTTGGTCAAAGAACATAGTCTCTCCACCGACAATATCAATTTTAGCTGTCTTAAGAGCTTCTCTAATAACTGAAGCTTGTGATTCTGCAATTTCCTTTTGTATATTAATATTAGCAAGTTGAATTTCCTTATCTTTTTCAAGTTTAAGTTTAAATTCTTCATGTCCTCTACCAACTTCGTCAAGAGCCTTCATGCTATTAGCTTTTTCTCTAATTCCTTCAGCTTCTGCCATGTATTTTTTCTTTAAGATATCAGCTTCAACTGTACCTTCTTTCTCCTTAACATCAACCATTGCAGTGTCACCCTTAACTTGTGCTATAGCCTTAGCCTCAATTGCCTTAGCCTCTGCACTTGCTTTAGCTTCAATAACCTTAGCTTCTGCAATACCTGAAGTAGACTCCTCTAATACATTAGCATCAACAAGAATCTTAATTGCTTCTGCTTCTTTTTGTGATGCTTTATATTTAGCATCTGCATCAATAATAGTTTTCTCTGCAATTTTTTCTGCTGCTTGTTTAGAAGCTTCTGCTGTTTTAACTTCAATAATAAGATTCTTTTCAGACTCTTCTTCTGCCTTCTTAATAGCTACAGCCTTTAATCTTTCTGCTTCTGCAATAGCTCTAGTATCCTTAATCTTTTCTTCTTCAATAACAGTATCTTTCTCTACAGCTACTCTCTCTCTTATAATTAGTTGAATATTTTTCTTTTCTACCTCAACTTCCTTTTCCTTAGCAATACTAGCAAGCTCTACAAGCTTTTCTTTATCTGTCTTTTCAAGTAATCTCTTCTTATCTACTCTTTCTGATTCAATAGCTTCTGTGCTTTCCTTAGATTTCAATGCAATTATAACTTGTCTTTCCTTATTTTGTTCTGCAACTTCAATTTCTTCATCTGCTTTAACCCTAGCCATTTCAGCCTTATATCTTTCTTCTTGTCTAACTTTTTCTGCTTCTGCCTCTTCCCTTGCATGAATAATAGCAATTTCTCTCTTCTGCTTTGCTTCTGCTTCTGCATTTTGTTTTTCAAGCTCTAATATAGCTTCTCTAGCAGATACATTTTGCTTCTTTATTGTCTTTTCCTTATCTTGTTCAATTTGATTTGCTAAAATAAGTTGTTGAGAAGTAAGCTCTGTAATTTTTTTAATACCTTCTGAATCTAAAATATTCTTACTGTTTAATAAATTAATATCAGTCTGTTCAAGATAATCAATAGCTGCATCATCAAGAACATAACCATTTAAATCTGTTCCTATTATTTGAAGAATTTCATCCTTAAAGGTTTCTCTTTCAGTATAAAGCTGTACAAAATCAAACTTTTTACCAACTGTCTTTAATGCTTCAGAAAATTTAGCATCAAAAAATTCCATTAAAGTTGCAGGATCAGATGCCTTTTTACAACCTAATAATTGAGCAACCTTAAGTACATCTTCCTTTGTTTGATTAACTCTAACGAAGAATGCAACTCTTATATCAGCTCTTAAATTATCCTTACATATTAATCCGTCTTTTCCTTCTCTAGCTATTTCAACTCTCTTGACTGAAATATCCATAACTTCATGTTTATGAATAATAGGAACTACAAAAATACCTCCAAAACATACAACCGGTCCACCTACACCATTTCTAACTATTACTTTACCTTGGTCTACTTTGTGATAAAATCTTGAAAATAACGCAAGTAAACCTATAATAATAACTAAAGCCGCCCCTACGCTAAACAATAAAACTTGTGTTGAATACGCCATATTATTCACTCCTTAATCTTTATAATATAATAAACATTTTTTTCATCATTTTTCTTTGTTACATAAGCCTCTTCACCTTTTATAAAGGTTTCATCTTCATCATATTGCTTAACATTTATTAATATTGAAGCCCCCTCCCTTTTTATTTCTCCTTGTCCTAATCTACCATCTTTAAGGTCACACATTAAGGTAACTATTTGTCCAATAATAGGTTCACCTTGATTCAACTCTTCTTGGTATACTTTCTTAAATATTTTTTTAAGAGGATTGGTTATTATCTTTGCAATTAATGAACTAACTATAAATGCAGGAATTAGCAATAAACCATTTGTTAAACCTCCTGGCGTTATTGGTAGTAAAAACATAAACATTGCTAAAATCCAAAAAACTAAAACTATTACACTGAAAACTAACATAAAAGGTAGTTCTGAAAGATTTAGAAATGCTAGAAATGCATGAAATGGGCCTATATCTGCTCCACCATCAATATCAAAATCCCCATCAATATCAAAGTCAAACAAATCAAAATCTATAACCCCTATTATTACAGTTAACCAATAAAATAAGACAAATCCTAATAAAAAAGTAGGTATAATATTTGCCCCTCTAAAAGCATTATCTAATAATTCACTCATTTTCCCCCTCCTTTACCCATATATAAATTTTACCATTGATATTTATTCCAAACAATCCATTTTATTGAATATATTACATTCATATAATAAAATAAAATGTAGCAGAAAATTTCTACTACATTTTATTTTTTATAATGTTTATCTCTTTTTACCGAAAATAAATATTGATATTACCGATAATAATGCACCAAGTAAAGCTAAACTTCCCTTTGATGAATCTCCAGTTTGAGTTGGTTTACTAGTATTATTACCTTCAGATCCACTACCATTATTTGTATCATTTCCTTGATTAGAATTGTTCCCCGTACCTACTAATTTAAGATTGTTATATGCTTCTTTTAAAGTTTTATAAGAATTGCTTACATCTTTTTCAGTAGAATAAATGTCTCTAACTACAGCATTTGCTTTTAACACTTCATTTTCTAAGTTATACCATGACTCTAAAGTATACTCTTCTTTATTTAAAGAATTTATTTCTTTTAACAAAGCATTTAACTCCTTAGCATCTAATAATGAAGAATATGCTTCTTCTAATTGAGCTATTAATTTCTTTAATGGAATTGTATTTATTTCAGATACTAAGTTAAGCTTTAATGCTATTTCATTATATCTCTCTGCTGTTACAATGGTATAATTATTTTCGTCAATATCCTTTACTAATTTTTTAGCATCATCTATTTCCTCTTTAGTTGCTAATCTGTCCTTATTAGTAAGTGTTATTTCTTTTATAGCAGCAAAATCTTTTCCATTAAATGTAGAAAGTGCTGTTATCCTAATAGCAGATGCTGTTATAGCTTCTTCAAAAATAATTGAATCATTAATTCCACTTTCAAATGTTCCAGTTTTTATTTCTTTCCATTGACCATTTACTTTTACATCTAGCTTGTAATCTTTAATTGTACCATTAGAATTTTTTCCACGTGATAATACATTTATAGTATCAAAACTTGTTTCATCTCCAAAATCTACTTGAATCCAGTGGTTACCTTCATGACTATCTCCCCCAACATAATTTGTATGCCACCAGCTTGATTCATTACCATCAATAGCTGTAGATGCTTGCCCATCTCCAGATGTTGCTGGCATTTCTGAACATGCACTTGCCTTCCAATTACTTCTATCTATTTCAATAATTTCAGATCCTTTAAATGGTTCGTACATAGACTTAGCCTCATCATAATAAATAGAACTATTTCTAAGTTCAATACCACCTAAAATTCCTTTAAAGCTATTATCTGCTACAACAATCTTACCTGATTCAATTGACTGATTAATTCTATTCTCATCATAAACTGAGTTTGATAATTCACCATCAATATAAATCTTAAGCATTCCATTTACTTCACGAACCGCTACAACTTGATGCAAATCACCATCATTAACCTTACCTACAAAACTACTGCTTGTAGATGTTGGAACATATTTATCAGTGCCAAAAATTCCATGAGCCTTTTCAATTACTGTAGTAACTTCAGATTTAGAATTTACCTTTAAATCTTTTACTTTAAATGATACATATCCTTCTTCATCAATTGATAATGATATATCATCTCCTTGAGATAATAAGTTTACATTATTTGATGTAGTTTTTACTGCCATGGAAATTGCAAAATCATTTGTTCCAGTAAAACTCTTATTATCTTCTAGTGTATAATCTTTATCTAAGTTTAATAAGAACATATCCAAATCTCCATTATATGACTTTTCTATATTTTCTCCATCTACTAGATTATTCCCACTAGTTACATTGGCAACTTTACCATTGCTATATGCTGGAATTTCTAAACTCTTTGTTATTTTATTTCCTACAGCATCTCTTTCACCAGTAATATTTAGTTTAGCTTTATCTACAATTCTATTTTTAGTAGTTATAACAACTGTTCTATAGTCATCTAATAGCTTAGTTTCTGTTATATTATTACCCTCTACGGAGTAAACCTCTTTACCATTCTCAACTCTTTCATTATATTTTACTGTGATTTCATTATTTCCAGTTACTTTTGCAGATATAATCTCTGCTCCTGTACTATCATTCTTGCCATATTGGAATATTCTTGTTTCGTAAGGTGCTAATTTAACAGTTAATGTATCCCCATAAGACACAGTGCTAGAATCTCCAACAACATATGGTAGTACTTGATTTCCTTTAATATCCTTTACAGACTTTGGAACACCTACCATATCAGTTAACTCTAAAGTATATTCTTTTTCTTCTTCTGTTGGATTTCTAAATGAAACTATTCCTTCATCTCCATCCCAGCACGAGTATCCATATACACCTTGTGTTGGACGTTCACCAAATAGCTTTGCCTTCTCCAATATATGAGAATTAGTTTCAGCAAATTCTAATGCATCTGCATTTACTTTCCACTTTTCATCATCCATTATAGACGGAGAATAATATAACTCCCAGAATGCTGTACCACGAACTGAATTTGAAAATAAAAAATCTCTAAAATCTTCTGTAGTTGCTGAACTTCCATCAGATACCCCATAAATAGGATCATGATTGTAAATATTCTTTAATGGAAATTGAACTTGATTTACTTTAAATAAGTTATAATACACATTGTCTCTATAAGTTATTTTTTGTTGATGTCTTTCACCAGTTCCAGCTTGTCCTGTATCGCCAGAGTCTTGAACCCAAATTGTGTTAACCCATTGTAATAGCCATGGGCTTAAGTTTACATAACAAGTTGCATTAATAAATAATCCTTTACCTTCTTCTGCACGACTTGCACGCATTTCTTCCCAAGCATCAGTCCATTTTTCCCAAAGATCAGTTGTATAGTACATATTGTTAGTACCACCAGTCATATGATCATGTTTTTGATTCGTACAAGGTCTAACAGCAAAACCATCTATCTTCCAGTAATCAACATCAAATCTCTTTTGATTATCAATAAACATAGATGTTAAATTCTTTACATATTTATCCGAACCTACACAAATATTAGTCCAGTAATCATTTTGAGCATAAGCTGTTCCACTTTCCTCCATATACTTTGCAAATCCTGAAAAATAATTATATCCTCCTTGAGGTCCAAGCCAAATTCCAAATTTTGATTGGAACTTATTTGTAAGCTCTGTAGATGTATACAATTCATTAGGGAACTTACTATTAAACTCCCAAAATCCAGTACGATTCATGCCTTCTCCTGACTGAGAACTCGAAATGTTTGGATTATACTTTTCATCTCTATAGTTGTTCCATCCATCATCTACAACATAAGAATCAACTGGCTCTACACCATTCTCAGTTAATCCTTTTTCTGAGCCATAGAAAGATTTTGCAATACTTTCATCAGTTATTTCAAGCATATTATCATACCAAGAATTATATTGCTTTCTAAACTCAGTTGGTGTAGCAATATCAGAAATATATTCGTAAAAATCAGTTTGCACTACGTCCGTATCTGTACCTTTAGCTGCTCCTACAACATTCTGCCAAGATACGAACTTCCCATCAGTTGTCAATTGATTATCTTCGGCTAACTTTTCAAATGTTTTACCAGAGTAATATCTTATTTGTATTTCATCATCTACTACATCTGTATCAGCTGCTGGGAATTCAGAACCAAAAAACATACCATTTGCATATATAGGTTGTCCAAGCATTAATTCATTCTTACCAATCCACATTGATGAAACATCTTTTAAATCTGGATGAGACCAAACTGTATCACTAATTTCATCTTCTAAAACAAATTTATCTAAATCAATATAATCAATTTGTGCTTTACTATTATCAGCTTTAATTTCTAGAAAAGATCTCATATAATGCTCATTACTTTTAAGAACTGTTACCATATCAATATTGTATTCGATTCCATTAAGTTTATAAGGTAAATATGAAATAGTAAGCTTTTTACCACTTTCAATATTTTCAATCTTTGTTGTTTCATTATCTATTGTTAACTCACTAGACTCAATCTTGCTATCATCTACTGTACTTTCTTCTTCCATATATTTGTCTGAATATAAATTTATCTCTGAAGCTGAAAACTCTTGAGTGTTTCCTAGTGAATCAGATAATTGATCAATTCTAATATATCTAGTTGTATACTCCTTATTAAAATTTCCATAAACTACATCTCCTACATTTTGTAGCTTACCCTCTTGATGTAGATTATAGTCTTCCCTTTTAAATTCGCCTTCACCAGCTTCCTTCCAGTTCACACCATCATCACTTACATATAGCTTGTACTTACCCATTGTTCCATTTATTCCATATGCGGCATCCTCGTACCCTGGACGTTTTAAATATGAAAAAGATGATACTTTCTTCTCTTCACCCAAATCAACTTTTAAAGAAATTGGATATCCTGTAATAGTATATTGATCAATGTAAGTATTAGCATCTCCATCAAATAAAAGCTTTACATTTTCTTGCAAAAATTCAGTATTAGAACTAGTTGTAAGAGTTGCATTCCATGATGTACGATCAATAACTTCAATTGGAACTTCTACATCAGTGTCTTCTTCGGGTTGTATAGTATTTATTATGAAATCTTCCGATCCCTTACCAGGAATCAATGTAGTATTAGCTCTATTATTTTCTATTAGATTAGTTAATACTTTACCATTATCTATAGAAAATTCTCTTTTGATATAATCATTACCTATACTTATTTTATCTTTCCCTATATTAGCAAAAACTTTTCTGTCTCTGCTTTCTATAGCATTTACCAAAACTGATGTATTAGAGAATACTATACTACAGCTTAAAGCTAATGAAATATACATCTTCAAAATTTTTTTTGATTTCATTATATAACCTCCATTATTTAATTTCCCCTTAAAATTTAAATTCATAACTCTATTCTCTATCCCCTCCTCTATATTCATTTTCCACCCACCAATTTAATTAACAAAATATAAATAAATATACATATTTTGTATAAACCATATTTATATGTTATATTAATTTTTGTATCTCTAAAACCCTTTTACTAATAATGATAAAAACTTTGCATAAAAGTGAAAAATATTAAAACATAACATTGCTATAATATAAAAATTAACCCTATTACACTGAAAACAATTAAAAAAGTTAACTCTACAAAATTTAGAAATACCAGAAATACATGAAATGATCCTATATCCACTCCATAATCTATTTCCTCTCTCTATATAAACTTTACCATTGATATTTTTTAATAATATATTTTATATTCCACTTCTCGTTATAAGAAAAAGTGGGTATATTAAAGTTTTTCACTTTAATATACCCACTCGAAAATTCTTATGCCACTGGTAGTAATAAACCTGATTTCTTTAATATTGGTCTTATTGCATTATAGATAATTACTACTAATATCACAGAAACAACTGCATTTACAAATGTAGTAACTGCACTTAATTTAGCCAAAATAGTAGCTGCATCCTGAGGTTGTCCCAATATATATTGCTTATAAAAGAATCCTACAACAGGATCTGCAACCACATTAAAGGCTAACCCTCCAACTGATGCAAGAAGACTCCACTTAAAAATATATTTTTTATCATTGCTATCCCCAATTTTCGCAATTCTATGTGCTATTAATCCTGTAATTAGTCCAATACATAATTTTAGAATAAATGTTTTAGGTGCTACTAATATATATACAGGATCTAATAAATCTGCAATTGTCATTCCTATTGCACCTGCAATACCTCCATACCATCCTCCAAGTAACAATGCTGCTAAAACACAAAATGCATTTCCAATATGAAGAGAAGTAGCATCTCCGCCTGGTACTGGAATTTTAATTTGTAAGTAAGTAAATGATACAAAACATAATGCTGCTAATAATGCTGTTTGTATTAGCTTTTTAAATCTGATTTCATTTTTCAAAATAATTGCCCCCTTTAAATTATAAAACTTATAATTCATTTTATAAATTTAAGGAAAATCAGTCAATTGTACCCATACATTTTAAAAATCACTTCCTGCTAAATATCCAGTTGAAAATGCTATTTGAAGATTATATCCACCAGTTTCAGCATCAACATTAATTACTTCTCCAGCAAAATAAAGATTTTTTATAAGTTTAGATTCCATTGTTGAGGCATTTATTTCTTTTACTGCTACTCCACCGCTAGTAACCATAGCTGCCTTAATGCTTAATGTTTCTATTGCTGTTAGTTTCATTTCTTTTATATAATTTACAAGTTTTATTTCATCTTCTTTTTTAAGTTCACTTGGCTTAGTTTCTGTTAGGTTAAGTAATCCAACTATTTCCTTCAAGAAATTACCTGGCAATAAGCCTTTTAAATTATTTAAAACTGTTTTATTTGTATTTTCCTTTATTAACTTTGAAATTTCATCTTTACTTTTATCTTGTACGAAATCTAAAGTAACTTCCACTTCTCCATTTTCTAAAGCTCTATTTATATATGAAGATAATTTTAAAACTCCAGGGCCTGATATTCCAAAGTGAGTAAATATCATATCTCCTATAATCTCATACTTTTTCTTTTTTACCTTGGCACTTAATACAACATTCTTCATTGATACCCCTTGAAGATTTTTTACAAAGCCTTCTTTTATTACTAAAGGCACTAACCCTGGATAAAGTGCATCTATTTTATGACCATATTTACTTAAAATATCATACATACTTCCATCAGATCCTGTTGCTGGCACACTCTTACCACCTGTTGATATAATTACTTTATCACCCAAAATCTTATTCCCATTAGATGTAACTATACCTCTTATTATATTATCTTCAACAATTAAATCTTCAACTTTAGTATCATACATAACCTTTACGTTACTTTTTTCTAAATTATCTATAAATAATCTAATAATGTCATCAGCTTTATCACTCTTTGTATAAACCTTATTATCATTATCATATTCTATTTTATATTCGAAATCATTTTCTTTAAGATACTCTAGTAAAGAATCATTACTAAAAGTATAAAAAGCACTATATAAAAACTTTTTATTTGTTACTACCTTATCAAAGAATTCATCTATACTTCTATTATTAGTGATATTACATCTACCACCACCTGTAAGTCTTAATTTCTTACCAATTTCATTATTTCTTTCTACTAATATTACTTCATTTGTTTTTGATGCAGTCAGTGCAGCCATAATACCAGCTGGACCTCCTCCAACAACAATAACCTTTGCCATAACATTACTCCTTACTTGCTTTTTTCTATACTATTATCATTTATTTTATCTGCAATTGCAATTATTCCCGCTCTTCTAAAACTTCCCATTCCACAATTCATTACTTCTTTATCATAATAATCGCATAGTTCTATAAAATCATTATCTATACTAATTTCATTAATCTTTTTGTTCACTTCTTGATAATTATATTGCCTATATAGGTGTAATAAATATAAGTGTGTCAAACTACCTAAACTCCTGCATTCAATAACTCTCATATTATTTGATATCAAAATATCAGATAATTCTTTTATATCATATGCCTTAATTTCATCTATACTTGTTAACTCACTAACATCATCATAATTAGCTTTATTGAAATACCCTGTTACCATCATATCTTTTACTGAAGGGTGAATTCTTCCAAACTTACTTAGACTGTAATTTAACCAAGTTGCCACCATACAGCTCTTACTTGATACAGTTAACATTACTTTTTTTCCAACTCTACAACTCTCTTTTATTACTTTATTAGAATTCTTACCAGAAAAAGATATTGCACCATCAAAACATAGAACTAAATCAAATTCATCTTCTTCGAAAAGACTAAGATCCACAGCATTTCCTTTAACAAATTTAATATTATCCATATCTTTTGATTTAAGTATCGCTTTATTTATCATATCTTGTGACAAATCAAAATGTGTTACTTCATATCCCATTTTTGAAAGTGGGATAGAAAAAGCTCCTGTTGCAGCCCCTATATCTAGTATCGTTCTTACTCCACCTAAATTTTCGTTAATAGCTTTCCATCTTAATAGTCTATTTACTTTCTCGTCATCATAATCATTTTCTTCAACTGTAGAAACCTTATCCCAAAACTCCTCATAATTACTATACATTATCTTTCCCCCTAATATATTTTCTCAAAAATACTTTTAGATATTATACTGCTATTTTATATAATAGAAAATAAAAACTACATAACATTTCTACAAATCCTATTACAAGACTTAAAAATTTTCTTCTTTTCAAGTCTTGTAATAGGATTTTTTTGGCTTCATAACAAAACATACGGTGGACTAATATCATGAAACACATAATCGTTCCAATCCTTTATTGGAGCATTCATATCAAGTATACCATCAACAAAGCTTCCTGCAGAATTAAGAAATTTAATCTTTCTAACTATAGGTCCATCTTGAATAACTACGCACCTTTCTTTTTTATTTAATACACCTATCTGTACTTTACTTGGCCATTTGTCTGGAGAATAAACAGGTATTATTGCTCCTGACATATTAATTGCAAAATAACTTTCACCAAGTTGATTTCCCATAAAAATCACTCCTTATTCATTTATTCATATATTTAAAGCCTTAAAAGTTGTTTATTGTAAACTTTATAGTATAAAATAAATATATATTAGAAAATAAGGAGTACTTATTTATGAAAAAATTTAATTTAACACTTATTGCTATTTTAGTTTCTTTTTTTTTAGTTTCATGTACTGATACATCATCTAATGAGGAGACTAATACAAAAACAGAATCTGCATTTATTGAAAGTAATTTTATAAATCCAGACTTTAAAAATGTTATTATATCAAATTATAAACTTGCAGATGTTACACAAATAGAAGTTAATAATTTTAATTTAAGAAATGCAGAACTTTCATCTAAATATAAAAAAGATCTTTCAACAGCAATCAAATTTTCAAATAGTAACTCTCTAAACTTGACATTTCAATATTCAATAGATGACTACAAGAATGATTTATTAAATAATAAAACTGATTCTGCCTTATTAAATTCATTATCATCTGTAAAATCAAACCACTACTATACTGAAAGCGATTCTCTTAATGTAGATATAGAAATACCTTTAACATCACATGAAAATATTAGTAGTTTATTTAAAAACATTTCGTATAAAGCTTCAATTCAACAAATAGATGAAACCTTTAATTTTAAAGATTCTAAACTAAATGAATTTAGAAATTCATTTATAAAAGAAACTATCGATTATAATGTAATAAACGAATATGTGAGAAATTATTTTAATAATACTCTTCCATCAGATTCATTTATATTTTTTAATAAAATAGATGAAAACTATTTTGAATCATTTAGAATTGAAAATAATGTGGCATATTATAAACTTATATATAGTCCTAAAATATAAAATTATTAAATAATTATAATTTCGCTAAATCGAATTTTTACGAAGAAATAAATACGAAGGTTTTAGAGTTGAATAGTAATTTATTTACTTTTATTCTTTTTTGTGTTAATTCTATAATGTAAAATTTATATACTATATTGAGAGGTGTAAAAATATATGAATAAAGTTAATCCGAAAAAGATTGATTCATCTAAATACTTTTATTTAATTTTTTTTATAGCTGTAATAATTAATGGGATAACTGATTGTTGGTTAAATATATATCCTATTCCCAAAACCTTTCCAATTGATTATATATATTTAATAATTAGCACAATAAAATTACTAGTAATATATTTTATTTTAAATACTATAATATTAAAAATAAGAAAAAAATCAAAGAATAATTAGTTTTATAATATAAGAAAAGAGTATTCCAGAAGGATACTCCTTTCTTATATTATATTTATTTTCTAATGACATCCACCTTGTGAGTGCATTGGATTAGTTAAACAATAATTTGGTTCCAAAGGCACTCTAGTTCCACATGTATTAGCAACAACTAATAAATCATACGCTACTGGAATAGCTGTAGCAAATGGAAGTTTGCTTGCAATAATTTTAGCCGCTTCATTAAAAGATGCTTTTTGTAATAAAGCCATAACTCCACCTGTAACAAAAGCTTTTTTAACCCATTCTCCCCATTTAGACGTTAATTCATTAAATACACATGTCCTATCGAGAATAAAACCTCTGTCTTCTATTCTATTAGAAGAATTTTTTCCAGATAAATACTCATTTAATGCTACTGTAGCTTCTAACTCATCTAATAAAGGATCATTTCCATAAACTTCTCTTATTAAATCAAAGTCATAGCTAACTAGATATCCTTCTTCATCATAAATTCCTGCATCCTCAATCAAAAATCTAAGTATTTCCTCAACTTCCTTTACTTTTGCCTCATCAACCTCACTTACACTTTCAGTATTATTTGAAGCTTCTGTTGCATGAACTACTGTAGAAATGGCAAAAGTATTTAATAATAATACACTAATTAGCATACAAATAACTTTTTTCATAAATAAGCCTCCTATAATACATTCTATAATTGAATATTTTACCATATTAGGATTTTTTTCAAACAATAGTCTTTATTTTTGATGGACATTTATGGTAATTTATATATTAAATAGATAAAAATGTTTTTGTATGAAGGGGGAGAAATGAAAATAAAAACAAAAATAAAACCTGCTATCATCATTATATTAACAATATTATCAAAAGTATTTAATGACTTAACTAATAAGTGGCTAAATTTACCTGATGATTTAAAATTTAAAAATTTTTATCCTGATATAATATTTTTTCTGATTAGATATATTAAGCTAGCAGTTATATTTATTTTCTTATACTATTTATATTTAAAGCTTAGAGATAAATTTATTGAATCTTCAAAATAAAAGTAAATAAAAAAAGCCATTAAAACCAAGTTTTAATGGCTTTTTTTATTTACTTTTTAATGACATCCACCTTGTGAATGCATTGGATTAGTAGAACAGTAATTAGGTTTTTCAGTAGTCTTAGTTCCACATTTATTTGTAGCACGAGCTAAGTCTACTGCTATAACTCCTACTGATGTATAAGGAAGATTTTTCACTAAAAGTTTAGCTGCTTCTTTAAAAGATTGTTGCTTTAAAAAAGCGATGAGACTACTAGATGCAACTGAATCTAGTGTAGCTTCTCCCCATTTACTTGTTAAATAATTAAATACACATGTACTATCAATTACTAACGTTCTTTCTTCTATATTACTAGAATTTTTAGATGTTAGATATTCACTAAGTGCTAATGCTGATTCCAAATCATCTAATAATGGATCATTCCCATAAACTTCTCTAATTAATTCAAAATTATAGTTTTTCCAATCTCCTTCTTCTGTATAGATTGATGCATCCTGAACTAAAAATCTAATCATCTCTGCAACCTCTTCTACTTTAGCATCATCTAATACTTCTACATTTTCCTCATTATTATAAACTTCTGTTGCATGAGTTACTGTAGGAATTGTACAAGTATTTAATATTAATGCACTCATTAGAACACAAAT
The DNA here is from genome assembly GCF_000424025.1 of Clostridium paraputrificum AGR2156. NCBI lineage: Bacteria > Bacillati > Bacillota > Clostridia > Eubacteriales > Clostridiaceae > Clostridium > Clostridium paraputrificum. The sequence continues at coordinate 95,818 of NZ_AUJC01000010.1, forward strand.
AATTTTTTTTAATTTCATAAAATACCTCCTACAAAAATAAATTTTATGATTATTTCAACTCAAAATACATAATAATACAATTATTTCATTCTTTTGTATATATGGATATTTTTTAACTTTTTATATATTTTCTATTATTCACTTACAAATAATAAGTAACTTAAAATTATTACTAAAATAGGTGTTATTGCTACATTTATATATACTTTTTTATTATATATTTCTATAAGTTAGAGTTAAATACACACATAATTCTAAATAAGTTAATTCAATACATCTAATATCCTCATATTCTTTTTTTAAAAAAATTATTTCTGATCTGCTCTGTAGCACTTATAATTTTTTTAATCTCCACCTTAATTTTATTTAGTTTCTTTTAGTAGAAGTAGAATATATAGTCTCTGTTATAATCTATGTAGTATTCTTTATATTTGTCTTACATCCTGCTTTTAACAAAAGCGTAATTAATATTATATTATCCCCTAACAACTTCGTTAAAAGTATCTTTAGTGAAAATTAAAACTAAATATTATAATAAAAATATGTGAAATTATAATATTTATTGAGGTGATTTTTATGATTCTAAAAAAATTAAAAGAAAAAATTTCTTTCAAAAAATTTATGAAAGGATTTATATTAACATTACTTTGTGGAATTCTTTCTTATTTCACTTTTGATCTTAATAAAACTTACTTAATTCTTTCCTTAACTGCTTTTCCTCTACTTGGAGGGATATTCTATTCATTATTCAATGATATGTTATACTTAACTTAAATACTTCTTAAATATTTGCTTTATAGTAGTTCTAAGTAAAAGAGGTATTTTCACTTTTTTAATTGTTAAACTTTTTCGTTAAATGGAATTTTTGCGAAGTCAAAGATCCTAACGGTTTTATGCCATTTGTAAGGCATGAAATTTTATAAAATTAAAGAATTTAGTTTAGTATTTTTAATGATAAATAATTACTTATAACGAATTATAATGAACATTATAATTTATCTATTTAAAATACTTTACTTTATTAATCTTATATAATAAAATTTAACGATAAATAACAAAAATTAATACACTATACCTATTAATTTTATTTAAAAAGGTCTTAGGAAACTTTCCTAAACAAGATGACTATTGTCGGCCAGTCCGACAATAGTCAATGCTTGCCAAATACACTTACCCCTCCAAATCTATAAAAAACAAATATATAAATTTATTGAAATATAGAAATTTTTACTTAGCTATTAATTTATTTAGAAAAAGGTTGCCTTATTATTGTTTTCAATTTTGAAGGTTCTGTTTTTCTTGGATCACTTAAATATATTTCATTGTGCTTTCCGGATAACTTATATCCATTCTCCTTTATAGTATTATGAAGCATTTTTACTACCTCTCCCTCTTCACTATATGGTCCAACATATAATGTCTCATAGGCATCTCCTTCAGTATATTCCATATACCTTATTTCTTTTATATATTTACCCAACTCATCTTTTAATAACTCTTCCTTTTTCTTTTCTATATTCTCTTGCTTCACAAAGTCTGGAAGCTCAATCATCATAGTCCATTTCCAGCCTTCTTTATAATTATCTATAAAATCATCATAGTTATCAGACCACCATAAACCATTTAAAGGCATAACAACAAAATCTTTTTCTTCTTTTTTATAAACCATTTTAACTCCATAAGCTAACTTATATAAAGCCCCTACTTTATTACTATAATCTTCATTATTATTGGGATCTCCTTCTCCATCTAATGCAATATAATATGATTTATCACAATACACCTTCTTAAATTGCCCCACTTTCACATTAAACAACTCTTTTTTTATCTTTTTTAAATCTACTTTTGTAGCCATAATTAATTCACTCCTTATAATTATTATTTCACCTTTAATATAGAAAAAGTAATAAGACATCTCTGTGTCTTATTACTTATATATTTCATATATACCTTTTATTTTTCCTATAATCTTTTCCCTTAGAAACTTTGGTTCTAAAACCTCTACTTTGTCCCCAAATCCTAAAATCATACTATCAACCCAATTGTTATATGGCAAACTTGTTTTTATAATAACAAAACTATTTCCTTCCTCAATTGTTTCATAAGTTGGTAAGCTGTCTTCTAATATTACTTTTATTTCTTTAGCCACTCTTAAAATAACATCTATTGTTTCTAACTCTGACTCTTTAAATAAATTACCTATATCTATATCTTTAAATTCAAATTTCTCTTCTAACATTTCCAAATTCTTAACTCTTTTTAATTTAAATACTCTCATATCACCCTTTAAGGTACAGTACCCATAAACATACCAATTAAGAGCCTTAAAAATTATTTTGTATGGCTCTATTTTTCTATTACTACTTTCGCCATTACTATTGTTATATTTAAATCCAATGCACCTATTTTGGCTTATAGCATTATCTATAATATTTATTTTATCTGTTAATTCACTACTATTTCCCCACCTAGAAAAATCTATAATAAATCTATTCCCTTCAGTTGAATTACTATCTATAACTTCAAGCTTATTAATTAATGATAAAACATCTTTATTTCTATAGGTTTCATTTATTCCATCTAATAAATTCTTTAATAAAGCCACTTCATTTTTTGTCATAGACGCTTTGTTTACCCTATAACCTTCTATTATTTCATAGCCACCTTCATGACCTTTATAAGAAACTATTGGTATACCTGCCATCTCTATAGTTTCAATATCCCTTTGAATTGTTTTTATAGAAACCTCAAATCTCTCACTTAGCTCCTTGGCTGTAACTCGTTCCTTATTATTCAAAATCATTATTATAGAAATTAATCTATCTATCTTCATAACTCCCACTATCCCCTATAAAACTATATAAATATTATATAACAAATATTAAAGCACAACTACTTTCATAAAAATAGTTGTGCTATTTATAACTACTTAATTTGCCACTTACAAATTCTACTTTGTAAAATATCTATTACCTTAAACATAACTATACCTAAAAGGCTTATTATAATTATTCCACAATACATTCCTTCATAATCAACCTTAATCCAAGAATTCATAATATAATATCCTATCCCATACTTTGTGGCATAATTTTCTGCAAAAAATAGTGCTGCCATGCTTGAACCTAAAGCTATTCTCATAGCTGTAAATAATCTGGGTAAGGTTGCTGGAATATAAATATGCTTCATCATTTGAGATTTTGAAAGCTTCAAAGACTTAGCAGATAATATAAGCTCATTAGGTATTTCCTTTGCTCCGTCTCTAACTGATATTATTATTTGAAATATTGCTATTGCTACAATTAATACTATTTTAGAAGTATTTCCAAGACCAAATAAGATCATAAATACTGGTAAAAATGCTATTCTTGGAACTGGAAAAAACAAATATACTATAGGGCTTATTAAATTATCCAGTTTATCATTAACCCCAATTAGTATTCCTATAGAATATCCTAGTATAGTTGTAATTAATAATGCTATAAGTAATCTTAAAAGACTTGCTATAAGGTGAGTTGAAATAATACCATATCCTACTTTAAAAAGCCTTGATATAACGTCTATTGGATTAGGAATTACAAAAGAATTTAATATAATGTGAAGTAGATACCAAAATATAAATACTACTGTTATTGCATAAATATATTTGTACACATTATTAAACTTTTTCATTGCTAAATCCCTCTAAAACATCTCTTATTTCATTACACTTATCAAAAAACTTATAACTTTTTCTTATATTCCCTTGTCCATAAAATTCATTATCTATAACCTTCTTTATCTCACCATCTATGACAACAGCTATCTTTTTACCTAACACCACAGCCTCTTCTATATTATGAGTAACTATGATGTATGACATATTATATTGTTCTTGTATTTTACATAGTATATTTTGAAAATTTTCTTTGTTTATTGAATCTAAAGCTGATGAAGGCTCATCCATTAATAAAAGATCTGAATTTAAAACTAACGCCCTGGCCAAAGCCGTTCTCTGCTTTTCTCCTCCACTTATTTCAGCAGGATATTTATCTAAAACATGTTTTATGTTTAAATCTAAAGCTATTTTATCTATGGATTTTTCCATATCTTCTTTTGATGAACCCTTTACTATAAGACCTAACTTTATATTCTCCTTTACAGTCTTCCAAGGAAAAAGACCATTGCTTTGTAATATGAGATTAGTATCCTTAAATTCATTTGAAATATTTCCCGTTTTTATTTCCTTTTGATTTGCAAGAGATAATAACAATGTACTTTTCCCACATCCTGATGGACCTATTATTGAAAGTGTTTCCCCTTTATATAAGGAAAAAGAGATGTTCTTCAATATCTCTCTTTCCCCATAACTAACATATAGATCTTTTACTTCTAACATTATTTAGATACAAAATCCTTCGTTACTACATCTTTATATTCTAAGTTTAATTCATTTCCTTGTAGTTTTTCAGTCCAATCTTCGATTTCCTTTAAGTAGCTTTCATCAGGAACTCTTGTTTTGTGATATGTTGGTAATACCATTAAATCTTTTACCTTTGAATTTAACTCTAACTTTGAAACTAATATATCCTTAGCTTCTTCTGGATTATTTATTATATCTTCAACAGCTCTGTTATAAGCTTTATGGAATCCCTTAACAGTGTTAGGGTTATTCTTTATAAACTCATCTGTAAAGATTATTCCATTTGGAGTATAGTCATCAGGTTTACCATATACTCTCTTCTCTAATCCTTTAAGTTGAGCATTTGAAGCTAGTGGTTCTGGTAAAACTGCCATATCTATCTTGTTTTCCATTAATGCTTGCATTCTTAAAGGCATTTCATTAATGAATACTTTTTCTACATTGTAATCAGTTAAATATTGATCAGCTAAGAAGTTTATTACACTAACTTCCATTAATCCAACTTTAACATCCTTCTTTTCTTGGAAGTTCTTTGATAATACAATTGGGAACATTCCATCAGTAGTTGTAGTTATCTTAGCTTGTAATCCACCTTTAACATTATTTAAAAATTGAATCATACTAAGCATTGCAGCATCAAGCTCTCCAGCTTGAATTGAACTTTGCTTTGTAGCTCCATTTGTAAAAATTTCTAGTTCTAGATTTACCCCTTCTTCTTCAAAGTATCCTTTTTCCTGTGCTAATAAAATTGGTGCTGAATCAGCTGCAGACATTACTCCTAATCTAATTGTAGTGTTTTCATCTTGTGTTCCTTTATTAGAAGTACACCCTATTAATGAAATGATCATAACTAATGACATTGCTACTAATAACAAGCTTTTTCTAATCTTCTTCATAACGTTTCTCCTTTAATATAAATTTATTTTTTCTGCTCTATAACATTTATAACCTATTGGCTTAGTTATATCAGTATCTCTTAATTTAACTTCAAAAACCACTTTGCCCTTTGATATTTCTACTATAGTAATTTGATTTTTCATTCTATTACTTTTCATATCATCTATTGGGTTACCGAATATATCCTTAGTTATCCCCCCAAAGCATATTAATCTATTATTATTTTCAAGAATTCTTACAGCTCCTAAATATGCACAATATAGCTCATTTCCTCTTTCCTTACCATATTGCCACACTTGATTAACAGTCATATTCTCTTCATCAATTTCATACTCAACTGCACGACTATAGTTATTATGTGCTAAAACTGCCTTTTCTAATTCATAACTCCTAAAATTTCCGTTATCAAATATAACAAGATTCCCATCTTTAGTTAATGAAGGTGTATGTTGAGCATAGCTCCACTCAAAATCATTCCCTATTGGTTTAAGTAAATATTTTTTAAGTTCATCATTCCATCCATAATGAGGAGCTAATATCCACTTTATTTCAGATGTATCTTTATCAAATTTAACTACAGTACTTTGATTTCTTGATGACGCAATTATAGAATTACTTTCTTCATCATATACTAATGAATTTAGATGTAACCAATCCAATAGATGATTTACAGATATTTTATCAATAACAGTTTCTCTATTAAAATCTAATATCTTTCTAAAATCCCATTCATTTATTACTTCTTTAGTATTTCTATCTATCTCTACCAATAAATCTTGTTTAGTATTTTCTCTTTGAGTAATAGCTAAGAAGTTTCCATTTGGTAATTCAATTACATCATGATGTAATCCATATTTTATAGGAAAGAAATTTATAATTCTTCCAAGCATATCAATCTCTATAAAACCAGCTGCAGTATAGGCTCCACAAATACCACTTGATATTGGCGCATCTACTATTAAATTCCCATTCTTTAGCTTCATAAACACGTGACAAGATACTCCAGTATAAAGCCATCTCACTTGTGCTTTATTATCTATGATAGAATATAAATGCTCTACAGTTCTTACACCTTCTGCTCTTCCTAAAGACATAGCCATCATACCATCATACATATTACTTTCATCACATGTAATTAACTCTATATTAGGATATCCTTCAGGTAACTTTGAAGTTTTTATGTAATACACAAACTCTTCTTTTCTATTCCCCTCATAATTACATATAACTCTTATACAATTATCCTTATCCTCAATTAAACCTAATATAGGTATTTCATGATCCTTTTTCAATTCTTTAAACTCTTTCTCAATATCTTCTTCAATAAATATAGTTACTGAGCATTCTTCTTCAGTTTGAAATTTCATTAAAGCTGATAATGGACAAGTGTCAAATGGATTCAATACTATAAGTGGATTAGATTCTGTATAATTTTCTTCTGCATATCTAGACTCTATATCTTTTATTATTTCATTTTGTTTTTTTAGTAATTCTTCCATATATTCACCTCCTATAATCTAACTATTAGCGCCTAATATTATATCATCAAAATATATTAAAAAAAAGCATACTATCATAATTAGATAGATATGCCATTTTATATTAATATACAAATAAATAAATTCCAAACCAATGCAATAGTGCCCCTATTAACACAAAAAAGTGCCAAATAAAATGATCATACTTTTTATCTCTTGCAAATGGAACCATTCCAACTGTATAAACAATTCCACCAATTAAAATCATAAATAATAATGGTATATTATTATGGAAGAAGTCAGGTAACATTATAAGACCACTCCATCCTATAGTGAAGTATAAAGTAAAATGTATCCATTTCCACTTTCCTGGACCAAAGATAGCAAGCATTATAATTCCAAAAACAATTAATGACCATTGAATGCAAAAAAGTACAATTCCTAAGGTATTCCCCCAATAAACTAGATATAGTGGAGCAAAAGTACCACCAATAAGAAGATAAATAGATGCATAATCAAACCTTCTCCATATTCGTTTTACCTTAGAGCCACTTTTAAATGAATGATATAAACAACTCATCAACATTAAAATAAATAAACTAATTCCATAAAAACAAGATGCCATTACCTTCATCCCAGTATCTGATTTTAGTAATAGCAATATGAAACCAACTAATGCTAATACTGCTCCAACACCATGTGTTATAGCATTTCCTACTTCCTCTAGAATAGTCAAAACTGGTGGTTCATTTAGTTTTTGAAGTTCTTGCTTTCTTTCTTCCTTATTATTAACTTTCCTTTTCATAATGACATTACTCCTTTACTTAATGCATATACCTACCTATAATTATAATACCTATAGCTTTATAAAATACTTAAAAATTACTTATCCCTTTAAATTTGTGTATACTATTCTTAAGCGAGGTGGTAGATTTGAAATATATTATATTTGATTTGGAGTTTAATCAACGTTGTAATAAAGAAGATAAAGTTCTTCAATTACCCTTTGAAATAATACAAATTGGAGCTTTAAAACTTGATGAAAACTTTAAAACTATTTCAACATTTAATAAATTAATTAAACCTACTGTTTATAAATATATTCTTCCTTACATTCAAGAATTAACAAAGATTACTGATAAAATGGTTTCTACTTCTCAGAACTTTATAGAGGTTTATTATGACTTTATGAATTTTATAGGAAAAGAAGATATTACATTTATTATTTGGGGAACTGTAGACCTAAAGGAATTGTATAAAAACATTCTTTACTTTGAGCTTCCAATTGAAAATCTTCCTAAACTTTATATAGATATTCAAGACTATGCAAGTAAATATTTTAAACTTCCAAGTGGAAAAAGGATTGGACTAAAAAATGCTCTGGATTTTTTAAACATCTCTATAAGTGATGAACTTCATGATGCTTTTAATGATGCCTATTATACAACTGAGATTTTCAAAAAATTATATAATGATTCAATAGAAGCAAAAACTTATTCTCATAACACTATTAGAATAAAATCGGAGCCTAAAAAAATAATTGATTATGATGGTCTAATTATACAAATTGAAAAAATGTATAATAGAAAACTAACTTCTGAAGAAATAAGCATGATAAAATTAGCTTACAATATGGGTAAAACTAATCAATTTCTTAAACCTTTAAATGAATAAAAAGATAGTAGCCTCACCTATTATGTGAAAGCTACTATTTTTTACTAAAGTCTATACAATTTTCATTTGATAGCTTTTCTTCTATAATATTTCTATTTAAATTAACCCAACTAATGCAATTATCAAGAATTATTGCATCACTAGATACTACATTTTCCTTTGATTTCAAAACACTATCTACATTATCAATATTCTCTACTTCTATTTGAAGTTCTAAACCTTCAAACATCTCTAGAATCTTCATTTTTAACCTACCAGAATTGGAAACTGGCCTATCTAAATAAAATATAGCTTTTTTAATTTTATGTTCTAATAAAAATTCACCTATTAACTTAATTGCAACCTCAGTTTTATCTATAACTGAATAAGTCCCTCTAAGTCCTGCTAAATCCCTTATAGTTTCATCCATAGACTTAATAATTAAAGAATTAGATAAAGCAACTTCTAATGTTATTATTGTATTAAATCCATCTATATGTACCACTTCTATATTTGAAAGGTTAGTAATTTCCTTAGCTTTTCTTTTTATAACATCATCATATTTAGATATTCCTCTTACTAATGCAAGCCTTTGTCTTTCAGATAAAAGATAATGATTGCCTACGAAAGTTGAAGCTCCCTTAATCTTGTATCCTCTATTTAATAAATACAATAAATCATCTGATGCTTTATATAATTTATATAAGTTTTGATTTTTAAATTCTTTCTCATCTGTAGGTACATAGCCTCGTCTTGTTATTTTACTCATAATAAATTTCCTTAAATATTTTATTTATTAATATTATTAGGCTAAATACTATAAAAATACATATAAATATTCTATTTTCTTTTAATCAGCAATAACTGTTTCATTATCTAAATGATTCTTTGTATTTAATATGAATTTAACTAACTTACTTCCATAAGGTAAACAGAATTGTATAAAAGGTCCTGTACTTAACATTGAAATTATAGTCCCTATTCCTACTTTTCCACCTAAAACAAACCCCAATAAAAGGAATACTCCATCAAAAATAATTCTTATCCACCTATATTCTATTTTAGTTTTATCTTGAATAATAAAGGGAACAATATCATTTGGTGCTACTCCTAGATCGCTTTCAGACATTATTGAAAATCCTACTGCAATAATAAGACATCCTAACAATACTAATAGAGCCCTTATTAAGTAATTATAGGATTCTACTGGAAAGTAAGAAACTATCCTTACCCCAAAATCTATTATAGGACCAACTCCAACAACACATATTAAAGTACCTATTTTTATTTTCTTTCTATCTACTAAAATTATAATAGTAAATAAAACTATTAATATTATCATATTAGCAACTCCTGGAGTCACCTCAGTCTTTCCAGCTATTAACTGTACTATTGAAAGTTCCTTTAAGCTTGTCCTATTTAAAATAGTTGCTAAGCCTTGAGTAAAAACTGTAAATGGGTCTGAACCAATATTTGTTTTAAGAAATAATGCTACTCCTAACTGTATAATGCTCATTCCTATAAAAAATAATATTAGTCTTTTGGTTAAATTAATTGCTTTATTCAATTTTTTCACCCTTTGCTTTATTTTTTGCTGAATTTCGTGCTACAACTTTCCCATTTTAATATCTTTTTTGTAATATTTTAAATTCTATCAAATATTCTATATTAAGCTTGCAACTTTGTCAAAATTTTATCAACACCCTAAAGCTTCGCTACTTTTTCTTTTACTCTTAACTATACTTGTTACAAATATTAAAAATGCCACAACTAGAGAAATGGATGAATATGCATAAATCAATCTATATCCACAAGATACAACAACTTGCCCCCACATTATAGAACCTATACCGTATCCCCCATCTATTAATGCATAATATATAGCATTTGCCATACCTCTACTACTTTTACTTGCAGAGTCTAAAATTAAAAGGTTAACTATAGGTAACAATGAACCAACCATAACACCACATAAAAATCCCATGATTATTAACATTATATAAGTTTTAGTTACAGCAATTCCAAATATAGAAGCTGCAAATATAAGTACCCCACTAGATACTACAACATTAGTTCCTAGTTTATTAACTATTTGATTTATAAATAATCTTGATGCAAGTATCCCCATAGCATTAATAGTGAAAAATAATCCAATATTGCTAAAGCCAAGCTCAATTCCATATAATGCAGCAAAGGCTAAAATTGTACTTTCTGCAACTGCTGCTATAAATAATACTATTGATGGAATAATTATTTTACTAATAGAAATTCCTTCACCATCACAAGTTCCTTCTTCTTTCTTAGAAACAACTTCTTTATAAGATAATTTAAACGAAAGTAAAATAGTAAATAAAGCTACAGCTGCTGTTACTATAAATAATACATTAAATTTATCATAATTCTCCCCAACTAAGGCTAAGGCGATAGATGGTCCAATTGCTGTTGTAATAGTTATTCCTACTCCTGAATAACCAATACCTTCAAGCATTCTAGATTCTGGAGTAACATCTGTTACAATTGTAGCAATTGCTGTTGACGATATACCAAAACCAACTCCTTGCATCACTCTTAAAAAAATAATTATATAAATATTATTTGTAAGTAAATATACAACAGTTGATAATACTGTAATTCCAACACCAAACATCAATACTTTTCTTCTACCAATCTTATCTAACATTTTTCCCGCTACTATTCTTATAAATAATGCCGCTAAAGTAAATGCCCCAGTCATAACACCTGCATATGCATCAGTACTAGTAATTTGCTTTGCATAAATTGAGATTGTAGATAATAACAAGTTACATGCAAGATTCACTCCTATTGTAATAACTAAAGCTAAAATAAAATTTCTTGTCCATAATCTTTCCTTCATTTCCACCGCTATATCTCCATTCTTTATTTTTAACATTATTTATTTTAATAACATACTTGAAAATAGATTGTAGTCTATACTACAATTTAATAAATAAATTTTTTATATTAATGGTGATTACAATGGGTACAAGCTATAAATTTCTTCCTGGCTCTTCAATAGATATTACACCTGAATTTTATGAAGTCTTTGAAAGCGCAGGTACAATACAAAGATACAAAAAAGATGAGATTATATATTTTCAAGACGATAGAGCTGATAATTTTTACTTAATAAAATCTGGTCGTGTTAGAATATTTTTAATATCAGATCAAGGAACTGAACTTACAATTGAAATATTAAGACAGGGAAAGCTGTTAGGTGAGTCTTCATATTTTTGTTATGGCTCTAGATTAACCTCTGTTAGTGCTGCTACAGATGTTGAATTAATTTCAATAAATTTAAATGAGCTGTATCCCTATCTTACTAAATATCCTGAGTTAATGATTCAAATGTTCCATCTTATGTCTCTATCCATACAAAATTTATCCATTCAGGTTAATAGTATGGCATTTTTAAGTTCTGATAAAAAGCTTGCTCAACTACTATTACGCCTTGGGGTATATTTTAAGAAAAATCAAAATGACTCTACATATATTATTGATTATTCCCATGAGGAAATTGCTCAACTTATTGGTAGCTGTAGAGTAACTGTAACTAAGTTTTTAAATAAGTTTGAAAAAGAAGGACTAGTATCCCTTGGATATAAAAAGGTAGAAGTGATAAACGAAAAGAAACTTAGATTATTTGCTTTTTCATAAGAAAAACTGTACTAAAACAAGTACAGTTTTTTTATACGTATTACTTATTATCTAAATTCCATACAATAATGTCTTCATAAGGATTTGTCTTAGATAATGCGATTTTAGTTATTTCTCCACTAAAAATATTAAAATTCTTTTCTAACTCTTCAAATGCTAAGATCAACTCTTCCTTAGCTAACTTTTTTGCAATAGTTGTATGTGGCATCCACTGAAATGGCAGATAATATTTACTAATAGATATATTTTCTATAAGAGATATACCTTCATATATATTAACTGATAGATTATGCAAATATTCATTTAAAATTGGTGCCAAAAATATAACAGATGATTTAAATATTCCTATTGATGCCCAAGTTATTATTCCTCTGTTAATCTCTCTAATTCTTTCATCTAATATTTTTATAACTTTTTCTTCCTCATTAGTTTGGAATGATGCAATAGTTATATGTGGTGGAACATTATTATCAGTCATAAAAGTATTGCCACTTTTCTCTGATACTTTATTTATAAAGCTTTCTATTCTTACTGCTGCTTTATCATCAAAATATAAAGATACTAAATACATATTTTCCTCCACTAAATCTATATTTATAAATAACTCTAAGATGATTATATAAAATAGATTAACAAAAATCTAATAATAAGCTTTAATTTTGATATTTAATATTTAATTTATCTAAATACTCAAATCTCTTAATTTCCTTAGCATCTAAATCTTCTTTATTCATATCTATAGCACTTATTCCATTATTATTATATGTTGTATAATAATAGATACCTTTTTGTTGGCACATACATGAAGTATATAAGGTTATATCATCTAAATTATCACTTATAACAGCGCCCCTTGGCATTGCTACATTATTTAGCATATGAAAAAATTGACTTATCCCAGTCATTAAATCTTCTGCTTCTGAAAAAGTTGATTTTAAATATGCTATTCTTACAAATCTATCTACTCCTGAAAAGCCTCCTGGTAATCCATTGCTTCCAAGACCTACTCCTAATGGTTTTAATTCTTTATCTCCCCACTTTATAGGTTCTGGTTGAATTGGAGTAGTTTTCATATACTCATTCAAATTAGTTAAATGCCAATCAAATGTTGGGGAATTAGTCATAACTCCAATTGGATTTTCATAAAATTTTAAACCTTCTTTTGTTTTTTCTATAACTATAGATTTTCCATTTTTATCTGCAACAATCCAATGAAGAGTTGGAAGTGGTGTTTTTTCATCAATTGGAACTGCAACTAATTCTACATTTCTCAATTCTCTAAAAACCTCATCTACAGTTTCAAAATTTGATAGTATCCATATAATCAAATCGTATGGAGCTAAATTTTTTTTTCCTGGAACTGTCTTTTCTTCTATGTAAGAATATCCAGGAAAATTAAGGCCTGCACACCCTAACCCCTTCTCATTAAATGCATCTGCAAATGCTGGATAATCTCCTATAACACTTGCCATACCTAATATTGCGTATTTAGTTTTTTTCATATTTCCAGTAACTCTATCTCTATATTCATAATTTCTAGGTACTAAGGTAACTGCTTGATTAAATGAGTATGACAAATCCATATTTCTTCCAAACAAGCTATATCCATCTTTTGTTCTTAAAGTTAATGCTGTACACATTTTTAATGCCTCCTAATAAAGCTTTTATTAAAATTACATTAACCTAATTTAGATAATATTATACTAATCCACATAATCACTAGCTTATATGATTAGAGTATTCATACAATCTTCTAAAAACAGATATACGTTTTCCCTTTGATATGAAAGATTTTATCCCACATTATAAGAGATATACATAAACTCAATTTTTTCATTATTATAATAAAAAGAGAGATTGCTAAATGTATTTCCATTTTGCAATATCTCTTAATTAAATAAATTATCTATATACTATTTTGCTTGTTTTAAAGCTTCTGTTACGGCTTCTTTAATAGCATCACTTGTAGATGTAGCACCTGATATACTATCAACTTCAGGTGAATTTTTGCTTACTATCATTTCTGGTAATTTTTCTATTGCAGCATCAGATATTCCAGCTGTATCCTTACTATCTAATATTTCTACTTTTGAAATTTTACCTTCTTTAACTTCAACTGATACTTTTACAGCATCGTTCATTCCTTTAGCCTGTCCTTCATATATACCATCTTTATAAACAGTTTTATCTGCTTCTACTTTTTCAGATTCATTATTACTAGACTCATTGCTAACTTCACTTTCAAACTTTGGTGTTACACCTTCTTTAGCATGAGTGGCTGCAATTTTTCCTGAGTATATACCTGTTGCAACAACAGTACCTGTAGCAGGATATGCTTTGTTTATAAAGTTACCTATTATCATTTCCCCTGTAGCATAAAGATTCTTTATTGGATTGTTATCCTTATCTAAAACTTGTGCATTATCATTAACCTTTACACCCTTTATAGTACCTATTATTGTAGGCTTTACATCATAAGCATAGAATGGTGCCTTTAACATTGGTGTCATTTGTTTATTCTTTAATCCAAATTCTGCATCATTACCAGAGTTGAATGCTTCATTATACTTATTAACTGTACCTACTAAATTATCCTTATTTACTTTTAATAGATCTGCTAATTCTTCAATTGTATTTGCTTTTACAACTAATCCTTCAGAAACACCTTTTTCTAAGTTTTCTACCAACTTTTCATCTCTTGAATCTAATAATCCATATGCATGCTTATCTTCTAATTTATTTAGCTCGTTATGTACTTCTGCATAATATCTTTTTTCATTAACAAATCTATTACCATCTTTATTTATGTAAAAAGCTGTTTGTCTTACTAAGCTACCGATATCCCCTACGTAACCATACTTTTCATTCATTCCCCAAATACCTAGAACACCATCACCTATTAATTGCGCTCCTGCTTTTTCAGCCATTAATATTCCATCACCAGTACTTCCAACTCCACTAAATGGAATATTGTTAATAAACTCATTATTATATTGATCCATCATATCTTCATTTCTAGTGAAGCCACCAGTAGATAAAATTACTTTTTGAGATTTTAAATTATATTTTTCATCTCCTTTTTTTACTACAACCCCTTTGACTTCCCCGTTTTCTATTATTAATTCTTCTGCTGAAGATTCCATTCTTATTTCTACATTTCTTTCTTTAAGTAACTTATTGAAAGCACTAATTAATGCAGGACCTTCACCTTCTACAGTTAAAGTTTGTAACTCTGGATAATTAGGAGTGCCTCCTGCAAAATTAGTTTTACTAAATGGTATTCCTAATTCCACTAATTCATCAACTGTACTTCCAGAAACTTCTACCATTTTCTTAAATAGTTCGTCATTAAAATTTTCTTCTCCAGCCATATCTTTATAGAACTTTGTTAATTCTTCTCCAGATAAACCAACATTAGCTTCTTTATTTATTTTTGAATCTACAGACCATAGGTATCCTTTTGACCTAATAGTTGTTCCCCCTAAAGCTGGCATTTTTTCAAGTAATACAACTTTACCATTACCACCTAATTCAAGAGCACTCATTAGACCAGCAGCTCCACCTCCAACTACTACAAAATCAGCCTCTTCAGTCTTTAAACTTTCTTTTTTGTCAGCACTACATCCAGCAAATAATGCTATTGACATTAAACTTGCTAATGCTAAAGTAACTATTCTTTTTACTTTTTTCATTATTATCCCCCGCATCTTATGTTATTTTTTAGACAATGACAATGATATCATGTAGTTAATATTTTATCAATGTTTTTAAATAAAATTATACTTTATTGGTAAATTGTATTATTATCAGAATATTTTGTAGTTTTTTGTAACAATTTATAGTTTGAAATTAATTAGAGAAATAAGAAGCTATATTTATATACGTACTCCCGAAGAAATGTTCTCCTTATTCCACTCACAAAAAAACATATACTAATTGAAATATGATATAGATTATCCTCTTGGTGCTATTATGGGTAAAGAAAATATTAAATTAATTTTTATATAAAACATTGTTGACAACGCTTTCATATGGTGTTAACATATTTTCTGTATTAACTAATAGGTTTGTTACTCTCTTAGAGGCATTACCAAAACAATAGTATCATTGTTTTTGTGTCGCCAATAAGGGAGTTTTTTATTTATCAAAAGTACAAATAGTAGATTTCAATTTTTAGTAAAAACTTTTATATTGAACAATACGTTCCAACAAATTTAATAAATTATTATCATTAATTGTAATCTAAATAAGTACTGATATTGTTTCCAAATATAAGAAGGTGGTATTAATTATGATAGTTGTAAAGAAAATCAATAACAACGTTGCTATATGTTTAGATAATAATAATAATGAATTAATTGCTTTTGGAAAAGGAATTGGATTTCCGGCTACCCCATATGAACTATGTGACTTAAGTAAAGTTCAGAGAACATTTTATGGAGTTAATTCATTATATTTTAATTTTATTAACGAAATACCCGAAAATATTTTTGAAATATCAGTAAAAATTGTAGATTATTCTAAGACAAAAATAAAAAATGAAGTTAATTCAAATATTGTATTTACTCTTGCAGATCATATTAATTTTGCAATTCAAAGATATGAAAAAAAGATAAATCTAAAATTACCATTTGCTTATGATATTAATCATCTTTATGAAGCTGAAATGTCAGTTGGTGAATGGGCAGTCAAGCAAATAAGAAAAGATTTAAATATTAATTTACCAGAGAATGAGGCAGTAAGTATCGCACTACACTTTATTAATGCCGAAAATATAGAAACAGGTACTCATTTTGTTACAGATGAATCTAACCTTATTCTAAATATTACAGAAATTGTTGAAAAAGAATTTGACCTACATATAAACAAGTTAGAATTTAATTATTCAAGATTTGTTTCACATCTTAAGTATCTTTTAAAAAGAAAAGAAAAAGAGATTGAGGTATCAAGTGAAAATCTTAAATTATATGATTCAATGTGCAAAGACTTCCCAGATATTTGTATATGTGCTATTCATATTAATGAATATCTAAATAAAACTATAAATTTGAATTTAAACAAAGAAGAACTATTATATCTAATGCTACATATTAATCGTTTATGTACAAGAGAGGATTGTTACCATTAAGGGCATTACCCTCCACAAATTAGTCTTTTTATAGACTTATTTGTGGAGGGATTTATTTTGGCAATAACCATATATCATATAATCTTGATATATCGGATGCAATATAATTATATTTTTTTAGGAGGAAAAAATGGCTAAGAAAAATAAGTATGAAGATTTATCTAATCGTGTAATTGGTTTAGTAGGAGAAAAAGAAAACATAACTTTCTTTACACATTGTGTAACCAGATTAAGACTTACAGTTAAAGATAAATCACTAGTTAATGTTAAAGAAATTGAAAAAATAGAAGGTGTAATTGGCTGTCAATGGGTTGGAGATCAATTTCAAATTATTATTGGTCAAGCAGTAAGTGACGTATACAAATTAATTTGTCAAAAAACGGGTTTGGCACAAGAAGATACAGTTAGTGATGATGTAAAAAAGGAATCATTTAGTTTGAAGAAAGGGCTTAGTGATATTTTTACAAATATCGCAGCTTGTATTGTTCCATTATTACCAATAATGATTGGTGTAGGTATGATAAAAGTAATCATCCTAGTCGGTCAATCATTAGGTTGGATTTCTATGGATTCACCAACATCTATTGTAATTAACTTTGTAGCAGATGCTGGTTTCTACTTTTTCCCAGTATTTATAGGAGCAACTGCTTCTAGAAAGTTTGGAGCAAATATTGCAATAAGTATGCTATTAGGGGCAATGCTAATTCATCCAACATTTATTTCCATGGTAGCGCAAGGAACTCCAATGTCAGTATTTGGATTAACTATTAAAGCAGGTAATTATGCTAATGCAGTATTTCCATCTATTTTAGCAATTTATGTGTTATCAAAGCTTGAAAAGGTATTGAATAAATATACTCCAGAAATCTTAAGGTCAATTTGTGTACCACTATTTTCTATATTAATTATGATTCCAATTACTTTTTGTTTCATTGCACCTTTAGGAGCAAATATTGGTGTAGTATTAAGTGCAATTATTAATTTTATCTATGTTAATTTTGGTGGCTTTGGTGTAGCAGTATTTGCTTGCTTACAACCAATTATGGTGTTAACTGGTATGCATGTAGCTATGGTTCCATATGGATTACAATCATTCCAGACATATGGTTTCTTGCCAAACGTTATAGGAACATTAATAAATAATTTTAATCAAGGGGCTGCGAGCCTAGCTGTAGCATTAAAAACAAAGGATAAGAGTTTAAAAAGTACTGCTATATCAGCAGCTACTACAGCAATTATCGCTGGTGTATCAGAACCGGCAATGTACGGTATAAACTTGAGATTAAAAAAACCTTTCTATTTAATATTAGCTGGTAATTTCATTGGAGCTCTTGTAGGAGGATTATTAAAAGTATATGTTTATATTATGGGAGCTGGAACAAATGGATTATTTGCATTCCCAGCCTATTTAGAAGGTGGCGCATCTAATGTTTTATATGCAATTTTAGCTTGTGTAGTTGGTTTTGTAGCTACATTCTTGTTAGTTTATTTTTCTTATAAAGAAGAAATTAATTAATTATTAATTGAAAGGGGGAGGCTGTCTGTTATTTATAGACAGCCATAATATTCAATATGACAAAGATGAGTAAAGGCTTTCCAAAAGACTTTCTATGGGGTGGCGCTACTGCTGCTAACCAATTCGAAGGTGGTTGGAATGAAGGAAATAAAGGTATAAGTAGTGCAGACTGCTGTACTAGAGGTTCAAAGGATAAAATTAGAGTTGTAACATATATGGATAAGGATAATAATCTATGCGAACAAAGATTATTTGGAATGAATGTAGCTAATTATACGGAATTTGGAGTATATGATGGTTATGATTATCCAAGTCATGTTGCTAGTGATTTTTATCATAGATATAAAGAGGATATTGCATTATTGGCAGAAATGGGCTTTAAAACATTTCGTATGAGTATTAACTGGACTAGAATATTCCCTACAGGATTAGAAGAAAAACCTAATGAGGAAGGATTAAAGTTCTATGATGCTGTATTTTCTGAATGTCTAAAATATGGAATCGAACCATTAGTTACATTATCTCACTATGAAACACCAATTAGTTTAACAAATAAATGGGGATCATGGCTTGATGAAAGAACTATTGATTGCTTTGTTAGATATGTTGATACAGTAGGAAAAAGATATAAAGGAAAAGTGAAGTATTGGTTAACTTTTAATGAAATAAACTGTTTATCACATGGGGCATGGATGTCAGCTGGAGTACCTTCGCGTGATGCACAATCTAAGGCTACTGCTAGTAAGCATCAACTTTTAGCAAGTGCTATGGCTGTAAAGGTATTACATGAAATTGATAGTAATAACAAAGTTGGTAATATGATTGCATATAATGTAACTTACCCTTATACATGTAACCCTAATGACGTTATGGCAGCTAGAAATAAACAAAATAATATGTATTTTTATTGTGATGTACAAGTTAGAGGATACTATCCAACATACAAGTTAAAAGAATATGCTAGAGAAAACATTATTTTTAGCTTAAGTGATAAAGAAAAAGCTATTTTACGTGAAGGAGTAGTTGACTTTATTAGTTTTTCATATTATATGAGTAGTTGTACTTCAAGTGATCCAAATGTCTTAAATAATCAAAAAGGTAATATGATTATGGGAGTTAAAAATCCATACCTAGAAGAAAGTGAATGGGGATGGCAAATTGATCCTGTAGGTCTAAGGATTGCTTTAAATGAATTATATGATCGTTATCAAAAGCCATTAATGATTGTAGAAAATGGTCTTGGTGCAGAAGATAAGATTGAAAGTGATGGATCAATCCATGATAGTTATCGTATTGATTATTTAAGAAATCATATTATTGCTATGGCAGACGCAATTAATGAAGATGGCGTAGAACTATGGGGCTATACTCCATGGGGATGTATTGATTTGATTAGTGCATCAACTGGAGAAATGAGAAAACGATATGGATTTATCTATGTAAATTACCATGATGATGGTAGTGGTGATGGTAGTCGTATAAAGAAAGATTCTTTTGCATGGTATAAACGTGTTATTGAGTCTAATGGGGTTGATTTATACTAATTAATTAATAAAAAAATATGGGGCTATCTCATAGATGATTAAAAATCATTTATGAGATAGCCCCTTCATGATAGATATGATACATTCCCTATTTTAAATTTAATTTGCTACTTCAAATTGACTGTAATAAAGAGATGCATAAAAACCATTTTGTTCTAGAAGACTTTGATGAGTTCCTCTTTCTATAATATCTCCATCTTTAACAACTAAAATCATATCTGCATTTTGAATAGTTGACAATCTATGTGCTATGACAAAACTCGTTTTATCCTTCATAAGTCTTGATAAAGCCTTTTGAATTTCTACTTCTGTCCTTGTATCTACACTTGATGTAGCTTCATCTAATATCATAACTGTAGGATTTGTTAACATAGCACGAGCAATAGTTAACAGTTGCATTTGTCCTTGAGAAACATTAGATGTTTCACTAGAGATTACTGTATCATATCCATGCTCTAGTGTACGAATAAAATGGTCACAGCAAGCAGCTTTTGCAGCAGCTATTATTTCTTCACGGGTAGCATCCATCTTACCATAAGCAATATTTTCAGCTATTGTCCCTTCAAATAGCCATGTATCTTGAAGAACCATCCCAATTTGTCTACGCAATATATTTCTAGGAATCTCATTAATATTAACTCCATCAATTGATATAGCTCCTCCATTTAATTCATAAAAACGCATTATCAAGTTAATTAATGTAGTTTTTCCTCCACCTGTTGGCCCAACAATAGCTACCATTTCATTTGGTTTTACTTCAAGGTTTAAATTCTTAATTAAAGTTTTCTCATCTGTATATCCAAACTTTACATTTTTGAAATCTACCTTTCCCTTAGATATAGGATTCTTATCAAATGAGAATTCATTTAACTTATTATCTGCAACCTCTTCTTCTTCATCTAATAACTCAAAAACTCTCTCAGCCCCAGCAATAGCAGATTGTAGAGACATGATAACATAAGAAGCTTGAGTTACAGGCTCAGATACTTGATTTACGTATTGTAAAAACGCTTGAATTCCACCTAATGAAATCTGTCCATTAAGTGTCATTATTCCACCTACAATAGCTGTTGCTATAAATCCTAATTGATTTAAAAGACGAATAGTTGGATATATAGCAAAATCTATAAACTGAGCCTTTCTATTAGCTTCAAACTGCTTTTTATTAAGCTCAGTCACTTCTTGAATTACATTCTCTTGTTGATTAAATATTTTTACAATAGGATTTCCAGAGTACACTTCTTCAATTTTTCCACTTAATTCACCCATAGCATCAAAATTATATGCATAATAACGTTGACTTAAACTTGATACATAATTTGTTGCAATAGCACTAATTCCAATGAATATAAAAATTAATAAGGATAACTTTAAATTTAATATAAGCATTGAGATAATTGTAAAGATAATTGTAAAACAAGAAGATATAAACTGCATAAAACCGACCTGCATTACTAGGGATACTTTTTCAAGGTCAGTTGTTACTCTACTCATAACATCCCCTTTTTTATGTGAGTCAAAATATTTCAATGGAAGCTTATTTATTTTCTTACTAATATCTTTACGTAATGATAAAGTTAAATTCTCTCCAACACTAGATATTATATATTGCTGGATATAAGTAAGAAAACTATTAACAATAGATATTAGTACCAGCATTAAAACTGGCATAGCTAGTGCCTGCGCCACCATTGATAAAACACTTACAGATTTATCAAAGCTATTAATTGCATTTACTAGATTATTTATAGCTAATCCTACAGCAGTAATCGCAATAAATGACATGGTAGCACGTGGTGCTATACGTGCAATTTATGATAACGGTCTTTCAGTGCCAGGCGACATAGCTGTAGTAAGCTGCGATCAATTTCCAGATAGCGATTATTTACTACCTCGTTTAACAACTATTGACCAAATGGATGAATATTTAGGAAAGATTGCAATTACAAAATTAATTAGCGCTATAAATGGTATATCTGAAAATATCTCTATAAATCATACTCCAGAATTAGTAGTAAGAGAATCCTGTGGCTTCTCTAATAAATAAAACTAGTTGAAAGGTGATATAAATAATGAAAGAAAAATACTTAATATGCTCTGATCTAGATGGAACTTTATTAAATTCAAAAGGAGAAATTTCTTCTAACACTTTATCGATAATAAGAAATTTACAAAAAGACGGTCATATATTTTGTATATCTACAGGAAGAATGTATAAATCCGCAAAATCTTTTGCTGATATTATAGGTGCTGATACCTGCATAATATGTTCAAATGGTGCATATGCAGGAACTACGACAGAAGATATTCATAAAAGTAATATGCCCCCTGAAACAGCGATTAATGTTTATAAAGTAATGCAATCCTTTAATATACCTTTATATTTCTTTTCAAAAGATGATGTTTATTATACTAAGGTTTTACCTCTTTTTTTCTCAAAAGAAGATATGCAAAGACTTTCTACTGGAAGCAATGTAAATGGTATGAAACCAATCTTAACATTAGATAGCTTTAAGGAACACTTAGGTAATTATCTTAATGCTATAGCTATTGAAGAAGAAGACCTTTCTTTATTAAAGAAAGCAAAGACCAAACTAAAAAAACTATCAGGAATATATGTACAATCTTCTTATTTCAATAATATAGAAATTATTCCTCATGGAACTGATAAAGGACTAGCTGTAAAAAAGCTCCAAGAACACTTTAATATTAACCGAGAAAACATTATTGCTTTTGGTGACGGAGAAAATGACTTATCAATGCTTAAATACGCCGGTATTGGAGTCGCAATGGACAACTCTACTGATGAAGTAAAGAAATGTGCAGATAGAGTAACATTAAATAACAATGATGAAGGTGTATATCATACTCTAAAAGAAATCTTTAGTAAATAACGAATATAAAATAAATAACCCTCGACAACACCTTTATGTATTGTCGAGGGTTTTCATGGTGGAGGCGACGGGTGTCGAACCCGTGTCCGAAAGCAGACCAGCCTGACTTTCTACGAGCGTAGTTTATGATTAAAATTTCGGTCATGAGTTAGCTCACAAACAAACTCCTCACTCCCTAGCTTCATAAATACCCCTCTAGCTCAAAGCTTTGCTAGACTTCGTTTCCTACTTTATGACACCAGCTACCCAAGACGTAGGCATCCTGGACTGATGAGCGGCTATATTAAGCTGCTAATGCAAAATTATCTTCTGCGTTTATCTTTAATGCATACTTGATTAACAAGGGAACATGCTTACCTCGGCTCGCTTATCAAACCCATCTTACCCCCGTCGAAGCCAAAACGCCCCCATGTTGATAAGAAGAACTTTCAAAACAAATTTCAATATTTAGTTTTTAATTTCTTCAGTGAATTCATTATATAATATAAAAAATTCACTGTCAATGTGACGGCCCTCTGAAATAATTACCACGTATAAATATGATTTTTTGAAAATAATTCTATAAATAAAAGAGAATACTACTACTGAACTTATTAAACAAAGGAGAAAAATTTATGGAGATTTGGATCAGCGATGTGTTATCGGTAATAAAAGAAAAAAGATTAACCTTACGAACTGTTCTTCTAGTTTTAATTCTCATGTACATCTTAGCATCTGCTTTATTTTTAATCACAGGAGAATCAACTTCAGTAGAATACCAACCATTTTATAACTTCACTATAGAAAATATATAAAAATTTATTTAAAAACTCTCTCTATAGCTTCCAAAATTTTTTTGAAGCTATTTTTTTATCTTATAAAATAATTCATAGCTCCACAGAATCTTTCCTCAGGCCGGATTATTCCTATATGTTTATATATTGTTATATTTATATATTGTTATATTTATTAGAATTTTTATTATAAAAGAATTTTTCTAAGATTTATTATTTATATTAATAATATTATTTTTATTTTTAATTTAACTAAAAAAAGAAATACTAACAAAGCAAAGTTTCATCCTCATCCTTATTATCATTTTTATCCTTATTATCTTCCTAAACCCGCATTTTCCCTATAACTTTTTAACTTCTTAACTTTCTGCTCTTATATCATAACAGTATTCCCACAAATAAAACTTTCATATTACCACTGCCGATCTATATATTCCAGAAACTCTAGCGACAGCAGAGTTTCCTCTTCAACTTTATTATCTCTTTTATCCCGATTATCTTTTTTATCTTACCTCGTACCTTCGCTCTTACAAACTCAACTTAAAATCAAAACCCTATTCCCACAAATAAAACTTTCATAATTACCACTTCCGATCTATATATTCAAGAAACTCTAGCGATAGCAGAGTTTCCTCTTCAACTTTATTATCTCTTTTATCCTGATTATCTTTTTTATCTTACCTCGTACCTTCTCTCTCACAAACTCAACTTAAAATCAAAACCCTATTTCCACAAATAAAACTTTCATATTACCACTGCCGATCTATATATTTCAGAAACTCTAGCGACAGCAGAGTTTCCTCTTCAACTTTATTATCTCTTTTATCCCGATTATCTTTTTTATCTTACCTCGTACCTTCGCTCTCACAAACTCAACTTAAAATCAAAATCCCATTCCCACAAATAAAACTTTCATAATTACCACTGCCGATCTATATATTTCAAAAACTCTAGCGATAGCAGAGTTTCCTCTTCAACTTTATTATCTCTTTTATCCTGATTATCCTTTTTATCTTTCCTCGTACCTTTTTACCTTTTTACCTCCTTACTTTACTACAAAAAAAGGCAGAGAAATTGCCAAGCAATTTCTCCACCTTATCTCTCTTACTCACAGAGTACCCTCATATTACTAAATCATAGATTTAGATATTCAGGCATCTTTATTATCTTTTTTATCCTAACTAATATCTGCCACTATTTTTAATAGCTCTATCCATATCTCTCTTAGCAGCTTTTTCTAGCATAGAATCTCTCTTATCATAATTCTTCTTACCTTTACAAACCCCAAGAGCAACCTTAACTCTACCATTCTTTAGATAAAGTGATAATGGAATTAAAGTATATCCATCCCTTTGAACTAATCCTTGAAGTCTAAAAATTTCTTCCTTATGAAGTAATAACTTTCTATTTCTCATAGGATCAACATTAAAAATGTTTCCTTGTTCATATGGGCTTACATGCATTTGCTTTATAAGAATTTCACCATTCTCTATATCTGCATAGCTATCCTTTAAATTACACTTACCTCCTCTAATTGATTTAACTTCTGTACCAACTAGAGCTAATCCTGCCTCCATAGTTTCTTCAATAAAGTAGTCATGACGTGCTTTTCTATTTTCAGCTAAGGAATTACTATTCTTTTTTCTTACCAAATTTCTCACCTACTTAGCTTTTATTTCTTTTATAAATTATAATATATTATCATCTGTTTCTTCAACGTCTTCCTCTTTAAGTTCTTGCTTAACTTCAGATATTTTTTCAGCTAATTCTTTGCTAGCCTTAATTTCTTCCCTAATATATTCATCTTCTACCATATCAAAATATATTTCACGGTTTGGAATATCTACCTTGCTACATCTAACCTTAACAAAATCACCTAATCTATAAATCTTCTTAGTTCTTTCACCCATTAAACATAAATGATTTTCATCATAAATATAGTAATCATCATCTAAAGCTGTTATATGAATTAGTCCTTCAATTGTGTTAGGTAATTCTACAAACATACCAAAAGAAGTAACTGAAGATACAATGCCTTCAAACTCTTCTCCAATTCTATCTAACATATATTCAGCCTTCTTAAGGTCGTCAACTTCTCTTTCTGCCTCTGTTGCAATATTTTCTGTTTCACTAGATTGTCTTGCTGCATAATCAACAAGAGCTGTTAACTTCTTACTTCTATCATCATCTATCTTACCATTTATAAATTCCTTAATTATTCTATGAATTTGTAAATCTGGATATCTTCTAATTGGTGAAGTAAAGTGGCAATAATACTTAGCTGCAAGACCAAAGTGCCCTACACATTCAGGAGAATATTTTGCTCTCATCATGCTTCTTAAAAGTAAAGTACTTACAACTGTTTCTTCTTTCTTACCCCTTACCTTTTCTAAAATTTCTTGAAGATTTCTAGGTTTAACCTCTCCATTCCATTTAACAATATAGCCTAGGTTATATATAAATTCTCTAAACTTTTCAAGCTTTTCTTCATCTGGATCTTCATGAATTCTATAAACAAATGGTAAGTGACTCCAGAACATATGCTCAGCCACTGTTTCATTACAAACAAGCATAAATTCTTCTATTATTCTATTTGCTATTTCTCTTTCATAAGGCTTAATATCAATAGGCTTACCAAATTCATTTAATATAATTTTAGATTCCTCAAACTCAAAATCTATAGCCCCTCTTTTTGTTCTCTTCTTATATAAAATATTACAAAGTTCTTCCATTGCTTTAAAATCATCTAAAAGATAGTCATATCTCTTACTTAGCTCTGGATCATTATCCTTAAGTATCTTAGTTACATCTGTATAAGTCATTCTTTCATTTGTTCTTATTACAGATTCAACAATTTCATGGTCTAAAACCTTACCACTACTATCTATATCCATGATACAAGAAAGTGTTAATCTGTCTACCTTAGGATTTAATGAACAAATACCATTAGATAGCTTCTTAGGAAGCATAGGAATAACTCTATCTATTAAGTATACTGATGTACCTCTCTTTAAAGCTTCCTTATCTAAAGGATTCTTTTCTCTAACATAGTGAGATACGTCTGCTATATGAACTCCTAATCTATATCTACCATTATCAAGTCTCTCTATAGAAACAGCATCATCTAAATCCTTAGCATCTTCACCATCAATAGTTACCATTCTAACATCTCTAAGATCTTTTCTTCTCTTATATTCTTTTAAAGGTATTTCCTCGTCAATACCTGATGCAAAAGCTTGAACCTTAGGTGGAAATTCTTCTGGAAGACCATATTTTTTAATTATAGTTAGAATATCTAATCCCTTATCACCCTTTTGTCCAAGTACTTCTTTAACTACACCTTCAGGACTTCTTCTCTTCTCTGGCCACTTAGTAATTTCTACAACTACAACATCTCCGTCCTTAGCACCATTTCTGTCTTTTTTAGATATAAATATATCTTGGCTAATTCTTGTATCTTCTGCAATTACAAATCCAAAGTTTTTGCTGTCTTCATATACACCAATAATCTTTGTATTAGCTCTTTCTAGAATTTGAATTACTTCTCCTTCTCTCTTCTTTCCGTTCTTATCTTCCCTAGTAATTTGTACAAGTATTCTATCTCCATTCATAGCTCCATTTATAAAAGAACTTGGAATAAAAACATCCTTTTCGCCTTCTATTTCTGGAATTAAGAAGCCAAAACCTTTAGCATGAGCTTGTAGTTTACCTGTAATAAGTCCTAATCTTTCTGGAAGTGCAAACTTATCTTTTTTAGTTCTAAAAATAAGCCCTTCCTTCTCCATTGTTTTTAATGTCTTTTTAAATGCTCTATATTCATCAGGATTAATGTCAAAAACTGAAACTAGTTCTTGAATATCCATCGGTCTATATGCTTCTTCACGCATGAATTCTAATAATGTATCTTTTATTCCCATTATTACCTCCTATATATTTGAATAATATTTCATTAATTATATTTCCCATTCTAAAAATAACTAATCTATTTATTATATTACCATATTGCACTACTTTAGGATACTTTCATATATTCTACTACATTCTTTATTTTGTGACATTTGCTTTCTAAATATTATTCATAAATAAAAATTTATAATCACATTTTAAAAACTTTTGTCAACTTTTTATGAACGATTCGTAACTTTTCTTATTGATATCATTTCCAATAAGTGGATATAATTATACTTGCATTTACATTTTGTGGGAGGTAAATAAATATGAAAAGAAAATTTTTATCATTAATTCTTGCAGCAGCTCTTACAACCTCATTAATAATAATGCCTGTTGTTTCTACAAGTGCTGCTGAAGAAAAATCTAATTCAATTTTGACTTTATACAGCGATACTGAAGATTATACAATTTCTAATGATTCTTTATGGGTTAAAGTAATTACAGGTGGTCAATTTGATATTAGAACAACTGGGGGGGATCCATTAAACGAAAACGATAATAACGTTAGCCTATTGTATGGATACTCTAACGCTGAAGTTCTAAAGGTAGGTAATGAGTTAGATGTACTAACTACAGGTACTATATCTACTCCTACTGGAAGTTGGACTACTACCAATAAAGAGATAAATGCATTAAAATCTTCATATCAATCTGATAAAGGTATTAAAGTTAATCGTAATTTAAGCTTAGCTAAGAACCCAGGATCTTCTTATGAAGACTCTGTTACTATGACTTATACCTTCACTAACACTAGTAATAAAGCTAAAACTTTCTCATTTAAAACAATGCTTGATACTTATGTAGGTAGAAATGATGACGCACCTTTTAATGTTCCCGGTGCAGGAAGCTTTGATACAGCAAAAGAGCTTACTGGTAACCAAGTACCAAATTATTGGTTTGCTTATGATAATTTAGAAAACCCTTCAGCTGTAGCTAAATATACTTTCTCAAGAGATTCAAAACCAAATAAAGTTCAATTTACTAATTGGTTATCTACTTCTGCAAGTAGAACATGGAACAATGAAATAACCGAGGGTAATGAAAATGGAGATAGTTGTGTAGTTATGTATTGGGAAGATATAACTATTCAACCTGGTGAAACAAAAACTATTACAAGTAACTATGGAACATCTTCTCTAAATACTCAAGTTAATAGCGATATATCTGTATCTGTTTTAAATAATAATACTATAGAAGCAAATGAAGATGGAACTTATCCAACTTATGAAACCACTGCAACTGTAAAAAACAGTGGTGATATCCCATTAAATAATGTTACTTCAACTGTTGAAATTCCAGAAGAATATAGAGATTTATTATCTATTGTAGGTATTGCTACAAATAATATAGGAACTTTAACACCTAATCAAAGTGCTAATTCAGACATCCAACTAAAAGTAGCTGAAGGTAACTATTATGATGATATAAATGCTTATTTTAATGTAATTGTTAAATCTGATTCTACAGAAACTAAGATTGTAAAACAAAACGTTACTATAAAGGCTAATGCTCAACATAGTATTTCAGCTTCTTTAGCTGGTGGAGAAAATGTATCTATTAATCCAAATGTAGATACTGAATATAACCCATATAAAGTTGATGTAACAATAAACAAAAATGCTGAAGAAGATCCTAATTTTAATAATGAACCAAACGTTCATGTTGACTTAGAAATTCCAGAAGAATTTAAGGATGACTTAACTTTATTACCACTTCCAGTTATGGGTGAAGAAGGTGAAGCTGAAGAAGATTCATTAAATCACTTTATTTCAATAGCTCCAGGTGAAAGTTCTAATGATGTATGGAATTTAGCTATAAAACCTAGCTATGAAGATAGGGTTATAACTTATAATGTTAAAGTAACTTATGGTGATGAATCTCCAATAGTATTAACTCAAACATTAACTGTTAAAGGCTTAACTCCTTCACCAACACCAGAAGTTCCAGAAACTCCTGTTACACCTGAAGTTAAACCATCTGAACCAGTTAAAACTGGAGACCCTTCAAACATTGCAGGGCTTTTAATAGCATCTATGACTTCATTAGGTGGCGTAGTAACATTAAGAAAGAAATATAGACCAAAACATTAGTTTAAGATAAGAAAGATAATTTAAATAATAAAGATAATAAGGATGTAGTTTAACTACTAAATCCTTATTATCTTTTTCTATTTTTTAACCAATATAATTATTTAATTAGATTAAGAAGTATTCCTCCATACTTAATGATAAGTGGTGCAAATACTAATGAAACTATTGTCATAAGCTTAATTAATATATTCATAGATGGACCTGATGTATCCTTAAATGGATCTCCAACTGTATCTCCTACTACACCTGCTTTATGAGCTTCACTTCCCTTACCTCCATGAGCTCCGCCTTCTATATATTTCTTGGCATTATCCCAAGCTCCCCCTGCATTTGACATCATAATAGCCATTAGAACACCTGTAACTACTCCCCCAGCAATAAGCCCAGCTAATGCTTCTGCTCCAAGAAGAAGACCAACACCTATTGGAATTACTATTGCTAATATTCCAGGTAAAACCATTTCCCTTAATGCAGCTTGAGTTGATATCTCAACACATCTTGAATAATCTGGCTTTTCTGTTCCTTCTAATATTCCTCTCTTTTCCTTAAACTGCCTTCTTACCTCTTCAACCATTTGAGTTGCTGCTTTTCCTACAGAAAACATTGTTAATGCTCCAAATAAGAAAGGTAACATTCCACCAATAAATACTCCTACTAATGTTGTTGGCTCTAAAAGATTAATTTTTTCTAAGTTAACAGCCTGAGCATAGGATGCAAATAGAGCTAAGGCTGTAAGTGCTGCTGAACCAATAGCAAATCCCTTGCCAATTGCTGCTGTTGTATTTCCTACAGAATCTAACTTATCAGTAATCTCTCTTACCTCTGGATCTAGATTTGCCATTTCAGCAATTCCTCCAGCGTTATCAGAAATTGGTCCATATGCATCAACCGCTACTGTAATAGCTGTTGTTGATAGCATTCCTACTGCTGAAAGGGCAATACCATAAAGTCCTACTTTAGCATCTGACGCTCCTTCTACACCAAAGTAAGCTACTAATATTCCAATTGCAATTAATATTATTGGAATAACTGTTGATTTCATTCCTACTGATAATCCTGAAATAATGTTAGTTGCTGCCCCTGTTTCTGATTCATCAGCAATAAGTTTTACTGATTTGTAATCTGAGGATGTATAAATTTCAGTTATCTTACCTATTATCATTCCAACAGCCAGTCCAGCTATTACTGGAATAAATAGTTTTAGTGAGTTAAACATAGAATAACAAGCTATTGCTCCAAATATCACCACTAGTATCCCTGATATTGTACTACCTGTATTCAATATTTTTTGAGGATTGTTACCCTTTATATTTTTAACAAATAATATTCCTATAATAGAAGCTATAATTCCAATTCCTGATAATATCATAGGATATATTGCTCCATATCTTCCTGATACATTAGTTAATAATGACCCTAAGGTAATTGCAGATATTATAGAACCTACATATGATTCAAAAAGATCTGCTCCCATACCAGCAACATCCCCTACATTATCTCCTACATTATCAGCTATAACAGCAGGATTTCTTGGGTCATCTTCTGGTATACCAGCTTCAACTTTTCCAACTAAGTCAGCTCCAACATCAGCAGCCTTAGTATAAATACCTCCCCCTACTCTTGCAAATAAAGCTATTGAGGAAGCTCCAAGTCCAAAACCTGTTATATATTCTGTATTTAAATCAAAAATAATTGTAAGTAATCCTAATCCAAAAAGCCCTAGTCCAACAACAGATAAGCCCATAACTGCTCCACCCGAAAAAGCCACAGATAAAGCCTCTTTAATTCCTATTTTTGCTGATTGTGCTGTTCTAACATTAGCTTTTACTGCAACTCTCATTCCAACATTGCCTGCTAAAATAGAGAATACTGCACCTATTAAAAACGCCACTGCAGTTTGCACTTTAATAAATATTGCTATAGTAAGGCCAACTACTACTATAAAAACAGCTAAATACCTATACTCTCTCTTTAAAAAAGCCATAGCTCCCTCTTCAATATGTCCAGCTATTTCTTGCATTTCAT
Organism: Clostridium paraputrificum AGR2156; assembly: GCF_000424025.1. Lineage (NCBI taxonomy): Bacteria > Bacillati > Bacillota > Clostridia > Eubacteriales > Clostridiaceae > Clostridium > Clostridium paraputrificum. The sequence continues at coordinate 127,844 of NZ_AUJC01000010.1, forward strand.
TGTCCCCTGGATCTTTTTTAACAATTCCTTTTATAATGAAAATATTTCCTAGTAGAGCTGCTATACCACAAAGTGCAGATATTATTAATAAGTTCACTTTATCATCTCCTTAATAAAAATTAGCAGTCCATTATTATCTCACTATATGCTATTCATCTTTACCATAAAAGAGTCACAAGAAATTAGGAAATTTTATTTAAAGGCAAAAAAAATAAACAGCTACATAAATAGCTGTTAATTTATCTTATTTATATTATGTTTAATACTAACGTAGTAGCTGCAAAAAGAACCATTGAAATAACTGTTAATCTTTCTAACATTACTTCCTTTGTTCTTACTTTGTTTTTAGCATAGAAAGTTTCATTTTTGCTTCCTTGTACTAATCCACTTAAAGCATCTGATTTACTTGGTTGCATTAATATAGATACAATAACTATTAATCCTAATATAACTTCTAAAACTAATAATGCAGTTTTCATAGGAACACCTCCTGCTTAGTAAGCCTAATAAATACATATTACAATAAAAATATCATATCACACTATGCATTTTTTTACAAATATTTTTAGATAAGTTTTCTTAAATAATAACATAAAAAAAGTAATAGAAGTAATAATTAACCACTTCTATTACTGATTTTAATCTTTTAAACTATTTAATATTAAAGAAGGCTTTTCTTCCTCTAAATTCAGCTACATCTTCTAATTCTTCTTCAATTCTAATTAATTGATTGTACTTAGCAACTCTTTCAGATCTTGCTGGTGCCCCAGTCTTAATTTGGCCTGCATTAACGCCTACAACTAAATCAGCTATTGTTGTATCTTCTGTTTCACCAGATCTGTGAGAAACCACTGCTGTCATTCCTGCTCTATTAGCCATTTCAATAGCATTTAAAGTTTCAGTTAATGTACCTATTTGATTTAATTTAATAAGAATTGAGTTAGCTACTCCTTTTTCGATTCCCATTTCTAATCTTTCAGTGTTAGTTACAAATAAGTCATCTCCAACTAATTGAACCTTATTACCTAATCTTTCAGTAAGTAACTTCCATCCTTCCCAATCTTCTTCTGCCATACCATCTTCAATTGAGATTATTGGATACTTGTTAACCCAATCTTCTAAGAAGTCTACCATTTCTTCAGCAGTTAAAGTCTTTCCTTCATTTTCTAAAACGTACTTACCATCTTTGTAGTATTCAGAAGAAGCAGCATCAATAGCAATGAACATGTCTTCTCCTGGTTTATAACCTGCTTTAGTTATAGCTTCTATTATAACATCTATAGCTTCTGCATTTGATTTTAGGTTAGGAGCAAATCCACCTTCATCACCAATTGCAGTTGAATATCCTTTTTCATGTAAAGTCTTTTTAAGAGTATGATATACTGTAGCACACATTCTCATAGCATCTGAGAAAGTCTTAGCCCCTACTGGCATAACCATAAATTCTTGTAAATCAACTGAGTTATCTGCATGAGAACCACCATTTATAATATTCATCATTGGAACTGGTAATACCTTGGCGTTAACTCCACCAATATATTGATATAAAGGTAATCCTAAAGAATTAGCAGCTGCTTGTGCACACGCTAAAGATACACCTAAAATAGCATTAGCTCCAAGCTTTCCTTTGTTTGGAGTTCCATCTAATTCAATCATAGTTTTATCAATATATGTTTGATCAAATACATTACAACCTATTAGTTCTTCAGCGATAGTTTCATTTACATTTCTTACAGCCTTTTCAACGCTCTTTCCTAGGTAATTATCTTTATCACCATCTCTTAGTTCTACAGCCTCATATATACCAGTTGAAGCCCCTGAAGGTACAGCTGCTCTTCCTACAGTACCGTCATCTAAATAAACCTCAACTTCAACTGTTGGGAAACATCTAGAATCTAGAATTTGTCTTCCAACAATATCAACGATCTCAACATAACTTTTCATAACTCTTCCTCCTTAAAAACTTATATATTTCTAATATTTGTTAGTTCAAGTAACAAGAATAGTATTTACTAAATATTATTCTTATATTCATGAAACTAATTAAGAGGGCCCCAAAATAACTCACTTTTACTTTGACTCCCTCTTATAAAAACTACAAGTATAAATCTTCATCATCTCTTTGGTATTTCTCTTTTTGACTTTCTTTTTGCCAATACTTATCAAACTTATTCTTCCATTCCTTAGCTTTCTTCTTATCAATCTTCTCCATATACTTTATGAAATCATCTAAAACTTCAAGCTTTAAAAAACCTTTCATTAAATGTCTTGGAAAATTCACTTTTCTTTTATAGCACTTTTTGGGGTCAATAAGCATTATTGTACAATCATCTTTTACATATACATCTTTACATCTCGTGTCTATCTTAGAGAAATCTAATCTTTTAAATTCTTTTATTAGCTTGTAGATATTTTTTGTTAGTTCTAAGTTTAATCCATTTTTCTTTATGTATTTATCAAGCTGAATACCCTCTACCATTTCTCTTACAATATATAATTTGCCTATCTTATATATTCTAGGGAAATACTTAGACCCATTAGTTCTTGAAAGAGTATATGATTCGTCACTACAGACTTTTTCCTCAACAAAAATTTTTATCACCTTATTTTCAGGCAACTTATACACAACCCCATTATTTCCTTGCCCTAAGAAAATAGCTTCTCTAAATAACTCTTCTGTTTTATCATCAAAACATGCTGAATAACAATGATATTTTTTCATAGAATCTACCTTTATATTATTTTGATATATTTATATGTTTTATAATCACATAATATGAAAAACAAAATTTTCATTAACTTAATTATTACTAATTTGTAATTCTTGTAGTAATTTCTTAGTAATATTGATCGCTTATTATTAAAACATAGAATCAAATAAAAAAGGTGGTAATAAAAATGAAAAAAATATTAAATAAAGATGATATTAAAACTATTTTATTGGGCAGTATAGCTTTTGGTATTATGATTGGTGTAGGTAATACACTTGCATATTTAGGAGGAAACTTTTCAGGTGAAAGCATTATGATAGGATTAATCTCAACTTTATCTGCAATTATTCCTTTTACTATAGTTATGATTATATTAAAAAAGCTTGACAAAAATAGTATTAATAACCTTAATTCTAGATATGAAAGTATAAAAACAAAATAATCCATATAATATAAATCATATAATTTACTTCAAACTACATTCTCAAAAAGACTCCAAAAACTAAAACTCCAGAAAATACAAGGAGAAAATTCTAACCACAGCAGAATTTCCTCCTTATCATCTATCTTACCTTCTTACATTCCTACATTTCTATAAAGCTAATAATAAAAGTAGTTCCTTTTCCTTCTTCACTAATAAGTCTTATTTCTCCTCCTAATTCTTCAACTATACTTTTAGATAAAGATAAGCCAATACCTATACTCTTTGGATCTGTACTACTTTCACCTTTATAAAATCTCTTAAATACCTTTTTTCTAATATCCTTTGGTATTCCAGGTCCATTATCTTTAATATAAATATTCTTTATAATTTTCCCCTCAGAAACTCGAATTTCTATTTCTCCACCATCCTGAGTATGCTCTATAGCATTCTTGGTAATATTAGATATAGCTTCACCTAACCACTCTCTATCATGCACAATCTCACATTCTAAATCTCCAGTTATTATAAGCTTTTGGTTTTTTCTTTCAACTTCTCCAACTAAAGAAGAAACTGCTAGCTCTATAGTTTCCTTTAAAGGTTGTCTTTCTCTTTTAAAGTTTATTGCTCCTGCCTCTAGCCTTCCAACTTTTAAAAGATTCATTATAAGCCATTCCATTCTTACTTCTTGCTCATCACATTTCTCTAAAAACTTTGCTCTATCCTCCTTAGGCATATCCTCATTTTCCTTCATTAAATCTATAAACATGACTAAAGATGCTAAAGGAGTTTTTAATTGATGAGATATATCTGACAAGAAATCCTTTAAATTTTCTTTATCTTCCTTTAATTTTTGAATAGAATTATTAACTCTTTCTCCCATATAATTAAGAGAAGTCGTAAGTATAGCTACATCTCCCTCTTCATACTTAGGTTCAATCTTCTTAAACTTACCATTTGAAGTGTCTGAAATATTTTTTACTATATTATCAACTTGGAAATATATATCCTTTAACTCTTTAATGAATATTAAGTAAAGCATTATAGTAAATAAAATCATTATTGGTATAAATATAACTAATATTTCTTTATAGAATTTATTTGTAACCTCATTAACCATTATAGATAATTCATCATCATATCCGTAGCTTTTAAGAATCCCCTTAGCCTCTACTAACTCGTTTCCATCTTTTATCTCATAGAATCCTTTAATAACTTCTGGTATATCTTTATTCTCTATAATACTACTTAACACAGAAGTATTTTGGTCCATTAAAGTTCTATTTATATTATTTACAACATAATAAGTTGCTCCAAATATTGATATAACTCCAAATAAGAAAATAATAGAAAACTTTATAGTTACTTTTTTAGCTTCTGGATTATTATATAACCTTTTTAAATCCATTATTTTTCACCTATCCACTTATAACCTATTCCTCTAACAGTTTCAATATAAGGATTTATCTTATCCTCTTTAAGTTTTTCTCTTAATCTTTTTATATATACTGTTAATGTGCTCTCTTCAATAAAGTCTCCTTCTATATCCCAAAGCTTTTCTAACAATGTCTTTCTAGTCAATACATTTCCAGAGTTTTCTATCAATAATAGAAGTAATTTATATTCTACTGAAGTTAATTGAAGTTTTTCTTCTCCTTTATAAACTTCATATTTTAAAGGCAACACTTTAATATCTTTAACAATAATTTTATTATCTTCTTTATCTTTAGATAATACACCTTTTCTTCTAGCAACTGCATTTATCCTAGCTACTAATTCCCTAACTCTAACTGGTTTAGCTATATAATCATCTGCACCTAAGTCTAATCCCATAACTATGTTAACCTCTTCGTCACAAGCCGTTAGAAAAATTATTGGGACCTCACTATCTAACCTAACCTCTTTACATAACTCATATCCATTTCCATCCGGTAAATTTACGTCTAATAAAATAATATCTATATGTGAATTACTTATTTTTTCTTTTGCATCTTTTATTTTTCCTACTGTCTTAACATTAAATCCTTCATTTTTTAGAGAATATTCGATTCCCATTGCTAAAGTAACATCATCTTCAACTAATAAAATATTCATTTACCTCTCCTTAAAATTATTATTCCATTTTATTCTAATATATTTCCCCGGAAATTACAAAATCCCTCTTGTTACTTACATTTTATGGTATAATGTATTTGTAATTAGTATAGGAGGTTTTCTATGAAAAATAGAACAAGATTAATAATTCTTTTAATTTTATTAGTTCTTTTTATACCTTTAACTTATATAAAAGCTACTACAGCTGGTATACAAGTAAAATATGATACTACCTTTTCAATTGTAAAAACAGATAAGTACTTTAGAATAAATAATTTTTATACATATGATATAGAAAACCCCGGTCCTGATAAAGATACATGGTACTTTAATAAAGATTATGAAGTTCTTCACGCTGATGAATTTACAGGTTCTCATGCAAGTAGATACAAACAGTTGATATTCTTATGGTGGATAATAGGAATAACTCTAATTGTACAAATTAAAAATCTTTATAAAAGAAGACGAACAAATTTAACAACATAAATAATAAAGATAAATAAAAGGAAATTACCAAAAGCAATTTCCTTTCTTTATCTCTATTACTTCTTACCTATACTGAGTAAAGCACTGCTTCTTGCCTACCTACTCTTCTTCACTTATCCCCTCAACTATAGTAAGCTTCTTAAGCTTATTCATTGGAATAACAGTTGCAATATAAGTCACTCCTATTGCACATATTATTGAAATAGCGAATGCAATAAAATCAAAATTATATTGAACTTCTGCAAAACCTGCTCCAAGTTTAACTAATAATCCTAGGAGCACTGCTGATACTCCTCCACCAATTATAGCTGATAATATTCCATAAAGAGTACCTTCAAGCAATACGCTCTTCTTAAGTTGCTTTTCAGTCATACCTATAGCTTTTAAAGTAGAAAACTCTTTTCTTCTTAACAATAAATTAGTTGATATTGTATTAAATATATTAACTACTGATATTATTGTAACAATTGCAATAAAGCAATAAACAAAGAATTCAATTTGTCCATATATGCTGTCTACTTCTTTTAGTAAATCTCCTAAATCTTGATAAACAAGTTCCTTTTCATCTTTTACATTATTGAAATATTCAAGAGCCTTTTCTCTTGCCTCATCGTCTCCCTCAAAGTCAAAGAACATACCATTATAATTAAAATCCTTAACCATAGTCTTGAACAAATCTTCATGGAACATTAATTGTGGTGCACTATAAAGTGTATTTCCCATTAATGGTTCTCTATTGGCTATAGCAACAACTTCCAATTCATAGTAATCCTTATTCTTTATTGCTTCTTCTATATTTCTACTAGCATTTTCTACATTTCTACTGTAATTATCTAATTTAGGTATTCTGATCTTATCTCCAACCTTATATTTAGTAGCCTGTACTGATTCTATATCTCCATCTTCATTACGTATTTGGTAACCATCTAAAAGAATCACTCCATTTTTCTTAAGCTTCTCTAAATCTACTTTGCCATCAACTATATATCTATCTATAATATTTAGTTCATCATTTCCACCAACATATATTTGTGTCCCGCTAGCATCTACCATATCTGACGAAGGGAAACTATCATGAAATGGATTTCTTCCTACTTTGTCGGAATAATCTAGGTTCACACTATCTTTTGGTATAGCTAAATTAGCATAATCAATATAAAATTTATATTCTTTTCTTATAAAGTCTTTACTTTCTATTTCTTTAATATCTTCATCTTTTAATCCACTATCTGTAACTTCATTAGAAAGCTGAGCATCAAAAGGTGAATACATAAATTGTTGCATTACAGATTGTTTAGCAAAATCAACAAATCCATAGAATACATTAAACATAATAATTGATACTGTTAAAGCTAAACAAGTAATAATAAATCTAAATGGTGTTCTCCTTATATTCTTATAAGCAATACTACCTTCAACACCAAATATTTTTCCAACTATCCTTCCCTTTCTTCTCTTAAGCTTACCTAACTTTATTTCATTTTTATTCCTTATTGCATCAACTGCCGATATCTTATTTGCCTTCCTAGCTGGCATTAGAATTGATAAGAATATAGTAATAGCAACTAGTATGGCTGTAACTAAAATGATGACAGGATAAAATCCAACTTTAAAGCTCTCAATAAACATTAAAGTATCTCCAATAAATATCTTAATACCATACTTTAATGCCAAGAATCCTACTATACAGCCTAATGGTAAAGCTATAAGCCCCATTAAAAAGCCCTCTTTGTATATGATTCTTTTTATTTGTTTAGGGGTTGCCCCTATAGCTTTTAATATTCCAAAATACCTTATTCTCTCTATTACTGAAATATTAAATGAATTATAAATAACAACTATGGTACAAACTATTATTGTAGCTATTACAAATATAGCCATATTTCTTAAAGCTCCTGATACATATTCATTTCCACCATTACCTGTTAAATATAGTACATTAGAATTATTGTTTATAGATTCCTTATTTATATTGTTTTGCTCTGTTATTTTTGCAATAATCTCTTGCTTATTTTTACCTGACTTTAGATTTAAATATAAATTATACTCAGCATTTTGATTTAAGTTTTTATCATTTAAATAGTCTTTTACATAAAATATATTATTACCCGAATAAAGTGTCCCTTCCTCTATTCCAACGACTTCAACTACTTTTTCACTTCCATTTCTAGCTTTTAAATTAATCTTATCTCCAACATTAACTTTTAATAATGACTTTACAGATTGATTAATTAGAATTTCATTCTCCTTAGTAGGTACTCTACCTTCTTTGATTGGTGATGTTTGCATTTTTTCATAGTAATCTTTATTACCATACTCAAAAGTTAAAATTTCATCTTTTCCTTCAATTGTATATTCATCATCACTTGATAGTAATAAAGATGTATCTTTTACTTCTGCATTATTTTTAATTTTATCTACTTGCTCACTTGTTATATTTCTCAATATAAACTCATAATCTCCACCAGTTCTTCTTTGCTCTACCAACATAGAATCTCTAAAGCTTAGAAGAAATGTACCAACTGCAAATATTAATACAGTAGCTAATATTATTCCAAGTACTGTTAGGGAAGTACGCTTTTTATTTTGCTTCATATATCTATTAGATATTTCACTATAATTTTTCACTTCTTACACCCCTATTCAATTACTTTTCCATCTTTAATCTTTATTACTCTATCAGCATTTTCTGCAATGCTTAAATCATGAGTAATTACAATAGCTGTTTGATTATACTTTCTTACAGATAACTTTAACATTTCCATTATTTCCTTTGATGTTTCACTATCAAGATTTCCTGTTGGTTCATCAGCTAGTATAATAGCTGGCTTATTTATTAAAGCTCTTGCTATAGCAACTCTTTGTTGTTGGCCACCTGAAAGCTCAGATGGAAGATGACTTAATCTATCACTTATTCCTAAAGTCTTAACTAAATCTTTAAAATATTCTTTATCTACTTTTTGATGATCAAGTAGAGCAGGCATTTTTATATTTTCTTCTACAGATAAAACTGGTATTAGGTTAAATGATTGAAATACAAATCCTATTTTTCTTCTTCTAAATATAGCTAGCTTTTCTTCTTTAAGTTTATATATATCTTCATTATCAATAATTACTTTTCCACTTGTTGGTCTATCTACTCCTCCAACTTGATGAAGCAATGTACTCTTACCTGAACCACTTGCTCCAACAATTGCAACAAATTCACCTTTTTCAATTTCTATATTTACATTATCTAATGCAACAACCTTATTTCCGTCTTTTCCATAAACTTTACTTAAATTCTCTGTTTTAATAACTACCATTTTTATTTCCTCACTTTCTCTTTTCATTCTATACCTATATAATAAAATCTAAATATTACTATAATATTAAATGAAAAATTACAATTTTGTAATTTTAGCAAAAAAGAGACTCACCTGAGCGAGTCTCTATCATAATTATTAATAAAATTATTCAACTATTAAGTTTTCTCCTGTCATCTCAGCTGGTACTTCAACTCCCATAACACCTAACATAGTAGGAGCTATATCAGCAAGCTTTCCTTCTTTAAGCTTTCTTCCATCAACATGGTTTGATACCCATACAAATGGAACTGGGTTTGTAGTATGTGCTGTAAATGGATTTCCTGTTGAGAAATCTATTTCAGTTTCTGCATTTCCATGGTCAGCAGTTATGAATAATGTACCATCTTTTTCAAGTACCTTTTCAGCTACTCTTCCAAGACAAGTATCTACAGCTTCTACAGCCTTAATAGCAGCGTCAACAACTCCAGTATGACCAACCATATCTGGGTTAGCATAGTTAAGTATAATCATGTCGTACTTATCTTCATCTAATCTAGCTATTAATTCATCTGTTACTTCAAAAGCAGACATTTCTGGCTTTAAGTCGTAAGTAGCAACCTTTGGAGAAGGTATAACCTTTCTTTCTTCTCCCGGATTTTCCTTTTCAACTCCACCATTGAAGAAGAATGTTACGTGAGCATATTTTTCAGTTTCAGCAATTCTTAATTGTTGTAATCCCTTACCTGAAACATATTCTCCTAATGTATTAACTAATGTTTGAGGCTTAAAGGCTATTTCAACGCCTTCTAAAGTTTTATCGTATTGAGTCATAGTAACGAAAGTTAAGTTTAATGTTTCTCTCTTAAATCCATCAAATACCTTATCGTTAATTGCTCTTGTTATTTCTCTAGCTCTATCTGGTCTAAAGTTGAAGAACACAACTGAATCACCATTCTTAATTGTAGCAGTTGGATGTCCATCTTCTAAAACTACACATGGTAATACGAACTCATCTGTCTTATTGTCATGGTATGATTTTTCCATAGCTTCAACAGCAGAAGTTGCAGTTTCACCCTTACCTAATACTAAAGCATTGTAAGCAAGTTCAACTCTTTCCCATCTATTATCTCTATCCATTGCATAGTATCTACCACTTACTGTAGCAATTTGACCTACACCAACTTCTTTCATCATTTCTTCTGTTTTAATTATAAAATCTTTACCTGATGATGGTGGTACGTCTCTTCCGTCCATGAATGCATGAACATAAACTTTTTGAAGTCCTTCTTTCTTAGCAAACTCTAAAAGACCTCTTAAGTGTTCTATGTGAGAGTGAACTCCACCGTCTGATAATAATCCCATTAAGTGTAATGCAGTATTATTTTCTTTAGCATTCTTCATAGCCTTTAATAATGCTTCATTTTCAAAGAAATCACCATCTTGGATAGCCTTAGTTATTCTAGTTAACTCTTGGTATACTATTCTACCAGCACCAATATTTAAGTGACCAACTTCTGAATTTCCCATTTGACCTTCTGGAAGACCAACAGCCATTCCACTTGCTTGTAATTCTGTAGTTGGATATTCACTTACTAACTTATCATAATTTGGTTTATTAGCTAATGCTACAGCATTTCCTTCAGACTTTGGAGCAATTCCAAATCCGTCAAGTATCATTAACATTACAGGTTTCTTTGCCATAATTCCCTCCAAGTTTACATTTAATTTATTCGTAATACTTCATTAGTATTATTTTTCTTTTAATCAATATTATTATACTACAAAAGATTTAAAACTCCTAACTATGTAAACCTTTATATTTTTAAAATTTCTGTTTTATCTGATAAATTAAGTTAATTATTTCTTCACTCAATTTAAAAAGCTGTTGTACATTGTACAACAGCTTTTGATATTAGTAATTTACGATTTGAGCAAAATCAGTAGCAACTAAGCTAGCTCCACCAACTAAAGCACCATCTATGTCAGACATAGCCATTTGGTCTTTTATTGTGTTAGGCTTAACTGATCCACCATATTGGATTCTTACCTTGTCAGCAACTTCTTGACCAAACATTTCTGCAACAATTCCTCTGATTGCAGCTATTGTTTCGTTAGCTTGTTCGTTAGTAGCAGTTTTACCAGTTCCAATAGCCCAGATTGGTTCATAAGCTATGATAACTTTTTCTGCTAATTCTTTATCTAATCCAGCTAAATCAGCTTTAATTTGAGCTCCAACTACTTCGTTTGTAACTCCACCTTCTCTTTGTTCTAGTGTTTCACCACAGCAAAGAATTGGAATTAAGTTGTGAGCGAAAGCAACCTTAACTTTCTTGTTTAAAGCTTCATCAGTTTCATTGAAGTATTCTCTTCTTTCACTATGTCCTAAAACAACATAGTCAACTCCCATTGCTTCTAACATTCCTGGAGCAACTTCTCCTGTGAAAGCACCTTTTTCTTCAAAGTGCATGTTTTGAGCACCAATCTTTATGTTTGATCCCTTAGCAGCCTTTATAACAGCATCAAGATCAACAAATGGAGCACAAATAACAACTTCACATGTTGCATCCTTTACTAATGGCTTTAATTCTTCTATAACTTTAACTGCTTCATCTGGAGTATAATGCATCTTCCAGTTACCAGCTATAACAGCTTTTCTCATTAAAATCACCTCATCATATTTTGGATAATAAAGATAATATAGTTAATTAGGATAAGAATGAAAATCCTTTGGATTTTCTAATGATGTACTCTTTAGAAGCTCCCTTAAGGAGCTCCATCCTTATCTTTATTATCTTTCTTATTTCTATTATCTTTATTTTCTCTTTTATCTTTTTTGTTTTAATTACTTTCACTGTGTGTAAGTAATCATATCTAAATCAAAGATTTAGATGATTACTTATCGTTTAGAGCAGCTATTCCTGGAAGAACTTTTCCTTCTAAGAATTCTAATGAAGCTCCACCACCTGTAGAGATGTGAGTCATCTTATCTCCAAAACCTAAAATGTTAACAGCAGCAGCAGAATCTCCTCCACCAATAACTGTTGTTGCATCAGCATCAGCCATAGCCTTAGCTACTGCAATTGTACCCTTGTTGAAGTTTTCAAATTCGAATACTCCCATTGGTCCGTTCCAGATAACAGTCTTAGCATCTTTAATAGCATCAGCATATAAAGCTTCTGTCTTAGGTCCAATATCTAATCCCATGAATCCTGCTGGAATGTTTTGATCTTCAGTTACTGTAGCTTCAACATCCTTAAATCCATCAGCAATTCTGTGATCTACTGGTAATAAGAATTTAACTCCATTAGCTTCAGCTTTAGCTATCATTTCTTTAGCGTAGTCCATTCTATCGTCTTCACATAAAGAAGTTCCGATTTCATATCCTTGAGCCTTTAAGAATGTGTAAGCCATTCCTCCACCAATAATGATTGTATCAACTTTTTCTAATAAGTTGTTGATAACAGCAATCTTATCAGAAACCTTTGATCCACCTAAAATAGCAACAAATGGTCTAACTGGTGCGTTTACAGCTTCTCCTAAGAACTTTAATTCCTTTTGAATTAAGTATCCACATACAGCTGTATCTAAGAATTCAGTAACACCAACTGTTGAACAGTGAGCTCTGTGAGCAGTACCAAATGCATCGTTAACGAATATATCAGCTAAAGAAGCTAATTCTTTAGAGAATTCTTCAACGTTCTTAGTTTCTTCTTTTCTGCATCTTGTATTTTCTAATAATACAACATCTCCATCATTCATAGCAGCAACTGCAGCTTTAGCATTTGCCCCTACAACTTCTTCATCTCTAGCGAATACTACTTCTTTTCCTAACATTTCGCTTAATCTCTTAGCTACTGGAGCTAATGATTTAGAAGCATCTTTTCCTAAGTGTGAGCAAAGGATTACTTTAGCTCCATTTTCCATTAAGTACTTAATAGTTGGAAGTGCTCCATTTAATCTATTTTCATCAGTTATTACACCATCTTTTAAAGGCACGTTAAAGTCACATCTAACTAAAACCTTTTTACCCTTAACATCGATATCTTCAATAGTCTTCTTGTTAAAGTTCATTCTTTTCACCTCTTAATTTATTCTATATTTTAAAATAGTCTGGCTTTATAGCCTTATACTACAAAACCAGACTTATTTTACTTTTTATACTTTATGCTAATTCTAAATCTTATAGGCTAGCGAAGTATTTGATTGTTCTAACCATTTGGCTAGTGTATGAGTTTTCGTTGTCATACCATGCAACAACTTGAACTTGGTATAAATCTTCTCCGATTGGAGCAACCATAGTTTGAGTTGCATCGAATAATGAACCATAAGTGATTCCGATTATATCTGAAGATACTAATTCTTCTTCAGTGTATCCGAAAGATTCGTTAGAAGCAGCCTTCATAGCAGCGTTTATAGCTTCCTTAGTAACGTCCTTTCCTTTAACTACTGCAGTTAAGATAGTAGTTGATCCAGTTGGAACTGGAACTCTTTGTGCAGAACCGATTAATTTTCCGTTTAATTCTGGAATAACTAATCCGATAGCCTTAGCAGCTCCTGTTGAGTTTGGAACTATGTTAACAGCTGCAGCTCTAGCTCTTCTGAAGTCACCCTTTCTGTGTGGTCCATCAAGTACCATTTGGTCTCCAGTGTAAGCGTGGATTGTTGACATTATACCAGATTGAATTGGTGCGAAGTTGTTTAATGCATTAGCCATTGGAGCTAAGCAGTTTGTAGTACAAGATGCAGCTGAGATTATGTTATCTTCAGCAGTTAAGATATCTTGGTTTACGTTGAATACAACTGTTGGAAGGTCATTTCCAGCTGGAGCTGAGATAACAACTTTCTTAGCACCTGCATTGATGTGTGCTTGAGATTTAGCCTTTGATACGTAGAATCCAGTACATTCAAGAACTACGTCTACTCCGATTTCTCCCCAAGGAAGTTTTGAAGCATCAGCTTCAGCATAAATTTTGATTTCTTTTCCGTTAACAACGATAGAATCTTCTTTAACTTCTACAGTTCCGTTATATCTACCTTGAGATGAGTCATATTTTAATAAGTGAGCTAACATCTTAGGATCTGTTAAGTCGTTGATTGCAACAACTTCATATCCTTCTGCTCCGAACATTTGTCTGAATGCAAGACGTCCAATACGTCCAAAACCATTAATCGCTACTTTAACATTTGCCATTAAAATTACCTCCTAAAATTTGGTTTTTATAAAAATTAATTTTTATAAACTTTTTTATATATTCTAATTACTGTGCTTCAACCTTTCAAGAATCTCTCTTCCAGCTGCTTCATCAGTAACTAAAATTCCATTTGTATTATTACGCTGAGTAGAAATAATTGACTCTACCTTATTTTTTCCACCTGCAACAGCAATATGCGTGTTAATTTTTCTGGATTCTTTAATATTAATTCCAATAGCAGTTGTTTGAGACACTACTTCCGAATTTTTATTAAAATAACAACCAAACGCTTCACCAATTGCTTCTAAGCTTTCAAGTCTTTCTATCTCTTCTTCAGATGCACCTCTCTTCACTGCCATTTCCTTAGCATTACCTACACCGTACATTAATATGTCTGCTTGATGTATGGAATCTATAACATCTTTAATTTCTTTTTCTTTTAACAAAGTATCAAGAATATCTGATGATAGATTTTCTGGTATATGAAGTAATTTATATGTTCCATTTAGTTTTTGAGCTAATGATGCTGCTAATGTATTGGCTTGGGTTTCAACTTTTCTTCCCATTCCACCTCTAGCTGGAACAACTAATGCATTTGATAAACCTGTATTCTGCCTTGGAAAGGCTTCAACAACTTCTTTGATAGTACTTCCTCCGGTTAAAGCAATTATGCAATTATCATTGATAATATCTTTTACATATCCTGCACATGCTTTACCAAGGTCTTTTAAGATTGTAGGATTCTCCTCTACATCTCCTGGAACTATTATAACCTTTCTAAGATGTAAAAGTGATTTTATCTGATTTTCTATATCAGATAATCCTTTTATCTCATGTATAAAATCTTTAAGGTTATTAACAATTTCTTCGCCACTGCTTGTTACTGTCATGCCAGGAGTATTTATTTCTATCAATCCCTGTGACTTAAGAAAGTTTATCTCGGTTCGAACTATTCTTTCCCCTAAATTCAACTGATTAGCTAAAATTCTTCTACCAATTGGCTGATTATAGTAAATAGTTCTTAGTACATTGTACCTTTTTTCGAGTACTTCTACAAGTTCAGGAACTATTTTCTTCTGTAATCGCAATATTTCCTGCACCTTTAACACTCCTTTGGGCGAAGTATGTCCCACTCGCCATTTTTACGTCCCACATGTATTATTATAAATCACTAATTGGAATTTTTAAAGAGGTATTGGAAAGTTTTTTTGTAATTTATTAAAGCTTTCCATTTTGTATAATCTATTTTTCATAAATCAGTATTTAGTATATGTTAATCTTATAAAATTATAATTTAGTACATCACTTTTTAAGATAACAATAAATAAGAAGGATAATATGGATTTTGTAAAAGATTCAACCTTATTATATATTTTTATCCTTTTAATAAAAATAAAGCCTTAGTTTATCCAAGGCTTTATTTTTTAAATTCTTTTTCTTTTACTTGAGGATTGTATTCCCAATTCCTCTCTATATTTAGCTACTGTCCTTCTAGATATATTTATCTTTTCACTATTTAAATTATCGCAAATAACTTGATCTGATAGTGGTTTCTTTTTATTCTCTTTATCTATCATGTTTTTTATTTTTTTCTTTATTATTGTAACAGCAACATCTTCATCATTTTTTCCAACAGATAACTTAGATACAAATAAATCTTTAATTTTTATTGTTCCAAAACTAGTTAATATATATTTATCTTTTATAGCTCTGCTTACTGTTGATTCATGCATTTTTATATCTTCCGAAATCTCTTTTAAAGTCATTGGTTTTATAGAGTTAACTCCCTTTAATAGAAAATCTTTTTGTTTTTCTACTATCTTTTCAAGTACTTTATATAAAGTTGATCTTCTCTGCTCTATACTTTTTACTATAGATATGGCTTTATTTAACTTTTCTTTTACATATTCAGTAGTTCCATCATCTGTATTAGTATTTAAAACCTCTTTATAAGCATTATTTACTGATAGTTTTGGTAGAATTCCATCATTCATAATTATATAAAACTCACCTTGAATATTTCTTATTTCAGCATCAGGAATTATAAATTTCACATCATCTCCTGTAAAAAATCCTCTTGAAGGTTTCGGTTCAAGCTTCCTTATAATATCACCATATCTTTGAGCCTCTCTAGGAGAAATATTTAATGACTTAGCTATGTTTCCATACTTACTATTAGCTATGTCTTCTAGATGATCATCTACTATTTTCTCTAATATATCATCTATTAATCCCAAATTTATAAGTTGTATCTTTAAACATTCTTTTAAATTTCTAGCTCCTATTCCGTAAGGCTCTAAATCTTGAACCACCTCTAAAGCTTCTTCAACTAAAGCCTTATCAATGTTAATTTCCTTTGCTATTTCCTCTATGCTTATTTCAAGATATCCTCTATTGTCTAAACTTTCAACAATATAACCTGCTATACTTATTATTAAATCGTTTTCCTCAATCTCATTAATTTGCTCATAAAGGTATTCTTTTAATGATTTTTTTTCTGAAATAAAATTAAAAGGCGATATTTCCTCCTCATCATAACTTCCATAACTTTGAGCCCCATAATTGTCAAACTCAAGATATTTTATCATTTCTTTATAATCGTATTTATCTAATTCTTTATTTTTACTATCAGCTGAATTACTTATATTTTCTTGTATCTCTAATATAGGATTTTCAGCAAATTCATCATTTATGTACTCTTTCAACTCATTTGCAGACATTTGTAACACTTTAATAGATAACTGCATTTCATGAGTTAATACTAACTTTTGTTCCTGGGTAAGATTATAGCTATAATCCATTTTCATCCTTATCACCTACTTATATGCTTGTACATATCTTTTATATTAGTTTATATTGTTATATTAAAAATATCAACAGTATATGTATACATTTTCAAAAAGTTTATAAATAAAAGAGAGTATACAAATACTCTCTAGTTATTTCTATTTAGATTTTTTATTTGACATAAAGAATACGCCTGTTGCGTTATTGCCTGAATGTATACCAACAGTACAGCCAACAACTGCATCAATGTAATTTAAATTATGTTCATCCAAATATTCTTTTATAGGCTTATAAACATCCTCATTATTTACATTTAATAAAACTATAGGCATATCTTCTTTTAAGCCATAATGTTCTATATCCTTTATAATTCTCTTTACAGCTTTTTTACTTCCTCTTACCTTGTCTTTAACAGCCATTAAACCATCTTTAACTTCAAGGATTAGCTTTATTCCTAAAACTCCAGTAACAACACTTACAGTCTTAGTAATTCTTCCTCCTCTAACTAAGTTATCTAACGATTCAAAGCATAAAGAAGAACTAATAAATTCTTTTGATTCTTCTAAATCCGCTACTATTTCTTCAGCGCTTAACCCTCTATCTCTAAGTATTGCTGCTCTATAAGCTAACAATCCTAACCCAGAGGTAACATTTTGAGAATCAACAACATAAATATCATCACTTTCTAACATTTGCTTTGCAAGACATGCTGACTGATATGTACCACTCATACATGATGATAAATGTATAGATATTATTTTATATCCTTCTTTTAAATACTTTTCATATGCTTCTGCAAATCTTGGTGGCGTTACTTGTGCTGTGTTAGGGAAAACATCACTTGTTTCTATTTTTTCAAATAACTCTTCAATATTTATATCTACACCATCTAGATGACTCTCTTCACCAAAGTTAATTAATAGAGGTAAGACATCAATATTAAGCTTTTGGAATACCTCTTTTGGTAAATCTGCTGAACTATCTGTTATTATTTTAATTTTATCCATTTCCCTCATTCCCCTCTATTCTATTTCATATTAGGAAATCCTATTTGCCTTAATGCTTCATATACAATTATAGCAACTGTATTTGATAGATTTAAACTTCTAGTACTACTTTGTATCATTGGAATTCTAATATTTTCATGTGCTTCATGAACCTCTTGTGGAACCCCAGAAGATTCTCTACCAAACATTATAAAATCGCCTTCTTGGAATTTTACCTCATCATAATGTTCACCACCATGAGTTGATGCTAAAAATATTTTTCTATCTCCATACTTTTCAATAAAAGCTTCATAGCTTTCATGAACCTCTAAATCCAAATCTTTCCAATAATCTAAACCTGCTCTTCTTAGATGTTTTTCATCCAAATCAAATCCAAGTGGTTTTATCAAATGTAACTTTGAATCTGTTAAAACGCAGGTTCTTGCAATATTCCCTGTATTTTGTGGTATCTCAGGTTGATATAAAACTATATTCAAATTCACTGCTTTGACCTCCAATTCAAGCACTTTAATGCTATCATAAAAATGATACTACAGGGTATACATTTAGTCAAAACTTTTTATCCATATAAGGTATTATAAGTATATAACTATATTATATAATTTATACTGCTACCTCCAAATCTTTCTTCTAAGCTAGATTTAAAAAACTCTTTCATTTCATTTAATTCTTCCTTAGGATACACAAACTTTCCATAACCAAATTGTCCATATTTGTATTTCCTTTCCTCTTCATTCATAGGTAATTTGCTATTTGGATACACTTCTAATATTCTCTCTTTTGCTCTCCCTGTAAATCTATGAGATATTACTTCAAACATTAGATCATCTGTAGTTATATCCTTTTTTATTTTATCTAATAAATCCAAATACTCCTCTTTCCAATTGGGATATATAAACACTGGAGCAATAATAAATCCTAAATTATATCCTGCCTCTTTAACTTTTTTTGCTGCTTCTAATCTTCTATCTATATTATCTGTACCATGCTCAAATTCCCTTATTATCTTTTGCGTATTTATACTAAATCTTATTGTTGTATGTCCATTGTGCTTAAGCTTTAGAAGAGAATCAACATCGGAAAACTTACTTACAAATCTAAACCTAGTAAGTTCGTTTTCTCCAAACACTTCAATAGCTTTTGCTAAAGCTCCTGAATAATATTCAACTGGTATTGGATCTGAGGTTGCTGCACCTTCAAAAATTGTTATATCAGGCTTTCTTTCTTCAACATACTCCATTGCTTGATTTAATATTTCCTCTATATTTACATTTATTTTAGTATAAGGTCTTTTTCCAAGTTGTGTATTTAAATAACAATATTCACACATTCCACTACATCCACTTATTAATGGTAACTGATAGTGCGCTGATGGCTTACAACTTTGAAATGGTATCTTTTTTCTTACACCAACAATTAAAGTTCTTTTACTATCCATAAATTTTTCAGCCGGTGTTGTGTTTCTTGTGGATGGATACCTATTACTTTTTACTATGGTAGTACTTATATTAAACTTTTTAAACTTTTCTAATATTTCTCTTCCCTTTTCATATTCTAATGCCTTTTCTTCTATTACTGCTTTATTAGGTATAAACAATACTATCACCTCTTTTATTAATAGTATTGTATTAATAAAACAAAAAAATCCATGAATTTCATCATGGATTTTTTGCTAAAATAAATTTATTTATGACATTTGCAACGCCACTGTTTATATTGGTATCAGTAACGTAATCAGCCACTTCTTTTAGGCTATCAACTCCATTACCCATAGCCACTCCTAAGCCTGCATACTTTACCATTTCAATATCATTTTCATTATCTCCAATACATATAACATCATCTATATTTATACTTAAATAATTAGATAATATCTTAACAGAATTACCTTTAGACACTCCCTTTGGACCAATCTCTATTGAGTAGCTTCCAGCGCCAAATACGGACATGTCTGAGTTATCTTCTATTTCTTTTCTAAATCCACGTAAATTTTCTTTATCTATGGAATATAGTACGCATTTAACAATATGACCTTCTAAATCTATAAGCTTTTTTCTTAAGGATTTTAATGTAAGATAAGAATCAACATATATCTTATTACTTTTACTATAATTCTTCATCTTATATACTAAAGCAGCAATACTCCCAATAGCACTATAAGCTATTACCCTATCCATTGTGTAGAAATGTGCTACTAGTTTATATTTTGATAATAGCTCTAATAACTTTTCATACTCACCTCTTGTAAATGATGCGTGGAATATTGTTTTACCATTATACCAATCCTTAACTACTGCACCATTTGCAGCTATAACAGGTGATTTCACCTGTATTCTCTTAGCAATTTGTACAGCATTACTATATATTCTTCCTGTAGATATTACTACTTGTACACCTTTTTTGTAAGCTTGTTCTATTGCTAGAATATTCTCTTCTGGAATTATTCCACTTTCACCTAGCAACGTTCCATCTACGTCTATACATATTACTTTATAGCTCATAACATCCTCACTAAAATATTTATGCTGTTGGTGTTCCTGTAGCTTCTTTATCTGTTGATTCAGGTGTATTTGGTTCAGCTACAGGGCCTGTCCCCCTTCTAATAACTGTTTGTTGTGGTGCATAAGTATCTGTAGATATTAGTTCCTTATTAATTTGTTTTCCATCCTTATAAGTAACTAAATAAGCTCTTGCTTTACGCCCTGCTGCACCTTTTACCTCTACAACTTCTGTGCCCTTAGGTAAACTTGCATCATCCTTATACTTAATTGTTTGAGGTATAGTTCCTAAATCTTCGCTGACTAGTTTATAAGTTTTCCCATCAAGAGCACTTGGCCTTCCATATATATTTATAGTCACAACCTTATTTTGTGTATATCCTTCAATATAAATTGGGAAATCGTATGGGTTCTTAAACTTATAGTCTACTCCTCCCCAAGCCATTGTTGCATCTAAACCTGGAGCTACATATCCAACTGGTAATGAATGATTCCTTCTCTCAGTAGATCTTATATTAGCTTGCATAGCTGCATTATATAATGTACTTGATACTTGACACACTCCACCAGCCTCTGCAGGAACAACCTTATTATTTACATACATAGTACCTATTTTATACTTACCTTTACCTCTTTGTGATAGTTCACCATAACTAAATTCTTCACCTGGCATAAGTACAGTACCATTTAATAATGATGTTACAAACTCTATGTTATAGCTTCTATCTTCTGTAGATGACTTGTATTGAGTAGAAAATGTTGACATTTTCCCATTAATCTTAGCTAAATCTGACTTTTTAACTTTAGCTTGTACTTCTTTTAAGTTAAATGTTAAATCAGTAGATTCACCTAAATTTCCATTTAATGCTTCTTTCATCTTTGCATCTAAATCCGTTGAATCAAGAGTATACCCAACTTTATCACTAGAAATATTAAAACTATCTCCCGATTTAGAAATTGTTGCATTAACTGGTGATATATCTACAGCTTTCTTTATATCTTTCTCGATATTTCCTATTTGTGTTTCATCATAAACTAAGCTCATTTGTATTTCATGAGTCTCTTTACTTTTATTCTTTATTAGTTTATTTTTATTATATGCACTTGTATCTTTACCGTATAAGACTGCCTCTTCTGCCACTTCATCTATATTATACTTAGCATTTAAGTCACCATACTTGTATGAAAGTTTCTTGTTCTCAACAGTTATATTAATTGCCTTTTCGCTTAACTGTGATGAAAACTTTTCATTAAGAATTTGTGCCACCTCTTCTTTTGTCTTTCCGCCAAGGTCTACTCCCTTAACAGTCACTCCCGGATATGTTTTGTTATCCCAAGCCTTTACCTGCTTACTTAACGATGCTGTATAAGCTAAATAAGCACCAATTATTAAAACTATAATTCCCGAAATAATAAAATATTTTGACTTTAAAACTTTAATAATATCTTTTTTATCCTTCATTATGTCAACTCCTTTCCTATAAAGTGATAAAAAACTTTTCACATTAATTATATAATAAATGCAATAAAAATATAAGATGAAGAATCTAGTATTTCACCTTAAATTTTTATTAATATGTGCTCCCTAAAGAATAAAAAAATTATATCAAGAATATCACTATTCTTGATATAATCTTTTCTTAGCTTTTTATTATAATGTAACTGTGGCTCTTCTCTTTGAAACTTCTCCATCATAGTCAAAAGCTTCGACTGCAATTTTTACTGCTGTTCCTGTCTTAACAGGTATTTTACTTCTTGCAATTCTAAATTCTGTGTCTTCTGCATCTACAGTTCCAAGCCAATTTCCATTGGCAAAAATATTATATCCTAATAAATCGACATCGGGAACTCTACTCCAAGAAACAATTACTTGTCCTCCGCTTTCTATAGCTTTTAATCCAGTTACTATACTAGGTTGAGTTAATAGATCCACATTATCAGGTCCCCAATTAGCGTCCACTGGGTTTCCTACACCTTCTACAACTAAATCTTCGCTAAATTGCCATATTCTCCATTTACTCCAACCACCTTGATCCTTAGGATATGGAGGATTTCCAGGTATCTTCGTATACATTGCAATCCATAATAACATATTTTTAAGTGGGTATCCTCTACCAGGAACATAAAAGTTATTGTATTCATCAATAAAGAATGCACCTGTATATAACATTAATCTTCTTCTAGTTTTCTTTTCAAATCTCTTCCTAAATCTGTCTATCCAATCAATTAAAGTTGCTGTTGGAAGTTTATTTTCAACAGGAGTTTCTACATCCAATACTGGAAACAAATCACCGTAATCTTTTGCACCAAATCCCTGTTGAAGTACATCTATAAAGTCATCACACTGTCTATCTGCATCAGTCAGATCGTATGATGGTACTCCAAAATGATATGCACCTACAGGAATACCATAATTTCTAGCCTCTCTTGCAAATCCTATAAACTTTCTATCTACCCTAAACCTACCTGTAGCAGACCCTGATGCTCTTAAGTATAAAAAGTCAATCTTTGTTGCTAATACTTGAAAATTCACGCCTTGAGTATACTCATTAATATCAATTCCAAATCTACTATTTGGACTTTTATTTTGCATATTTCCTCCAAAATAAAAATACTTTCTCTCTAACATGTTATTCCATATATAGAGAGAAAGTTACTTTTATTCTGATATTTTTAATTTTACATAGAAACTAATATCTTCGCCATAACACTCGGCCCAAATTTGCCCTTCATGCAAATCTACAATATTTTTAGCTATGGCAAGACCTAATCCTGTCCCACCAGTTTGAGTATTTCTAGATTCCTCAACTCTATAAAATCTTTCAAACAACTTTTCTAGTTTTTCTTTTGGTATTGTCTCACCCTTATTTCTTACTGCAACAGTTGCATATCCATTACTTTCATAAACTCCAATCACAATATTTCCAGGCTTAAAAGAATATTTTATTGAGTTAGTTAATAGATTTTCAAATACTCTTAACATTTTGTCTGCATCTAAATCAACCATTATTCTATCTTCTGTTGCACTCTTTATTATACTTAATCCACTTTCTTCAAATAATGGTGTTAATTCTTCTGTTAATTGAAATAAAAACTCTGTTAAATTAACCTTGCTCTTATTTAATTTTATTCCCCCATTATCAAGCTTTGTATACTCAAATAAATCCTCTATTAACCCCTTAAGCTTTTCAGCTTTATTAAAGGCTATACCAAGATACTCTTTCATTGTTTCTTCATTCTCATATCTTCCCTCTTTAATTAATCCTATATACCCCATTATAGATGTTAAAGGAGTTCTCAAGTCATGGGACACATTGGTAATTAAGTCAGCCTTTGTCTTTTCCGCCTTTCTTTCTGCTTCAATCTTTCTATTAACCTCTTCAGCCATATAATTTATATTAGATGCAAGATTTCTTATCTCATCACTGCCTCTTTCTTCTATATGATGACTTAAATCTCCATTTGCAATAATTTTTAATCCAGAAGCAATTTCATCTAGATATTTCATCTTCTTATTTGTAACTATAATAAATATAACTATAAAAACAAGACAAGAAAGAATTAAGGCTAAAAAGGAATTGCTCACAATATATGTATCTTCTTCAATATGTGCAGATGGTGTATTTGAATATATAAAATAACATCTTTGCCCTGATATGTTAAGAGGATATATCACCTTTCTTTCCATTGGTCTGTAACCATCATACTCGCTACTATTTGCACTAGAAAGTACGGAGAATATATCAATCTTATCTTCAACAACATTAGAAGACTTTTGAAGTACATTTCCATCTAAGTCTGTAATATAAGCTTTTCCACTTTCATGTGCAAATAAATTAATAAAGTAATTGTTATCGTCTAATTTTAATCCTTCCTGACCATTAATTGAGTTAACGTAATTTCTAGCACTATACTCTATTTCTTGATAGTTATATGCTATGTTTGAATTAGTATGTTCCTTTCTCATTACATTATTGGCCATTCCGTAAAAGATAAATGAAACAGCAAAACATATCCCCACAACAACCATTAATTCAAATCGTATAGATTTTTCTATTTTAATCATAAGTATATCTATATACTTTCTTAAAGGATTAAATATTTTTAATTTATATATCTTTTTTCCTAATCTTTTTATAAAATTATCATTATTTTTCAATTTTATATCCAACTCCCCATACGGTTTTTATAAATCTAGGCTTCCTTGGATCAGATTCTATTTTTTCTCTTATCTTTCTTATATGGACCATAACAGTATTATCGGACTCCATAAATTCTTGGTTCCATACACTTTCATAAATATTAGAAATAGAGAACACCTTGCCCCTGTTTTTTGCAAGCAAAACTAATATATCAAACTCTGTTGGAGTAAGCTTTACTTCTTTACCATCAATAAATATCTCATGTGTATCTAAATTAACTTCTAGATCTTCTATTGTTACAATATTGCTTATTTCCTCAATTACCTGTGCCTTAACTTTAGGATTAAGTCTATAATATCTTCTTAACTGTGATTTTACTCTAGCTACTAGCTCTAATGGATTAAAAGGTTTTGTTAAATAATCATCTGCTCCCATATTTAATCCTAATATTTTATCCATATCTTCTGACTTAGCAGAAAGCATTATTATTGGTAATTCTCTTTCTTCTCTTATCTTCAAACATGCCTCTATACCATTTAACTTTGGCATCATTACATCTAAAATTATTAAATCTATCTCCGGATCATTTCTCAATGCATATAATGCTTCTTCTCCATCTCCTGCTTTTACAGTCTTATAGCCTTCACCTTTTAAATATATTTCAACTAAATCTCTTATTTCTTTCTCATCATCAACTATCAATATTTTTTCCATTTTAATTTCCTCCTCTAAATTCCTTTTTCACCATAGATATTATCAGAGTTTATGCTTTTATTCTACTTCTTACTTCTTAATATAAAAGTAGATAACTTCTTAATATTTTCTTAACGGTGAAACTACTTTATATTATTTATAAAATCCTTTAACATGGATGCTGTTATCCCCCATATAACGTAATCTTTATATTGATAAAATGTGGATATATACTCACCTGTTTTAAACTGATAGTTTTTCCCACCTTCAATTAAATCATAAGGAAAGTTCTCTCCTCTTTCAATTATCAGCTTATTTTTCACTTCCATAGGGGTATACTCTAAAAGATAAGATAATGGGATATAAAATATTTCCTCAACCTCATCCTCGTTTATATCTAATTTATCTATATTTTTAACCATCGCTACAAAAGGATGTATTATCAGACCATCATGTCTAATTAAAATATCCATTTCTTTTATTATTTCAACATCTTTTAATCCAAGTTCCTCATCTATTTCTCTTAAAGCAGCTTCCTTTGGAGTTTCGAATTTATCTATTTTGCCTCCAGGAAAACAAACATCTCCTGGCTGACTTTTTAATTTTTTTGCCCTCACTTGAAATAAAATATGTACTTCTTCGTTTATATCTATGAGAGGAATTATTATGGATGCCCTTTTCATCCTTTCCCATCCATTTATATAACTCTCTTTAGAGTTTAACTTTTCTTTTATATCATTAATTTTCATTACTATCACTCCTAAAATTATTCAATTGTACATTTATTATATTATAATCTAAATTTTTTATATATTTTGAAACATTTAATAGGTTTAAATACTCTAATAAATAGAATATATAAGAAGGGGCTTTTATGTTTAAGAGAATTTATTTATCAGATAAACAATGTGAATACTTAGCTAAAGGAATTGCTCTGGGGATAGCTATAGGAACAATACTAGGAGCAATAATTGGATATATCAAATTATTCTTTGCTCTAGGAGGAGTGCTAGTGATTATAATATCACTTATTTACTCTACAATAAAAAAGTAGGAAAGCACTTATAGAAAATACTTTCCTACTTCTATTTATCTTTTTTCTTTTATAGAATTTTCAATTATTAAATCAATTAATCCACTAAAGTCTATTCCTCTTCCTGCTGCACTCTTAGGGAATAAACTTGCCTTTGTCATTCCTGGTAGAGTATTTACCTCAAGAATATATGGAATACCTCCTTCAGTAATAATCATATCTATTCTTGCATACACTGAACACTTAAGTGCTCTATATGTGTCTAATGCCATCCTTTCCACTTCTTTGTGTAAAGATTTTTCAAGCTCAATTACAAATTCATCTGACCCACCGTCTGCATACTTAGCAGTATAATCAAAGAATTCTGCATGCGGCTTAATAGCTACAACAGGGAACATTTCTCTTCCCATTACAGGACATGTTATTTCATCTCCCTTTATAAACTTTTCAATCATAACTTCGTTATCCCACTTAAAAGCTTCTTTAACAGCATTTTCAATCTCTTTTTCTTCTTTAATTATAAAAGTAGCAACACTTGACCCACCATGAGTAGGCTTTACTACAACAGGGTATCCTAACTTTTTTATATCCTCATAGTTAATTTCATCCCAAGATCTTAAATTGATCCAAGGTGCTGTTCTAATTCCTTCTGCTTGAAGTAGGCTCTTTGTCATATCCTTATCCATACATGCAGCACTACTTAATGGACCACATCCTGAATATGGTATTCCAAGTGTTTGTAGAACTGCTTGAACTGTACCATCTTCTCCAAATTGACCATGTAAAGCAAGTAACGCAAAATCAATTCCCTTTACTTTATTTATTATGTCTTCCTTCTTGTCTATAACTATAGGAATCACTTCATACTTATTCTTATCTATATTTTCAACTACTGAATTACCACTTTTTAAAGAAATCTCTCTTTCTGACGAGATTCCTCCCATAATTACTCCAACCTTCATTACAATCCTATCCTCCATTAAAAGTTCTTTTACTTTTCTATAATATTATATTCTATACTGCTTGCCAAGTTAAGTACCACTTATATAGAAAAATCTGTTTAATGTGGAATAAGCATATTTTTATTAAATATTCGTTCAGTATATTATCTATTTATTTCAAATAAAAAACTGCCTTAAGGCAGTTTTTTAAACATGTGCTATAACTTCAATCTCGATAACAGCATCCATTGGAAGCTTTGCTACCTGCACACAGCTTCTAGCAGGTGAATTTTTCCCAAAATATTCACTATATACTTCATTAACTTCTCCAAATTGTCCTAAGTCTTTTACAAATACTGTTGCCTTAACAACTTTATCCATAGATGATCCTACTTCTTCTAAAATTCCTTTAACATTCTCTAAGCTTTGTCTTGTGGCAGCTTTTATTTCTGTTATTAATTCTTTTGTTTCTGGATTTATTGGAAGTTGTCCAGATGTAAATATTAAATCTCCTATTTTATTTCCATGAGAATATGGTCCAATTGCTGCTGGTGCTTTTATTGTATTAATTATTTCTCTATTCATTATCATCTTCTCCTACTCTATTTATATTCTTTATAAAAATCTACAAATCTATCAATAGCTTCTTCCAAAATTCTTTTGCTAGTTGCAACATTTATTCTTACAAAGCCTTCATAATCATTAATAAATCTACTTCCTGTCTCTAATAAAACTTTCTTTTCTTCTGCCAATTCTATTATGAACTTATCTACATCTTTAACCTTTTCTAGCTTAATCCATAATAGATATCCTGATTCAGGTTCCATTATCTTAATATCATCTATATTAATTTTATTAATTACTAGATTCATATTCTCTTTTATGTTTTTTCTTAATGCTTGAACCCACTGAAATCCATTATTATAACATATAGTTAACAATTCTACTCCAAATCTATTTGCATGAAGTTTTCTATTGTTAAACTCATTTTCTAAAGCTAACTTTAATTCTAAGTTACTGCATAAAAATGTAGATATATTTAGACCTGCTATATTAAAAGTTTTATTAGGTGATGAAATAACAATTATATTATCATTTTCTTCTAAATAGTCTGAAAGGGAATTAAACTTATTTTCACCTAAGACTAAATCACCATGTACTTCATCACTTATAATTTTTATATTATTTTGTTTACATAAACTTACTAATTTATCTAATTCATCTTTACTCCAACACCTTCCAGATGGATTATGTGGATTGCAAAAAATAATACCTTTTATATTATTTCTTTCAACGAATTCACTTAACTCTTTAAAGTCTATATAATATCTATCTTTATTAATTTTTAATTTATATTTATATAAATTCATATTATTATTTATTACTACGTCTTTAAAAGGTCCATATACTGGGGTAAAGATTAACAAGTTATCTTTTTTATTAAATACCTTTTCTACAATAAGATGCATTGATGATAATGCTCCTATAGATGGTACTATCCATTCCTTTTTTATACTACATGAATAATTCTTTTTATACCATTGAACTACACTATCATAAAATGAATCTCTTACATCAAAATAACCAAAATCACCTTTTGTAATCAATTCATTTATAGGATTTATAATTTCATCTGGTAATTTATAATCCATATCAGCAATAAACAAGGGATAGTTTTCTTCATCACTTATTTTAAATCTTTTATTAATGTACTCTTTACTCCATTTCTTAGAACCATTATCTTTTCTATCTAGTATATCTTCAAAGCTGTACATCATTCCCTCTTTTCTTCATACCTTTTAATAAATTCCTTTATTATATAATCCATTGCTATATGAAAATTTAATCTAGTATCAATATTATTGTCAAAGTCATGTGTATATGCAGTATAAACCACATACTTTGATAACTTTTCACTAGTAGAATTTGTAGATTCAGTTATCAATACAACATCTATGCCTCTCATATTAGTTTCTACTAATACTTCTAACAACTCTGGAGTTTCCCCTCCCCTTGATAGAACAAATACTAAGTCCTCATCCCTTTTTAGAATTTTACTTGATAGCCTCATAAATCTTGAATCATCATGTTGTTCTGCTGGAATGCCTAGAAGCTGTAATTTAATTTGGAATATTTTCCCTAAGTAATTACTCATTCCCATTCCATATATAGTTATTCTTTTACATTTCAACATTTTATCAATAATCTCGCCTATATTAGCTTGTTTTACAAGTTTATAGGTATCAAGCATATTTTCTATAAACTCTTTGTCATCTGGCATAAATATGCTGTCATCTTCTTGTTTATCTTTTTCAAAATATTCATCTTTAAATTGTATAAAACTTTTATAACCTAACTTTTTAGAAAGTCGGTGCACACTTGTACTACTTATATTAAATTCCTCTGAAATATTCATAATCGTAAAAGTATCATAAGTAAATTTACTCTTATTCTCTAATAATAACTGCAAAAGCTCTTTCTCTAATTTTGTTAAATATTTTGCATTTACTGAAATTCTTTTATGTAGTTTCATGTGTGCGCCTCCTAAAACATTTTTATATTATTATGCCACTTCTTCTGCTCTATATTGCTTATCTAAGGCTAACACAAATGGATAATATATTGCAAAGGCTGCTATAATTGCAACTACTTGAACAACTGCTCCTTGCCATCCACTTACTAAGAAACCACTAAATATTGGCGGTGTTGGCCATGGTGCTACTACTCCATTGAAAGGATTCATAAATCCTATTACTATTGCTCCATATGCTATAAGTACTGACACTATTGGTGCTAAAGTAATTGGAATTAACATTAACGGATTCATAATTATTGGTAATCCAAATACTATTGGTTCATTTATGTTAAATACTGCTGGTACTGTGCTTAATTTGCTTAGCATCTTCATTCTTTGAGATTTAGCTACTACAAGCATTGCTAGCACAAGACCTATTGTCATACCTGCCCCACCTATAGTTGCAAATTGGTCAATCATTTGAATTGTACCTATATTAGCATTTTCTAAAGTTAAAGCTCCTTGCTTAAATAACTCAAGATTTTCTACTGAGTTTGCATTTAATAATGGATTTACAATTGAGTTAACAACTGTTGGATGAATACCAAACCACCATAAGAATCCATTTAAACCTGCTACTATTGTTATTGCTATAGGAGATGCTGTTAATCCTTGTAATGGTACTTGTAAAATATCATAGATAAATTCATGCATTGATTTGCCCATTGTAAGGAATATACCATTAACCAGTAATGCAAATGCAACTACAATTACACCTGGAACTAATGAAAAGAATGACTTATATACCATTGGAGGTACATTTTCTGGTAACTTTATTACTAAATTCTTTTTAACAATAAATCTATATATCTCTGTGGACGTAATACTCATTATTATCGCTGTTATAACACCTTTTGTTCCAAGCCATGCCATTGGTAAAACTTTATTTATGACTTCACCTGATTC
Source organism: Clostridium paraputrificum AGR2156 (assembly GCF_000424025.1). Taxonomy (NCBI): domain Bacteria; kingdom Bacillati; phylum Bacillota; class Clostridia; order Eubacteriales; family Clostridiaceae; genus Clostridium; species Clostridium paraputrificum. The sequence continues at coordinate 158,617 of NZ_AUJC01000010.1, forward strand.
AGCTGTTACGAATTTTGGTGTAACAATTACATACGCAACTATTGAAATTATCATAACAGGTAATGGGTCAACTTCATCGCTTTCTGCTAGCTTGTATGCTATTGTACCAGCTAATAATATACCCATCATATCAAAAGTTGCTCTATATGCTGGAGAAAGGAAACTATCCCACTCTGGCCCAAATATCTTTGCCATAAACTCCGGATATCCAGTAATAGGAAAATCAGTAATTAATAAAAATACTGATGCTATTATTGTAAGAGGCATTATAACCATAAAACCTGATTTTAATGCTCTCATATATCTAAGAGATGCAAATTTTGATACAACAGGAACCATTTTTTCTTCAATAAAATTAGATATAAAATTCATTTAAAATTCCTCCTTGCTATTTTTAATAACGTTTACAATACTTATTATATGGATTTTTTTACACAAATCCATTCCTAACTTCGGAAAATTTTCCACACTGCTACTTACATAGAACTTTTATAAACAAAAAAAGAAACTGCTAAACAGTTTCTTTATTTTTTCCTTTTTACCTTCTTTTCCTCTTTATCCTTCTGCTTCTTATATTTACATAAATGTGATAATGGACACACTTCACATTGTGGTCTTCTAGCTATACAACACCTTCTACCATGAAATATTAATAAGTGATGTGCTAATGACCATTCTTTTTTGGGTAATTCCTTTTGTAATTGTTTTTCAACTTCTAGAACATTATCAGAATCAACTAAGCCTAAAAGATTAGATACTCTAAAAACATGAGTATCTACAGCTATTGAAGGTACACCAAAAGCATTTGATAACACTACATTAGCAGTTTTTCTTCCAGCTCCAGCAAGAGAAGTTATTCCCTCCATAGTATTAGGTACTTCTCCATTATATTTTTCTTTAAGCTGATGGCACATCATTATTAAATTTTTAGCCTTACTTCTATAAAGACCTATTTGCTTTATTCTTTCTTCAAGTTCTTCATTAGAAAGTGTCAAAAAAGCATCTAAATCAGGATAATCCCTAAATAATGTTTCTGTTACTTCATTAACTTTTTTATCTGTAGTTTGAGCAGATAAAATTGTTGCTACTAATAATTGAAACGGAGTCCCATAATTAAGTTCACATTTTGCATCTGGATAAGTTTCTTTTAAAATTTCTAAAATTTCTTTCGTTTTTTTCTTCATCTATTTATAAACTCCTCTATACTCTTCAGGTAATAATTCAGCTATTGACCTCATGAGAATATACATGCACTTATTATCATATTCATGCTTATCTTCTTCCTTAATTCTCTTGGGTAATTCTACTGGCTTACCAAACTTAACAGTAACATCTGCTTCATGCCAAGTTTCGCTACCCATATTCCCCCCTTCATCAATTGGAAGAAGCTTATCTGTTCCACTCATTCCGATAGGTATAATCTTAGCTTTAGTCATTCTTGCTAATAATAATATACCCTTTTTTCCTTCAATCATTGCACCTGTTCTACTTCTTGTTCCTTCTGGAAAAATCAATAAATTTTCTCCATTCTTAACTGTCTTAACCATTGTTGTTATTGCTTCTTTATCTGCAGTATTAGGTTTAACAGGTATATTTTTTACCATTTTTGTTCCTGCATTTGTAATAGGGTCATTTGTTAATTTAACTCCTGCAACAAAATATGGATCATACTTTTCCTTTAACAATTTATTTAAAACAATACCATCTGAATTACTTAAGTGATTACAGATAAAGATAAATGGTCCCTCATATTTTTCTAGTTTTTCAAATCCCTCTATATGTAACCTTGCAAACTTTTTTAAATAATTATTAGTTATTTTCTTTGCTACTTCAACTAATACCCCTTCTGGTAATATTTTCAACACTTTAACTGTAAATGGTGACAACATACTTAACTTACACCTACCTTCTATACTACTTTAAATCCTTTATACCTTCTTCTAATATTTCCATTAACAATAAGGTTTCTTCGTCTTTAATCTTTTTAGGAGTTCCATTTATTATAGCTTCATATAAATCATCATATACTCTACCATAATCCCCTTGAACAGATTTAACCTTTTCCTCATGAATCTCACCATTATTATCAATATAAGTTATATCCCCATAATGCATTAATGTATCAACTCCGAAGTCTTTGTTATTTGGCATATAGAATAACTTTAAATGTTCCTCTTGACGGTCTTTAGTTTGCTTTATAAAGCACCCTTTCTTTCCATACACTATAAAGCTAGGTCTTTCCTTTATTCTAAAATAACTTGATCTAACAGATATCTTTAAATTACCATAAAACATATCCACTTGGAAGTAATCATTCATTTTTCCTTTCCCTAGTAATTGTCTCACATCATAATTAATCTTATCTGGCTTTCCAAAATAACTAATTACTTGATCTATAGTATGACAGCCATGTCCATATAGAAAAGAATTATTAGCACCCTCATACTTACTATGTTCTGGTACCTCTTGGCGATAATAATCAAAATTCATTTCAATTTCAAATAATTCTCCAAGTTTTCCTTCCCCTATTACTTTTTGAACTGTTAAAAAATCACTATCAAAACGTCTATTCTGATAAGTTTGAACTATAAGTCCTTTTTCTTTTGCCAATTTAAATATTTCTTTTGCTTCCTCTGATGTCTTCATAAATGGTTTTTCAACTAAACAATGTTTATTGCTTTCCAAAACCATTTTTGCATACTCATAATGACTATCTTGATGGGTGCATACTACTACTAAATTAATTTCATCATCATTTAATAATTCATATATATCTGATGTGTATTTAACTCCTGGGATCTTGCTCCAAGTATCATGTTCTGGATTTCTCCTATATATAGTTTTAATTTTTATATTATCTCTTTCTAATACGAATGGAATATGATATCTATTAGTACTCTTTCCATTACCTATATAACCTATATTAAACATAAAATCCTCCTAAGTAACTGTAACTTTTATCCACCGAAATATATTATATCACATATGAATTTCTTGAAAAACTTCTAGATATTCAATTAGATATCAGTAAATTAAAAGGAGATTATTACACTAGATTTGGGATTATTAAAAGTAAAACAAATTGTTCTTTGACCCCTTTATCTGCTAGAGTAGAATTAATTTCCAATTATTAAAGGATTTAATGGATGGTGTAATTCTTAAAATTATAAATAATAAAACGACCTACGGATATGAAATATACGAAACATTACAAGAGTTAGGTTTCACAGAGCTTGCTGAAGGCTCATTTTATCAACTATTATTAAGACTAGAGAAGAAAAAGTTAATTAAGGGCACTAAGAGACCCTCCCCTTTATGACCATGTAGAAAATACTACTCTCTTACCTCAGAAGGAGTAGAAGAAATGGAAAACTTTAAAATATCTTGGGATAAAATTAATTCGGAAGTTTCAAAACTTTGTATGTGAAATAATATTTATAAAAAGCCTTAGTATAGATGCATTTTTTATTCATCAAATACTAAGACTTAAATTATACTCTTTATTTAATATCTCTTATTCTATTAATATACGCTTGTATATATGGGGAATCTGTTTTTATTGCACTAACCTCTTTTCCATTATACATTTTCATCCTAATTAGAACATTTCTTTTTAGTACATTCTTGCCTCTCCACCCACAAGATGTATTCTTTAATGTGGATTTAAATTCTCCATTCCCCATATTAACTATATTATCGCTGTAATCTTTCTCCATAAATTCTAGTGGTTTAAACCCTTCTATATGAGAAAACTTTATTTCTTCATTATATGGACATCTTAGTTGACAACTATCACACCCAAAAGTTCTTCCCTTCAATGCCTTAATTTCCCACTCTTCTAAATCCTTTTTTTGAGTAATATATGATAAACATATATTAGAATTTTTTCTATTAGGATTAATTGACTTTGTAGGACACTCTCCAAAACAAATAGAACATTCTCCACATTCTTTATGTTTCATAAGTTCTTCAAAGTTACCATTATCATCATCATACATTTCTAAATCTGTAATTACTTCTCCTAAAAATACATAGGAACCATATTCTTTAGTAATTAACATATTGTTCTTTCCTATAAAACCTACACCGGCTAAATAAGCTATATACCTTTCAGGTAAGGTGTTGCTATCTACAAAGGATATAGCCTTTCCACCCTTTACTCTTATAAATTCACAAATTTTATCTAGGTAATCCTTTAGTACCATGTGATAATCATTACCTCTAGTATATAATGAAAATCCATTATCAAAATGTTCCTGGTCATGAAGATAAGGGAAAGCTATAGAAATTATAGTCTTTCCCTCTTCCATATAATGATTTGGATTTATCCTTTTTTGAATATCTTCCTCTTCAAACTCATTTTGTATATTTAATTTTTTTCTATTTTCATAGAACTCTTCAAGCTCACTAAATTTTCTGCACTTTACAAAACCAATGTTTGTTAATCCTAAACTGTTGCAGTATGACAAAACTTCTTCCTTTAAACTCATTTTTTATATCACCATATCATTAAATATTTTTTTCTTTGCTCCCCTAAAGTCACTTATTTCAATAATAGTAGCACTAGTTCTAATAATATTTTTTGCTGGAATTCCTACTGCTGTTGCTCCTTCTGGAACATCTTTAACAACTACAGCATTAGCTCCTATCTTTGCATTATTTCCAACTTTTATAGGTCCTAATACTTTAGCCCCTGCACCTATTACCACTCCATTACCTATAGTAGGATGCCTTTTCCCTTTATCTTTTCCTGTTCCTCCAAGTGTTACACCATGATAAATTAAAACATCGTCACCAATCTCTGCTGTTTCTCCAATAACAACACCCATTCCGTGATCTATACATAAGCCTTTACCTATGGTAGCACCTGGATGAATCTCTATTCCAGTAAAGAATCTAGCTATTTGCGATATTAATCTAGCTAAGAAAAACCATTTATGCTTATATAAAAAATGTGATAATTTATGAGCAATCTGTACATGAATACATGGATACAATAGTAATACTTCTAATTTGCTTCTTGCTGCTGGATCATTTTCTACAATTCTGCTTAAGTTATAATTTAAAGTTTTGAACATTGCCACAACTCCTTTGTTTCTATTTTCTAGTCATATAAACCCATTGATATATATTTTTCTCCTCCATCTGGAGCAATAGCAAGAATCTTCTTGCCCTTTCCTACCTTCTTAGCTAACTCTATTGCTGCAAACACTGCTGCTCCTGATGATATTCCTATTAATACACCTTCTTGTGCAGCAAAGTCTTTTGCAGTTTTAAATGCATCTTCATCTGTCACTTGTACTACTTCATCTATAATTGAACTATCGTAATTTCCCGGAACAAATCCTGCCCCTATACCTTGTATCTTATGTGCTCCTGGATTTCCTCCACTTAAAACTGGTGATTTAGATGGTTCAACTGCAACTACCTTTAATCCACTTATTTTTTCCTTTAAATTTTTTCCAACACCTGTTACAGTTCCACCTGTTCCAACTCCTGAAATAAAGTAATCTAAATCATTTATATCTTCAAATATTTCTTCTGCTGTTGTAGCATAGTGCTTTTCTGGATTTGCTATATTTTCGAATTGTTGTGGAATAAAGTATCCACCTTGTTTTTCATATTCTAGGGCTTTTTCTATAGCACCTTTCATTCCCTTGCTACCTTCTGTTAATACAAGCTCTGCTCCATATGCCTTGATTAAATCTCTTCTTTCTTTACTCATTGTTTCAGGCATAATTATTATAACCTTATATCCCTTTAATTTTCCTATCATAGCTAAACCTATTCCAGTATTCCCACTTGTTGGCTCAACTATTGTTACTCCTGGTTTTAATAATCCTTCTTTTTCAGCCTTTTCAATCATTCCTAAAGCAGCCCTATCCTTAACGCTACCACCTGGATTAAATTTTTCTAGCTTTACATATACCTCTGCACTATTTTCTTCAACTAAACTATTCACCTTAAGCACTGGTGTTTTTCCTACTAATTCTAATATTCCATTATAGATCATGTTTAAAAACCTCCTAAAATTTATTGTATTAATATCTTTATTTTGCCTAGGGTGAAAGCCATCCCGGAATGTTTAGCTAAAACTTTCATCCTAACTTTTTTATAAATAAAAAAACCCCGGCTCTATTAATTATAGAGACGAAGTAAAATTCGCGGTTCCACTCTAATTGGATTTTAAAAATCCCACTCTTTTATCAGGTACGTGCACATACCTTATCACTATAACGGGTGAATCCGGAAAATCTTACTACTATTTCAGACCTCAACTCCAAAGGGCACTTCACAATTAATATGGATGAAAAGTTCTCAACTACCTTTTCTCTCTGTAAACCTCATAAAAGTTACTTTCCTTCTTCACTGTTTTTAATTCAGAGTATTTTGCTATGCTTTATAATCTTATTATATGCTTTATCCTGAAATTGTCAACAGTTTTTTGTTTTTTCTTTATACAATAACAAAGAGAAACTGTAAAACAATTTCTCTTCTAAATTACTACTCCTTATTTAATTGATTTGTTCTTCTTTTTCCATAATGGATAAAATTCTTCATCTATTATATCATGAATTAATACTATACCAATTAACCTATTATCTTCATCTACAACAGCTGTTGATAATAAATCGTACTTAGCAGCCTTATCTATTACTTCTTCTATAGATTCGGTATGCTTAACTGTGGTAATATTTTCTTCCATAAGTTCTGAAAGCTTTTTCTTACCATCACTTAATAATAGATCTCTTAATATTACTAACCCTTTAATTTTATCTTCTTCATCAGTTACATAAATATAATACATAACTTCTTCATCAGGCTGCATTTCCTTAAGTATTTCAACTGTTTCTTCTACAGTAACATTTAGCCCAAAAGAAATAAATTCTTTTGTCATTATACTACCTGCTGTTTCATCTTCATATCTTAAAAGTTCTTGTACTTCTTCTGCATCCTCATGCTCCAAGTTTACTAAGACCTTTTCTTTTTCTTCTTCATCTAATTCATCTAATAAATCAGCGATTTCATCATTACCCATATTTTCTAGCAATTCAGCCGTTTTAACTTCTGATAAATCCTTAATTATGCTCCCTTTATATTCGTCTTCAATTTCTTCGAAAGTTTCAGCAGCTAAATCCTCATCTAAGGATTCAAATAATGCTCTTCTTGAACTTTCATCTAGATCTTCTAATATATCAGCTAAATCAGCTGGATGTAAGGCTGTTAATTTCTTATAAGACTTTGATAACTGCAGGTTATTATTAACCATTTCTATAGACTCAACATCATCCCACATTAATATCTTATCTTCATAATCTTTCTTTAGGAACTTATATAACACCTTACCAACACCACTCATGCCCATTCTTCTGAATTTAGCCAATGGTCCTGTTTCTACAGCTACAACTCTATACTCTCCAGCAATTTCAGCCATTCTCATATCATTAACTCTAACAACCTGTTTACCGTTAATATCTACTATATTCTTATCTAATAAATTCCTAGATAATAAATAAGTATAAGTTCTAGCTAATATTTCCCTACTACCTACTGTCTTTATAACAATTCTTCCATTATCATCGTAAACACCTATGCTCTTAAACTCATAGTTAAATGTGGAACCATCTTTTTTCACCTTATATCCGATTACTCTTGGATATCCTTCATCAGTAGTTACATAAATATCTTTTAGGGAACCTAAAACATCATTAAACTCATCATAGATATTTTTTCCTAGTATCTGTGAATATAGAAAAACTGATAGTCTCTTCATAACGCTTCCTCCTTATTATCTAGAGGAAGAACATTATAAATTTATAAATAATGTAGAGCTTCCTCTAGGTTTACTTTTATTCAGTTTTGGCAATGACCTATGCTGAGGCCCACCCTCCATTATTTACACCACCTTTTATGTTTAAAAATTCCAAATATAGTTATACTCAAAAATAGCTGACAATAGTTGTCAGCACTTATCCTTCAATATTTATTATATTATATGACTTCTAAAAGTAAACAACTTTTTCCCATTTGTAAATGAAAAATCTCTATGTTAATATAAGTAGACAAGAATTAGTGGAAACCTCTTGGAATAATTTATCTGAATTGGAGTTTTTAAAATGAAATTAGCTAAAGATTTTTTACCTATTTGTAAAGAAGATTTATTAAAAAGAAATATAGAACAATTAGACTTTATTATAGTTACAGGAGATGCATATGTAGACCATCCATCCTTTGGTACAGCAATTATTGGACGTACTTTAGAGGCACAAGGATTTAAAGTTGGCGTTATTGCTCAACCAAATTGGAACAATGCAGACGACTTTAAAAAACTTGGTAAGCCTAAGTATGCCTTCCTTGTTAACTCTGGAAATATAGATTCTATGGTTAACCATTATACTGCTGCTAAGAAGAAAAGACATGACGATTTTTACTCTCCAGGTGGTAAAAGTGGATACAGACCAGATAGAGCTGTAATAGTTTATTGTAATAGAGTAAGAGAAGCCTATAAAGATGTACCAATAGTTATTGGAGGTATAGAAGCAAGCTTAAGAAGATTTGCTCATTATGACTACTGGGACAATAAAGTTAGAAGAAGTATTTTAGTTGATTCTAAAGCAGACCTTTTAATATATGGTATGGGTGAAAAGACTATTGTTCAAATAGCTGAAATGTTTAAATATGGTGCGAGTGCAAATAGTTTAACAGGCATTAGAGGGACTTGTTATTTAACAAAGGATACCTTAGGCTTAGATAAATATATAACTGTACCTTCTTTTGAGGAAGTATCTACAGATACAACTGCTTATGGTGATGCATTTAAAGTTGAATACTATGAACAAGACCCTATTAGAGGAAATGGAATAATACAAAAACATGGTGATAGATATTTAGTTCAAAATCCACCTCAAGTTCCTTTAACTAATGAGGAAATGAACTTTACATATGATTTACCTTTTATGAGAACCTATCACCCTTGTTATGAAAAACTAGGGGGAATCCCAGCTATACAAGAAGTTAAGTTTTCTATTACAAGTCATAGAGGGTGTTATGGTTCATGTTCATTCTGTGCCTTAACTTTCCACCAAGGTAGAATAATCCAAACTAGAGATGGGGATTCAATTGTTGAAGAAGCAAAACTTCTTACAACTTTACCTGATTTTAAGGGATATATTCATGATGTTGGTGGACCAACAGCTGACTTTAGACACAGAGCTTGTAATGTTCAAAAAGAGCATGGTGCTTGCAAACATAAACAATGTATGTTCCCAAAACCATGTAAAAATCTTATTATAGATCATAATGAGTACTTATCTGTTTTAAGAAGGGTTAGATCTATAAAAGGAATTAAAAAGGTATTTGTTCGTTCAGGTTTAAGATATGATTATATGATTCATGATAAAGATGATACATTTTTTAAAGAATTATGTGAGTATCATATAAGCGGACAACTAAAGGTTGCTCCTGAGCATGTTACTCCTAGAGTTTTAGCTCAAATGGGTAAACCAACAAGAGAAGTGTATGATAGATTTGTTAATAAATATTTTGATATAAACAAGAAACTAGGTAAAAAGCAATATTTAGTTCCTTATTTAATGTCTTCTCACCCTGGATCAGATTTAAATGCTGCAATTGAGTTAGCTCAATATGTTAAAAGCATGGGATATACACCTGAACAAGTTCAAGATTTCTACCCTACACCAGGTAGCTTATCTACAACAATATACTATATAGGATATAATCCATTAACAGGAGAAAAGGTATATACTCCAAAAACTCAAGAAGAAAAAAATATGCAAAGAGCTCTAATTCAATTTGGAGTTCCTAAGAACTATGAAATAGTTAAAAAAGCTTTAATTAAAGCTGGTAGAGAAGATTTAATTGGTAGTGGAAAAGATTGCTTAATACCTGCAAAACCACCAAGAAATAATAGTGGAAAAAAAGTAAAATCTAACATTTCTAAAAAAATACAAAATAATACTAGAAGTAATGAAGATGCTCCTAAAAGAAAATCAAATCATAGTAAATCTTCTAGAAAGAAAAGAAACAGGTAATAAATAATTAATAAGGAGAGAAATTGCTTTGCAATTTCTCTTTAATTCTATAAAAATAAAAAACTTTGCAAAAGCAAAGTTTTAACCAAAGTTATTAATTAATTCATAACTTTTTAAAGGTGTTTATTGCAAATCCCATTATCATAAGAAATATTCCATCACCAAAAATGGGATATGGAAATAATCTTAGCCCTCCCAAATACAATATATTCTCTAATATTACTACTAATGATGCAATTATTAAATATATCATACCTTTTTTATTGTTATGGGGTTTATCTAAAAAATATACACAATAAATTAAAAGACTCCCAATGATTACTAATGAACCTAAAAATAATGCTGTTTCGTTATATATCTTTATTACATATCCATAAATAGGATTAAAGACAACCTTCCCCTTCATAGTAAACATTGTTGCCACATATAATATAACTAATACTACTGCAATAATGTAGTTGATGTTAAAACTCAACTTATCCCATCTTAAATATACATACGCCAAAGCTAAAATCATTAATGGTATTGCAAGATGATTTAAAAATAGTAATGGCTTTAACATATATACAAATCTACCATCTTTCATTATGCATAACAAAAATAACCCTATGTATCTTAAAACAAAAAGACTCATTACCACCATCATATATGCTTTTATCTTCTTTGGAGAAACCTTCAAATTCTTTTTCATTAAGAAAATAAGCAAAAAAATTATAAGTAACAAGAAAATATAATAGGCTAAATTCACTCTGAACACTCCTAACTTACTCTACTGTTACTTATAATTATTAAAAAATATACTATTTTATTCCTAAAACTTTTATTCCACCTTTTATACATCTAATTCTTAGTGGAAAATCTGGTCCCTTTTCTCCATCAATATCAACAACAATATCTTCCTCTGACTCAATTAAAATATCATCAGTTTTAAAATATATTACTTTATCTGAATCTAAATGCTCTCCCTTAAGTATCTTTATAAATAAAGGTAATATCTCTATTATTGGTACTGCCTTTATCATAATAACATCAAGATATCCATCATTAACATCAGCTCTAGTTGCTAACTTAAAGTTTCCTGCTGTCTGTCCATTAAAAACAAGTATTAAATACATTTCACCATCAAAATCTACTTCCTTAGATTTTAAGTGAACCTTTAATCTTCTAAAATTAGGAATTTCCTCTATACCCTTAAGATAATATGCAAGTTTCCCTATTGTATTTTTTAAGTTCAAGTCAGTTTTTTGAGATACATCTGTAAACAATCCTGAACTTGCTACATTTATAAAGTACTTATCATTTATTTTTCCTATATCAACCGCTTTCGGCTCAGATTCAAGTATTTGATTACATGCCTTTGTAACATCTGAAGGAATACCTATAAACTTACCAAAATCATTTGCCGTACCAACTGGTAGTATTCCTATTGGTAAATCAATTCCTCTGTTCATCATTGCATTAACCACTGAGTCTACTGTACCGTCACCACCAGCAACTAATACATAATTATAATCTTTATCTATAATGTCAAAAGCTTCATCAATATCCTTATCTTTTTGTATTCTATATGGAACTACTTGATATCCTTTTTCTTGATGCAACTTCATTACTTTATCTAATTCATGTAATATAATATTTTCACCTGAGTATGGGTTATATATGAACCTAACCTTTTTCATAATATACCTCCGCTCTAATAATACTACAGAGGATTATATCACCAATACCAAATATTGTCGAGAAACTCCTCTTTAAGTTAATAAAAATTTAAGATTACTATAACTACATTAAGATTATCTTAAATGTATATTTCCTCTTATATTATATTAATTTATATGATATAATTATTCATTGTAAACAAAAGTAATTTTAGGAGTGATTATATGAGAAAAAGCTGTATTCCTAACATATTTACTTTCATTAACTTGTCATGTGGTGTATTTTCACTACTTTCAACTTTTGAAAAACAATATGTTTTAGCAAGTATTTTCATACTTATAGCTGGTTTAGTTGATAGGTACGATGGAAGAGTTGCTAGATTTCTACAAGTATCAAGCGACTTAGGAAAAGAACTAGACTCATTAGCTGATTTAGTATCTTTTGGTGTAGCTCCATCTGTATTAATATATATATTATTTAATTTAAATACTTTTGGACCAAAGGGAATTTTAGGAATAATACTTTTAATTGCTTTCCCAATCTGTGGTGCATATAGATTAGCAAGATATAATACATCTTCCTTTGATGGTGTTTTTACAGGTGTTCCTATAACAATTACAGGTTGCTTCCTTGCTGCATTCGCTTTAATTGCGAACTATGCACAAGCACCAGTATTTTTAGCTATTATTTTTATGATTTTAGGTGCTTACTTAATGGTTAGCAAAATACATCTTAAAAAGATTTAACTTAAGTTTTTAATTTATATAAATAAAGAATTCTGTTCTACAGAATTCTTTATTTATATCTAATTGTGGTAATCTATATCATCATGTATTTCTGTTAATATACTCTCTTTTTGTGTATTAGCGACTATAACCTCATTTTTTAGTGAACAATATTTTACATAAGAACCTTCACACTTTTTTATTGTCTTTAATAAATCATCTATAAGCTCTCCAACATCATCTATTCTTTCTAAAGCATGCTTTATTTCACTCTTTTTTATTACTGATGTAGCATGTAAATCTACTGTACTACTTATTAGTAACCTATATATTTCTATATAATTTCTTAACATAGTACTCATATTATTTAAATCTTCATAGTGACTTCTTATTAAACTATCATATCCCATTCCTTAACTCCTAAACATTTATATATTAAAATATATTCTACGAATTCATTTTAATGTATATATAAAAAGGTGCCTCAAATTTATATATTTGAAACACCTCTCTAAATTTAACTATTAACTTTCTACAACTTTTTCTTCTTCTTCAGAAATTTCTATTACTTCTGCTTCATTATCTTCTACTATTTCTACATCTTCAATTATGTCTTCACTTCTTGTTTCTTCTTGTTCACTTGAAGAATATTCTTCATCCGCCTCTTCCAAAATACTATCCTCAGTACTATCTTCTGTTTCTTCTTCTCCTCTCATTTCCCCTACAGGTTCTTCTATAACTCCTTCCTCTTTTATGTCTATATTAGAACCATTTTCTTCTCTTTCACTTACTACATTTACTTCATTGTCTTCAACTACTTCATTACCTTCAGTTGAATCCAATACTTCTCTTTTTTCTTTCTCTTCACCTGCTTCTACATCCATAGACCTAAATAAGTTATCTTCAAATTCTAAATCATCTTTTTCTACTACTGGATAAAAATATTTATCTGGTAAATTATAATACATCATTCTCCTCCTAGGAATTACTTAACTTTACAATAAGGTTTGAAGTAAGACTTTGGATAATTACATAAAGGACAATTTTTAGGTGCTTCTGTTCCTTCATGTATATAACCGCAGTTCATACATTGCCATAATGAAGGACCTATACTCTTAAACATCTCATCTTCTTTTATCTTATCTGCTAACTTTATAAATCTTTCTTCATGGGCTTCTTCAGTCTCTTGGAGCTCTTTATAAAAATCTGCGATATCATAAAAGCCTTCTTTTCTAGCTACATTTTCAAAATCTTTATAAGTTCTATTTGCTTCTTGTGCTTCACCTTTTGCAGCATCCCTAAGGTTAGCTTCTGTATTATTTATTTTACAAAGATACTTTTTTAACACTTCTCTAGCATGAGCCTTTTCATTTCCTGCAGTTTCTTCAAATATCTCTGCTACCCATCTATATCCTTCTTTTCTTGCCTGTTCAGCATACAGTGAGTATTTTGTATTTGCTCTTGATTCTCCTGCAAATGTTTTATAAAGGTTTTTTTCAGTTTCACTACCTTTAAGATTCATTTTATTCTCCTAAGTATTTCTTACTCATCTATAAATTATTCATTTCTCTATCTATTTGTTACTCTCTATTACTGTTATCTTTTTATCTACATCACAGTTAATATAGAATTCCTTATTGTCTTTATTTTTAGTTAACAATCTAACCTTATATCCCCATAACTGTTGAACATACTTTAATGTTTCTTTTGCATAAGTTGCCTCTAGCTCTCTTCCATCATATACATGTTCTAACGTTAAGGTAAGGTCTCTTGTATTTAAATCTGTCACTCTTATATATGGGATTGATCCTAATCCAGCAGTAAAAGCTAAATTATCTCTAATTTCTTTCCAACCACCTTCATCTGATACTTCTTCTATTACATAATCAAAACTTTTTTTACCATATTGGAACAAATTTAACTCCTCACATAATTCTTGTGTTAGATATCTTCTTATAAATGAAGCATCTCTTTCCATGGCCCTAACTTCAAATATCTTATCTTTTCCATACCTTCTTTCTATATCTTCAAACATTTTAAAGCCTACATAGTATGGATTTAATCCCCCTAATATAGGAGCAACCACATCATTATGCCTTTTCAAAAACTCAAAATGTAATCCCTCTGGTAAATCTAAGCTCTTTAAAATATTATAATGCCAATAGCTTGCCCAACCTTCATTCATAGTCTTAGTTTCTATTTGTGGCATAAAATATTCAGTTTCCCTTTTAACTATTCTAACAATATCCTTTTCCCACTCTTCTAACTTTCCATATTTAATAATAAACCCTACAACATCATCATAAGGCTCTAAAGGAATCTTATCTAAAATAGGTTCTTCTATTACCATATCCATATCAAGTATACTTTTATTTTCAATAGCCTTTTTATAATCATCTATTCTATTCTTTCGTATTTCCTCATCTGTAATTTCTTTTCTTCCAATTACTCTACCTATGTTATATCTTATTGCATGAGCAGCATCTAAAATTCTTTCTACTTTTTCATACCCTATTCCTGGAGCATTAATATATTCTCTAATAATTTCTCCATCAAGCTTAAACATCTCTAATGCTAATTTAGCTCTAGTTCCCTCTTTAAAAAGTCTATTATTTTTAAAAAAGTCATTATGACCATATACATGTGCTATAGTTAGTATTTGTAAGGGAAGAGTATTCTCTCTCATTAAGTATGCTAAGCAAGGATTAGAGTTAATTACCATTTCATATGGTAAACCTGTTAAATTAAAGGAATACAGTGTTTTATTTTTTTCATAAGACTTACCAAAGCTCCAATGAGGATACCTAGAAGGCATACCTACGTATGCCTCATATCCTAACATTTCGTTAAACCCTATAATTTCAAATTCTTGAGGATAGAAATTTAAGCCAAGCTCCTTAGCCTTACTTTCTATAACCTCATTCCATTCAATTAAATCTTTTAAAACATATTCCAAGCCTACTCCTCCTTTAGTTCCTTACTAAGCATTAACTTTAACGCCTCCCATAAGTCCTTTTTTTCTTTAACTATTACAGGTATAAAGTTTTCTTCATTTATTTGTTTTAAAAACCTATAATACATAGTTGTAGAGTAAGTAGAAGGTAATAGCTCTGCATATCCAAACATGTTACTTACTGAACATAATTCTTTTACTGCTTTCATTGCTCTTTCATTATCTTCTGTCCAGTTATCCCCATCTGAAGCATAAACAGGGTAAATATTCCACACTTCTGGTGGATACTTTTCTTTTATTAAATCTAAAGCTAGTCTTACCCCACTAGATATATAGGTTCCACCAGATTCTGCTTTGTGGAAAAACTCATATTCATCTACCCTCTTTGCTACAGTTGTATGAGAGATAAATTCAAAAGCAATATTATTATATTTACGTCTTAAAAATTTAGATAATACAAAGAAAAAAGATCTAGCTAAATATTTTTTAGTACTATCCATAGAGCCTGATACATCCATGATAAATATCATAACTGCATTACTTTCTCTTTTAGGCTTTTTCTTTACTCTATAATACCTTAAATCCTCTTCTCTAAAAGGGAACCTTTCTATCTCTATTTCTACCCCCTCTTCTGCTAACGCTCTCTTTTTACCCTGCTTTCTAGCAATTTTAGACATAACAGTCTTCTTTTTTGCTAAACGGGGATTAATTCCATATCTCTGATACCCCTTCTTTTTACCTGAACTTTCAGTAACAATCTCAGAGTACTTTTTCTTATCTAAATTTGGCAAATCTAGGTCTTCAGTAATATAATCTAGAAGTTCCTCTAATGTTATTTCCGTTTCATATATGTCTTCTCCTTCTCTATTTCCTGCTCCACCTTTTCCATTTGCTCCTTGTGGCTTGCCACTACCTATTTTATCCCCTCTTTTTTCTTCCCCCGTACCAGAAGCTACTCCTTTTGAATTTTTTCCGTAAACAAATTGATATTCCTTTATTCCTCTAATTGGAATTTTAAACTTTTTATTTTTACCTTCCCCTATAATACTTTCTTCTGATAAAATATCTCCTAAGTTTTCTTTTATAGACTTTTCTACTAGCTGCCTATGTCTTCTTCTATCTTCTATGGACCTATCGTGTTCTACTGCATTCTCACTATTATCTCTAAAGATTGCCATCTAGTTTCAATCCTTCCACAAATTATTTGCAGCATACTTTAAGATAACGTCACAACAATGCATACAATATCCATTATTCTTCATTTCCTCTACCATTGCATTGTACTTTTCTGCCTGTTCTTTATCTCTTACCCTAGATTTAGTTATTATTCTTGAAAGGTCCTTTACTGATGCTATAAGTTTCTTTTCTATAGCCTCTTTTAATGGTTCATAGGATGTATAATCTATCTTTGCCCCGCTTCTTACTAGATAGAACATATATGAGGTTACATCTGCCCTAAATCCCTTACTAGAAGATTCAGAAACTCCTATTTGCTCTTCAATATTTCTCATAAACTCTTCATCTGGATTTAATTCTTCACCAGTAGAAG
The DNA here is from genome assembly GCF_000424025.1 of Clostridium paraputrificum AGR2156. Taxonomy (NCBI): domain Bacteria; kingdom Bacillati; phylum Bacillota; class Clostridia; order Eubacteriales; family Clostridiaceae; genus Clostridium; species Clostridium paraputrificum. The sequence continues at coordinate 175,555 of NZ_AUJC01000010.1, forward strand.
TATCTTTTATTTTACTCTTATTAACAAAAGCTTCTGCATTATCTATATAATTATTAAAAAGACTTTCAGCCTGTTCTCTAAATGAATGGATAAAGGCCTTTGTAATTTCCTTCTCTAACATCTTGTTATATTCTTTCCTAATAGTGTCTTGTATAAATCCTAGATACTTCTTCTTATCATCAGCTCCAATATCCATCTCCTTAATTGATTTTATTATGCTCTCCATTATGCTTAATGGATTGATACAGTCACACTCTGAGTTTGATAATGCATTATCTATTGCTTTTACAATAAATCTAGTTGATATCCCCTTCATACCCTCATAAGTTCCTGATTCTTCTCTAAGCTCCATAATATCTATTCTCTTAGTTGTTCCCTTTTCTACAATTTCTTCACCATTATAAATTTTTAACTTTGTCATAGGATCAACTTTAGTTGATGGAGAAAGTCTTGAAAGAATTGCAAACATAGCAGCAACCTCAATTGTATGTGGAGCTATATGTGCTTTAAAGTTACTCTTTTTAATTATTTTTTGATAAATCTTCATTTCCTCATCTAACTCTAAGCAATATGGAACCTCTATTTTTACTATTCTATCTAAAATAGCTTCGTTGGTATGATCTGATTTAAATTTATTCCATTCTGCTTCATTTGAATGAGCAATTATAAGTCCATCAAAATAAATCATCGATCCTTTTCCTGGAGATGGCACAGACTTTTCTTGAGTAGCTGTAATTATTGTATGAAGATATTCAACATCATTTTTAAATACCTCTATAAACTCAACAAGCCCCCTATTACCAACATTAAAGGCACCATTTAGAGAAAAAATTCTTGGATCATCCTCAGCATACATGTCCATTTTAGAAATATCTATTGAACCTGTTAATATAGATGTATCTTGATTGTTAGGATCTACTGGTGGTACTACTCCAATACCCTTTCTTGATCTTATTGAGAAAGTCTTTGTTTCCACAGGAAACTCTTCATACTTCCCATTGTAATCATGCATTAACCTATATCTACATACAGGACATAAATCTCCTTCTATTTGTACTCCTAATAGTTCTTCAAATTTTGGTCTTAAATGTTTAGGAATTAGATGTAGTGGTTCTTCATGCATCGGACAACCCTTAAGAGCATATATAGGATCAGCTTCTTCCAATGCCTTCTTTAAGCTTTCAACTAAAGATGACTTTCCAGCTCCAACAGGCCCAACTAAATAAAGAACTTGCCTAGATTCTTCTCCCTTCATAGATGCAGAATTGAAGTAATTAACAAGTTTCATAATAACCTTGTCTATTCCATAAAAATCATTCTTAAAAAAATCATATTTTCTTATAGTTTCATTACCATATATCTTTTTAACCCTGGGATTCTCTTCAGCTTTTAGTAATTCAACCCCTTTGCCTACTATAATGTCATACATTCTTTTATGCGCTAGTTTAGCAATATCAGGATTTGACTTTATAATTTCAAGATAATCCAAAAAATTCCCTTCAAATTTCTGCTTGTTTCTAGCCTCTCTATCGCTTTCTATAAATTCTTTGAAGTTCATATGCACTCCCTCCTTTTACTTAAAATATATTCACCAAAAGTTATAGAGTATTCCTATCAAAGAATTTTTAATGAATAATAAGACTATTAATATAACTTTTTTCACAAATAATTTATTCCTAAATGAAAACTAATTACCTTTATAAACTTACAGTAAACACCTATACTTCATTAAATATGTAAATTAGTATACTAAAACCGTAAAAGGATACATATTCATAGTTTATTCTTTCGCTACATGGACAACATAAGATTGTACAATATTTGTACAATCTTTTTAAATATAAGGAGGTAGACAGGTATGTCTTCAAACAATAGTGGTAACAGAAATTTAGTTCCAGAAGCTAAAAAAGGATTAAATACTTTTAGAAATGAAGTAGCTTCAAGTTTTGGATTACAAGACTATGAAAATACTGACAAGGGTAACCTAACTTCTAAACAAAATGGAAGTGTCGGTGGAGAAATGGTTAAGAGAATGGTTCAACAATACGAAAATTCACTTAAATAATATAACAAAAAAGGTAGGGAGGATATTTATTTTGTTTGTTCCGTGGAAAGTTCCAAGTCACATGGAAACAAATATCCCCCACTCCTACTATAGGTAAGCAAAAAGAGAAGTTGTTTACCAACTTCTCTCCTATTTATTCATTAGATAGTAATTTCAGAATTTCATCTCCATACTTCTCTACTTTCTTCTCACCAACACCTCTAACTTGGAGTAATTCTTCAATACTCTTTGGTAATCGATTTACAATTGATATAAGTGATGAGTCTGAAAAAATAATGTATGGTTTAATATTTTCTTTAATAGCCTTACTTTTTCTCCAAAGCTTTAATTTATGGAATAATTCTTCATCTATAGGCTTTTCATCTTCTTTTACTAATAAGTACATGTCTGCTTTACCTAAAAGTATATCCATAGATTTATTATTTAACTTTAACATAGAATATGTTCCCTCCTTTAAGCTAACATATCCCTGTGTAAGCATTTCATTAATTATAGCTTTTATAAATGATGAACTATAGTCCTTCATTAACGAAAAAGTTGTTATTTTGTCTAAGTTTTTCTCTATTATTTTAGGTCCTTTTATACCTCTTAAAATATCAATTAATACTGATATACCGTAATTTTCACGGGTTCTATATACAGTTGACAAAATAATTTGTCCTTCCCTAGTAAAGTCCCTTACTTCATCATTTCCCAGGCAATTACTACAATTTCCACAATAATTTCTAGACCATTCCTTATTAAAATACTTTAATAAAAATGCTCTATAACAACCATCTTCTTCACAAAAGTCTATCATAGACTGAAGTTTTCTTAAGGCAATTTCCTTACGTTTAAACCCACTACTTTTATTTAATATAAACTCTACTCTTCGTATATCATCTCTATTATAAAAAAGATAACACTTACAAGCTTCCCCATCTCTTCCCCCTCTACCAATTTCTTGATAATAAGATTCAAGATTTTTAGGAATTGTACAATGAACTATGTATCTTACATTTGATTTATCTATTCCCATACCAAATGCATTAGTAGCTACCATAATATTTGTTCTTTCAAATAAAAAATCATCTTGAGCTTTTTCCTTATCATAATCTTCTAGCCCTCCATGATACATTGATACATTATACCCATACTCCCTTAAATAAGTATATAAATTTTCCACTTCTTTTCTAGACAAACAGTATATTATTCCAGATTCATCTTCATGCTCTCTTATAATATCCTTAATTCCTTCTAACTTATCCTCTTCTTTGAAAATATTAATAGAAAGATTTTCTCTATTTATATCACCTACATATTTTATTGGATTTCTTAGTCCTAAAAGATTCATAGAATCCTCTTTAACTTCATCTGTAGCAGTACCTGTAAATGCAGATATAACTGGCCTATTAGGTAACAAATCCACAAAAGGTTTTATATATCTATAACTAATTCTAAAATCATGTCCCCATTCTGAAACACAGTGTGCTTCATCTACCGCCACCTGCGAAATATGTAAATTTCTTATCATTTGAACAAAAACTTTAGACTCTAATCTCTCTGGTGCAATATATATTAATTTATATAAACCTAAAGATGCATCCTTAAGTATATCCTTTATTTCCTCCATACTTTGAGTGCTATTTATATATGTAGCAGTAATACCATTCTCCTTAAGGGAGTCTACTTGATCCTTCATTAAGGATATTAAAGGAGATATTACTAAGGTAACACCATTCATTATTAAGGCTGGTATTTGATAGCAAATTGACTTACCAGCGCCTGTTGGCATTATACAAAAAACATCCTTCTTAGATAGAATATTAAAAATTATGTTCATTTGCCCTGGTCTAAAGCTATTATATCCATAAAATTTTTTTAATGCATATAAAGCTGTATCTTTGATATTCAAATACTCACCTCTTTCTATATTTCTTTACTATTGTCCATTTTACAATATTTTAATCAATAAAAAAAGAGAACAAAACTTTTCTAACTGTTGATATCTTTAAAAATGTATAAGCTATTATTCCTCCACCTATACAGCTAATACAAAATGGTATAACATAAGCAAACAGTGCAACTTCTTTACCTAAGATTAAAGTTGAAATGGGATATGCAACTAAGGCCCCTATAAAGCCTGTCCCAATTATTTCTCCTAATAATCCTGCTTCTATATTATTAAACTTTTTATATAAAACTCCTGATAAAAATGCTCCTATCATACTCCCTGGAAAGGCTAAAAGACTGCCAGTACCTAAAATATTTCTAAGGGTAGAAGCTATAAATGCATTTCCTAAAGCATATCCTGGACCTAATGTAACAGCTGTAACCACATTTACAAAATGTTGTACTGGGGACATTCTTGCTCCAAATATAGGAATTGAAAAAGTTCCCAATATAGTTGCTATTGCTATAAGCACACCACTTAATGCTAATTTTTTTGATAATCCCTTTTTCTCCATATTTACCTCCAATTCGTAAAAAAATCGTCAATATGAACTTACCGAGTCTTCGATTTTTTCATCACACTCTGCTTTAAGAAAAGCATGTGAGCAAAAGACCAATCTCATATAATTTTTTTAATTCTTTAGGCATAAATTAGCGAATATATAGCCAAATTGTTGAAGTTATCCTCAATTAATAATAAATCTACTTTCCTAAAGAATAAAAAAGCGTAGCCTAATAGGGCCACGCAAATAAACTTTTATATTTTTAATTTATCACTTCCCTACGATGGTTCTAACCATATCAGGTTCAAGGGTTTAGGAACTTTCTTTCCATTCTCAGCCAGAGCACTAGCTCCCCTAGTAAATTTATGTAATTTTCACTTTTATCTTACCAGTTTTACTCTTCTCCGTAAACTTTCTTTTTTAGCATTAATCCTGCTTTAGTTATAGCAACTCCACCTAAAGCAGTTTCTCTTAATGATGCTGGAAGAGATTTACCTACCTTATACATTGCAGAAACTGCATCATCAAAAGGTATTTTTGATTCTACACCTGCCATAACCAAATCAGCTGTACATAAAGCACTAATAGCTCCCGAAGAATTTCTTTTTGCGCATGGTATTTCAACTAATCCAGCAACTGGGTCACATACTAGTCCAAGTACATTCTTTAGTACTATTGCACCTGCATCTAAACTCATCTTAGGAGTACCACCCATCATTTCTACTACAGCTGCTGCTCCCATTGCTGAAGCTGAACCACATTCTGCTTGGCATCCACCTTCTGCTCCAGCTAGTGTTGCATTCATACCTATTATCATTCCCACAGCTGCTGATGCAAATAATCCTTCTATCATTTCATCTTCTGTTTTATTTAATCTTTTTCCTGCTGCTAAAATAACTGCCGGTAATATTCCACAAGAACCTGCAGTAGGACATGCTACAATTTTCCCCATAGCTGCATTTACTTCTGATGAGGATAATGCCATAGCCATGGCTAATACCATAGTATCCCCTGTTAATGTCTCTCCTTTTTCAAGATACTTTTTTAATTTATATGCATCTCCACCTATAAGACCACTAACTGAATAAACTTCTTTTTCCATTCCCTCGTTAGCAGATGTTATCATAACATGTAGATTTTTTCTCATCTTTTCAAAAAGTTCTTCTCTTGATATTCCCTTATCTTCTATTTCATATCTTATAGCATATTCGCTAAGAGATATATTCTCCTCTTGGCAAATTTTCAAAAGTTCTTCTCCACTTCTTGCTATATCCATTATTCCTCCTCCTTAACTGGATTTATTCTAATAACTCTACTTATAGAATCTATCCCTTTAATTTCATCTATTACATCATCGTTTAATCTATTATCTACTTCAAATACCATTGTAGCCCCCTTACCTCTTTGCTTTCTAAAAACCTTCATAAAAGCAATATTTATGTGTTCTTTATAAAGTATCGAGGTAACATTAGAAACTGCTCCAGGTACATCTTGGTGAGATATTATTAATGTTGGATAATCTCCAGTAAATTCCACTTTATTGCCATTTACTTCTGTTATCTGTATACTTCCTCCACCAATGGAAGAACCTATAACTTCACAGTAATTTCCTTTCTTAGTTTCCATAATAAACTTAACAGTATTTGGGTGAGCATCTCCTAAATCTGTTTCTATAAATTCAAATTCTAACCCTTCTCTCTTAGCAATTTCTAGAGACTCTCTTAATCTTATATCACTAGGCTCCATTCCAAGTATTCCAGCAACTAATGCTCTATCTGTTCCATGTCCCTTATAGGTTTTCCCAAAAGAACCATGCAATAAAAACTTTACGCTTTTTAAGGGACCATTAGCTACAGATCTTGCTACTTTTCCAAGTCTTGCAGCTCCTGCAGTGTGAGAACTTGATGGACCAACCATTATAGGACCTAAAATATCAAAAACGCCTACGCTCTTCATAAAACCTCTCCTTAATCATTAGTTATTTTACTTTTAGTTTAAGTAATTTTATCTGTATTATCAATCTTTATTTTGCTATACTTAATTTATGGAATTTATTCCCCCCCACAACAATGAAAGGGATTTTTTTATGAACATTATTCTTAATATAATTTTTGGTTTTGCAATCTTCCTAGGAATATTATTTGCTTTATATTTCTTATTAAACATATGTGATTTTTATGGAAATCAAAGAGAGTTACATCTTAAAATATTTTTCAAAGATAAAATGAACTTTTTCTGTGCTGCTTTACTACTTTTATATATGTCTGTTGTTGAAACTACAACTATAGGAATAATTTTATTTTTTGTTTTGCTTTTTGTTTCTTTTGTCTTTAATCTAGTAATGTTTTCTAGAGATAGCATGGTTCTATTTAATAATAAATTTAAATATGAGAGCATAAGGTGCGTAACTGTTAAATGGGACAAAGGTTCTCCCAAAAAAATTATCTCCTTTGAATTTAATGATAAAGCGAAAAAGTTATCTTATATTCTTAAAGCTGGAGATATTGATTACCTAATAGAGAAATTAGAAAATAAAAATGTTGCAGTTAAAAAGTTAAGTAGATAGTTTAATATTGATACTGATAAAAGAGAATCTATAGCAAGGATTCTCTTTTTTTATTGTTGTATATTTACATATTTATATAAATATATATTTTTTAGAATTATTATAAGAAAAATTCTTTTCTTAATAATAAAAATAATATTATTTTTATTATTAAGATTAAGCTATTTAAAAAGAGAAGTTACTTAGCAACCTCTCTTCAATATTTATAAAAACAACTTCCTCCAATGAATTCTCTTAAGATGGAATTCTCTGGCACATCACTGAATTCAATTTCTTTAAAGAAGTTTAAAAATGATCTTAACCTCACAGCTTCATTATACACCGGACTACCTGGCTTTATTTTCTCAAGTTCTTTTATAGCATATGGTTTTAATACACATAATTCATATACTAATGTTGAGTTAAACATTGCATCAGCTTCCTCTTGATATACAAAAATGTTTTTTCTTTCTCCTCTTTTAATTGAAGGCCACATCATTAAAGTTTCTTCTGCTCCATAACCTCTTGATAAATAGTCTCTAACTATTCTTCTAACTTTTCTTACATCTGTTGTTGCAATTCTATTATGGTTATCAAGATTTAATTGAGTTAAGGCAGATATATATATTTTATATTTTTTATCATCTTCTATAGCATCTGTTAATGATGGATTTAATCCATGAATTCCTTCAACGATAATTACACCATTTCCAGGTAATTTTAGTTTATGACCATTCCATTCACGACTTCCTGTCTTAAAATTATAACTTGGGATCTCTACTTCCTTACCATCTAAAAGATATTTTAGATTTTTATTAAACAACTTTAAGTCAATAGCTTCAATTGATTCAAAATCATATTCTCCGTTTTCATCCCTTGGAGTATGAACTCTATCTACAAAATAATCATCTAAAGATATTGGTATTGGATTTAACCCATTAACTCTTAGTTGTATTCCAAGCCTATTCGCAAAAGTAGTTTTTCCAGAAGAAGATGGGCCAGCAATTAAAACTACCTTTACATTCTTCTTTGCTGAAATACTATCTGCTAAATAAGCTATTTTCTTTTCATGTAGTGCTTCAGAAACTAAAATTAAATTGGTAAGTCCTTTACTTATAATCTTTTTATTTAGACTTCCAACTTCCCCTACTCCAAGTATATCCAACCATCTTTCTGTCTCATAAAAAATATTAGCTAATGACTTTTGCTCCTTAAACTCAGGTAATACTGTAACATCCTCTTCTGTAGGATTTCTTAAAACAAAACCATGAGCATATGGTATAAGGTCAAAGGCCTTTATTATTCCAGTTGAATATGCCATTTGTCCGTAAAAATAATCATATCTTCCATCTAATTCATATAACTTAACCGTCTTTAAATCAACTTGCTTTAATAATTTAACCTTATCCATCATTCCATAGTCTTCAAATATCTTTATTGCTTCTTCCTTAGATACTTGAACTTTATTTATTGGAATATCTCTCTCAATTAAATCTTCCATATGTTTTCTTATTTTATTTATATCTTCTTTATTTAAAGGTTGAGTTTTATAAATCTCACCAAATGTTCCTTTTGAAATAGAATGCTCTATTTTAATAATTGCATCTTTAAAAATATCTAGAGTAGCCTTTATAAAGATATATTGAAGAGTTCTTGAATATATCTTCCATCCTATTTCACTATTTGCATCAATTAACTTTATATCTCCATCAGCTGGTATTTCCATAGCTAATTCATAATAATCTCCATTTAACTCACATAAAACTACTAAGCTATCTATAGCATATTCTTTTACAACATCTTTAAAAGTAGTACCTTTTTTCACCTTAATTTTTTTATTCCCAATAGTAAGATTTAAGTAATTCATATAATTCTCTCCCTTCTTACAAATCCTTTGATTTTTTCATTAGTATTATTATACACCTCCCTCTATTAAACGAAATTATTTTAATTATACTCACTTTTTCTTAGAATTTCATAACTATTTCTTTTTATCATATATTATAGTATATAAAATAACCACTATACTGCTCTTTATTTATTTTATTGTATGACAAAAAGACCTTAACACATTTTCATTTAAAAAATAGTGCAAAAGCCTAGACGAATAATTAAATCGTATGCTTTTACACTATTATAATTATGTATAACTGCTAACACTCCCGTTTCTCCGTATAAGCATAAATGCTTTACTAAAACACCTAATCCGCATGTTATACTATGGTGTAATGTGATTAATTCTCTCTATCCGAGTCATTTTTATGCTCTAAGTGTATAATTCCACCTACATTACGATTTAATTATAGATTATTCTATTGTCATACTCAAATTCAATATTCCTTTTTATTAACGATATCTTCTCTAACCTTTTTTCAAATTATCTTCTCTTACCTATTATTTACTACCACATTTAGGAATTAGCTATAATTTACAAATATACTATATGCCAATTTATAATTCTCTATTTTCTTAGTTCTCTTTTCTCCTTCAAATTCTTCTTTAAACACTTTCATATTACAATCACCAAAATAATAGCCTTTTAACATCTCTTTATAATCAAAATTGGTATTATGTTTTAACATTCCATACATTACTCTAACAAATTTACACATTACTGCAATTTGCATTGATCTTTTTTTAGTTGGATTCTTATGATTATATGATTTATAGTAACAATAGGCTATTCTAAAATACTCATTATGTTTTACTAAACTATCCATTATATTAAATAGATGTTTTCTAACTATACGTGAACCAGCCTTATTTATTCTTCGTTCACCTATGTATTTTCCCGAAGCATTTCCTTTTAAACTTAAGCCCAAAAACGCTAATATTGCTCTAGTATTTTTAAAATTTCTAATATCTCCTATTTCACTTAAAACCGATATTAATTGTATTAATGGAATACCTTTTATCTGCTCAAACTCAGAATATAAAGGAATTATATTTTTTGCTATTTCTTTTATTTGCTTATCTAAATGCTCCTTAGATTTATTTTGTAATAAAAATTTATCTATATAAGCTACCATCTCTACTTTTTCAGCATATGAAGGCTCTTTAATTAGCCTACCCCAAATCTCACACTCTTCCTTATATAAACTCACCATTCTCATATTAGGTTTGTCTACAATTTCGCCAAGCTCTCTTTTTATATTATCTAGATCAACATTTATTATATCTTCCGGTGAAGGATATAGCTTTATTAGTGCTACTCCTGTTTTACTATTCAAGTTTTCAAAAATCTTAAAAAATACCGGATTGCATATATCTATACATCTATGTATTTTATTCTTTAATGCTACTAATTCATCACTTATATCATTTCTCATACGTGTCAACTTTTGCAATGATCTTAATTCTCTTTCATTCTCTCTTATATAAACATAATTCCCATTTCTAAGACAACTTGCTATTACTCTAGCATCTAATGTATCGTTTTTTCCTTTCTGCCCTTCCTCTAATGCCCTTCTATGCTTTACTGAATCTGTTTTTATCATTACTGTTTCAATTCCGATATCTTTTAAATAATCTCTAAGATTAAACCAATAATGTCCTGTTGATTCAACACCTGCTATACAATCATCATAAGTAAAGCCATAATTATTTATAATTAAATCTATTTGCTCCTCTAATCTAGCAAATCCATAATAGTCATTCTCGATACTAAGTCCTTTTTTTACAATTGGATTCCCTTCAGTATCTATAATACTGATACTATTTTTAAATTTCCCTACATCAATTCCAATAAACACCTTCTTCATAAATCTTTTCCTCCA